>JBBQJP010000017.1:0-78605 GCA_038326025.1 Burkholderiales bacterium
CCCGCATCAACCAGCGCACCGCTACTGTCGATTGCGAAGGCGGTGCAGGTTGGCGCGTGCCCTTCGCCATGCTGCGGCACGTCATGGACATCTGACTCACGCCCGACCAGCTGTCAACTACGGTATCGGCCGGACTATTACTCACGTCTCATGGGTAACAAGCGAGAAGCCTTGGAAAGGCGAAGCCGGCAGACAAGTGCGCGTGGCAGTCGCGACTGACTGTCACGACCACGGACTTGCTTGATGGATGAACACTCGGCTGCGCCCCTTTTGCATCCACCGATTCGGTCGTACCGGAAATATGCTGCGCCTTATTCGCCCATCGGTCTGTGCGCTGGCGCACAATCCGGCCATCTCGCCCTTGCGCCATTGCGGTGTATGCTGAAGTCTTCATGACGCCGGGGAGAAACCAATGCCTTTCAACCGCAACCACGTGCGTGCCTTTCTCGCCAAGAACGAGATCGATCTGTTCGAGTCCAGCCTCGGTGCCGATCTCAAGGCACTGACTGCTGCCGACGTGCAGCGCCGCATCGACAGAACCCGTAAGCTGCGCAACAAGTACCGCGACCTGCTGCAGCGTCAGAAGGTGGCGACCCGCGCTCGCACGGCCAGCAAAGCAGGCACCAGCGGCGATGCCAATGAGCGCACAGCGAAAAAGGCAAAAGCCTTTGACGAAACGCTCGCGCGTTTCGAAGCACATGCCGAACAACTGGAAGCTGCCGGAAAAAAGACAGCTGCGCGGTCGACAAGCACGGCGAAGCTTGGGTCGACCGCAACCCGGAAGACGGCTGCAACAAAGCGGCCAACGAAACGCGAGTTGGTGCCGGCAGCCGTGACGCTGCGTGAGGTTCTGGAAAAAAAGCGCGGCGCCGAAAAGTCTGCGCTGGCCGCACAACCGACACGCAGCCGCAAAGCGCCAGCGTCGTTTACGGCATCGATCGGTGGCGTGGGTGCCACTCCACCCAATGTGCGCGCGGCCGTCGTCGCATCGCGTCTGGATCAATCGGGCGTGAAACGCATTCAGGGCCACACCGGCACCCAGGTGCGTATGGCGCAAGCCAAACGAGACCATCGCGGCTGAGGTTCGCGAACCGGCCCGCAGCAAAGCGGATTGATCCTGGCCTGCCCAGCGCATGGTCAGGCGCAGCCGGCGTTTGAATGCGCATGCTCGTCCCGCTTTTCTGACGAACCGTGCCCGTAGAGATCCGCGCCCTCATGTGCGCGATCGGTGTGTTCGAACTCCAGGCTCGAATGGGTGACGCCGAAACGCTCGGCCAGCGTACCCTTGATAGTCGACTTGATCGCTTCGATATCCACCCAGGCCCCGTCCGTCAGTACGACATGGCAGTCAAGCGCCGCCTCATGCTCGTGCAACTGCCACAGATGAACGTGATGGACGTCCGCCACACCGTCGATGCCGCGCATCGTGTCGATAACGTCGAGACAGTCGAGGTCGGGCGGACTGCCCAGCATCAGCGTGCGGATCGGGCCGCCAATCTCGGTCGTCGCGAGATACAGGATGTAGAGCGCGATCAGGATCGTGATCGCAGGATCGACCCAGCGGATATCGTAGAGGATGATCAACGTGCCGCCGATGATGACGGCGACCGATGCGAGCGCATCGCTGAGGTTGTGCAGGAACAGTGCGCGGATGTTCACGCTGCCCTTTTGCATCGAATAGGTGAGTACCGCCGTCAGTGCGTCGACGACGAGAGCCACGCCGCCCAGGATGACGACCCACCAGCCCAGGACTTCGGGCGGGTCGATCAGTCTCATCCCGCCTTCGTAGATCAGGTAGACGCCAATGATGATGAGAGTGGTGTAGTTGATCAGCGCCGCCACAATCTCAATCCGGCCGTAGCCGAAGGTCATGCGGGCGTCAGCGGGGCGCCGGGCGATCTTGCGCGCGGCAAAGGCGATGACCAGCGACGCCATGTCGGAGAAGTTGTGCAATGCGTCCGCGATCAGGGCGAGACTGCCTGCAAAGACGCCACCAACGATCTGGGCGATGGTGAGTATCCCGTTCGCCCAGATGGCCACGGCGACGCGCTTGTCGCCGGAAGCAGGGTCGATATGGGCGTGGTCGTGGGGCATATCGCTTTCTTCCGGGGGATGTGGGGTGAGGCACGCAGACAAGGAACTTTCGAGCGACAGCAGCAGCCCAGTCCGTGCCCCTGCGACGCAGGTTGACCGCGACGGCGGGCGCAATGACAGCCGTCAAAACGGGTGCGAGCGTATAGAGCCAAGCATAGGACAAAAGTCACAATCCATTCGCTCGGCGGGAATCGCGCAAACAGGGCGATTGCACGGGAGTCCGGTTTTTCACCATCAGAACTGGCAGGTCTTCAATGCCTTCATCTGCGTATCCCGTTTACCGCCAGGTACTAGCATCAGGTTTGAGAACTTGCCCAGCGCGCCACGCACGAGCGGGACCCAGTTGAGCCCCTCGCGCACCAGAATCCAATGCCGGCGTCAGCCTGCAGGACACCGGACATGGCGAGCGCCGGTGTCCTATGTCACAGGGAACAGACAAACCTATGCGCTGGCTCAAGCCTACCTTGACCTCGATCTATAGCGTTCTTGGCCACGCCATTCCCCCGCAAGGGCGGTCAGTGGAGTCGCGACAGGAAAACATTCGCAGCGTCATGCTCAACGCGATGACCATCGAAAAGGTGAGCGAGCGTCATCACATGCTCGTTCGTCGGATCTTCTATGCAACCGATATTCAGACACTTTGGTATGCCCGCAGTGACGTGATGTCGGTCCTCGCTGAAGAACTGGGCGAGACAGCCGCTCACGAAAATCTTCGTGTCATATCTGAGCTTTTTGATGGCCTGTTACCTGAAGCCAAGCACTCTTCGCAATCGCGCGCTCCGCGCTCGAAAACCCGCAGGTGATGCTCTGTACAGGTCCAGACACTGGTCGGATGCACTCGCTCTTTTCCATTGTGATAGCCACTCGACCCATTGTTGACGATGTCGGCGGCACGCCGGCCTCCCGATGAAGATCAACACGATTGCGCCCGATCAGCCAACCGGCCCGAAGGCATCGAACGCGCCGCGCGGTGGTAATGGCAGTTTCCAGGTCGCCTACGCACGTGTACGCAGCGACAGCTACGCGCCGCTCGCGCGCGACGTCGCGACCAAGTATCCATCGCGCGGGCAGGACAGCCCCCCGCCTGCCAACGAGGCCGCACATACTGTCCGTGCGGGCGAAACGCTCTACGCCATCGTGCGCGCGCGCCTCGGGGCGATCGGCGTGCAAGCAAATGCCAACGCATCGATGCAAGGCGTGAGAGAACTCGCGCAGGCGAACAATATCCTTAACCCCGACCGCATCTACGTCGGACAAAAGCTCGACCTCTCGGCGCTCGAATCGTCTTTTGGCCGCCAAACAGCGCTACTGGCCGGCAGAATCGATCAACCCCAACCGTGGCAATGGGAAGAGCCGATGCAGGAAGCCGGCACACAGATCACCACAGCCGAAGCGGCGGCGGACTTGCCGTCGACGATTGACAGGTTGCCATCGACGTTCACGCGCGACGATATCGCAGCCGAAGTCGATGCGGCTGCCGACATGCCGCTGGCGCTGCGCCAGGTTGCTCTCTACGAACAGAATGAGTCGATCGCTCCGGCAAAACCGCCCGACGCGGCGCACGCCCTGCCCGATATCGTCTACAAAGGCGTACTCGGCAAGATGCTCGATGAAGTGCCGCTCGCCCCATCGACGCGCACGGTGCTGCAGCAGGCCAACGCCCTGGTCAGCAGCACGGTTGCCGCGCGCGCTATCGGCGCGCTCACCGGCGTCGGCGCGCCGCTGCTCACAGTCGCTGGGCTGATCTGGGGTATTTTCTCGGCGCGGCAGATCGACGCGGCTGCGACCGGCGCGCCGACGCCGCCGGGCAACCCGAAACCCTCCAGCGATGCAAGCCAAACGGCGCAGAACAAGCCGATCGAAGCGCTCCACTAAAAAAACCTTGAACAAGGGCGCTGCGCCGCTCCGCGGGTGGCGCTAGCTTCCAATCGCTGGACTTTGCGCGTGTGCGCCTTCCCCATCGAATTGCGCGCCAGCAACTTCATGGAACCTGAAACCTGGACGCCTTCATGACAGTCTCCACCTGCATCTGCAGTGAAAGGCTGACATCCAGACCGCGGCTGTCGAGTTGCCGGTACAGAGGCTCGACCTCGTAGAACGGAGTCGCAAACGACGGTTCATGCCGAAGACTGTGCATCGCCTTGAACACCGCCGCATACATCTGCGGATGGGCGTCTCGAATATAGGCAAACGCATACGCGTCGGCGTAGGCCTCTTCGATGGATACGATCTTTTCCATGGCTTTGCGCTCTGCAGAGCCTGGCGTTGTGGCGAGTACACGCTCCCACAACTGCAGCGACAGATTTCTGCTGCGAATTCGAAAGCAATGCCCAAATTCGTGGGCAGCAATGGTCAGCAGGAATACCCGCGCTGTCTCGGGCGAAGACGTCAGTGCCATCATCCGGTCCAACTTTGAATTGTCACCCTCCGAAATGGCGACAACACAGTCCTGCCCTTCCCTCGGGATGACGCCCACGGGTGAAAAACCTGCGTTTTCAACCGGTAACTTGGCGTAGCTGACATTCAGGTCCCTGAAAAGTGGGTGCTGGTGGACTTCCTGAAACAGGGTGATCCACTGCGTGACGCTCGGAATGCCCTGCGCACAGGACAACCCCGGCGACAAGAGCGCCAGGCTCGCGAGGATCGCAATGGTCGCAAGGATCGCTTTCGACATCTGCTGCTCCTGAATGGTGCCCCACCTTCTCACTTGGTTTGCGATGGGCCGCGGGAAGGTGATACCAGTTCTATCGGCCAATCCGGCGCAAACTACAGTGCGGCCCATTATTTGTAGCGCAGCAAATGCCCTGTGAATTACCAGCTGCACCCCTGTGTTTTCCGGTAAGGGCATGTAACGAACCCGATGGGCCAGACGCATCAGTTGCACCAGATCATGACCTTGGTCGAAGCAAAATACGGCATTGTGGTGGGCCTGGTTCCCGGCCGCATCCGGACCTTGGACGGCGTGTACGGACCCACCAAAGGCGCTTTGGAGACCATACCCTTCGGTACGCGGGTCAATCGACCAAAACTTGCGAATCCTCCATTTCACTGCTATGTTCGTCAGCGCACAAAGCACTTTCCTTCGCATGCCGCGTGCTGCTGGAATTTCCAGCGAGTATTCATCGTCGACCGCATTTTTTGCAGCCGGCGACTGCCACGCCCCAAAGTCTCATGGAGGATTTTGCATGGTCACTGCTGTTCAAGCGCGAGATAACCAGCTGCTGGCAGCACTGCCGGATGCGGAACTGCAGCGCTGGCTGCCGCTGCTCGCGCCCGTTGACCTGCCCCTGGGCCTGGTTCTCTACGAATCCGGCCAGACGTTCAATCACGTTTATTTTCCGACGAACGCAATCGTCTCCTTGTTGTTCGTGCTCGACAACGGCAGCTCCGCGGAAATTGCCGTCGTGGGTAACGAAGGTGTCGTGGGGATCTCACTGTTCATGGGGGGCGAGAGCACGCCCAGCCGCGCGGTGGTGCAAAGCGCCGGCCGCGGCTACATGCTTGGCTCGCAAGGCATCAAGGAGGCCTTCAACCGCAACGGGCCGGTGATGCACCTGTTGCTGCGGTACACGCAGGCACTCATCACACAGATGGCGCAGACAGCGGTCTGCAACCGCCACCATTCCCTGGACCAGCAGTTGTGCCGCTGGCTGTTGCTGAGCATGGATCGCCTGCAAGGCAACGAACTGGTGATGTCGCAGGAACTGATAGCCAACATGCTGGGTGTGCGCCGCGAGGGGGTCACCGAAGCCGCCCTGAAACTGCAGGGGGCCGGGCTGATCCAGTACGCGCGTGGCCATATTACGGTACTCGACCGCCCCGGCCTGGAGCAGCGCTCCTGCGAATGTTACGCCGTGGTGAAGACGGAGTACGACAGGCTGCTGCCCGACCTGACGGCCGTGTAGCCGGAATTGGCGGACCGGCCATGCCGACCCTGATCCACCCTCTGGCCGGCAAGCCGGCGCCGCGTTCGCTACTGGTGGACGTGCCCCGGCTCGCCACAGCGTACTACACCGGTATTCCCGATCCGTCGGTGCCCACGCAGCGTGTGGCGTTCGGTACCTCGGGCCATCGCGGCGCATCGTTCGACGGCTCGTTCAACGAATGGCATGTGCTGGCGATCACGCAGGCCATCTGCGACTACCGGCAGAGCCAGCACATCACCGGGCCGCTGTTCCTGGGTATCGACACCCACGCACTGTCGCAGCCGGCCTGCGCGAGTGCGCTCGAAGTGTTGGCCGCCAACGGCGTCGATGTGATGCTGGCGACAAATGACGAATACACACCGACACCGGCCATCTCGCACGCCATCCTGAACCACAACCAGGGGCGAAACGCGGGGCTGGCCGATGGCATCGTCATCACACCCTCGCACAACCCGCCGGACAATGGCGGCTTCAAGTACAACCCACCCAACGGCGGCCCGGCGGCCAGCGATATCACCGCCGGCATCGAGGCCGCCGCGAACCGTTATCTCGAAGCTGCACTGGTCGGTGTCCGGCGTATTCCGTACGCGCAGGCGCTGCGTGCCAAGACGACGCATCGGCACGACTTCCTGGGCGCCTACGTTGCCGACCTGGGCAGCGTGATCGACTTCGACGTGATCCGCGCTGCGAAGGTGCGCATCGGTGTCGATCCACTCGGCGGTGCCGGCGTGCACTACTGGGCGCGGATCGCCGAACAACACCGCATCGACCTCACCGTGGTCAGCGACGTGGTCGATCCGACCTTCAGCTTCATGACGCTCGACTGGGACGGTCAGATCCGCATGGATCCGTCGTCGCGGTATGCGATGCAGCGGCTGCAGTCCATGAAGGACCGCTTCGACATCGCGTTCGCCTGCGACACCGACCACGACCGCCACGGTATCGTCACGCCCTCGGTCGGGCTGATGCCGCCGAACCATTACCTGTCGGTCGCGATTGACTATCTGTTCCGGCACCGGTCGTCGTGGAGCGCGCATGCCGCAATTGGCAAGACGGTGGTCAGCACCAGCCTGATCGACCGCGTCGCCGCGAGGCTGGGCCGCACGCTGTGCGAAGTGCCGGTCGGCTTCAAATGGTTTTCGGCCGGACTGCTGGACGGCTCGCTCGGATTTGGCGGGGAGGAGAGTGCGGGCGCCACCTTCCTGCGCCGCGATGGCAAAGTCTGGACCACCGACAAGGACGGCCTCGTGCCGGCGCTGCTGGGCGCCGAGATCACGGCGCGTTGTGCTCGCGACCCCGCCGGGGTCTATGCGGAACTGGTGCAACAGCTCGGCGAGCCGGTCGCCAACCGCGTCGAAGCACCGGCGACGGTGGCGCAAAAGGCGCAGCTCGCGGCGCTGACGCCGGCACGCATCAGCGCACGCGAACTGGCCGGCGAGAAAATCACCGCCGTGCTCGACCATGCACCGGGCAATGGCGCTGCGATCGGCGGCATCAAGGTCGTCACCGACAACGGCTGGTTCGCCGCCCGGCCGTCGGGCACCGAGGACATCTACAAGATCTACGCCGAGAGTTTCATCGGCAACGATCACTTGCAAGTGATCCTGAAGCAGGCGCAGGCGATCGTCGACCAGGCCATTGCCGCGCGGTGAACTGCCTAAACACATTGATCCGCACCTTCGCAGCTGCAACACCGTCACCGGCTTTCACATCCACGCGCGCGATGCCGACATCGGTCAGCGCACGTCCTTGTGATCCTCCGGTCCGCCGTCCCTGTGCAGGTCTGCGCCTTCGCTGTCTTCGACCTTTTCCCTTGCCAGGCTTTCATCCCGCATGAGGATGGGGTGAACGTATCCACGCGTGTGCAGCGTGCCTGTAATCCGCCCGTTCTTGGGCACAGGTACCGAGTCGATGATCATGATGGCTCCTTTGATGACATAGTGGACTTACGTTAGCTGCTGGGGACCGGCGCGTCCGTTCGGTACACCACACGGCAGGCCCTTTTGAAACACACAGGAAGGTCTTACGGGGTGTGGTCATGCGCTGCTGCGCAAGACGCCTTGTGTCGCAACCGGGTGCTCACGATCAACGCCAAACCGGTTGCGCCCAGGGCGGCGTCGTTCAGCGCCATGAACCTCGGCGCGTTCCATGCGACGTCGTGGTATCGCCAGACGTCGACCCGGCAAGGCGACCCCGACGCCGGCCCATAGACTGTATGCAAGGATATCCATCGACGGTGCGTGCGGTCAGTTTGCCTGCAGGTCCCGCCCGCGCAGACGCAGGGCGTTGGTGATCACCGAGGCCGAGCTCAGGCTCATCGCCAGCGCCGCGATCATCGGCGACAGCAGCCAGCCGGTGAGTCCGTACAACACGCCGGCGGCCAGCGGCACGCCAATCGCGTTGTAGACGAAGGCGAAGGCCAGGTTCTGCTTCATGTTGGCCACGGTTGCGACCGACAACGCCCGCGCGGTCGCGATGCCGCGCAGATCGCCCTTGATCAACGTGAGCTGGGCGCTGCTCATCGCCACGTCGGTGCCTGTGCCCATGGCGATGCCCACATCGGCTTTGGCCAGTGCCGGTGCGTCGTTGATACCGTCGCCGGCCATCGCGACGATGCGCCCTTCGGCCTGCAGCTTCTCGACCAGATCAAGCTTGTCCTGCGGCGTCACCTCGCCGTGTACCTCGTCAATGCCCAGACGCTTGCCTACGGCCCTGGCGGTCGTCAGCCCGTCTCCTGTGGCCATCACCACGCGCAAGCCGGCGTCTCGCAGCGTCTTGAGTGCCTCGGCTGTGGTGGCCTTGACGGGATCCGACACGGCGAGCAATCCGGCCAACTTCCCGTCGACAGCGAGATACATCACGCTGGCGCCGTCACCGCGAAGCTCCTCTGCCCGGGCGGTCAGCGCGTCGACCGGCACGCCAAGCTGGTCCATCAGCGCCGTATTGCCCAATGCCAGCGATTGGCCATCGACCTTGCCGCGTACGCCGATGCCGGATTCCGAGTCGAAGTCGTCCGGCTTGGACAGTTCCATGCCTTGATCCTTGGCCGCCGCCACGATGGCCGCAGCCAGAGGATGTTCGCTGCCCTGATCCAGACTGGCGGCCAGGCGAAGCACCTCCTGATCGTCAAAGCCGTTCATCGGCACGGCACGTTCGAATGTCGGGCGGCCCTCGGTCAGCGTGCCGGTCTTGTCGACGATCAGGGTGTCGACCTTGCACAGGTTCTCGATCGCAGCGGCGTCGCGGAACAGCACGCCATTCGTTGCCCCCTTGCCGGTGGCGACCATGATCGACATCGGCGTGGCCAGGCCCAGGGCGCAGGGACAGGCGATGATCAGCACCGACACCGCGTTGATGAGACCGAAGACCCAACTCGGCTGTGGTCCGAAGAATCCCCAGGCGAAGAAGGTCAGCAAGGCCACAGATACCACGGTGACGACGAAGTAACCCGCAACCACGTCGGCCATACGCTGCATCGGTGCGCGCGAGCGCTGGGCCTGCGCCACCATCTGCACGATCTGCGAGAGCATGGTGGCCGAGCCGACATGTTCCGCGCGAATCACCAGCGCACCGCTGGTGTTCATGGTCGCACCTATCACCTTGTCGCCGGCACGCTTGGTCACGGGCATCGGTTCGCCGGTGAGCATGGATTCGTCGAGTGCGCTGCTGCCCTCGACCACGATGCCGTCGACCGGCACCTTTTCGCCGGGGCGCACGCGCAACTGGTCGCCTTCGTGGACGTTGGACAGTGGCACGTCCTCCTCGCTGCCGTCGTCATTCATGCGCCGTGCGGTCTTGGGCGACAGTCCGAGCAGCGACTTGATCGCTGCCGAAGTTTGCGAGCGCGCCTTCAACTCCAGGATCTGGCCGAACAGGGTCAGCGAGATGATCGCGGCGGCGGCCTCAAAATAGACCGACACATGCCCGTCGATGACAAAGGTGGCCGGGAAGACCTGCGGTGCCACGGTGGCCACGACGCTGTAGACGAAGGCCACGCTGGTCCCCAGGCCGATCAGCGTCCACATGTTGGGACTGTGATTGATCACCGACTGCACCGCGCGCTGGTAAAACGGCCAGCCGGCCCATAACGCGACCGGCAGGGTGAGTCCGAACTCGACCCAGTTCTGGCCCACGCTGGCGAACAGGCCGTCGAACCAGCCAGTCCCATGGCCCGCCATGGCCAGCGTGACCACCACCACGGTGAACGGCAAGGTCCACCAGAAACGGCGCTTGAAGTCGGCGAGTTCGGGGTTCTCGTCATCGTCCAGCGCCGGCATCTCCGGTTCAAGCGTCATGCCGCACTTGGGACAATTGCCCGGGTGGTCCTGGCGGATCTCCGGATGCATCGGACAGGTGTAGATCGTACCCGGCGCAGCAGCCGTGGGCGGCGGGGCTGCAGAATCTTCTTTGTCCGTGTACTTCTCGGGCTTGGCCGCAAATTTTGACTTGCACTGGGCGCCGCAGAAATAGAAGGAACGCCCCTCGTGCGTCAGGTGGTGGTGCGATTCCGTCGTGACGGCCATGCCGCACACAGGGTCTTTCAACCGGCTGTCGACGCTCGACCTGGAGGCAGCACCGGTACTTCCTTGCTGCGTGTGTTCCTTGGGGCTGTGTCGCTCGTGTTTGTCCATTGTGTCGCTCCTGGCGCGCTGGCGCGCACTGGACCTGAAGGCCCTTGACGGGCCACAAGCCACAAAACCACCGCCATCAGATCTGCGACTTGAAGTAGTTGAACGAATGCTTGAATGCGTCGCGCAGCTTATCCATTTCGCCAACCATGTGGTCCCACGAATCGGTGCTGGCCTCGCGCATTTCGGCCAGTTTGGCCGTTGCCAGCGCGGACTGCTGGCGTGCCGCCTTCACCTTTTCCTGGTAGGCCTCGCGCGCATCCTCCCTGGCCTCGTGGGCCTTGAATTGCAGGCCGTCGATCCTGGCGTTCAGCGCATCGAGTTCGTGTTTCATCTTGGCTGTGTATTCGTCTCGCCTGGTGGTCATGGTGTATTTCGATAGTGTGGTTGCTTGATGGGGGGCGACGGCGACAGTCCCGCCGATCGTGCACATGGCAGCAGTTTGCGCATCTGCGGCAGCCCGGTCTGTGCGTTGCCGCACCAATGCCGGTTCACATCGACCGGGCAGTGAACCAACCGCGCGGAATAGGAGGCCGACTATAAGGTGTCAATCGAGAAGTGCGACGTGCTTGCGGGCGATGCCAAGTCGTCCTGCGTGGCGAGCACCAAGAGCAGCTTCGGCAGGACCTGATCGCACCAGCGGCGTTTCCGGCGCAGGCAGCCCGCTGCCAGTTCTTACCCAGCTGGGATTCCAGCCGGCGCCTTCAGCCGCGCTTCGAATGAAGCCGCATCGACTGGCCTGCCAAAGTAGAAGCCCTGGCCTTCGATGCAGCCACTCGATTGCAGGTAGGCGCGTTGGCTGAGCGTCTCGATGCCCTCAGCCACCACGCGCAATTGCAGGCTGCGGCCCATGGCGATGATGGCATCGACCAGCACCGGCGCGCCGCTTGCGCTGCCGATGTCGCGCACGAAGGACTGGTCGATCTTGAGCGTGTCGATCGGGAAACGCCGCAGGTAACTCAGGCTCGAATAGCCGGTGCCGAAATCGTCCAGCGCGATCTGAACGCCCAGATCCTTGAGCCCGTGCAGAACCGCCACGGTGGGTGCGTCGTCCTGCATCAGGCCACTTTCTGTCACCTCAACCTCCAGATAGGCCGGATCCAGCCCACTGTCGTGCAGGATGCTGCGCACACCGGGCAGGAAGTCCTTGCCATGAAACTCGACCGCTGAGACGTTGACCGCAATCTGGCCCACCGGCAGTCCAGCGCGCAGCCAAAGGGTAATCTGCCGGCAGGCCTGCTCCATCACCCAGCGTCCGAGCGGCTGAATCAGGCTGCAGTCCTCGGCGACATGGATGAATGCGGTCGGGTACATCAGTGGTTGCCCCTTCCGATGCAGGCGTACCAGCGCTTCCGCGCCCGTGATGGCACCACTGTCGATGTTGACCTTGGGCTGGTAGTGAAGCACCAGGCCGTCGTCGTCGATGGCGCCGCGTAGCGCCGTCGCGACAGACTGACGCGCCATCGCGCGCACGTTCATCTCGGGCGTGAACATGGCGAACTGGTTGCGCCCCTGGCGCTTGGCGTGGTACATCGCGGTGTCGGCATTGCGCGTCATCATTTCCACGCCCGGGGCGTCGTCAGGGTAGATGCTGATGCCCATGCTCAGGGTGAGGTGCAGGCGATGGTCGCCCACCACATACGGCTCGGTCAGCGCTGCCATCAGTTTTTCGGCCGACTGTGCCGCGTCGCGCGTGGCTTCGACCTCGGCCAGCAAAACGACAAACTCGTCTCCACCCTGGCGGCATACCGTATCGGATTGGCGCACGTTGTCGCGCAGCCGCGTGGCGACCGCCTGCAGCAGGGCGTCACCCACGTCGTGACCGAGCGAATCGTTGATGTGCTTGAAATGGTCCAGGTCCAGGTACATCAGGGCAACGCGTTTGCCGCTGCGTTGTATGTGCAACATGGCCTGGGTCAACCGGTCGATGAGCAGCGCCCGGTTGGGCAGGCCGGTCAGGAAATCATGCGTGGCCATGTGCGCCATCTGTGCCCCGGCGGCCTCAATCGATTCCGCCATGGTCTGCGCCCGCACCATGGCCACCACCAGCGCTTCGTTGGCATCGCGCAAAGCCAGCAGCAGGGACGCCGTTCCGTCGTCGGTCATGGCCGTGGCTCCACCACAAGGGCGTCGGCGCCATGAGGCCCATCCGGTGTCTGCTGGGGACGTCCGCCGAGCAGTCCCTGGTACCCCCGCACCGTATCGCCGATGGCGATGTGGCCCCCGGCGATGGTGAACTGGCGAATCTCGCTGCTGTGCGCGCTGTCGCGCACCTTGACCACGGCCATGACACGCTGCAGACCGCTGTCGATCTCGATGTAGCGCTGAACGATGATGGCATCGGTCAGAAAGGCCGAGCCGTAGGGGCTGAAGCGCAGGTCGGTGTAGCGGTCTTCGAGTTCGGAGGTCATCAGTACGGTGACGCCCAGGCTGGAGATGGCCGCGATCATACGAAACAGCGATTCGCGGAAGTCCTCGCGAAAGGTCGGCGCCACCGCGAGTTCAAAACCCGATAACGAGTCGATCACCACGCGCCTGGCCTTCATGCGGTGGATCATCCCGATCAGGTGGTGCACGATTTCGTCGATCGACAGGTCCAGCGAGCGGGTGTTGATAAGGCCGATTGTGCCGGCGCGCACCATGACGTCGATCGTGGGGTTCCAGGACTGGCTGGGTGTTTGCTCGAAAGCCACCATGACGCCCGCCTCGCCGAGCCGCACACCTTCGGCCAGGAAGGCGGTGGCCAAAAGTGTCTTGCCCGAGCCCGACGGTCCGGCCACCAGCAACGAGAAGCCCGACGGCAGTCCACCACCGAGCATGTCGTCAAGCAGGGGTACCCCCATGGCCATGCGCTGCCCATGGCGTGGCGCGGTGCTCCTGGCCGTCGTGGCGCCGGAATCGTCGGGCACGATTGCCGATGGGAAGATTTCGATGCCCGCGTCGGTGATGCGAAAGGTATGCACGCCGGGGCTGGTGGCCTGCCCCCGCATCTTGAGGACCTGGACCTGTCGCACCATTGAATTGCGATGCACGTTCTGGTGCAGTGCCAGCAGGCCGTCGGCGACGCTGAACACCGGATGGTCGTCGGCCTGCGAATGGTATTCACCGATCAGGAAGGTGGTGGCCTGCCAGGCGCTGAGTTGCACACCGAGTTGTTGCACGAAGTGTTGCAGGTCACTCGATTGGGCGCCAGAGCTGGCAGCGCCGCGCATGACCGCGCGGAACGAGTCCACGAAGACCAGCGCCGGCGATGCCTGCGCCACTTCCTGCGTGATACGCGCCAGCACCTGATCGAAGTCACCGTTGGCCAGTTCGTCGCTGAGGTCGACGAAGCGCACCGCGCCGCCAATGCGGGTGTTGTCGAAAAAGCTGAACTGCTGCTGGTAGCGCAGCATTTTCAGGGGCGGCTCCCCGAGCACGGTGAGGAACAGCGCCGGGCGCTCGGGGGTGGCGAGCGCGAACATGATCTGGTGCGCCAGCGTGGTCTTGCCCGAGCCCGGAGGCCCCGAGATCAGGTTGAAGGAGAACTCAGGCAGCCCGCCGCCCAGAATCGCGTCGAGCCCGGGAACACCTGTGGCAAGCCGGCGGATGGTGACAGTCTGGTTCATGCTTGCCTATGTGCTTGTACTTCCACTTATGCGGGTACTTGTGATCGTGCATGCGTGTTGCATGGGGTCCAGTCGGCACCCAGCAGGCGCCCGGCCAATGGCTCGCCGACCATGCCCACCAACAAGCCGGTGAAGGTCAGCAGCAGGGCCTCGCCAGCATCGCCGGCTTCGACTGCGTTGCGTCCTGCCAGGCAGGTCTGCAGCACATCCCGTGGTGTGGCGTGGTTGCCGTCGGCGCCGCTTGGCAGCCACGGAAAGCGTCGGGCGGTGAGATGAAGCGCGCGACTGAACAGGACGTCCACACCGCGTGTGCCAATCACCGGCTCGAGCTGCCCGGCCGTCTGCTGCCACAGGCTGAAGAAGCCGGCAGCGAGCGCGGGAGCCTCCGCGCCTGCCGCGACGCTGCGAGACAGCGTCTGGCGGATCGCCATCCGGCGCGCGTCTTCACCGTTGTCTTTCATTATTTCGCTCCCGTGCGCTGCGTAGCCCTCGGCGGTCGCAGCAGGGGTCAGGATGACCCATGGAGTGACCAGTGTCTGCGCCACGCGCCGGGAACGTCTGTTCGCTGGCGCACATAAGACACGACACGGGGTCCGTTGCAGCCCCAGGGCCCGCTGTGTGTCGGATCGATGCACCTATCTACGCGCCGCCGATGCACCCGAATGGGACCTGCTTGCCACAAACGCGACCATTGCGTCGACGTCAGGCGTCGCAAAATGGCGCCGTCGCTTGTCGTCGAACACGATCAGACCGAGCTCGACCAGGCGGCTGAACGAGCGGCTCACCGTCTCCAGTCTCATTCCCAGATGGTTGCCGATCTCCGCGCGGGTCAGGTACAGAGCCATGTTGTCGCTACGCAGTTCGCGCAGAGCCAGTGCCTGGATCCAGGAACACAGGAAGTCTGCCAGCCGCGCGTCAGCAGGCAGTGTGGCCATCGCGACGCGCCATTTGTGCTGGCGCGCGAGCTGGCTGCCCATGTTGGCGTGCAACAAATGCGCCAGTTCGGGTACGCCCTCGGCCGCCCTGAGCAACACGGCGTAGTCAACAGTCCAGATCTCGCAGCTGTCCATCGCGTAGCCGTCGCTGGTGCAGTAGCCGCTGGCAATGCCGTCGAAACCGACCCAGTCGCCCGCGAGGTGCAGGCCGACGACTTGCTGCAGGCCACATGCGGCCACGACCTTTGTCTTGACAGAGCCCAGGTGCACCAGGTGCAGGCAGCCGAAAACGTCACCGGCCGTCTGCACCGAATCGCCGACGCGCAGACTACGTATCTTGAACGGCATGTGGCGCTCGATCAGGCACAGAGACTCGCGCCAGCGCGGCGTCGGCGAATCGACCGGAAGCAGCGGCGTGACCACCGGCGCGCGAAAGGCCGGATCAGGAGCGGCACGCACAGACCCCGCGGGAAGATGGTGCACGCGGTTTGACAATTTCAGCATTCCCGCTTGTAGTGGTTCCGCGCATTAACTTCTGTGCGCTGGCGCACACATCTGCGCCGCGCAAGCGACAAGAGCGGGATCTGCGCGCGCAAAGGGCGTGGCACGACGTGCCTCCTGTGTGCGCACCATGCGTGTGGCGCTTGGGGCATCGCGCACGACATGGACATCGTCGGTGAACCCCGGGTACGTGCCGCAAGCAGGCCGACAGCGCACGAAAAATAGGCCGCCGCCTACAGGTCCCCATTCTCAATCGGAGTATCCTGACGATCTCGCCTCTGGCAACGGATCTTCGCGTGCCGGATGGTGCGGAAAAGCGACGCCAAGAGCTTGTCTTTTCACTGGAGGTCGACCCACCCGATGATGCTCAGCACCCGTTCTTTCACCACCTTGGCCCGATACGCGCGACTCTGGTGGGCACGACTGCGGACCCGAACATCCAGGGTCAGCGCGACGAGCGAAGATGAACCGCTGCGCGCTGAGCTTTTCAGCGCCGACCAGATGGCCCTGTATGGCAAGCGATTGGCCGCGGCGCATGTGGTGGCCGATGTACCGCTGCCCGACCATTTGCTCGCCAGACTGGCTTCCAACGAGCGGGTGCTCATTGATCTGGGCAAACGGCTAGCTGCAACTTCCAATGCCGAGCGTCGCTTCACGCCGGCAGCTGAATGGCTGCTCGACAACTTCTACCTCATCGAGGAAGAGATTCGCATCGCGCGTCGACACTTGCCCAAGGGCTACAGCCACGAGTTGCCGCGGCTCACGCTCGACCCCGTCAATGGCATGGCCGCGGGTCAGCCACGCGTTTATGCCCTCGCATTGCAAGCCGTCGCTCATGGCGACGGCCAGATCGGACGCGGCTCGCTGAGCCGCTTCGTTGCGGCCTACCAATCGATTCAGCCGCTGCTCCTGGGCGAGTTATGGGCTTGCCCGATCATGCTGCGGCTGGCACTGATCGAGAACCTGCGCCGGGTCGCCGCCCGCGTGGGTATTGCCCACGTAGAGCGGCAAACGGCGGGTATCTGGGCCGAGCGCATGCTCGATGTCGCGGCAAAAGCGCCCAGCGAACTGATCCTGGTCATAGCCGACATGGCGCGCTCAAGGTTACCGCTGACCAGCGCCTTCGTGGCCGAGTTTGCCCGGCATCTGCAGGGGCGGGGTGCGGGGCTCGCGCTGCCGTTGACCTGGATGGAACAGCGCCTCGCCGAATCCCATCGCACGATCGAACAACTGGTGCATATGGAGGGGCAGCAGCAGGCGGCCAGCCAGGTATCGGTCAGCAACAGCATTGGCAGTCTGCGCCTGCTCGACGCGATCGACTGGCGCGACTTCGTCGAGATGCACAGCAGCGTCGAGCATGTCCTGCGGGACGATCCCAGCGGCATCTATGCGCAAATGGATTTCAGCACCCGTGACAGCTACCGCCACGCGGTCGAGGCGATCGCAAGACAGGCACCGTGCTCCGAGACCGAGGTGGCCCGTCAAGCGGTCGCGTTGTGCAACGCGCCAGTTGCGCCCGGCCAGAACGAAGCTGCTGGCGGCGAACAGGAACGTCGGCAAGGCACCCGCCGGACCCACGTGGGATTTTTCCTGATCGGGGCCGGGCGCATCGCGCTGGAGCAGGCTGTAAGCATGCGCCAGTCTTTGCGGCTGAAGCTGGCACGCAGCGCGCGTGCCAAGGCCTTGCCGCTGTACGCGGGTGCCATCGTGCTCGGCAGCTTGGCACTGAGCGCCGGTGCACTGCTCGAGATGCACGCGCAATTGCAGTGGCCATGGTGGGGTGAGGCCGCGATGGCCGCCGTAGTGCTGGTCGCCGGCAGCCAGCTTGTGGTCTCGTTCGTCAACTGGTTCGCAACCTTGATCGCCACGCCGCAGCCTTTGCCGCGTATGGACTACACCATCGGCATTCCGATCGAGTCACGCACGCTGGTGGTTGTGCCGACGATGCTCGGCAGCAGCGCAGGCGTCGAAGAACTGGTCGACGCGCTGGAAGTACGGTTCCTCGCCAATCGTGATGCGCGGCTGCACTTCGGCCTGCTCACCGACCTGTATGACGCAGACCAGGAGCATCTGCCTGGCGATGCGGCCCTGGTCGAACTCGCAGCCACGCGTATTGCCGCACTCAATGCAAAGTACGACGTGTCGTCCGACACACATCGAAATGACGGCTTCTTTCTGTTTCATCGTCCGCGCCGCTGGAACGCACGCGAGCAGATCTGGATGGGTCAGGAGCGCAAACGCGGCAAGCTCGCCGACCTCAATGCACTGTTGCGCGGGCGAGCGAGCGCAGGCACAGGCGAACGCTTTGCACGTATCGTCGGCGATACGCGCGTGTTGTCCGCCGTGCGTTATGTGATCACGCTGGACACCGACACGCAGTTGCCGCGCGACGCGGCAGCGCAGTTCGTTGCGGCCATGGCGCACCCTCTGAATCGGCCGCATTTTGGGCGCGGCGCGCAGCGCGACATCGTGGTCGAGGGCTACGGCATCCTGCAGCCGCGCGTTGCCCTGAGTCTGACCAGCACCAACCGCAGCGGCTACGCAAAACTGCATGGTGGCGAGACCGGCATCGATCCCTATACACGAGCCGTCTCCGATGTCTACCAGGACCTGTTCGGCGAAGGTTCGTTTGTCGGCAAGGGCATCTACGACGTCGACGTCTTCGAACGCACCTTGGGCCACAGCATGCCCGAAAACCGCATCCTGAGCCACGACTTGCTCGAAGGCTGCTATGCACGCGCCGGCTTGCTCAGCGAGGTGCAACTGCTCGAGGACGCGCCGATGCGCTACAGCGCCGACGTGGCGCGCCGCTACCGCTGGATCCGTGGCGATTGGCAGTTGCTGGGCTGGTTGCGTCGGCGACTGCACGCGCTGCCGGAAACACCGATCAATCCGCTGTCCCTGCTGTCGCGCGCCAAGATTTTCGACAACCTGCGGCGCAGCCTCGTACCCGCTGCGCTGTTGCTGATGTTGCTGGTCGCGTGGGGCTTGATGCCGCAACCCGGGCAGTGGACCCTGCGCGTGCTCGCTGTGATTGCGCTGGTGCCACTGAGCACCCATCTGGCGGCCTGGTTGCGCCTGCCTTTCCAGCACTGGCGCTCCGAAGAGACGGTGAACGCTGCGGCGCCGGTCAGCAGTCAGCTGCGGGACCTGCTGCTGCAGACCTCGCAGACGCTGGCGTGTTTGCCCTACGAGGCGGCTTACAGCCTGGGGGCCATCATGCGCACCTTGTGGCGCGTTCTGTTGTCCAAGCGCCGGCTGCTCGAATGGCGCCCTTCCGCCGATGTACGGGTTGAAACGGCGCCCGGCAGCCTGCAGGATCTGCTGCGTAACGCGCGCACCATGGCCGTCGGACCGGCACTCGCCATCGCCAGCGGCGCCGCACTGGCGCTGCTGCGCCCGCAGGTGTTGGCCATCGCCACGCCCGTGCTGGTGTTGTGGTTCCTGTCGCCGCTGCTCGTATGGTGGATCGACCGCCCGCTGCAGCGCAAGAAAGCAGAGCTGACCGGTACTCAAACCATTTTTCTGCGCCGCCTGGCGCGCCGCACCTGGGCATTTTTCGAGACGCATGTCGGCGCAGCGGACAACCACTTGCCACCCGACAACGTGCAGGAGCGTCCGGTCGCGCGCATCGCGCATCGGACCTCGCCGACCAACATCGGTTTTGCGTTGCTGGCCGGTCTGGCCGCGCGTGACTTCGGCTATCTCGGCACGCGTCAACTGCTTGCGCGCACGGAGGCTACATTGCAGTCAATGCAAGGCCTCAAGAAGTATCGTGGCCATTTCTTCAACTGGTATGACACACAAACGCTGCAGCCATTACGGCCACACTATGTCTCGACCGTCGACAGCGGCAACCTCGCGGGGCAGCTGCTGACCTTGCGCTCGGGCCTGCTGGCGCTGGCCGACGAGCCGGTTCTGGCACGCTGCTGGCGCGATGGTGTGGACGACAGCTTTGGTGTATTTTGCGAGTCGCTCGCCGACGACTTGCAAAGCCGCAATGCGGCTTTGCCGGCCTTGCTGGCCCAGTTCAAAGGTGTGCTTCGGCAGTATCGCGATGCAGCGCCGGCGACACTGCGTGAATGGCACATGATGGTGGACGCTTTGGACAGCGGCGCCACGGCGATTCTCGCTTGCATGGACACGGCGGGGCTGCCCATTGAAGGGGCAATCAATCAAACCGACTCGTATGACATTGGCGGCGACGACGCTCTGTATTGGGCCCGCCTGTTATGGCAGCAGTGCCATCAGGCACGCGCCGACTTGCTGGCACTCGTGCCGATGGACGCGTACGGCGATGAGGGCATTGGTGGCATGCCAACCCTGCGCCAGATCGCGCAGTCGCCGGCGCTCTCGAGCGACGCAGGCAACGCGCAGGTGCGCACGGCCAGCGCTGAAATGGCGCGACAACAGCTCAACGCCATTGACGAACTCGCCGCAGGTGCAGGCAAGCTGGCCGAAATGGAGCAGGACTTCCTTTACGACGATGCCCGGCACCTGATGACCATCGGCTACAACGTCGACGAACGGCGTGTCGACACGGGCTTTTACGACCTGCTGGCGTCCGAGGCGCGTCTGGGCATCTTCATTGCCATTGCGCAGGGTCAGGTCGGGCAGGAAAGCTGGTTTGCACTCGGCCGTCTGCTGACCCGGGCCGCTGGCGCACCCGTGCTGCTGTCGTGGAGTGGCTCGATGTTCGAGTACCTGATGCCGATGCTGTTGATGCCCAGCTACGAGAACACCTTGCTCGACCAGACCTGTCAGGGTGCCGTGCAACGTCAGATCGAATACGGTGCGCAGCGCGGTGTGCCATGGGGTATTTCGGAGTCGGGCTACAACGCCACCGATGCCGAGTTGAATTACCAGTACCGTGCCTTCGGTGTGCCCGGGCTCGGTTTGAAGCGTGGCCTGGGTGACGACCTGGTCGTAGCGCCTTATGCCTCGATGATGGCGCTGATGGTGGCGCCGCAGGCGGCCTGCGACAACCTGCTGCAGTTGGTTGACGCAGGCGCGGCGGGTCGCCATGGCATGTACGAGGCGATCGACTACACCGTCTCACGGCTGCCGCGCGGCCAGACCAGCGCCGTGGTGCGCTCTTTCATGGCACACCACCAGGGCATGGGCCTGCTCGCGATCGCTCACCTGCTGCAGGAGCAGCCGATGCAACGCCACTTCGAGGCCGACGCGCGCCTGAAGGCGACCTTGCTGCTGCTGCAGGAGCGTGCACCGCGCGGCGCCCTCCTGCAACCCGACATCGACGCCCGCGCGGGTATGCACGACGTCGTGCCTGTCGACAAATCGCCGATCCGCATCATCAACACGGCCGACACGCCCGCGCCGGAGGTGCAACTGCTGTCCAACGGCCGCTACCACGTGATGCTGACCAACGCCGGCGGCGGCTACAGCCGCTGGAAGGATCAGGACGTGACGCGCTGGCGCGAAGACGCGACCTGTGACGCCTGGGGGAGTTTCTGCTATTTGCGCGACATCTCAAGCGGCCATTTCTGGTCCACGACCCATCAGCCCACGCGCAGCAGTGGCGAGCGGTACCACGCCATCTTCACCGAAGGCCGCGCCGAGTTTCGTCGCCACGACGGCGGCATCGACACCCATACCGAGATCGCTGTTTCGCCGGAAGACGACATCGAAGTGCGCCGGCTTAGCATCACCAACGACAGCCCCCTGCCCCGCACCATCGAGGTCACCAGTTACACCGAGGTGGTTCTCGCCCCGGCCGCCGCCGATGTCTCGCATCCGGCTTTCAGCAAACTGTTCGTGCAAACCGAAATCCTTGACTGGCCCGCTGCCGTGCTGTGCACGCGCCGCCCGCGCTCGCCCGAAGAGGCCACCCCGTGGATGTTCCAGCTGATGGCCGTACACGGCCTGCGCGATGCGGCAGGTCATCCGACCAGCGTGAGCCCGATCTCGCACGAGACCGATCGCGCGCGCTTTGTGGGTCGCGGCAACGACCTGCAGTCGCCGCAAGCCTTGCGCGCACCCGGCGCATTGTCCAATAGCCAGGGCTCGGTGCTGGACCCGATTGCTGCCAGCCGCTGCGTCATCACGCTCGCACCGGGCCAGACCGTCACGGTGGACATCGTGATCGGCGCGGGGGACAGCCGCGATACATGCCTGGCGCTGGCCGAAAAATACCAGGACCGTCACCTGGCCGACCGCGCATTCGAATTGGCGTGGACCCATGCGCAAGTGGTGTTGCACCAACTCAACGCCAGCGAAGCCGATGCGCAGCTCTATGCGCACCTGGCCGGCGTGGTGATCTATGCCCAGGCCGACTGGCGCGGCGATGCCGCCGTGCTGCTGCGCAACCGTCGGGGCCAGTCGGACCTATGGTCTTATGCGATCTCGGGTGACCTGCCGATCGTGTTGCTGAAGATCAGCGGCGCCGGCAACTCCGAGCTTCTGCGTCAGATGGTGCAGGCACATGCCTGGTGGCGCCGCAAGGGCCTGGCTGTCGACCTCGTGATCTGGAACGACGAGCGTGACGTCTACCGTCAGCGTCTTCAGGAGCAGATCATGGGCCTGATCGCAGCCGGCGTCGAAGGCCATGTGATCGACCGACCCGGCGGAATTTTTGTGCGTCAGGTCGATCAGATCGCACAAGATGATCGTATTTTGTTGCAGTCGGTGGCACGTGCGGTGTTCAACGACGGTCGCGGCAGCCTGGCCGACCAGATGAATCAACGGCCGCCGCGAGCGCGGGTCATCGAGCGGTTTGTGCCTGCCCCGGGTATTGCGTTCGGCACCGATCCGACACGCGCCGAAACGGGTCCGGCAGCCACCGAACCCGAACTGGATTTGCACAACGGCATCGGAGGGTTTTCGGCCGACGGACGGGAGTATGTGGTCGCGCCCCCGGCGGGCGCGCGCCCACCTGCACCCTGGGTCAACGTGCTGGCGAATCCGCGCTTCGGCAGCGTTGTTTCGGAAGCCGGCAGTGCCTACACCTGGTGCGAGAACGCGCATGAGCTGCGCCTCACGCCCTGGTACAACGATCCGGTCAGCGATGCCTGCGGCGAGGCCATCTACATCCGGGACGAAGACAGTGGCAAAGTCTGGTCACCTACGTCGCTGCCCAGCGTTGGCGCGGGCGCCGCGGCCGGTGCTTTCACCACACGCCATGGATTCGGCTACAGCGTGTATGAGCACGCGGCCAACGGCATCGACGCCGAATTGCAGGTATTTGTGGCGCTTGACGCAGCGGTCAAGTTTTCGCGCGTACGTCTGACCAACCGATCGGGTCGCCCGCGCAAGTTGAGCGCCACCGGATATGTGGAATGGGTTCTGGGCGACCTGCGTGCCAAGACGGCGCCCCATGTGCAGACCAGTGTGGCGCTGGAAAGCGGCGCACTCTACGCACGAAACCCCTACAGCAATGACTATGGCGACTGGATCGGCTTTTTCGATGCCGACGACGTGTCGCGCCTTGCCAGCAGCTTCACCTGCGATCGCACCGAGTTCATTGGCCGAAACGGCTCAATGCAAAAGCCGGCAGCGCTTGCGCGCACGCGGCTTTCGGGCCGCTACGGTGCCGCATTGGACCCCTGCGCCGCGATTCATGTGCCGATGGTGCTGGCGGACGGCGAGACCGGTGAGATCGTGTTCCGCCTGGGCATGGGCCGCAGCCTGGACGAGGCCGACCAACTCGTCGAGCGTTATCGTGGCGCGCCGGCCGCAGCGCAGGTACTCAAAGCCGTGCAGCAGCACTGGCAACATACGCTGGGCGCCGTGCAGGTACATACGCCCGACCCCGCATTGGATGTATTGGCCAACGGTTGGCTGATGTACCAGACCATGGCCTGCCGGATGTGGGCGCGCAGCGGCTACTACCAGTCGGGCGGGGCGTTCGGGTTTCGCGACCAGTTGCAGGACGCCATGGCAATGGTGCACAGCGAACCGCAGATGCTGCGAGAGCAGTTGTTGTTGTGCGCGAGCCGTCAGTTTGTCGAGGGCGACGTGCAGCACTGGTGGCACCCACCACAGGGCCGTGGCGTGCGCACGCGCATCTCCGACGACTACCTGTGGCTGCCACTGGCCCTGGCGCGCTACGTCGAAGCGACCGGCGACACCGGTGTGCTCGGCCAGAGCGTGCCCTTTCTCGAAGGCCGCCCGGTCAGTCCGCACGACGATTCCTACTACGACATGCCGTTACCGTCGACGGTCTCGGCCAGCCTGTACCTGCATGCGCGGCGCGCGCTGTGGCACGGCCTGCGGGTCGGTGCGCATGGCCTGCCGCTGATGGGCAGCGGAGACTGGAACGACGGCATGAACCTGGTCGGCCATGGGGGGCGCGGCGAGAGCGTCTGGCTGGGGTTCTTTTTGTGCGAGGCCCTGGCACGATTCGCTGAACTTGCGCGCCGGCATGCGGACCACGAGACCGCCGCGCGCTGCGAGACCGAGCGCACACAAATGCAGGCAGCGCTCGAAGCCCACGGCTGGGATGGCGCCTGGTACCGCCGCGCCTACTTCGACGACGGAACCCCGCTTGGCTCGCAGGGCAATGCAGAGTGCCAGATCGACTCGATCGCCCAGAGCTGGTCGGTGTTGTCGGGCATCGCCGCACCACAACGGGCGCATCAGGCGATGGATTCGATGCATGCGCGCCTGGTGCGCCCCGAGTCGCGCGTGGTGCTGTTGCTCGACCCGCCTTTCGACCGACACGGCAACAACCCGGGCTACATCGCGGGTTATGTCCCGGGCGTGCGCGAAAACGGCGGTCAGTACACCCACAGTGCCATCTGGGCCGCGATGGCCTTTGCCAGACTCGGCCAACGTGAGCGTGCCTGGTCGCTGCTCGCGATGATCAACCCGGTGCGCCATGCCGAGACGCCCGAGGGCGTGGCGCGTTACAAGGTCGAGCCTTATGTGATGGCGGCCGATGTCTACAGCGTGGCACCACACACCGGGCGCGGCGGCTGGAGCTGGTACACCGGCTCGGCCGGCTGGATGTACCGGCTGGTTGTCGAATCCCTGCTTGGCGTGCGGCTGGACGCCTCAAAGGACGGAGTACGCCTGATGCTGTCGCCCTGCCTGCCTGCCGACTGGCCGGGCTACACGCTCGAGTACCGCTTCAGAAACACGCCCTACCACATCGAGGTCATCCAGATCAACAACGACGACGGCCCGCTCGGCGTGCAGCTGGACGGCGAAATGCAAGCCGATGGATCGGTGCCACTGCTGGACGACGGACGGCCTCACCAGGTGCAAGCCAGGATACCTGGCGAACGACGCAACGCCTGACGGAGCGAGTTCGCAGCCTCAGACCCGCGCCAACAGTGCCACCAGCACGCCGCCAGCCACGAGATACAGCGCACAGGGGCCGGCCGTGCGGCGCAGCACTTCACCTTCTCGGCCGGAAAGGCCGACGGTGGCAGCTCCGGCGACCACGTTGTGCGGGCAGACGATGTTGCCGATTGCGGCGCCAAAACCCTGTGCCGCAACCATCGTCACCGGCGCAAGGCCCAGTGCCTGGGCGGTCTGTGCCTGAAGTGTCGTGAACAACACGTTGGACGCAGTCGCCGAACCCGTGACGAAGCTGCCGAGCGCGCCGACCGCCGGCGCCAGCAGCGGCCAGGCACGCCCGAGCCCCAGCACGGCCGCCTGCTCGAGCGCAGCGATCATGCCGGCATGCAACATCAGCCGCGACAGCGCGAGCATCGCCAGCAGCGCCACCGTCACCGGAAGCAGCCTTCGCGCAGACGCTGCAAACGCGGGGCCGAGTGTGCGCAGAGGCACGCCCTGCAGCCGCGCGCCGATCAGCAGCGACAGCAGCAACAACGTGCCCGGATGGCGCAGCGGCTGCACATTGCCCGTGAAGCCGCCGGGCAGTTGCCAGCGCAGTTCCAGCGCAGTCAGCATGTCGGCCAGCGGTGCCAGCGCGCGCGTGAGCAGCACCAGCACGACCAGAACCGCATAAGGCGCCAGTGCACGCCATGGGCTTGCGCCCGACGCGGCCAGCGCGGTGTCGCCTTTGCGGCGCAAGTGCAGCGTCAGGGCGAACAATGCGGCTCCGAGCAGCGCCGCGCCCAGCGTCGCCAGTTCGGGGCCCAGCGTCGCCGCAATCGCCAGGGACGGCAGCAGGAATCCGGCCGCCGCCGCTGCCGCCCACCAGAGCCCCGGCGCAGCGCCGGCAGCGGCGAGCGTGCGCACGAAGAAGACCATCATCAACCCGCCCAGCGCCCCGTGCAGTGCTGCGGTGCGCCAGGCAATCGCCATGGCGTCGATACCCGTGAGCCCGACCTGCGCCAGCACCGGCGTGCCGAGCGCGCCGAACGACACACCAACCGCGTGGCCGAGCAGCGCCAGCACGACGGCCTGCAGCGGCGGCAATCCCAAGCCGACAAGCAGAGGTGCAGTCAGCGCCACGGGCGTGCCGAATCCGGCTGCGCCTTCGAAGAACAGCGCGACGAACCAGCCGACGAGCAGCGCCTGCAGCGGCCGCTGCCCACTGAGCCGGCCCAGGCCTGCGCGCAGCACGTCGATCGCGCCGCTGCGTTGCTGGTGTTCATGCAGCGCCAGAGCCGGCCACAGGATCCACAAAATCGTCAGGGCCACGAAGCCGCCCTCGGCGGCCACTCCCGCTGCCGACGCCGCAAGGCCGGTCGCGCCGTCGCCAAAGTCAAAGATCGGCACCGCGAGCAGTGCCGCCAGCGCCAGAGCGGCGAGCCCGGCGCGCGCCGCTGACCAACCCAGCGCCAGCATCAACGCCAGAATGGCGACGATCGGTGCGGCGGCCAGCGCCGCGGTAGCGGAGACCGACATGCGGGGCGCTTCAGACCAGGCGTTCGACAGACACCGGGTGCAGCGGCTGTCCGTGGCTCTCGAAAGCGTCGATGTTGGCCAGCGTCGTCGTCGCGATCGCGGTCAGAGCCTCTTCGGTGAAAAAGGCCTGGTGGCCGGTGATCAGCACGTTCGGGAAGGTCAGCAGGCGTGCGAACACATCGTCGTGCAGGACCTGGTCCGAGAGGTCGCGGAAGAACAGGTCGGCCTCCTCCTCGTAGACATCCAGGCCCAGGCTGCCCAGCGTGCCGGCCTTGAGCGCCGCAATCAACGCGCGCGTGTCGACCACCGCTCCGCGACTGGTATTGAGCAGCATCGCGCCGGGCTTCATGCGCGCGAGCGCATCGGCGTCGATCAGGTGATGCGTCTGCGGCGTCAGCGGGCAGTGCAGGCTGATCACGTCGCTGGCGGCCAGCAGCGCAGGCATCTCGACATAACGCATGCCCAGCGCCAGACAAGCCGGGTTCGGCTGGGGGTCGAAGCCGAGCAGCCGGCAGCCGAAGCCGGCCATGATGCGCGTAAAACACTCGCCGATCTTGCCCGTGCCGACGATGCCGACGCTGCGTCCGTACAGGTCGAAGCCAAGCAAGCCTTCGAGCGCAAAGTTGCCTTCGCGCACACGGTTGTAGGCGCGGTGCAGGCGGCGGTTGAGCGCCAGCAAAAGCGCCACCGTGTGCTCGGCCACTGCGTGCGGCGAATACTCGGGCACGCGACCGACCGCAATGCCCAGCGCCGCCGCAGCCGCCAGGTCAACGTGGTTGAAGCCGGCCGAGCGCAGCGCCAGCAGGCGCACCCCGCCGTCATGCAGGCGCTGCAGCACAGCCGCATCGAGGCGGTCATTGACGAAGACGCAGACCGCCAGCGCACCGTTTGCCAAGGCGGCGCTGGCAGCGTCCAGGCGGGACTCATGGAAGTCGAACTGGTGACGGCCGGCGGCGTTCGCGCGCTCCAGGAACTGGCGGTCGTAAGGGCGCGTGCTGAAGACGGCGACGCGCATCACAATACCGCTTCAGCGACCGTGCGTTGGCGCGTGCCAACGCGCGCCAGGGGGTGATCCGTCGCGGGCGGGTGTCGATCAGAGCAAAACATGCGGCATATCCTCGTAGGGTCCGTCAAACAGCGCCGGATCTGGTGCCAGGCGCGGGGCACAGCGTCTCGGTGGGAAGCCGTCATTGTCACGTTAATCATGTAGCGCGAACACCCGGTGCAGCGATTGCGCCAGGCAGTGCGCAGGCGTTCGGTCGCATGCGCAACCCTGCGCCACGCAGGGGCACAGCAGATGGTTAAGATGTCCCGCAGCATGTTGCCCGAACCTCTGATACGCCTGTTGCGGCAACATCGTGACGCGTTTGCGCCACGATACCCGCCCAACGGCAACTCCGACCATGGACCCATGGCCTGCCTGGCCCTCGTCGGCATCGGCGCAGGAATGGACGATATTGCCCCATTCGCAGCCGCGTATCGGGTCAAACTGGTTCCGATGGCGGCGGCCGACTCGGTGCTCAGCGTCGACACCTGGGAGCACCATCTGGGCAAGGCGGCGTCGTATGCCGGGTTGCTGTCGTTCTTCGATGCGCAGATCGCGGCTCAGGGCTGGCCCGCGACCGTCGCGCGTTTCTTGCCGCGGCTGATCTCCGGTTGGGTCAGGGACGCGTTCCATCCCCTGATCCGGCTCGGGTACGGCATTGAGTTTGAAGTTCCCTCGGAAATCGCAGCCGGGCTGGCGTACCTGACCGTCGCCGGCGACGATCCGGCGCTGGCCCGTTTGGCGCGGGCTACGCCAATGGCGCAGGGCGGCGGCGACTACCTGGCGTCCTGGCAGGCACATCGCCAGCCGGCTTATTCACAGGGGCGATTCGGCACGCGGTATGCGCTGGTCGTGGACCATGCGCCCTTGCGCCCGGCCTCAAACGACACGTCCGAAGCCTGGCGCGCACTTTGCGACGCAAGCCTGCAGGTGTTCCACGCCACGCATGATTTTTTCGCATTGCACATGGTCACGGCCAGCCACGCGTGGCGCGTGTGTGCACCGTATGCCGGCGACGAAGCCCCGGCCATCGGAAGCATCGGCCTGGCCACGGCCTATCTGGCCATTGGCGCCCCGCACTTCGCGCCGGTATCGGAGCTGCAGGTCAGCCTGCCGTTGGCCGACCTGTTGCGTGCGACCGACGAGCACGACATCAAGATCGCCCATAGTTGCCTGGTGCAGACGCGGACTTTCGCTGACCCGACCTATGCGTCGGTTGCGGCGGCCTACCTCGCGCCTCATCTGGCATAACCGACCGGTCGCTGATGCAAGCGCGCGCTGACCGCGAGCGCCGGCAGGTACCCATGAAGCCTGCCTTATCATGCGCCGGAAACTGGCCGGTGGTATTACGTGAGAGAGGGTCGATTTGTCGAATCACTTTGACGTTGCGGTCGTGGGTGCCGGGATCATGGGGCTGGCGCAGGCCTGGGTGGCGGCGCGCGATGGCAAGTCGGTCGCTGTCTTCGAACGCGACCGGCAAGCGGTCGGCGCATCGATCCGCAACTTCGGCATGGTCTGGCCGATCGGGCAACCGCCAGGCGACATGCATGCCATGGCGCTTGCAAGCCGTGGCCACTGGTGTCGGCTGGCTCGGCAAGCCGGGTTCTGGCTGAGCGAATGCGGGTCGCTGTTTCTCGCGCATCGCGACGACGAATGGAATGTGCTGCAGGAGTTCGCGGCCGCCGCCCCATCGCTTGGCTACGACTGCCAATTGCTGACGCCCGGCGAAGTGTTGTCCCGAACTGCGGCGGCCAATCCGGACTGCTTGCGCGGCGGCTTGTGGAGCCCGACGGAAATGGCGGTCGATCCGCGGGAAGCCATCCGGTTCCTGCCTGAATTCCTGCGCGCGTCGCTGGGCGTTCAATTCCATTTCGGCGCGCAGGTCTGCGACGTGAAGACGGGCGTCGTGACAACTTCGGCGGGCCGGACCGTGACGGCCGATCAGGTCCTTATCGCCGGCGGCAGTGATTTCGAGACGCTGTTCCCGGCGGCCTTGGCAGCTTCCGGGTTGCGGCGATGCAAGTTGCAAATGCTGCGTACGCAGACGCAGCCCGGCAGTTGGCGAATCGGTCCCCATCTGGCGAGCGGATTGACGCTGCGGTTTAACGCGAATTTTGCCAGTTGCCCGTCGCTGACCCGCCTCAAGCAACGCATTGCCGAAGAAACGCCCGAGTTGGATCGTTATGGCATTCACGTGATGGCGGCACAAAACCAGAACGGCGAAGTGATCCTTGGCGACTCACACGAGTACGGCGACGACGTGACTCCGTTCGACAAGCAGCAGATCGACGCGCTCATGCTCCGTGAACTTCGCAAGTCAATCCGGCTTGAAGATTGGACGATTACGCAGCGGTGGCACGGCGTGTATACCAAGCATCCGAGCTTGCCCTGGTTTGTAAACACGCCGTTGCCTGGAGTGAAGCTGGTCACCGGGCTGAGCGCCGGGATGACGCTGTCGTTCGGGCTTGCGGAGCGAATTTGGGACGGGCTCGTCTGATCCCCGCTGTGCGGAAACGATGTGGTGGCATTCAGCGCGCGGCAGAAGAATTCAGTCCAGCGATCGAGGTCGGGGTTGAACCGTTGGTGCGTGGCTCCACCTGGCCAGCGCCATCCCGATGCGCCGACGTGGGTGAAGCTGGACGCGCGCTGCGCAGGCGGTCTCGAATCCGTGTCAGGCGAGCCCGTTCCCCTGTTTTGGCGCGGCGCCGGGCGCGTGTCGCGGCGCACAAGTTGTTTCACCCCCCGAAACTTACGGCTTGGCCCGATGCTGCGTGCCTATGATGAATCGCAAGCTCAACTCGCCATTAACCTATTGGCTGCTGATTCCGTCCTGTGGGTAGGCGGAAATCCTGCTGCCCAGTCCCGGAAGGAATCACCATGACGACTGCACCGGACCGCGACGCATCTCGCCGTTTCCCTTGGGCCCGGCAATGGGCGCTGACCTGCGCCATCTGCCTGGTCGCCGTCACCCTTGCGACGGATGCCCTGGCGCAAAAGCGTGCGCCCATGCTGGTGTTTGCCCAGGAAGCGCCACCCCCCACGCTCGATCCCTATTTCTCGACCTCGGTCTCCACGCGCAACGTGGCGATGCACATGTTCGAGACACTGGTCACGCGCGACGAAAACAATGCCATCGTGCCCGACCTCGCCGACAAGATCACCGAGGCCCCCGATGGCCTGAGTTACACCTTCACGCTGCGCCGCGGCATCAAGTTCCACAACGGTCAGGAAATGACCTCGGCCGACGTCAAGGCCTCGTACGAGCGTTACCAGCGGGTCGCACTGCAAAAGGTCATCCTGGCCCCGGTGAGTGCAATCGAAACACCCGACGCGTACACCGTGGTGCTGCGCCTGTCGCGCAAGGTACCCGTATTTCTCGATGAAATGTCGAGCTTCGTGACGCCGCTGGCGATTCTTCCGGCCAGCCAGAAAGACCGTGAAGGCGGCAAGATCGACATGATCGGTACCGGTCCGCTGCAGTTCGTCGAATGGCAGGCCGACAGCCATATCCGGCTCAAGCGTTTCGCCGATTACGTGCCTGATTCACGCTACAAGGGCACTGACGGTTTCGCGGGCCGCAAGGAGATCTTCTTCGACCAGATCGACTTCAAGCTGGTCAAGGACCCGGGCGCGCGGGTCGCCGGTCTCGAGGCCGGGCAGTTCCACATCATCGAAGACCTGCCGATCGAGTCGGCCAAGCGCCTGGCCGGCAACAAGGCCCTGACTTTGTATGACCTGAAGAACTGGTGGCTGCACGGCGCATGGGTCAACCACTCCAAGCCTCCAACCGACAACAACAAGATCCGGCGCGCGCTGCAGATCGCACTGGACATGGAAGAGATCATGGAGATCGCCACCGACGGCGCCTACGTGCTGCAACCCGGACTGCAATACCCCGGCAACCCCTACTACGTGACCACCGGCGCGCAGTACTACAACAAGAAAGACCCAGCTGGCGCGCGCAAATTGCTTGCCGAGGCCGGCTACAAGGGTGAGGAGATCGTCATCATCACGAACTCGAGCTACCAGACCATGTACAAGGCCGCGCAGGTCGTCGCCGAGCAGCTCAAGGCGGTTGGTTTCAAGGTACGGGTCGACGTGTTCGACTGGGCCACCGCCATGGCGCGGCGCAAGGACGGCAACGCCTGGAACCTCTGGTTCACCGGGCAGGGAACCGGCCCGTCGGTCGGTCCGTTCGCCGCCATGAAGGATGTGGTCAGCCCGCAGAAGAACCAGATCACGGCCGATCCGGTGATCGACAAGTTGTACGACGAACTCATTTCCGGCGCCACGGTGGACGCGCGCAAGGCCACCTTTGCCAAGTTCCAGGAACGTGTCTACGACCAGGTCCTGTTCCTCAAATTCGGTGATCTGACCCGCAAGCAGGCCTCCCGCGCCAACGTGAAGGGCTTCGTGCCCTACCGGATTCCGCGCATGTGGAACGTGCGGATCGAAGATTGACACAGCCGGTTCGCCATGGCTGAGCTGGTCCTGCGGCGGCTGCTCAGCGCGATTCCGGTCCTGCTTCTGGTCACGCTGATCTCGGCGTCGATCATGCAGCTGGTGCCGGGCGACCCGGCAATGGTCATTGCCGGCAGCAACGCGTCCGACGCGGAAATCCAGCAGGTGCGCCGGGCATTGGGCCTGGACCGCTCGTTCGGTGTGCGCCTGCTCGAGTGGTACAGCGGGTTGCTGCGCGGCGATCTGGGCCAGTCGCTGCTGCTCAACCGCTCGGTCACCGATGCGATCCTGGAGCGCTTGCCGGTCACGCTGGCGCTGGCCGGCTTTGCGCTGGCGCTTACCGTGGCGTTCGGTGTGCCGCTCGGCGTGATTGCCGCTCTCAAGGCCAATACCCTCATCGACCAGGCCGTACTGATGGTGGCGTTGATCGGTGTGTCGGTGCCCAATTTCTGGCTCGGCCTGATGCTGATCGTGTCGTTCGGGGTCTGGTTCGATGTCTTGCCGGCCGGTGGCTACACGCCGTTCGCCGACAGCCCGGTGCAATGGGTGCGCAGCCTGATCCTGCCGGGTATCTCTCTGGCCATGCTGCAGATCGGGCTGCTGGCGCGTATCACCCGTGCCACCATGCTCGAGGTGCTGCGCCAGGACTATGTGCGCACCGCGCGTGCCAAGGGCCTGCCGGTGCGTATGGTGGTGGGCCAGCACGCGCTGCGCAACGTGATGGTGCCGGTGGTGACCGTGATCGGCATCAGCTTCGGGCTGCTGCTGTCAGGCTCGGTGGTGATCGAAACCGTGTATTCGATTCCCGGCATGGGCCGACTGCTGGCCACCGCCATTTTCAGCCGCGATTACCCGGTCATCCAGGGCGGCCTGCTGGTAACGGCCACCGTGCTGGTACTGCTTAATCTGGCGGTCGATCTTCTGTATGCAGTGATCGATCCGCGCATCAAACACGATGGCCGTTCCTGATTCCGCCGCCGCGGCCTTAGCCTCCGAGGCGAGCGTGCCTTCAGCCGCGAGTCGCAGCCTGTGGCGGCGTCTGCTCGGCCACAGACTGTTCGTGACCGGCATCCTCCTGTTTGGCGTGGTGCTGGCAATGGCCTTGTTCGCGGACCTGCTGGCCACCGTGGCGCCGGAGAAGATGAACGTGCGCGCCCGTTTTCGCGCACCGGAGTGGCAGTTCCTGCTGGGCACCGACAACTACGGGCGCGACATCTGGAGCCGCCTGATGTATGGCGCGCGTCTGTCGTTGTCGATCGGTTTCGCGGTGGTGCTGGCGACCGGTGTGGCCGGCACGCTGATCGGGCTGCTGGCAGGTTATTTCAAGCGGCTCGACGGCCCGTTGATGCGCTTCATGGATGCGTTGATGGCGTTCCCGGCCATTTTGCTGGCGATCGCCATCGCCTCCGCACTGGGCCCGTCGGCCATCAATGCGGTGCTGGCGCTGTCCGCGGTGTACACGCCGCGCACCGCGCGTATCGTGCGTGGCACCGTGCTGGTGGTGCGCGAGATGGACTACGTGCAAGCGGCAGTGGCCAGTGGTGCGCGCGACGGCTGGATCATCTGGCGCCATATCCTGCCCAACAGCCTGGCGCCGTTGATCGTGCAACTCACCTTTATCTTCGCCTATGCCGTGCTGGCCGAGTCCATCCTGAGTTTTCTGGGGGTGGGCCCGCCGCCGCCGACGCCGAGCTGGGGCAACATGATTGCCGAAGGCCAGGCCTATCTGCGCGAGGCGCCGCTGATCGCGCTGTTCCCGGGCATCGCGATTGCGCTCACGGCCATGGGCCTGAACCTGCTCGGTGACGGCCTGCGCGACGTGCTCGATCCGCGCTTGAGGGTTCAGCATGGCTGAGAGCGCAAGAGGCTCCGAGCCGCTGCTCTCGGTCGCGCATTTGCGGGTCGCGTTTGACGGCAACCAGGTCGCGGTCGACGACGTGTCCTTCGTGTTGGCGCCGGGTGAGACGCTGGGCATCGTCGGCGAATCCGGATCGGGCAAGTCACTGACCGCGTTGTCCATTCTCGGGCTGGCGCCGGGCACGGTCACCGGGCAAGTGCGTTACGGCGGGCGCGACCTGCTGACCTTGTCGGAGTCGGCGCTAAATTCGGTGCGTGGCAGCGAGATCGCGATGATCTTCCAGGAACCGATGACCGCGCTCAATCCAGTGTTCACGGTCGGCCGGCAGATTGCCGAGTCACTGCAGGTGCATCTGGGTCTCGATCGCGCGGCTGCGCGCGTGCGCTGTGTGCAACTGCTGCGCCAGGTCGGCATCGCCGACCCGCAGGAGCGGCTCGACCGTTATCCGCACGAACTCTCCGGTGGCATGCGCCAGCGGGTGATGATCGCCATCGCACTGGCCTGCAGCCCGAAGCTGCTGATCGCCGACGAGCCGACAACCGCGCTGGACGTGACCATTCAGGCCCAGATCCTGGCGCTGCTGCGCGAACTCCAGACCCGCCTTGGCATGGCACTGGTACTGATCACGCATGATCTCGGCGTGGTAGCGCAGACGGTCGATCGGGTGCTGGTGATGTACGGCGGGCGCATCGTTGAACAAGGCTCGGTCGAGGTCATCTTCGATGCGCCGGCCCACCCTTACACCCGGCTGCTGCTCGAAAGCATTCCCTCTCTCGAACACGAACGCGAGCGGCTTGCGGTGATTCCGGGCGCGGTGCCACCGCTGGGCGACATGCCGTCCGGTTGCCGTTTCCATCCGCGTTGTCCGCAGGCGGGTGATGACTGTCGTGCGCAGGTGCCGGCGTCGCGTGATCTGGGCAATGGCCACCACGCGGCCTGCTTTCGGGTCGAGCCGGTGGTGCTGCAGGTGCCATCATGAAGCCGCCGGGCCGCCCCAAGGCGCATCCCGCAGTGCGCAGCACGGAGGGTACCCCAGCGACGCCGCCACTGCTGCAGGTCCGGGGGCTGACCAAGCACTTCCCGATCCTCAAGGGCGTGCTGTTTCCCAAACCCGCGGGCGCAGTGCGCGCGGTCGATGGTGTCGACTTCGATCTGGCCGAGTCCGAGACACTGGCACTGGTGGGCGAGTCGGGTTGCGGCAAGACCACGACCGGGCGGCTGGTGTTGCGCCTGATCGAACCGACGGCGGGTACGGTGCATTTTGCTGGCGAAGACCTGCTGGCACTGAACGCCGACCAGCTGCGCGAGCGCCGCCGGCAGATGCAGATCATCTTCCAGGATCCGTTCAGCGCGCTCGATCCGCGCATGACGGTGGCGCAGATCGTCGGTGAGCCGCTGTTTATCCATCGCCTGCCCCATCGCGCCGAACGGGTGCGCGAGTTGCTCGATCTGGTCGGCCTGCCGCAGGCCTATGCGGGGCGGTATCCGCACGAGTTCTCAGGTGGTCAGCGCCAACGCATCGGCATCGCACGCGCCTTGTCCTTGAACCCGCGTTTCATCGTCTGCGACGAACCGGTGTCGGCGCTGGACGTGTCCATCCAGGCCCAGATCATCAACCTGATGCAGGATCTGCAACAGCGATTCGGCCTGGCCTATCTGTTCATCGCGCATGACCTGGGTGTGGTCAAACACATGGCCAACCGGGTGGCCGTCATGTATCTGGGCCGTATTGTCGAGATCGCCGACAAGGCCGCGCTGTACGCCCGCCCGAGCCACCCGTACACCCGCGCCCTGCTGCAATCCGTGCCACTGCCCGACCCGCGCCGGCGTTCGGTGCCGATACCGCTGGCCGGGGAGATTCCCAGCCCGGCCAATCCGCCTGCCGGTTGCCACTTTCATACCCGCTGCCCGATCGCCGAGGCGCGTTGCCGCACCGAGGCGCCGGCTCTGCGCGTGATCGGCGATCGGCACGCGAGCGCCTGCCATTTTTCCTGAGGAGACGGGGGACACCATGACGACACGCCTGACGCCCGAATTCGATCTGTTTGCGACCAGCGGCAAACGCGCCGGATTCATCCGGCTGCCGCATTCGGTGCACCGCTCCGCGTACGGGTTCATCCCGATTCCGGTGGCGGTGATCGCCCATGGCGCAGGCCCCAGCGTGCTGCTGATGGCCGGCAACCACGGCGACGAATACGAAGGTCAAGTGGCGCTGGGCAATCTGATACGTACACTGCAGCCTGAGCAGATCCGCGGGCGGCTGATCGTGTTGCCATCTGCGAACTTTCCCGCTGCCATTGCCGGCAGCCGTACCTCGCCGATCGACGATGGCAATCTCAATCGCAGTTTTCCGGGCGACCCCGATGGCACCGTCACCGAGCAGATCGCCTGGTTCATCGAAGAAGTCATCCTGCCCCGTGTCCAGGTGCTGATGGACCTGCATTCGGGCGGCAGCTCGTTGCGCTACATGCCATCCGCGCTGGCGCGCCTCAGCGCTGACCCGGCGGTGATGGCCGAGACGGTGGCGCTGCTGCGCGCGTTCGGTGCCCCTATCACCTATCTGGCCAATGCGGCGCAAGGGGCCGACCGTACTTCGTCTGCCGCCGCGGCGCGCAAAGGCGTGCGCCATATCGGCACCGAGCTGGCCGGTGGCGGCCAGGTGACGGCGGCAGCGCTGTTTGCCTGTGAAGGCGGGCTGCGCCGCGCGCTGCACCACCTGGGCGTGTTGTCCGAGCCCCATGACGAACCCGCTGCGCCAACCCGGCTATTGGAAGTACTGGGCGCCGACTACTACGTCTATGCGCCCGAGGACGGCCTGTTCGAGCCGCTGGTCGAACTCGGCGACACGGTGCAGGCCGGCCAAAGTGCTGCGCGCATCCATGACCAGGCCACGCCTTGGCGCGAACCGGCTTTGGCCCGCTTCGAACACGACGGCCTGGTGATCTGCAAGCGGGTGCCGGGGCTCACCCGGCGCGGCGACTGCCTGTTCCATCTGGGCACCGACTGCAGTGGCTGAAAGTATCAGTGCACCGGTGTCGGCAGCGGTTCGCCGGCCAGGAAAGCTGCCAGGTTGGCGCACGTCAGGTCGAAGGCCTCGCGCCAGGTCTCCAGCGTGCTGCCGCCGATGTGCGGTGTCAGCACGACGTTGTCGAGCCCGGCAAGCGCAGCCGGGATGCCCGGTTCGTTCTCGAACACATCGAGTGCGGCGCCGCCCAGCCGTCCCGTTGCGAGCGCAGCGACCAGCGCCACCTCGTCGACGACGGAGCCGCGCGCGATGTTGACCAAGACGCCATGCGGACCGAGGGCCTCGAGTATGGCGGCATCGACCAGGTGGCGCGTCGCGGCACCACCCGGGCAGGCCACGACCAGGCAGTCGGCCCAGTGTGCGAGTGCCACCGGCGACGCGAAATAGGCGTGCGCCACATCGGCTCGCCGCTGTCGGTTGTGGTATCCGATCGGCATGTCGAAGCCCGCCGCGCGCTGCGCCACGCGGTTGCCGATGTCGCCCAACCCGAGAATGCCCAGGCGCTTGCCGGACACACGCGTCGTCAGCCCGATGGCCTTTTTGCCCCAGACACCGGCATGGGCCAGCCGATCGGCGTGCGCGATGCGCCGCACGAGCGCTATCAGCAGCCCCATCGCATGGTCGGCCACGCAGGTGGCGACGACGCCGGGCGTGTTGCTCAGCTGAATGCCGCGCCGGGCCAGTGCGACTCGGTCGACCAAGTCGTAGCCGACGCCGAAACTGGCAACCATGCCCAGCCGGGGCAGTTGGCGCACGGTATCGGCATCGATGCCGATGGTCCCGGTCGTGAACGCGGCGGTCGCGTTCGATGCCTGGGCGAGCAGAGCGGCGCGATCGGTGGCGGTGGCGGCGGCCAGGTCATGGACCCGGTACTGCGTCTGCAGTTCCGCCAGCATCCAGTCGGTCAGGCCGCCGATCACGACGATCTCCGGTCGCGTATCAGGCTCGGTCACTCGATCACCTTCGCCCTGCGGGCTGCGGTGCGAGCTTGCTTGGGAACGGCCCGGCGCTGCGCTGACTGGATCACCTTCGCCCTGCGGGCTGCGGTGCGAGCTTGCTTGGGAACGGCCCGGCGCTGCGCTCATGGCTTATTCTTTCTCCGGCCAAACCGGTGTGCGCCACTCGGGGTGATCCGCGATCTCGCCGCGAACCAGCCGGAAATAGTGTTCCTGGATCCGGCGCGTGATCGGGCCGGGTTGTCCGTCGCCCACCGCGATACGGTCGACCGCAACGATGGGCACGACCTCCTGACCGGAACCGCACCAGAACGCTTCGTCGGCGGCCAGCAGTTCGGAGCGATCGACGCGCCGTTCGTGCACGACCAGGCCAAACACGGCGCGCGCTGTTTCGATCACGGTTTCGCGGGTGATGCTCTCCAGGATGTCGCTGGCCACGTCCGGTGTGATGAGTTCGCCGCGGCGCACCAGGAACACGCAGGCACCGGCTGCCTCCGACAACTTGCCGTCGGCACTGAGCATCAGCACGCCATCGTGCCCGTCGAGCCGCGCGGTGATCTCGGCGGCGCGGTTGTTGACGTAGTTGGCGGTGCATTTGACGCGCGGCGGCAGCGCGTTGTCGGCAATGCGCTGCCACGAACTGACCGCTACGCGCACGCCGCTGTGCAGTGACTTTGCAGATGGGCGTTTGACGACGCCAATGGTCAAACCCACCGGCCCGGTGACCGTGAGTTCGTCGTCGCCGTCGATGTAGGCGATCATCCGGATGTGGGCGTTCTCGCGTATCTTGTTGGCGCGCAAGGTGCGTATCAGGCAGTCCTCGAGGAACGCGGTCTCGAAGATGCGGTCGCAGCGCAGCACCTTCATGCCGAAACGCAGGCGCTCAAGATGTTCCGCCAGCCGAAACACATGCAGCTGTTGCTGCTCGGCATTCCAGTAGGCCCGCAGCCCCTCGAAGACGCCCAGGCCGTATTTGACGACCGCCGAAAACGGATGAATGCGGGCATCGCGGTAGGCCACGATGTCGCCGTTCTGGCACATGAATTCGCAGGTGCTCATCGGTGTTTTCTCCTGCTGCGCACACCGGGAATCGCCGTTGCGACGAGCCATCGTGCACATGGTCAAGGCGGTGGATGTTGGCTTCAGTGGCGCTCAGTTTATGGTCGTACGCGCCACTTGTCAGGTGATTTCCGGGACCCGGCCGGATATGAAACAACATCGTGATCGGACAGCCGTGCAGCGCCGGTGCACAGGGCCCCTTCAATCGGCCGCGTTATGCAATACTGTTTTTTCAGCGGCCCGGAGTCCCGTTCGTGGCTGCACTGGCACTGCGAGGAATGTGAACCAGCATGACGCACAGCACTGTCGATTTCCGCAGCGACAACTGCGGCCGCGCCGCTCCCGAGATGATCGCTGCCTTGAGTGCCGCCAACAGCGGCACCGCGTTGGGTTATGGCGGCGACACCTTGACAGCCGACTTGCAGGCGCGCCTTGCGCAGGTGTTCGAGACGCCACTGCGGGTCTACCCCGTGCCCACGGGCACCGCCGCCAACGCCGTGGCCCTGGCGGCCTCGTGCACGCCGTTTGGCGCGGTGTACTGCAGCGCGCTGGCCCATATCAACACGTCGGAATGCAACGCCACCAGTTTTTACGGCGGCGGGACCAAGCTCGTGGCTGTCGACGGTGAACATGGAAAGGTGTCGGCGCACGCCTTGCTGCGGGAAATCGAGGGCGCCGGCGTGGGTCTGGCGCACAAGAACCAGCCGGCAGCCGTCAACCTGGTCCAGGCCACCGACATGGGGGCGGTGTACGGTCTCGATGAGATCACCGATGTCAGTCGCGTCGCCCATGCACGTGGCCTCACGGTGCACATGGATGGCGCGCGATTTGCCAATGCCCTGGTCACGCTGGGCTGCACGCCGGCCGAGGCCAGTTGGCGCGCCGGTGTCGATGTGTTGTCACTCGGTGTCACCAAGAACGGTGGCCTGCTGACCGATGCCATCGTGGTGTTTGCGCCCGACGTCGCCACCCACATCGGGTTTCACCTGCGTCGGGCCGGCCTGGTCTGGTCGAAGATGCGATTCGCTTCCGCGCAGATCATGGCCTATGTCGAAGACGATCTGTGGTTGCGGCTGGCGCGCCAGGCCAACGCCGCGGCCGCCGGCATCGCGAAGCGATTGACGCCGCTGGCCGGGGTCAAGCTGGTCGCGCCGGTGCAGGCCAATGAGTTGTTTGTCGAGTTGCCATCGGCGCAAGTCCTGGAGCGTCTGCAGGACGAAGGTTTTCTGTTCCAGCGCCGGGGTCCCCGTCTGGCGCGTTTTGTATGTCGCTGGGACAGCAGAGAGACTGAGTGCGGTGCACTGGTGGCGGCCATAACGCGGCAGGTCGTCGCTGTTTCGGCCGACACCGAAGGAGCCCGGCGATGAAAATCACCGATGTCGAAACGATCCTGTTGCGCCTGCCGCAGGTGCGTGAGATCGGTGATGGTTGCCAGTGCATCTGTGTGATCCGCGTGTTGACCGACGAGGGCATCGTCGGTATCGGAGAGGCGCATACCAATCCTTTGGCAGCGCGCGCGATCATCGACTCGCCCTTGTACTCGGTCTCGGCACAGGGTCTGAAACACGTGCTGGTGGGCGAGGATCCGCGCGACATCAACCGGCTCTGGGACAAGATGTACCGCGCCAGCCAGACCTATGGTCGTCGTGGTCTTCTGATGCACGCCTTGTCTGGCATTGATCTGGCGCTGTGGGACATCCTGGGCAAAAGTGTCGGTTTGCCGGTCCACCAACTGCTGGGCGGCGCACGCAAGCGCGAACACTTCGCCTATGCGTCCGACCTGTCACAGCCCACGCTCGAAGCCACGATAGCACTCGCGCTCGCCCACAAGGCGAACGGATATCGTGCGATGAAGTTCGGCTGGGGCGCTCTCGGCAAAGACCGCAAATCCGACGTCGCCGTGGCGGAGCAACTGCGCAAGGCCCTGGGCCCCGACTTCGACATCATGATCGACATGGGGTTTGCCGTGCCACTCGATCACGCGCTGTATCTGGGGCGCGCCTATGCCGAGCACGATCTGTATTTTCTAGAAGAGCCGCTGTCGCCGGACGACGTCGGCGGTTTCGCCAAACTCGTGGCCGCCTCGCCCACACCGATCGCAACCGGCGAGAAGGCCTCGCACGAACTGGACTACATCGACCTGATGGACCGCGGGCAGCTGCGCATCATCCAGCCGGATATCGGGCGTATGGGCGGCATATCGGCCATGCTGCGCGTCATCGCCCATGCCGAGGCGCGCAATGTGCGGGTCATCCCGCACTGCTGGTCGACCGACATCCTTGTCGCCGCAACGCTGCATTGCATCTCGACGATGCGCGACTGCCCCTATCTGGAGTACAACGCCACCGACAACCCGCTGCGCACCGACCTGCTGGTGGAGCCGATCCGACCCGAAAAGGGTGTCGTCCAAGTGCCGGAGAAGCCGGGACTGGGCATAGAACTGCGCGAAGACACACTGGCGCGATTTCGCTGGCAGCCTTGATGCGGCGCCGAGGTGGTCCTGCATCCGACCATGGCCGGCATACTCGGCCCGGGCCAGATGCTCAGGAATTCTCGCGACACGCCGTCGCTATATCCCGCTACAACGAAGCGAAGCCGGTGTCGCAGGCGGCGGGCACTGACGAAGCTCTGCGATTGGCGTTCGCGTAAGCGTGAGGTGTATGGCCTCAAGTCGCTAAACTGGACTGCATGAATACCCTCAGCCTGGTCGCGACCGGCTTCGTATTGGCGGGCGCCCTGATCATGGTGGCGGCAATCTCGCCGGTGCGCAAGCTCATGACCACGCTCGCGACATCCACGCTGCGCCAGCGCTGGAGCGTCATGGCCACGCTCATCGGCCTGTTTCTGGTCGGCTATATCGGCTACGCGGTGGCATTCTGGAACCAGCACACGCAGTTGCTCGACCTGATTGTTCCCACGGTGTTCCTGGGTGGTGCATGTTTCGTGTGGCTCACGGCCAACTTGTCGTTGCAGACGGCCGTCGACATGTTGCGCGTCAGCCGGCTGGAGCAGGAGGTCGTCACCGACAGCCTGACCGGCATGTTCAACCGCCGTTACCTGGACATCCGATTGGCCGAAGAGTTGGGCCGGTCGCGGCGTTATGGCTTCCCGCTGTCGGCCATCTTTCTGGACATCGACCACTTCAAGCGTGTCAACGACACTCATGGCCATCCGGCAGGTGACATGGTGCTGGCGAGCGCCGCCCGGCTCATTTCGGGTAGTTTGCGCGACACCGACGTCGCCGCGCGCTTCGGCGGCGAGGAGTTTGTCGTGCTGATGCCGCATACCGGTCTGCAAGGGGCCACGGAGGTGGCACAACGGCTGATCGACGCCATACGGGACCACCCGTTCAAACTGCCTGGCGCGGCGGACGGCCTGCGCATCACCTGCAGTGCCGGCGTCACAACCATTGTCGGTGCGCAAGCCGACGCCAAATCCTTGCTCGATACCGCTGACCGGAATCTGTACAGCGCCAAGCAACAAGGCCGCAACCGGGTCGTCAGCGGCTGAAGCACCGGCCCGTTCGGCTGACTCCACGACCCTTTTCCTGCAATCCCTGTTCATGTTCGGATTCGAGGCCGTCACGCTGGCCCTCATTGCTGTTGTCACGCTGGTCGCCTTCATCGTCAGGGGCCTGTCGGGTTTTGGCTCGTCGATGATTGGCGTTGGCGCCTTGAGCATGGTGCTGCCGCCGGCGCAGGTGGTGCCGACCTACCTGGGTCTGGAGTTGATCGCGTCAGTGAACCTGCTGCCGAGCATCTGGCGCCATGTGAACTGGCGATCGCTGGGCTGGGTGACTCTGGGCTCCTTCGTGGCCACGCCGTTCGGACTGATGTTGCTCACCAGACTCAACCCGGATGCCATGCGACTGGTGGTGTCGGCTTGCCTGCTGGCGATCGCCTTGTTCATGCTCAGCGAGCTGGCCCGTCGCCTGGTGCCACGCACCACGCCCGGACCGGTCGGCGCGATGCTGGCCGGGGCTGCTTCGGGGGTGCTCAACGGCGCAGCCGCCATTGGCGGACCGCCGGTGATCGTGTTTTTCTTTTCCAGTTCGGCCGCGTCGGTCGGCAGAGCGACCGTGATCGCATTTTTTCTGCTGACCAACACCTATGTGCTGGTGCTGGCGGGCAGCACCGGCGTGCTTGCCGACGTGGGTTGGAAGCTGATCGCGGTCGCCTTCCCATTTGCGCTGGCCGGTGTCTGGATCGGCCAGCACGGGTACAACCGCCTCGACGACGCAGCCTTGCTTCGACTCATCTGGCGCCTGCTCGCTGCATTGGGAGCCATCGGACTGGCCGGCGCCGCATGGCGGGTCATCGGCTGAGCATGCGCAACCGCCGCAGGGTCAAACCTTTGGTTTGACGATCCCCGCGTCGACCATCTGGCCGAACATGTCTTCCATCGACTGCTGCAAGGGCCGGTAGGTCATGCCCAGCGCTTTGCGGCTTTTGCTGTTGTCGGCACGAAAGACATGGTTCACATTGCGCGCGACAAATTTGCGCGTGAGACCCGACATCGGGGCGACCAACCAGACCAGCCACTTGGGCAAGGCACGCCGCGGCAAAGGAAAGCGGTCACCGAATCGGGGCAACAGGCTCTGGCCCACCGCCAGCAAATCGGTGTTGTGACCCGACACGATGTGGCGGCCCTCGGCGCCCGGAAGGAAGGCCGCGGCCAAGTGCGCCTGGGCCAGGTCGCGCACGTCCACCACGCCAAAGCCGGCACGCGGCGCACCCGCTTTCATCGTGCCGTCGCCCAGCTGGCGCACGATGTTGAAACTCTCGGACGTGGCATGCGGGTTCGTGCCCGGGCCGACCACCAGCGACGGGTTGATCACCACCAGCTGCCACTGCGATTGCAGCTTGGCCAGGCGCCAGCCCTCTTGCTCGGCCAGTGTCTTGGAATACGAATACGGCTGATGCGCCAGTGAAGATGTGGTGTTCCATACCGCCTCGGTGAGCACGCCGCCGGGCGCGTCGGCACAATCCGCCGCATCGCCATAAATTGCAGCGCAGGAACTGGTGAGCACCACGCGCTGCACTGACGGCGTTTTCGATGCTTCGTCTAGCACATTTCGCGTACCCAGCAGCGCCGGGTCAATCAGCTCGCGCTGCGGGTCCTTGACGCTGGTAGTGAACGGCGAGGCGGTATGGAACACGACCGCGCAGCCGGCCATGGCCTTGGCGTAGGAGCCCGGCTGAAGGAGATCGGCAGCAAAGAACCGGACGGTTCCAGGCCCGGCCTGCGCCATGGCCGTGAGATGGGAGAGCTTGGCCACATCCTTGGGGTTGCGCACTGCGGCATGCACGGTGACACCCGCCTCGACCAGGCGCTTGACGATCCAGCCGGCCACGTACCCGGTGGCGCCGGTGACCAGCACCGGAGCGTCCGTGGGAATGGTGAAACCGGGGGTGGATGAGGAAGAGCTGGCGTTGCGCATGGAGGGTCGTCCTGTATCGGTGGGGAGTGCTGGCATTGTCACGTGCGCCAGCACGCCGCGCCCAAATGCAGGCAATTCGCACGAAGCCGCGAAGGTCTGCGCAACACTCGGCAGAAAAAGTATCGACTATTTTGAATCCGATCCGCGATCTGCTGCGTACTGAACTTACCAGCGGCTGATCACGGCCGGTGGATTCCCTGACATTTCCCGGTCGATCCCGGTCGGAGGAAATGTCTGCTTGCCTCAGCCAACCGAAGGATCACACCATGCGCACCATTCGCTCACTCTCCGCCATCGCCGGTCTGCTCGCCCTGGCAGCCTGGACCACCAGCGCGAACGCTGGCCATCTCAATATCGTGCTCGAGGCCCAGCTCGACGGGCGCGAACAGGTCAGCACTGGAGCGACCAACTCCGCCATGGTCGGCGATCCCAAGGGGCGCGCGCAGGCCTATGTTTTCGGCATCGACAACAATCCGGGCACCCTGTGCTACCTGATCGTCGACGTCAAGAAGATCGACGAACTCAAGATGGCGCCCGGCAATGGCCGCGCGGCCCATATCCATGAAGGTGCCCGCGGCAGCAATGGCCCGGTCGTTGCCAATCTGGCCTGGCCGCAGGATGGACAGGCATCGGACTGCCTGTTCGAAGGCCAACCCGGTAAGTTCCCAACCAACGAAGCCGGCCTCGTGCAACGTATCCTGAAGAACCCGGCGAACTTTTATATCAACGTGCACAACTCGGTGTATCCGGCCGGCGCGATTCGCGGTCAGTTGTCCGAAAACGAGCACCAGCACTGAGCGCCTTGATAGCGCTGCGAGCCGCCATTTCCGGCCGTCCGATCTGAAAGTCGGCGGCAATCCTTTGACCTCGATCACTTGCGCCGGGCGCGCTACCCGGTCATTATTCCGGGTGGGCGGAACCATGCACACCTTTCACATTTATCGCTACGACCCGGACCGCGACGTGGCGCCACGCACGCACGAATACGAGGTCGAAGTCGACGACAGCCAGCGCATGTTGCTCGACGTATTGATTCAGCTCAAGGCCATCGACCCCAGTCTGAGCTTCAGGCGCTCATGCCGCGAAGGCGTCTGCGGCTCGGATGCCATGAACATCAACGGCAAGAACGGGCTGCCTTGCGTGACCAACATGCGCTCGCCGCCCAAGTCGATCGTGCTCAAGCCGCTGCCAGGCATGCCGGTGATCCGCGACCTGATCGTCGACCTCATGGTCTTCTTCAAGCAATACCACTCGATCAAACCCTAACTCGTCAACGCCGGCCCGCCGCCGCAGGCAGAGCGGCTACAGTCGCATGAGGCGCGCTAACTGCTCAACGGGCTCTATAAGTGCATCCTGTGCGCATACCAGGACCCATCCCTATGACGATCAACTTCCCTGGCCACTCAGCACCTGCCGGCGGGTTCGAGGTGCCGCTGGAAATGATCGCGGCCTGCCACCATCGCGTCTTGAAGCAATGCGCCACGCTGCGGCGACTGGTGCCGCATCTGGCGACCCACGGCGCCGACGAAGACGCGCGCATCGCCGCGGCAGCCGTAATGCGCTATTTCGACACCTCGGCGAAAGACCATCACGCCGATGAGGAGACCGACCTGTTTCCCGCGCTCCTGGAGTCAATGGCCGGATCGGACGCGATCCGCATTCGCAACCTGGTCGATTCGTTGACGCTCGATCATCGCGCGCTCGAGTCGCATTGGCAGCGCCTGCGTCGGATCCTGCAAGGGATCGAGTCTGGCAACTCGTTGCCACTGACGTACGCGGAGGTGGAGCCATTCATCACTTTGTACGAACAGCACATCGCGCGCGAAGAAGCCGAACTCTTGCCGATGGCAGCCCGGCTGCTGGAACAGAAGTCACTGGATCGGGTCGGCGCGGCGATGCGCCTGCGGCGCGGCATCACCGTGATCGATTAGAGATGCTGTGCCAGCGTGGCCCGCCATGCAAGCACAACAAAGCCTGATCTGCAACAAAGAGACTGGCAACGTGACGATGCATGATCAGCTGCTCAAGATCAATCTGTGCTGACTGCGGTTTCACGCCATACGACCAACCATCCCCGATGTCGAATTTCTTACCCGCGGCGCTGCCCGGCTCCGATCGACAGGTCACGGCCCCCACATCAAGGATGCAGGAGATGTGCTTTGGTCCGCGGTGAACGCTTCAACAGCATCAGCCATCTGGTAGGTACGTCGCTGGCACTGGTCGGTGCCATCTGGCTGGTCGCGCTGGCTGCGCTGCGCGGCGACCCGTGGCGCATCGTGTCGTTCAGTATTTATGGCAGCTCGCTGGTGTTGCTGTATCTGTGCTCCACGCTGTATCACAGCCTGCGCGGTCGCGCAAAGGACGTGTTGCGCAAGTTCGATCATTGTTCGATCTACCTGCTGATCGCCGGCAGCTACACCCCGTTCATGCTGGTGAGCCTGCGTGGTGCCTGGGGCTGGACGCTGTTCGGTGTGGTCTGGGCCCTTGGACTGGCGGGCATCACGCAGGAGATCTGGCTGGCGCGCGGCGCGCGCATTACCTCTCTGGTGATTTATCTGTTGATGGGCTGGCTTGCGGTCCTGGCGGTATCGCCGCTATGGCAGGCCCTGGGATCCGCTGGGTTTGCCGGCCTGGTCGCGGGCGGAGCCTGCTACACCGGCGGTGTGTTGTTCTACATCAATGACGAAAAGTGGCGTCACGGTCACGGCATCTGGCATCTGTTCGTGCTGGCCGGCAGCATCTGCCATTTCCTGACCGTGCTGCTGTTTGTCGCCTGACCTCATACGAGCATGGCACCCATTTCAAGCGGTCGCTTGCCAATGCGCGTCTGTGCCCGTTCGGCATGTGGCCCTCGCTTGCGGCGAGGCTCGGCGGATGTACTGCCGGTTGGTTCACCAGACAAACCGTTCGGCATGCTCGGCGGTGTATTCCCCGATCAACTCCGAACGCTGCTCACCCGGCATCACATCGGACGGCAGTCGCACATAGATGTCGGCCATCACGGACTCGAACGATTCGCCATCGATACGCTCCAACTCCACCATGAGTCGCGTATAACCACCCGGCTCGCCGATACGCTCGAGCCTGTCCATGTCCGCCAATGCCTGCACACTGGCGCGGTACAACTCTCCCACTACCTGGTGGCCGGTTCCGGGTGCGTGGATCACACACGGCACGTGGCCGTCGCCCATCAGGTAGAACGGCAGGCGTTCGCGCGTTCGGTAGCTGCCCGTCACCCGTTCGGCGGTGTTGATATGCTGATTGCAGAACCCTTGCTTCAGGGATCCGTAGGTAAACAGGAGTGTCATGGTGGCACAAAGGGGTTAAACGCCTGGAGTCCGGATCGGAGCAAGCCAGGCGGGTTGAAGAAGTAGCCAGATTGTCTGCGCTTGTGGCCGCTGCTGTCGCCGAACCACCGGCAGCGATCCCTATCACCCGACGCGCTACAGTTACGCAAACGCGCAAAACCATGAGCCCACCGGAACTTCCCTTTCTGAATATCGCGGCACTGACCTCGCTGGCGCGCCAGAGCCTGGGACGCGCCGCTTGCGCGCATTGCGCATCGATACAACATGCCGCCTGGGAATCCCTGCACGCCGGTTTCGATGCCGCGCACCTGCGTGTCGTCGGTACCCTGCGCCGCGAAGGCTACGACGAACCGACGTTTGCCGAACATCACCCGCGCGGGACCCACGGCAGCTCGGCCGATGCGCCGATCGCGCCGGCATACTTCCCCTGCAACCGATGCCAGGTCTGGCAATGCACGGCCTGCAGCCGTGCCTTCCTGCGCTACACCGAATACGGCGGTTATTACCAGGACGAACGTATCCGCACCCTGGACCCGGAATTGATCGACGACACGCCACTGTGAATGGCATTCAACAGAGGTGACTTCCCCTGCATGGCGCCCCGCACGACCTGAACACAAGGAGACAACATGAACGGACCCATCCCCGCCTATCTGATTGAAGGCAGCGCCGACGCCGTCCAGGCGCGTTTCACCACACTCGAACCGGCGCAGCTCGATCCGGGCGATGTGATCGTGCGCATCCAGTACGCCAGCGTCAACTACAAGGATGCGCTCGCGGCAACCGGGCGGGGCCGCATCATCCGCCGGTTTCCCTGCGTAGGTGGCATCGATGCCGCCGGCACGGTCGAGTCCTCGGACAACCCGCGCTTCAAGCCCGGCGACAAGGTCATCGTGCACAGCCACGGTTTCGGCGTGTCCCACCATGGTGGCTACGCCACGCGTGCCCGGGTACCGGCCGACTGGGTCAACCATATTCCGCCGGCCCTGAGCACGCTGGACGCCATCACCATCGGCGTGGCGGGCTATACCGCTGCACTGGCCGTGGACCTGATGGAGCTCAACGGACTCACACCCGGCCGCGGCAAGGTGCTGGTCAATGGCGCCACCGGCGGCGTGGCCAGCATCAGCATCGACATGTTGTCCCAGCGCGGTTTCGACGTGGTCGCGGTCACCAGCAAACCCGCGCAGGCGCAATACCTCAGGGACCTGGGCGCCAGCGAGGTGATCGCCGCCAGTGACCTGCCGGCCGCCACCCGGCCGCTCGAAAAAGCCCGATGGGCCGGCGCCGTGGACTCGTTAGGCGGCGAGCCGCTGGCTGCACTGACCCGCACCATGGACAAGGACGGCGTGATCGCCAGTATCGGCAACGCGGCTGGCCATGAACTCGTGACCACCGTCATGCCTTTCATTCTGCGCGGCGTGCGCCTGATCGGCGTCAATTCGGACAATGAACCTGCGCTGCGCGAACACCTGTGGCAACGGCTCGCGAGCGACCTTCGCCCGCGGCATCTGGACAACATCGCGCAGGTGAAACCCTTCAAGGCCTTGCCCGACGTCATCGACGACGTGATCGAAGGTCGCAACCGGGGCCGCGCGGTCATTGCGATCGATCCGGGCGCATGAGTATGGCCGGTGCGCTTCGCACGTATTCATCATCGATGTGAACCTGCCCGGGATGTCGGGCGCCGACCTCGCACGTCAATGGACAGTCCAGGACAAGACCCGCTGGCTCGCGTTGTGTTCGGGTTGGATTTCAACCATGGACTGGAAGGTTTCGGGCCCAACACGCGCGCCTTGCCAAAGTCGTTTCCGGGCAACGGTCGACAACGTTGCGCCTGCCTGAATCTGGCAGAACATGCGGGCCGGGTGCGCACGGCACGCGGCCTGCGATGTCAGTTCTTTTCGTCCTTGAAGCCGACGTTCCAATGGGTTCCGTCGCAAAAGGGTTTGTTCTTCGACTGGCCGCAGCGGCACAAGGTGTAGTGCTCGTTCGAGACCGCAGTGGCATCGCCTCGCAACGACACGGCACCAACCACTTCGTAAGGTCCGTCCTTGCTGATACGCAGCGCCGGGGCACGCCCAGAATGTTCCTGCAACACGCCGTCGATGCTGTACGCCAGCGCGCCGGATGGGCACATCTGCACCGTGGCGACGGTTTTGGCGATTGCATCGGCGTCGGCGTCGATCCAGGGTTCCTGCTTCATGCGGAACACCGCAGGCGAGTGATCGGTGCAGAAACCCGCATGCGCGCAGATCGAGCGGTTGTCGTGGATCGTGATGTTCTTGCCCACGTAGTTGATGGTCGTGCGTTCTTCCGGGTCTGACAGGCGTGCGCTGGAAAACCCGATCTTCTTGTGTGTGCCATCGCAAAAAGGCTTGTTGCCAGAACCCCCGCAGCGGCACAACCAGAACTTCGCATCGGTCGCAAGGGCGTCTCCGCTGGAGTTGCACAGGCTGACGGGGCCACTCACCTGCAAGGGTCCATCGGGCCGGGGATCGATCGTGACGGGATCGGACATGAGGAATCTCCTTTCATGCATGAATCCAGGGAGCGGCCATTGCGTCGCCCGCGTCGACTCAGGGTTACAGGTTAACCCGGTTGGCATTTTGCTGCTGGGCGGCGCTCAAGCCATTGCCATCGCCATTGGCACGGGTTACCCGTTGTGCCCAGGCCCCCGCCACGACCAACGGAGCAATCCTGTGCATGCGCCGCAGCCACGCCAACCGAGACCACGCGCATGCCCGCGAAGTGCGCAACAACCGGCTTCAGCGCGGCGGTGGCAAAGGCTCGCCCAGCATGCGTCGCCACAACCAGGGCAGTCCCCGTTCCAGGTCCGGACGCGTAGCTTGCTGCACCGGTTTGTCCAGCGCCTGCAGCGGGCTGTGGCGCTCGGCCACGACGAAGCGGAAGGTATAAGCCGGCTCCTGGCCCATGCGCAGGTCGCTGATCAGCAGTTGTGTGCCGACCTGCTCGAATTTGTAGAAACCTTTGCTGAAGGCGGCAATGCGCCGCACACTGTCCAGGCCCTGCAGTTCACCGGCCAGCGTCTGGCCACGGTCGAAACGATCGAAGACCACAAGGGGTTCGGCGTCGAGCACCGAATAGAAACCTTCGTAGTAGTCCGCACCCGACATCGCCACAACCCGCCACAACAAGGTGTTGAGCGGCGCTGGCGTCACCAGCACTTGCTCGGCCGCTATGCCCTGGCGCGCCAGCGCGTCGCGGGCAATGCGCTCGACATGCTGTTGCGCTGCCATGCCCCAGGCCAGATAGGCCGTGCTGAGCACCAGGCCCACCGCGTTGGCACGCAGGCCACCTGTACTGCCACGTGACGCCAGCGCCCAGCAGGCGCCCACCAGCAACGGCAGCGTGTACAGCGGGTCGATGATGAAGATGCTGGCCACGCCGAAGGGATAGTCGGAAAACGGCAACGCGAGTTGTGTGCCGTACACCGTCATGTTGTCGAGCAGCGGATGGGTCACCAGCACCAGCCACAGGGCCAGCCACCAGCGCCGCCATATGGCCCACTGGCCGTGCAGGCGCGCCACAAGCGCTGCCAGCGGCAGCGAGAGCAGCGTCAACCAGAACAACGAATGGGTCTCGGCCCGGTGCAACACCATGTTGCGCACCGGGTCGCCATGGTCGATGAATACATCGAGGTCGGGCAAGGTGCCGGCCACCGCACCCCATAACGCGGCCTTCCAGATCGCGGTGCGCCGACCCATCGTCGCGACTCCCACCGCGGCACCCAACGCAATCTGTGAAATCGAATCCATGGCCCGATTGTCCCGTCTGGGCAGTACCCCACGGGGGCCGCAGGATGTTCTGCGCTGGCAACACGGGGCAGGCGAGCGCGACAGGTCAAAATGCAAGGGTTATAGGACGCGTGGCGTCGTCAATGGACCATCGGCCCTACTGTGCCGTGCCAAGGCTTGAGAGGAGCATGAACGACACCCGCGAAGATGACCCCGCGCCAACGCCAGCGCACAAGCCGCGCATCCGCACCGCCCATGTCGCCATGGGCCTGCGCCGGCCCCGCGGGCAGATGGCGACCTGGCTGGTGCTGATCGGATTGCTCTGGTCGGCCTTTCAGCTGTGGATCGCCTCGCCCCTGCCGGAAATGCTGGGGCTGTTCATGAACCAGGCCCGCATCCGGTCGCTGCATCTGGCTTTCGCCGTGCTGCTCGCCTTCCTTGCCTATCCGGCGTCCAGCGCAGGAGTCCGCGATCGCGTGCCACGGCTCGACCTGATGCTGGCGCTGCTGGCCGCCATCAGTGCAGGGTATCTCGCACTGTTCTACGAATCGGTCACCTCCCACACCGGCAATGCGACGGCGTTCGAGATCGGTGTGGCCGGGCTCGGCATGTTGCTGTTGCTCGAAGCCACGCGACGGGTGCTTGGTTTACCGATGGTCGTGCTGGCACTGGTGCTGCTTGCCTACATCTTCCTGGGCGAACACATGCCCGACCTGATTGCGCACAAGAGCGCATCGTTCGGCAAAGCCATGAGCCACCTGTGGCTGACGACCGAGGGCGTATTCGGCGTGGCGCTCGGGGTGTCCGCCGGGCTGATCTTTCTGTTCGTGCTATTTGGCGCACTGCTGGAAACAGCCGGCGCCGGCGGGTATTTCATCCGCTGTGCCGTGGCGTTGCTCGGACATCTGCGCGGCGGCCCGGCCAAGGCCGCCGTCGTGGCGTCGGCGGCAACCGGAATGATTTCCGGCTCGTCCATCACCAATGTGGTGACCACCGGCCCGCTGACCATCCCGCTGATCAAACGGGTTGGTTACCCGGCCGAGAAGGCCGCCGCCATCGAGGTCGCGGCATCGGTCAACGGCCAGGTGATGCCACCGGTCATGGGGGCCGCCGCGTTCCTGATGGTGGAGTATGTCGGCGTGCCCTACATCGAGGTACTCAAGCATGCGCTGATCTCGGCCATGGTGTCCTACCTTGGACTGCTCTACATCGTGCATCTGGAGGCTGTGAAAGCGGACATGCGCGGCCTGTCGCGTCGCCATATTCCCCGCTGGCAACAGACAGTCAGCAACTTTTCGCTCGGCTTCGTCGGCATCGCCTCGGTGCTGGCGCTGGTGTCCATCCTGGTTGCGATGACGCACCTGCTCGTGCCACGGCAGTCGTTCGCCGTCATGGCCGTGCTGTTGCTGCTCGCCTATGTGTTGCTGCTGCGTGCCGGTGGCCCCCACGCCGACGTCGCGGATACGGCCGACGTGCCGATCACCCGCATGCCCGACCTTGGGCCGACCCTGCGCTCGGGCATGTATTTCGTGCTGCCGGTCGGCTCCCTGATATGGAACCTGGTGATCGAACAGCTGTCGCCGATACGTGCCGCTTTCTGGGCCGTCCTGTTCCTGGCCTTCATCGTGCTCACCCAGCGTCCGCTGCGTGCCTGGTTTCGTGGCGATCCGGACAAGATCATTGCGGCCTGGCAGGGTGCGCAGGATCTGATCGACGGACTGGCGGCCGGGGCGCGCAACATGGTCACCGTGGCCATCGCCACCGCGACGGCCGGCATCATCGTGGGCACCATCACGTTGACCGGCATCGGTCTGGTGATGACCGACCTGGTCACCGCCTTGACCGGCGGCCACATCGTGGCCATGCTTGCCCTGGTGGCGCTGATTTGCCTGGTGCTCGGAACGGGTCTGCCCACCACCGCCAGCTATATCGTGGTGTCGTCGCTGATGGCGCCGGTGATCGTTGCCATCGGCGCCCAGAACGGCTTGCTCGTGCCCTTGATCGCAGCCCATCTGTTCGTGTTTTATTTCGGTCTGATGGCCGACATCACGCCGCCGATTGGCCTCGCCTCCTATGCCGCCGCCAGCATCGCGCACGCCGATCCGTTTCGCACCGGCCTGGTCGCGTTTCGTTACTCGATGCGCATGGTGTTGCTGCCCTTCATGTTCGTGCTGAACCCGCAGCTGCTGCTGATCGGGGTCAGCGGCATCGGCCATACCTTGCTCACACTGGCCAGTGCGGCGCTGGCAGGTTTTGCCTTCATCTCGGTCAACCAGGCCTGGCTGATCGTGCGCAGCACGGCAATCGAACGGCTCGTGATGCTGCTGGCCGTATTCATGCTGTTTCACCCCGGTTTGTTCATGGACAGGTTGTTCGCGCCCTACCAGAAGCTGCAGGGCAATGCGGCCACGGACGCCATCGTGTCGGCGCCAGAAGACGCCCAGATGCGCATCTTCCTGCATGGCTCGACGCTCGAAGGGCGATCGGTCCAGCATGGCGTGGTCTTGCCGCTGGGCCCTCGGTCAGGAGACGCCACACAGCGCCTGCTTGGCAGCGGTTTGCACATGGCGCAGACCGGGTCCGACCTCCTGGTCGACCAGGTCGACTTTGGCAGCCGCGCCGCCAAACAGGGCGTCGAGGCAGGGTTCCGGATCGAGGCGGTCGAAGTGCCCAGCGACAACCCGGCCCGGGAATGGATGTTCCTGCCGGCGCTGGTTTTGATCGGCTGGGTCGTGCTGCGCCAGCGCCAGCGCCAGCGCCGCGATGGCGCGAAGGCTGGGCCATGACAACGCCGCGCATCGCCTTGCTGTATCCAGGGGACCGGGCTGCGCGCGCACGCTCCGATCCGTCCGAGAGCCGCTTTGTCGCCCTGTTCGACGCGCTCAAAGCTGCCGGCGTGCAGGCCGAACCGGCGATCTACGACGCGCACTTCGCCGACGAGGTGGCGGCGCAGCTGCGCGGCGTCGCGGCGGTCCTGGTCTGGTGCAATCCGATCGAAGGCGGACGACGGCGCGACCGGCTCGACGACATGCTGCGCGACGTGGCCGAAGGCGGGGTCCTCGTCAGCGCCCATCCCGATGCGATCGAGCGCCTGGGAACCAAGGATGTGCTGGTCGAGACGCGCGACCTGCCGTTCGGCAGTGACGTGCACCGGGTGGACAGTCTGGCACAACTTGCCGCCGACCTGCCGGCACGGCTCGATGGCGGAGCACGGGTGCTCAAGCAGCACCGGGGACACAGCGGCATCGGCATCTGGCGCGTGCAATGGCTGGATGCTCAAGCGGATCGTTCGCGTCTGCTGGTGCGCCATGCGCAGCGCGGCAGCGGGCAGGAGTGCATCGACATGCCGACGCTGCTCGCGCGTCTGGCGCCGTATTTCGAGCCGGGCAATGGCGGCCACATGGTCGATCAGGCCTGGCAGCCGCGCCTGGCCGAGGGCATGGTCCGGGCCTATCTGGTGGCGGACAAGGTCGTGGGCTTCGGGCTCCAGGCCATCAATGCACTGCATCCGGGCACGCCCGGTGCGCCTGCGCCACAGCCAGGTCCGCGCCTGTACCACGGGCCCGACTTGCCCGAGTTCCAGCCATTGCGGCAACTGCTGGAGTCGCATTGGATCGAGCAGCTTCGCCTGCGTGTCAGTCTCGATCGCGCACGGCTGCCGCTGCTCTGGGACTGTGACTTCCTGCGCGCTGGCGGCACGGCAGGCGCGCGGCACGAACCCGAGAGATTCGTGTTATGCGAGATCAATGTCAGCAGCGTGTCACCCTTTCCGCCCTCTGCAATCGCGCCGCTGGTGGCTGCCTTGAAGTCCCGGCTGGCCCACTGCACACGCTGATCGCCCGCACCTCAGGCCGCAAGCGCCCAGGTTTTCTGCATCGAAGGCCTTAGCGAGAAGTCGGCGTACCACGCGGCGACCTGCGGATAACGATCGCGCCAACCAAGCTCGGCAAAACGCAGGTCCAGGTACCAGATCGCGCAGCCAATCGTGATGCTGCCGATGTCGACCCGGTCGCGCAATTGTTGTGGCGCCGCATCCAATGCAGCCAGCGAGGTGTGTGCCTTGTCGAGCTGGCCGGCCTTCCAGTCGCCCCAGCGCAGGGCCTCGGGCCGCGCCACGTCTTCATATCGCGCCAGCAATGCGGCATCGAGCATGCCGTCACCGAGCGACTGCAGCGTCAAGGCCTGCCAGCGCGCGTCGCCTGCACGCGGAAACAAGCTCCCACTGGCGAGATCGTCGAGGTATTCGCAGATGACGCGGCTGTCGTACAGCACCTTCCCGTCATCGGTGATCAGGGTGGGGACCTTGCCCAGCGGATTCGTCGCGATCAGCTCGCGCGAACGCTGCACCGGGTGCGCATGGGAGGCGAGCAACGTGATGCGCGCGTCCAGGCCCAGCTCCATGGCGCTGACCAGGCATTTGCGCACATAGGGCGAGAACGGGGAGAAATACAGTTTCATCGGACACCTTTCATGTCGTCCTGGCGGACAGGGTCGATTGGATCACCACGGCAAGATCGCCATCAGCGGCGTGATGATCCTGCTTTTGCCCGGATAAGGCGGCCCGGCCCAACGACCATCCGTCTCAGCCGATTGTCATCAGGCTCGCGTTGCCACCGGCCGCGGCCGTGTTCACACTGAGCGAGCGCTCAATCAGCAGACGCTCGAGCGGCACGGCAGCGTCTTTCGACGCGCCCGAAGTGACGCCGATGATCGGACCCGCTCGCTTGGCCAGAATATGGAGCACCGCCTGCAGATCGGCCGGCGTACCGTGGTGCAGCACCGCGTCGAAAAACACGGTGTCGGCCTGCCAGTCCTGCGCCAACAGCACCCATTCCTTGACCGCCGGCGGCAGCGATTCCCGCAGCACCTGGGTTTCGGCCGGCCAGACGGCGCGACTGCCGACAGCCAAGGCCGCCGCCAGCTGCGCGAGGCGATCGGCATCGCCGTCGGCCCCGGCAGGTGCCAGACACAACACGGCTTCACGCGCCAGCGTCGCATACAGGTTGGCCTCGCCGGTCGGGCCGGGCAGCGCACGCCATCGGGCCTCGGGCGTGCGACGCGACAGGTCGTCGCACACCTGAACCAGCGACGCCTGGCCATGGGCCAGCGCCCATTCGCGCAGCGCCGCCCGCGCACCAAGGCCGTCGTTCGCGTCCGTCTTGGGCATCCAGCCACGGGATTGGCCGGACTGTTCGGGCTCGTTGTCGTCGTGCGTCGCGCGGCGGGCCGCATCGGCGGGCAGTCGGCTGAGCAGGCGCAGCAGGTACAGCGGTCCGCCAGCCTTGGGCCCGGTGCCCGACAGGCCTTCGCCGCCAAAGGGTTGCACACCCACCACAGCGCCGACGATGTTGCGGTTGGCATAGAGGTTGCCGGCCTGCGCAGCGCTGACCACCTGCGCCAGGGTCTCGTCAATGCGCGTGTGCACGCCCATGGTCAGGCCATACCCGGTGGCGTTGATCTGCTCCATCAACTCGGCCAGACCATCACGTTCGTAACGCAGCACATGCAGCACCGGGCCGAAGACTTCGCGTTGCAGTTCCGCAATCGCGTCGATCTCGATCACGGCCGGCGGCACGAAAGTGCCGCGGCTGGTGGCGTCGCTGTCGACGACGGCCGGGCGCGCCACCGGGTGGCCCTTGGCACGCATGGCCGCAATATGGCGCTCGATGATGCCCTTGGCATCGGCATCGATGACCGGGCCGACATCCACCGCCAGCGCGCGCGGGTCGCCGACCCGCAATTCACTGACCGCGCCCTTGAGCATCTCGATCACCCGATCGGCACCGTCGACCTGTACGCACAACACGCGCAGCGCCGAGCAGCGTTGGCCGGCGCTGTCGAATGCCGACGAGACCACGTCGGCCACCACCTGCTCGGCCAGCGCCGACGAGTCGACGATCATCGCGTTCTGCCCGCCGGTTTCGGCGATCAGCGGCACCGGGTGGCCATCAAGCCCCAGGCGTGTGGCCAGCGCGCGCTGCAGCAGGCGCGCCACCTCGGTCGAACCGGTGAAGATGACACCTTGTACGCGCTTGTCGGCCACCAGCGTCGCGCCCACAGTCTCGCCGGGGCCGGGCAAGAGCTGCAATACCGCCCGCGGCACGCCAGCGCCCCACAAGGCACGCACGGCGGCAGCGGCCACCAGCGGGGTCTGCTCGGCCGGCTTGGCCAGTACCGGATTGCCGGCGACCAACGCTGCGGACAACTGGCCGGTGAAGATGGCCAGCGGAAAGTTCCACGGGCTGATGCACACCACCGGCCCGAGCGGCTGATGGGTGGCATTGTCGAAATGGCGCCGCACTTCCTGCGCGTAGTAACGCAGGAAGTCGACCGCCTCGCGCACCTCGGCCACGCCATTGGCGCAGGTCTTGCCAGCCTCGCGCACCAGCAACGCTATCAGTATCTCGGTGTCGGCTTCGAGCCGGTTGGCTGCGGCCTCCAGCATGGCGGCGCGGTCCACCACCGGTGTCGCCGCCCAGCCTGCTGCGGCATCTGCGGCGCAGGCCAATGCTGTCTCCACATCGTCCAGCGTGGCATCGCGCACCGTGCCGACAACGTCGCTGTGGTCCGAAGGGTTCAGCGCCTGGCGAACGTCGCCTGGTGCTGATGTTGCCGTGTCACTGCCCAGCAGCGGTTCGGCTGTCCAGGCCTGCGTGTGGGAGTTGGCCAGGGTCTGCGCCATCGACTTCAAATCGATCTCGCTGGCCAGGTCCAGTCCACGCGAATTGGGGCGAATGGCGCCGTACAGGTCGCGCGGCAACGGAATCGACGGATGCGGCGCGCCCACGACACTGTCCGTCGCCGCCATGGCCAACACGGTCACCACCGGGTCTTCTACCAGCGCGGCCAATGGCAGGTCCTCATCGGCGATGCGGTTGACGAAGGAGGTGTTGGCGCCGTTTTCCAGCAAACGCCGCACCAGGTAGGCCAGCAGCGTCTCATGCGGGCCCACCGGCGCATAGATGCGGCAGGCGCGGCCGAGTTTGCCGTCCGACACCGGGCCCACCACCTGTTCGTACAGGGGTTCGCCCATGCCGTGCAGGCATTGGAACTCGTAGGCATCCTCGGCCGTCGCGTTCATGTCCAACGCCAGTTGGTGGATCGTGGCCAGCGACTGCGCGTTGTGCGTGGCGAACTGCGGATACACCGCCTCGGGCGCGGCCAGCAGTTTGCGCGCGCATGCGATATAGGCCACGTCGGTATAGGCCTTGCGCGTATAGACCGGATAGTCGTCAAGACCGTCGAGCTGGGCGCGCTTGATCTCGGAATCCCAGTACGCACCCTTGACCAGGCGCACCATCAGCCGGTGGCCACTGCGCCGGCCCAGGTCGATCATGTAGTCCACCACGGCCGGGCAACGTTTCTGATAGGCCTGGATCACGAAGCCGATGCCGTCCCAGCCCGCCAGCGCGGGCTCGAAACACAGGCGCTCGAGCAGGTCGAGCGACAGCTCCAGCCGGTCGGCCTCTTCGGCGTCGATGTTCAGGCCGATGTCGTACTGGCGTGCCAGCTGGGCCAGCTGGAACAAGCGCGGATACAACTCGGCCATGACGCGCCGCAGCTTGGCGCGCACATAACGCGGGTGCAGCGCCGACAACTTGATCGAGATGCCCGGGCCATGCAACAGGCTTTTGCCCTTGGCGGCACGCCCGATCGCATGGATGGCTTTTTCGTATGCGGCGAAGTAGTGCTGGGCGTCGCGCGCCGTCATGGCGGCCTCGCCCAGCATGTCATACGAATAACGAAAACCCTCGGCTTCGCGCTCCCGCGCATTGACCAGCGCCTTCTCGATCGTCTCGCCGGTGACGAACTGTTCGCCCATCAGGCGCATGGCCATGTCCACACCCTTGCGGATCAGCGGTTCGCCGCCGCGCGACACCACCTTGCGCAAGGCGGTGCTCAGGCCCGAATCGCTGTGTGTGGCCACCAGCTTGCCGGTGAACAGCAGACCCCAGGTCGCGGCGTTGACGAACAAGGATGGGCTCTGTCCGAGGTGGACCTGCCAGTTGCTCGTGCCGATCTTGTCGCGAATCAAGGCATTACGCGTGGCCGCATCCGGAATGCGCAAAAGTGCCTCGGCCAGGCACATCAGGGCCACTCCCTCTTGTGAGCTGAGCGCAAACTCCTGAAGCAGGCCCTGCACCAGCCCCGCCCGCCCACCGGCGCGCGAACGGGTGCGCACCCCGCCCGCGATGCGCAGCGCCAGGTCCTGAACCGCCTGGCTCTGCGCGTCGTCCAGTCGCGCTTGCGCGAGCAGGCCCGGCAGCAGCTCCGGTTCAGGCAAGCGGGTGGCCGCAGTGATGGCCACGCGCAGCGGGGAGGTGGACAACGCGGGCGTGAGCACGATCGACGGGGATGCAGGCGGGATGCTGGGGGTGGCGGCATTCATGAACGAACTCCAGTTAGAGGCAGGTGAAACTTGCGATGGCATCCAGTGTTCACCATCCGGGTCCGAATATTGTTCTGTTTATTCCTCTTTTGATAGTCATAAACCCACCTACAACACGATGCCATGGTCCAGGCCTAGGTGCCTTACGCAATACCTCGAACCTTTGGCGCGACGGCCGCCCATGCATGATCACCTCAGGGTAAACACTAGGAGCCAAAGCTTAGTAAAGCGATACACTGACTTTGGTAAAACGCTTTACTAGCCTATTTTGGCGTGTAAAGACATCTTTTCACTACCACCGGAGACACCATGAAAGCACTCAAGTCCTTCCGCCTGATTGCCGCTTGTGCGGCATTTGCGCTCCCCGCCACCCTGATGGCCCAGACCGTCCTCAAGGTTTCCGACGTACATCCCACCGGTTACCCGAACGTGGTTGCGCTCGAGAACATGGGCAAGAAACTCGAAGCCGCGACCAACGGCAGGTACAAGTTCCAGATGTATCCCGGCGGCGTGCTGGGCAGCGAGAAAGAGATGATCGAGCAGGCGCAGATCGGTGCACTGCAGATCGCGCGCATTTCGCTCGGCCCAATGGGTCCGGTCGTGCCCGATGTCAACGTATTCAACATGCCCTTCGTGTTCCGCGACGAGGCTCACATGCGCGCTGTCATCGACGGCCCGATTGGCAAGGAAATGCTCGACAAGATCAGCGCCAGCTCGGCGCGCCTGATCGGACTGGGCTGGATGGACAGCGGCTCGCGCAGCATGTACACCAAGAACGCCATCAACACACCGGCTGACCTCAAGGGCCAGAAGATCCGCGTGATGGGCAACCCGATGTTTGTCGAAATGATGAACGCCATGGGCGGCAATGGCGTGAGCATGGGCCATAACGATACCTTCAGCGCGCTGCAGACCGGCGTGGTGGACGGCGCAGAGAACAATCCGCCGACCTTCTTCGTGACCAACCACTACACGGCCGGCCCGAAGTTCTATTCGCAGACCAACCACCTGATCGTGCCCGAGCTGTTCGTGATGTCCAAGGTCACCTGGGACAAGATGAACAAGGACGACCAGGCCCTGGTGATGAAGTTCGCACGCGAGGCGCAACTCGAGCAGCGTGCCTTGTGGGACAAGAGCGTGGCTGAATACACCGGCAAGCTCAAGGCCGCTGGCGTCACGTTCGTGACCGTCGACAAGAAGCCGTTCTACGACGCCACCGCACCGATCCGCGCCAAATATGGTTCGCAGTTCGCTGACCTGATCAAGCGCATCGAAGCCGTCAAGTAAGCCGGCAAGCAGACCGGCAAACTGGCCGGCAACGCCATCGCGTTTGCCTGCGGCGCCCTGTTCACGGGGCGCCGCAGCGGCGCAACTCGCCTCCGCGCCGCTGCAGGAAACACCATGAGCGAAAAAATTCACAAATCACTGGACACCGTCTACCTGGCGTGTATCTGGATCTCGGGCATGTCCATCCTGGCCATGAGCCTGATCATCCCCTGGGGCATCTTCGCCCGTTATGTGCTGGGCACCGGTTCGAGCTGGCCCGAACCGGTAGCGGTGTTGCTGATGGTGATCTTCACATTTTTCGGCGCGGCAGCTACCTACCGCGCAGGCGGTCACATTGCCGTGGGCATGTTGACCGACCGCCTGCCGCACAACCTGCAGTGGGTGTGCGCAAAACTGGTCGACCTGATGATGATGGCCGTATGCCTGTTCGTGATGGTCTGGGGCAGCCAGCTGTCGATGGAAATGATGCGCCAGGGCCTTGCCGAGTTGCCCTGGCTACCCGTGGGTTACACCTATCTTCCACTACCGATTGGCAGCTTTCTGACGCTGCTGTTCGTGCTTGAGAACACCTTTGCCGGCTCCCAGGCGAATCGTGCGGTGGTCACGTTTGACCATGAGACCGCAGAAGTCCATACGGAGGCCCTATGAATTACGATGCATTAGTCTTGCTGGGCAGTTTTGCGGTGTTGATGCTGATCGGCATGCCGGTCGCGTTCGCGCTCGGTCTCGCTGCCCTGGTGGGCGCCTGGTGGATCAGCCTGCCGCTGGACGGCGTCATGATCCAGATCGCCAGCGGCGTGAACAAGTTCTCCTTGCTTGCCATTCCCTGCTTCGTGCTGGCCGGTGCCATCATGGCCGAAGGCGGCATGGCGCGGCGCCTGGTCGCTTTTGCCGGCGTACTGGTCGGGTTCGTGCGCGGCGGTTTGTCGCTGGTCAACATCCTGGCCTCGACCTTCTTCGGCGCGATCTCGGGCTCGTCGGTTGCCGACACGGCATCCATCGGCTCGGTGCTGATCCCCGAGATGGAGAAAAACGGCTACCCGCGCTCGTTCTCGACCGCGGTCACCGTCAGCGGCTCCGTCCAGGCCATCCTGATCCCACCCAGCCACAACGCGGTCATATATTCGATGGCGGCCGGCGGATCGGTGTCGGTCGCAGCCTTGTTCATGGCCGGCGTGTTGCCCGGTCTGCTGCTGGGCGGCGGCCTTTGCGCCTACTGCCTGTATGTGGCGCGCAAGCGCAATTTCCCGAAGGGGCGCACGATTCCGCTGGGCGAGGCGCTGCGTATCTGCGGTGACGCGATGTGGGGCTTGATGACCATGTTCATCATCCTGGGCGGCATTTTGTCGGGCGTGTTCACCGCCACCGAGTCGGCATCGATCGCCGTGCTCTGGGCGTTTTTCGTGACCATGTTCATCTACCGCGACTACAAGTGGGGCGACCTGCCCAAGCTGATGCACCGAACCGTCAAGACGGTGTGTATCGTGATGATCCTGATCGGCTTTGCCGCCGCCTTCGGCTACATCATGACGCTGATGATGATCCCGATCAAGATCACCGCCTTCATGACCTCGCTGAGCGACAACCGCTACGTGATCCTGGCCATGATCAACCTGATGCTGCTGGCGCTGGGCACCTTGATGGACATGGCGCCGCTGATCCTGATCCTGACACCCATCCTGTTACCGGTCGTCAAGGCCATCGGAATTGACCCGGTGCACTTCGGCATGATCATGCTGGTGAACCTGGGTATCGGCCTGATCACGCCACCGGTGGGCGCGGTGTTGTTCGTGGGCAGTGCGGTTGCCAAACTGCCGATCGAGCAGGTCGTCAAGTCCATGTGGCCATTTTTCGGCATCCTGTTCGCGGTTCTTTTGCTGGTCACCTACCTGCCCGGAATATCACTCTGGCTTCCGCGTCTGATGGGGCTTTGAACCCCATGAGCAGCATCAGGGCCACCATCGACGACGTCGCGCAACGCGCTGGCGTGTCCATCAGCACGGTATCGAACGTGCTCAATGGGCGCGAGGGACGCATGCGCGCCGACACGCTGGGGCGCGTGCGCCAGGCCATATCTGAGCTTTCGTTCCAGCCCAACCAGTCGGCACGCCGCCTGAAAACCGGACACATGGCGATGATGGGTCTGCTGGTGCCCACCATTGCCAACCCTTTCTTCGGCGCCCTGGCAAACTGGGTCGAAGCGGCGGCCAACGCGCACGGTTACGGCGTACTGCTGTGCAACACCCAGCGCAGCGCCAAACGCGAGCAGGCCTATGCCCAGGCGTTTCTCGCCCAGGGCGTGCAAGGGGTGATCCTGGGATCCTCGCTGCAGGCGCAGGAACACCTGGTGCCACTGATAGAGAGGGGTCTGGCGGTTGTCAGCCTGGACCGCACTGCGCAAGATGCGCCATTGCACATGGACTACGTCAGCCTTGACAACCACCGTGCCGGTGCCATGGCAGCCGAGCACCTGCTGTCGCTGGGCCACATCGACATTGCCTACGTGTCGGCACCGCTGCGCTCCGTGAGCCGGGTGGCGCGGCTCGAAGGCGCACGCCAGGCCTGTGCCGCACGCAATGTGCGGTTTACCGAACATATCCGCGACGTGAAGGCCGGCCAGACTGAAATGGAGATGGCCGAGCTCGGACGTGCCGCCGGCGTCGAATTGCACGCCAGCGGATGCAGCGCGTCCGGTTACATCGCCATGAACGACATGCTGGCCATCGGCCTGTTGTCCGGCCTGCGCCTGTGCGGGTTGCGCGTGCCGCGAGACGTGTCGGTCATGGGCATCGACGACATATTCTTCGATGCCTACCTCTGCCCCGCGCTGAGTACGGTTCGCCAACCGATGAAGGACATCGCGACTGCCGTCGTGGAGCGCTTGCTGACACGCATGAAACATCTCGACGAGCCGCCGCATGAGCTGGTGTTCATGCCCGAACTCGTCCAACGTGAATCGACCTCGGCATGGGGCCGGGTCTTGAACTCTGAAAGCAAACGCGCATGAACACCAAAACCAACTACACCACCTTTGTCACCGGCGGAGCGTCCGGCATTGGTGCCGCCATCGTGCGTGCTCACGCCGCGCGCGGCGACAACGTCGTATTCACCTACTGGACCAGCGCTGACGAAGCGAATGCGCTGGCCGCCGAACTCGGTGACCGCGTGCTGGCACTGCGCTCGGATGCCAACGACGAAACCCAGGTGGCGCAGTCCTTTGCCCGCGCGGTCGCGCGTTTCGGCCAGGTCGACGCCATGGTCGCCAACACCGGCGGCCTGATCGAAAGGGTCAAATGTGCCGACATGTCGCTCGATTTCTGGAACAAGGCGATGTCGCTGAACCTGACCAGCGCATTTTTGAGCTGCCGCGAGGCGCTGCGCCACATGCAACCACGCCAGAGCGGCAACATCGTCATCATGGCCTCGCTGGCCGGCCACGATGGCGGCGGCCCGGGCGCGAGCCACTATGGGGCGTCCAAGGGCGCGCTGCTCGCCTACACCCGGGCACTGGCCAAGGAAGTCGGCCCGATGGGCATCCGCGTCAACGCGCTGGCACCCGGCCTGATCGCCACGCGCTTTCACGACCAATTCAATACGCCGCAGGGCCGTTCCGCCGGCGTCGAGCGCACCCCGCTGCGACGCGAAGGCCAGCCGGAAGATGTGGCCAATGCCACGCTCTACCTGAACTCGGAAGCTTCGTCGTTCATCACCGGCGAGGTCATCGAGATCAACGGCGGCATGGCGATGTATTGAGCGACACCAGTCGCCGCGCGTGTCCGGTAACGCCTGGCACGCGGCAAGTGCGCCGGGTCTGGCCAGGCACTGACACCTGCCTTACGATGGGTCATCGGCGCCCGATGCGCCCGAAAGGCCCGCCATGTTGTACCAGCTGATGTATTCGTCGCAGTCGAAGTCCGAACCTTCGATGGAGGTGTTGACGCAACTGCTGGAGCGTGCCCGGAGCCAGAATGCTGCGCGCGCAATCACTGGTGCGCTGTTTTCAGTTGATGGCGTGTTCGTACAAATTCTCGAAGGCGACCACGATGTCGTGAAGCGACTGGTCGCGCACATCCGGCAAGACCCGCGCCACCGTGACCTGAAGGTGATCATGGAGCAGCCGATCTCACAGCGGGTTTTCGACTCTTGGAGCATGGCCTGGATCAGCCCTGACGCGAGCGAGGTCGCGAGCTGGGCGCAACTCGATGGCACGACATCCATCGACGATGTGCTCGAAATGCTGCAGCGCACCCCGGCGCGATTGCCCGCCGTGATGGCGCACATCGTGCAAGCCATCGGCGACACCTGATCCGTATGCTGGTGGGTCGCTGCAAGATACCGACCGCAGCGCAGCGCTTACGGCACGCGCCGTCGAGGCGTCAGGCGCAATCCGTGCAATGCTCCGGGCGCCGTCAGCGGCAGGGGCCATGACGACCAGCGCGCAGCCCTTTCATTTCAGGACCAGCGCAGTGCGCACAGCACCCGCCTTTTCATGCCGCACCACGACTTGCACCTGCGCGCCCGCCGGCGCACGCACCACCCACTGCAGCTTGGCACGGTCGGCCATCGGCGTGTTGTCGGTCCAGAAACTGACCAGTGTGTGTTTGTAGGCGCGGCCTTCGAGTTCGCCTGCGAACATGCGCAACTGCCCGGACACCAGGCTCGCGCCATCTGGCAGCGTAATCTCGCCGACCAGCCCACGGCTTTGCTTGCGCGCCAGCGCGCGCTTGGACACATACGACGGCAAATGACCGGTGTTCTGCACACCCACCTCGACACGCCAGGTGTCCGGCCCCAGGCTTTCGCAGCGCGCAAACACCAGTTCGAGCTTGGGTGAGGTCAGTGCGTTCCACAACAACCAGTCGGGGAAGCGTGCGATCTCTTTTTCAAGCAAGTGCAGTGGCGGGTTGCGAAAGGCGTGGATCTTGTCCCAGCCGCCGATCTCAACCGCGCCCAGCTGCGGATGCTCAAACGGGTACCAGGCTACATGGCCCTTGCCCTGCAGCGCGTTGTCCGACCAGGCCAGCAGCTTCAAGTCGTCTTCGACCGGGTGTTCGCGGAACCAGTCGATGAACTTGTAGTCGGTGATGCCTGCCTCGCGCATCGGGCACCAGATCTCGACCGTCCATTTGTACAGGCCCAGGTGTTCGTAGATCCAGTCGAAGCCGCCGGTGCTCACGTCCTTGGGGTGGTAACGGAACTCGTGGAAGGTGCTGATTGCCGGGTAACCGGTTAACGCCGTACCCTTGTCGCCCTGCGCCTTGTACATCCACAGGTCCTCGGCCGGCATATCGTCGTCGGAGCGGCCCGAGAACGGGCGCAGCAACACGCCACTCCAGGTATGGAAGGCCACGCCGCCCATGATGTTGGGATGGTGGGTGATGAACTGCACCACAGAGCGCACTTCGGGTTCGGACGTTGGATACGGCCCGGCGCCCATCTGCTCGAACTCCTGGCGCCACTGCGCGGGAAAATTGCGGTTCAGGTCCAGGCCCTCGCGGTCCCGGTTCACCTTGAGCAAAAAGCCGTCGTAGTCACGTACCCGGCCCTCGGGCAGGATGCGGTAATAGTGGCCACCGACCTCGGTCGGCTCGCGCGCCACCATCAGGCGGGGCTCGTCGGGATGGCATTTCCAGTTGCCATTTGAATCTGGAATACGCATCGACAGGATACGGCCGTCGCCGTCCACATCCTCAATATCCAGGCCGTCGATCTGATCCTCGTCGTACGGGTAGGGCCGGGTCGACGAACGGATGATCCTGGGTGTATCGCGCAACGCCCATTCGGCGCCATCCGGGTTCAAACGCGGGCAGATGTAGAACACCCGACTGTCCAGGCAGCGGGTGACGTCTTCGCGTCGGCCGTATTGCGCGGTGAGGGTGTCGATCAGGTACATGGCTGCCGCGCCACCGGCCAGTTCACTGGCGTGAATGTTGGCGTCGACCCAATACGCCGGTTTGTCCAACGGCGCGCCGGTGTCCTGGTTGGTCACCGTCATGACCCAGATGTCGCGACCTTCATGGCTTTTGCCGATGCTCTGCATCGCCAGCAGGCGCGGATAGGTCTGCACCAGTTGCTGCAGGGCGGCGGTGAATTCGGCGTAGCGGTAGTAGCGGTCGTATTGAATGGGCATGGCGGCAGTCACGGACGTGGCCCGAGCATGCTCAGCCGCCGCGGCGGGCCCGCTCGTACAAGCCCTGAACCTTGGGCTCATTCGCCTGCAAGTCGCGAATGCGTTGCGGACCGCTGGGATGGGTGGACAGAAATGCCAGGTTGCCGCCGCCGCTACCCGATGCCGCGGCCATCTTGCGCCACAGGCTGGCGCCGGCGTGTGGCGCAAAACCGGCACGTGCCGCCAGCTCCAGGCCCACCAGATCGGCCTCGCTCTCATCCTCGCGGCTGAACGTGAGCGTGAGCAGCTGGGTGCCGATATTGGCCACCGCACTGCCGACATCGCCGAGTCCCAGCAGCTGCGACAACAGCGACAGGCCGACACCTGTGGCCTGGGTCTTGCCGATGCGCTCGCTGGCATGTTCGCGCAGGGCATGGGCCATTTCATGGCCCATGATCATCGCGGCCTCGTCGTCGGTCAGCTGCAACTGGTCGAGGATGCCGGAGAAGAAAGCGATCTTTCCCCCAGGCATGCAGAAGGCATTGACGTCCTTGCTGCCGATCAGGTTGACTTCCCAGCGCCAGTTGCGTGCGCGGTCGTTCCAGGCAGCGGTGTGGGGAATGATGCGTTGCGCAATCGCGCGCAGGCGCCGCACCTGCGGATGGTTGTCCGGCGCCAGCGCCTTTTGCGCGCGCGCATCGGCCAGGACCTTGGCATATTGCTTCGTGGCTGCCTGCTCGATTTCCTCGGCCGACACCAGCTTGCTGAACTGCGATCGTTTGCCTACGTCGACCTGCGCCAGCGCAGGCGTCGCGGCCGCCGCGGCGCCAGCCAGTAAAAAGCCGCGGCGCGAGGCCCACATGGAGCGATTGGAAATACAGGTCTGGCACATGCGTGAATAATAGTCGGAACAAACCGACTGCGGCATGACAGAAACCTCCCCCGATACCCCAAAACCCCGAATTCCCTGGCGCGTCGCCGTCCGCGTCTATCTTGAGCCCGCGAGCCTGCGCATGCTGCTGCTGGGTTTCTCCGCCGGTCTGCCGCTGCTACTGGTGCTCGGCACCCTGAGCTTCTGGTTGCGCGAGGCCGGCATCGACCGCACCACCATCGGCCACCTGAGCTGGGTTGGCCTCGCATACGGCTTCAAGTGGGCCTGGTCGCCGTTGGTGGACCGCCTGCCGATACCACTGCTGACGCGCTGGCTGGGGCGCCGGCGCAGCTGGTTGCTGCTGTCTCAGATCGTGATCATGATGGCGCTGGCCAGCATGGCCATGACCGACCCGCAGCAGGCCCTGACACCCATCGTATGGGGCGCGCTGGCCGTTGCGTTTGCATCGGCCACACAGGACATCGCGCTCGATGCTTACCGCATCGAGTCCGCCTCGACCGAGCGCCAGGGTGCACTGGCCGCCACCTACCAGACCGGCTACCGGATGGCGATGATCTGGGCCGGCGCCGGCGTGTTGTGGATTGCGGCTCGTGCCGAAATCAGCGGCGCAGCGCAATACCAATCCGGTGCCTGGCAGACAGCCTACCTGGTGATGGCCGCGTCCATGCTGGTGGGTGTGTTGACGGTATTGTTGTCGCCCGAGCCAAAGCGACAGGAAATGGCGCCTGCCAAGAGCGCCGGCGAATGGATTCAGGGCGCGTTGATCGCACCGTTTGCCGACTTTCTGGGCCGTTACCGCTGGCACGCGGCCCTGATCCTGGCACTGATCGCGATTTACCGTATCAGCGACGTCGTGATGGGCATCATGGCCAACCCGTTTTATGTCGACATGGGATACACCAAGGACGAGGTCGCCGCGGTGACCAAGATCTACGGCGTGATCATGACGCTGGTGGGCGCGTTCATCGGGGGCGTGTTGTCCATGCGTTACGGCGTGATGCGTATCCTGATGCTGGGCGCCGTTCTCAGCGCCGCAACCAACCTGCTGTTCGCCTGGCTGGCGGGACACGGACACGACGTGCAGGCGCTGATACTCGTGGTGTCGGCCGACAACCTGAGCAGCGGCATTGCGTCGGCTGCATTCATCGCCTATCTTTCGGGCCTGACGAATATCCGCTACTCCGCCACCCAGTACGCCTTGTTCAGCTCCCTGATGCTGCTGTTGCCCAAGTTCCTGGCGGGTTTCTCGGGCGAGTATGTCGACAGCTTCGGCTACGCCCAGTTCTTTGTGGCCACTGCCTTGTTGGGGCTGCCGGTGCTCGCGCTGATTTTGCTGGCGATCCGGGCCGGCCTTGGACCGACCCCGGCGACGGCCCCGTCAGCGGCGACTTCCGCGGCCACACCGTAGCCAGCGGCGCACGGCGGTTTACCAATCTTTACCGCCGCTTCAACTGTCGCTGCAGGGCAAACCCTAAACTGCAACCATGGTGGAACGCTTATTGATGATCGAGGACGATTCCCGATTGGCCCAGATGGTGACGCAATACCTGGGGCAATCCGGATTCACGGTGTCGCATGCCAGCGACGGTCAAAGCGGCCTGGCGCAATTGCAGGGGCGCGGCTCCGAGCCCCTGCCCAACCTGGTCATCCTGGACCTGATGCTGCCCGACATGGACGGCCTCGAGGTGTGCAAACGCATTCGCGGTCTGCCGGGCTCGGCCGCACGCACGCCGATCCTGATGCTCACGGCCAAAGGCGACCCGATGGACCGCATCGTCGGCCTGGAGATTGGTGCCGACGACTACCTGCCCAAGCCCTTTGAACCACGCGAGTTGCTGGCACGCATCCGTGCGGTGTTGCGCCGCAACGGCGCACAGGACGCCACCGACCAGCCACTGCAGTTCGGTTCGCTGCAGATCGATCGCGATGCCCGCACGGTGTCGGTGGCGGACCAGGCCTGTGACCTGACTTCCTACCAGTTCGACCTTCTGGTGGCATTGGCCGAACGGGCGGGCCGGGTACTGACACGCGACCAGATCATGGAAGCCGTGCGCGGGCGCGAACTCGATGCCTTTGACCGTTCCATCGACGTGCACATGGGCCGGATCCGGGCGGCGATCGAGCAGGACCCGAAGAACCCCAAACGCATTCTCACGGTGCGCGGTGTCGGCTACGTGTTCGCTCGCCAGCAGGACTGAGGGTTTGGCTGCGCCGGACACATGAAAATTCCGCTGTTCCAACGCCTGTACCTGCGCATCTGGCTCGCCGTGGTGGGCACGATCGCCGTGCTGGCCCTGCTCGCTGGCTGGTTGTCGCGCATGGACGCCGAACGTGAACGTGCGATGCGCCCTGGACGCGAGATCGTCCTGCTGGATGCCGCCGGCAACATTCTCGGCCAGGCGCCGGCGCGCCCGATCCGCGTGCCCGGACAGGCACCCGAGTTCCAGGTCAGGATGCAGGACGGCAGCACCTTGTACATCCAGCTGCCGCGCCCGCGTGAGCCCGGCAGTGCCCGTGGCCCCATGGGGCGAAACCAAGGCCCCAACCGTTGGGCACCGGGATTCGCCTGGATGCTGGCCTTCATCGCAGTGGCAGTGGCACTGGGCACCTACCCGATCGTGCGCCGCCTGACCAAACGGCTCGAAGCACTGCAACAAGGCGTGCACCAATGGGGCGATGGCGACCTGACAACCCGGTTGCCGCAACAAGGCCATGACGAAGTGGCGAACCTGGCCAAGGGCTTCAACGCGGCGGCAGCCAGGGTTCAGGCACTGCTGCAGTCGCACAAGGCCCTGTTGGCCAACGCTTCGCATGAATTGCGCTCGCCGTTGACACGCATCCGCATGGGGCTGGAGCTCATGGGGCCACAGACCTCGACCGAATTGCGCGATGAGATCGCACGCAACATCCAGGAACTCGACCAGTTGATTGACGAGATCCTGCTGGCCAGTCGGCTGGATGCCAGCGAGGTGGATATCGGCACCATGGAACCGGTCGATCTGCTGGGCCTGGCGGCCGAGGAATGCGCGAGACTGGATGCACAACTGCAGGTCGACAGCACCAGCACGACGCTGGAAGTGCTGGGCGTGGGCAAGTTGCTGCGCCGCGTGGTGCGCAATTTGCTGGAAAACGCGCGCCGCCATGCGGCTGGTGATGTAACGCTTTCACTCGCCGTCGCAGACAAGCAGATCGAGATCCGTGTCTGCGACCAGGGACCGGGCGTGCCCGAGGCCTTGCGCGAGCGCATCTTCGAGCCGTTTTACCGCCTGCCTGGCGCCAGCGAACGCGATGGCGGCGTGGGCCTGGGCCTGGCGCTGGTGAAATCCATCGTCCTGCGCCATGGTGGCACGGTGCGGTGCGAGAACCATGCCGGTGGCGGCGCGTGTTTCTGCGTCTACTTGCCGCAAGTCATGCACAAATGACTGGCAAGCGCGCATTAGGTCGCCGAAATAAGTCCCGGATGGCCAAAAAAGACGGCATCCCATCCCCTGAATGGAGGATGGCGGTCATCCATACCAGCAGTTAAAGTCGCTTTAACTGCTGTCACACAGTGCAATGGCGGAGGGGCAACACCTCAAGCAAAGCCCTTCGAAAATGCCAGTCTCGTTTCCAACGACGTCCTACACATGGGACTTTTTCAAGCCACCTTCGGGTGGCTTTGTTTTGGCGCAAGGGTTTTACTACGCTGTTGGCCCACGAAAAGCTGGAAGCACAATGGCCACCAGGGTTTCCAGAGGTTTTGACTCATCGCACGAAGTCATTTTTCGCCCAATGTGCGAACTGTGATTGGCGGCTGGACTAAAAACGATTGACTTAGCCGGAAAAATGGCTATTGAGCAGCTCCGAAGAGCCCATCTAACATGGGAGCCGTCTCGTTTTGGGCGATCAACTCGTCCAGACCCCTCGACAACAGGCGGACCTGACTTTCAGTCTTGACGGGCGGCTTTCGAGAAAGTTGACTGGCTCCAGAAGACTGAGTCTGTGTGAAAACAGCTTGAATATTTAGCGCGCATTGCTTATCGTCGCTGTCGTGACGTGCGGCGGTATTCGAGGAGGGCGAGCAGATGAAGAGATTCATTGAGGGGCCGGATCGAAGTCAGATCACCTTGTTGCCCGAGTGCCTGGACGACTTTGTGGGCGAAGACAATCCGGTGCGCGTGGTCGAAGCGTTTGTGGACCATCTAGACCTTGCGGAACTTGGATTTGCGGGCGCGGATCCAGCGAGCACTGGTCGCCCGGCTTACCACCCGGCTGTCTTGCTCAAGATATACATCTACGGCTACCTCAATCGCATCGCCTCGAGCCGGCGCCTGGAGCGTGAGAGCCAACGCAACCTGGAACTCATGTGGCTCACGCAGCGGCTCGCTCCGGACTTCAAGACCATTGCTGATTTCCGTCGTGACAACGGCGTGGCTCTGCGTAACGTATGCCGCCAGTTCATCGTCATCTGCCGCAAGCTCAAGCTGTTCGCGGATTCGATCATTGCCATCGATAGCAGCAAATTCATGGCCGTGAACAACCGGGACAAGAACTTTACCGCTGGCAAATTGCGCGCACGCATGGAGCAAGTTGACAAGAGCATCAATCGCTACCTGGCAGCACTGGATACGGCAGACCGCAATCCCAATGATCTAACTGAAGCCAAGACCGAGCGCGTCAAGCTCAAGATCGACACGCTCAAGCAAAAGATGAAAGAGCTCAAGGCGATCGAGCGAAAGCTGGAACAAACGCCAGGGGGCCAGATCTCGCACACGGACCCGGATGCCCGTGCCATGGCAACCAGCCGGCGCGGTGCTGGCCTGGTTGGCTACAACGTACAGACTGCTGTGGATGCCAAGAACCACCTGATCGTTGCCCATGAGGTTACCAATGTCAGCTCTGACCGCGCGGCGCTGCATGCAATGGCCGAGCAAGCGCGGGAGGCCACCGAACTCAAGGACATCGAGGTCGTGGCCGACCGAGGCTACTTCACGGGAGAGCAGATCCTTGCCTGCGAGCAAGCGGGCATTACCGCCTATGTTGCCAAGCTGATGACCTCCAACAGCAAGGCCGAAGGACGCTTTGGCAAGCAGGACTTCGTCTATGTTGCCGAGAAGAACGAATACCGCTGCCCAGCCGGTGAAAGCCTGATCTACCGCTGCACTACGCTCGAAGCGGGTCTGGTCACGCATGCGTACTGGAGTTCCAACTGCCAGAAGTGCGCGATTCGTTCGCAGTGCACCAACCTTACGTTTCGTCGTGTACGGCGCTGGGATCATGAGGGTGTGCTCGATGCAATGCAACGCCGACTCGATCAAAAGCCCGAGATCATGAGCGTGCGACGACAGACCGTGGAGCACACGTTTGGAACGATCAAATACTGGATGGGATACAACCACTTCCTGACCAGGACGTTGCCTCGCGTGGCCACGGAAATGAGTCTGCAAGTGCTGGCATATAACCTCAAGCGTCTGATGCGGATTCTGGGTATTGCTGGAACGCTTGAAGCGATGGCGGCATAAGGGCACGGAGCCTTGTGCGGCCTCAAAAACGACCCTTCCAGGCGCATATCCCGCTAAAAGGACGCTGCAGCTCGCCGATGACTTACTGGATGAGTCTGGCGGCCTTCTTGCGTGGCTAAAACGCGTTGTAAAGCGTCGACCAAACTAGACGACGCGCAACTGTTTCCACACGGCCTGGACTGGCAGGAGTCATTCGACTATTGGAACTGCTTGCTCCAGACCGGCCGTTCGGGCATGCCGTGGACTGTCGGCAATGTGACGCGAATTTCAGCAATTCGAGCACCCGCGAGCGGCCAGATGCGGGTAATCACCACCGACCGGTTCGAGGTGGTTCACGCTCGACTTTGGGTAAACCACTTACCGGAGACCACAGACATCCACCCGAGTTTGCGGCGATGAACTGAAGATCATCACCGCGAACCCGGATGAGCCCGTCATCGAGAAGATCCTGAATCAACTGGGTCTGCAGATGGGCGCGCCTGCAAGCGGCCTGCCACTCCCGACCTATCACTGTTCAGGCGGCCCGGCACCCAGGCCCGCCGAGATCGGCTGCGCCCGGCCTTCTCAGAGTTGAGGCAAAGCCTTTGCCGCGAAGGCGCCAGCTCAGCGCACCGGCAGCGTCTGAAGATAGCTCATCAGGTCGCGTTGCTGGGCCTCCGACAGGCGCTTGCGGAAAGCCGGCATCGCCTGCCCCTGCAGCATGTGGCGATGCATCCCGCCGTGCATGCCGCGCCCTGAAGCGTCCGGATCCTGATGTTCGAGGTGCTTAGCGTCCATCACCGATCCCGGCTGGCCATTGCGGATCTTGTGACGAAGCTCCCAGGGGTTGTCGACCGCAATGGTGCCGACGAACTCAGGCTCGCCCGCCTCGTGGTTGAAGTTCAGCCGCCGCCCGCGGTCGCCGTGGCAGGCTGCACATTCGCGCGCAAAGAGGCGGGCCCCGGTGCGTGGTTTGCCGGCAACCTTTTTCGTGCCGGCGTCGATGGCGGCGTCACCGGCAGGCTGGCCGCGGCTGAGGAAAATGGCCAGGGTGTTCAGCGTGGCCAGAGGCATCAAGTTACCAAAGCGATGGGTGTCGTCCGTCATCACGCCCACCAGTTTGGCTGGTTCGCGCCCGGCGGCGCTGGCCACACCCGGGATGCCGGTGAAGTGCGAGCCCCTGCCGTAGGCGCCGTCCTTGCCCGCGTAATCCCAGCCGTGGCATTCCTTGCAGCGCCAAGTGGCAGCACCGGTCTGCTTGCCTGCAGCCGGGTAGGCCGGATGGGTGCCCGTCGGCTCGGGCCGGCCGCAGGTCGACCACCAGTTGTCGTACAGCCGCCCGCCGAGTGCAATCTCGTCGAGCGGGCGCTCATGGACCCCCGCCTCCACGCAGGCCTGACCCCAGCTCAGGCTGGACGCCATCAGCAAGCCGGCTGCAAATGGCAGCAAACGTCTTCTCATCACATTCTCCTCAAGGTGCTGGTCAGCGTTGCAGATGAGCCGCCCGTATCGTGATCAATGTTGCGCCGTCAGGTCGATAGCACCTTGACCTACATCAACTCGATGCAATCGACGGCACTATGCGCGCGGATGACGACCGCCCCGCCTGAACAAGAGACGACCATTGCACCCGACGATCGGCGCATCCGAAACTTCGTGCACCGTGCCGTCAGTGGGGGCTCCGGCGGTTGGCTCTCGAAGCGGTGTTCAAGTTGTCGGTCAATCAGGACGGCGAGCGTCGCCTCCCGCGGGGGCGGCGCGAAGCCGTTGATCGAAACCAGGTTGGACTGACTATCGATTTCACCGCCCCACGCTTTGGCATCGCGCTACTTGTCACCCACCTGCGCTGCCTGGTGCTGCATGGCGTTTGGGGACGGGGTTCCGAAGGCGCCCCGGTCTTGGCCGAACTACCCGCGCCAACCGATCTAGCTGTGATGTTTCAATAGGTTGTTCACCCGGAAGAGTCTGGGAGACTGGAGTGACCAAGCTTCAGCACTCACAGAGGAAACAACCAGGTGAACAGCCATAAGAATGCCAGATTGACGTTTGAAGGTCGCAAATTGCTGATCGAACGCATATCCGTGATGGGGCTGATGCCGGCGGCCAAGGCCGCCGGCATCAGCGCTCGGACGGCGCGCAAGTGGCGAGTTCGGTTCGAGGAGTTCGGACAGGACGGCTTGCTGCAGCGCAGTTCGCGACCAGCCAGAACGCGTACGACGGTCAGCCCGATCCTGGCCCAACGAATTGAGCAGTTGCGCCGCTCACGCATGCCCATGCGTGCGATCGCCACCATCGTGGGGCGCAGCGTAGCCACCGTCAGCCGGGTTCTGGCACGCTTGGGGTTGTCCAGTCTCAAGGCGCTCGAGCCGGTTCAGCCGGTCGTGCGCTATGAAAGGGAAGCACCCGGCGAACTGCTGCACATCGATACCAAGAAGCTCGGGCGCATCGTGCGTCCCAGCCACAGGGTCACAGGCAACCGGCGCGATTCGGTCGATGGTGCCGGATGGGAGTTCGCCCATGTAGCCATCGATGACCATTCGCGCGCGGGCTTTGTTCAGATGCACGGCGACGAACGCAAAGGCTCAGCCGTGGATTTCCTCAAAGCTGCCGTGGCGCACTACGCCGCGCTGGGAGTGAAGATCAAACGTCTGCTCACGGATAACGGCTCGGCATACCGATCAGTCCTGTTCAACAAGACCTGTCAGGCCTTGGGCATCAAGCACAGCTTCACGCGGCCCTATAGGCCACAGACAAACGTCAAGGCTGAACGATTCATACACACTTGCCTGAGAGAGTGGGCCTACGGACGCATCTGGGCCAACAGCGCCGAGCGCACTGCGTGGCTGCCGGCGTTCATGGGCTACTACAACGCCCGCCGACCTCATTCGGCTCTGGGCTACAAGCCTCCAGCTTCCCGTCTCGGCGGGAACAACCTATTGCAACTTAACATCTAGCGCTGCGTGCGGTGTTGCACAAGTTCATCACCCGAACGACGACGGTGCTCCCTCGTCAGGAGGGGGTGTTGGTCGAAGAGCAGGGCCAGTTTCGGCTCGCTTGGTCAGATGATGATCTTCCACCGCGAAGCCCCTGCGTTCAAGCAAGTCTTTCGATTTCAGGCCGTAGGGGCAGGTGTGGTCAGGCATGGCCATGCGGTAGAGCACCGCGGTCTTGTTGCTGCCATTGTTGCTTTCACTAATCATCGGACGGGCGTCCATCGAACTTGGGTACAGGTCTGGATCGCGCAGCTTCCTCCGTGGTCGCCTCGCCATGGGTGTTGATGTCGTTGATCAACCATTCCATTTCCTTGATCTCGCGGCGCTGTGCGTTGATGATGCCGTCGGCCAGTTCGCGCACGCGCACGTCTTGTAATGCGGCGCGGCTACTGGTGAGGATGGCAATGCTGTGATGGGGAATCATGGCCTTCTGCCAGGACTGGTCAGAAACCGTGGCCTGCGAACGTACCAGGTACAGCGAGACGGCAAACAGAAGCGCCGCACCCACCACAATCAAATTGTTCTTGCGCTTGTCCTTGTACATGCCACGCATGAACAACAACATGATGATGGCCATCACGCCGCCCATATACAGCGCCATCCAAGCCCGCGTCTGGCTGAAGAACACATGGTCCAGCGCGTAGGTGTTGAGGTACATCAGGCCAAACATCACCACGGTCGAGGTGGTGATCATCGCGATGAATCGGGTGTATGACGTCATGGAGATCTCCTGGGTTGATCGCACGAAATACCTGCTGTGGCATTGGCCGCGGCGCAGGACCGGTCGCATTCCGCGACGCCACGGATCGATAGGGCATGCGAAAGACACGAACTTCCGCCCCGTCAATTACACCCATCCGATGCATTAGTGGCTGTAGGACATCTGCGCGTTTGGGCGGTCGCTTCATCGGCCGTATCGGCTGCGGGCTTCTTGGATCCGACCCACGGCGGCAGCATTTGTGCCATCGCGTTGGTTTGCTCGACACTTCCGTTTACGCGAACGCGCTTTGGCTGACCAATCAGTTCCCGAGAACGGCCGTTACTTAGCAATGTCGAAGACTCCATTTAGGTCGGCAGCGTGAGTTCAGCACCACTGTCAGGATCTGTTATTGGATTGGCGCCATGAGATGCTGCCCCTGTGCTGACGCGGGCTATGTCAGCAGTAGCTTGGCTATCGGTCGCTGCTCCGCTGCAGCCTGCATGGCTAAATGACTGCAATGGCACCGAAACCGTGAACTGGGCGTCCACCGGCGAGCGACTTCTCACGCTGCAACCCGGGCACACAACTTTCTCGATACCCGTCGTTCAATTTTGACCGTCTGCTTCAGAGCCGGTCGACAGGCGCCAGAAGACTGGCAGGAGTCATCGACCATACCGTACCCAGGAAGCCGTTGACCGGCATGTCCTGACCGGCAACCAAGGGCCCAGTCAACGGGTGGGTCAACCTTGCGCAACGACGCTGCGGCATCGCTCACTGATCGCCTTGAACTGGCCTTGATTTCACCTGCCAGACGGGATGCGTTTTCGTTGCAAATCGGGCGTGGACAGGTTGCGCGCCTCCGGTATCAGACCGACGAATAGCTTGGTGATTGTGGCGACTTGCTGCTGGGCCGCCGCCTCGCCGCTTTCGGACGCAATGGCCGACATCAAGTCACTGCGCATATACCACAACGCCTGCAGGCTGGCCGCGCGTTGACTCCGGGAAAAGAGACCGGCATGGGGTTCTCCGGGCGCGGCATGGGGCGTCGCCTGCAGCATGGCGTGGCGCACGCAGCCGGTGACGGCCTGCGGGAAGACTTCGGATCTGGCACGCTGGCCCCAATAGCTCTGGATGCTCTGGAGGCTCGGTTTGTGCCAGCGCATCGGACCTACCTCTTGAGCAACAGGTATACGAGGAACAGAGCGAAACACACCAGCAAGCCCTTGAAGGGCCGGCGGCTCGACGCAGAGCTTGTCTGTTCTGGCAAAGGCAGCGGTCTGAGAATCGCCGGCACGGTTACTTCTTGGTTCATGGTCATCCGCTGAGGTTATGCACGAGGTCCGGAATCACGGTCCTGACTACAGTCCAGTGCCG
>JBBQJP010000018.1:0-75991 GCA_038326025.1 Burkholderiales bacterium
CACCAAAATGTGGCACGCTTTACCCAAAGGCTTCAACCATTTCGTTACCTCCATAGTTGCTCCGGGTGCTTCCGGCTGGAGCTTTGGCCGGGTGGGCCTCTCACCCACTGGAAAGTGCCGCCTTGTCACGGCGCACACTGAACCCGGTCATACGACTTTTCGATCTGCCTGCTCCACAGCGGCCATTGAAGGTGCAGTCGGGCGATCTGCAATGTGGCGATCAGATCGATCATTGGCGCATCTGGCCGGCGCGATCAACCGCGAGAAATCGGACGCCGCGGTTCGAACGCTGTCGTTCGGCGCTTTAGCGCCCGACCCATTGCGAAAAGATCATCGTAGGAAGACACTCAGCCACATGCCTCCTGAAACTCGCTACGCCAAAAGTGACGATGTCCACATCGCCTATCAGGTGCTCGGCGAGGGTCCAATCGACATTTTGTTTGTGCCGGGATTCGTTTCCAACGTCGAAGCAGCGTGGCAGTTGCGTGAGATGAATGCGTTTTTCCAGCGTCTCGCGTCGTACTGCCGTCTGATCTTGTTCGACAAGCGAGGCACAGGCATGTCGGACCGGGGCTCTCAAATATTCACGCTTGAGCAGCGCATGCACGATGTGCAGGCGGTCCTGGATGCTGTAGGCTCTGAGCGGGCGACGTTGTTCGGAATTTCCGAAGGCGGTCCGATGTCTCTTCTTTATTCCGCGACGTACCCGGAGCGAACTTCAGCGCTCATCCTATATGGGTCCTATGCTAAACGGGCATGGGCGCCGGACTATCCATTTGGCTGGAAGAGCGAGCAATGGGAACGGGTGCTTGGAAATTTCGAACGCAATTGGGGCACGCCGAAGGGAGTGGATCTGAATATGTGGGCGCCCAGCATTGCGCGCGAAGAGGATTCCGCCAATCGCGTAGCGTCGTACTTCCGCGCCGCGGCGAGCCCCGGTGCTGCGGTTGCAGTTATGAAAATGAACCGCGAGATCGACGTCCGTCAGGTGTTGCCTTCGATCCAAGTGCCGACTCTGATTCTGCACCGCACCGCGGAACGGGTATCTGAGGTCGAACATGCGCGCTACATGGCGCAACATATCCCGGGCGCGAAATTGGTCGAGTTACCGGGCGAGGATCACGTGCCCTGGATCGGCGATCAGGACAAACTGCTGGATGAGGTCGAAGAGTTTGTGACCGGAGCGCGCCAGGCGCACGAACTCGAGCGCGTTCTGGTGACCGTGTTGTTCGTGGACATCGCAAGCTCGACCGAGCGCGTTGCAGCGATCGGTGATCGCGCCTGGCGCGGACTGCTCGAAGCGTTCCAGGCCAAGGTGCGCGAGATTCTGCGGCAGTACCGTGGACAGGAAATCGACACGGCGGGCGATGGATTTCTCGCGGCGTTTGACGGACCGGCACGAGGGATTCGCTGCGCCAGCGCAATCCGCGACGCCGTGCGCGCGATCGGCGTCGAGGTGCGCTGTGGCCTGCATACGGGAGAATGCGAGCGCAGTGGCGAGAAGTTCGCTGGCATTGCGGTGCACACAGGCGCACGCGTTGCCGGGTTGGCCGCTGTAGGGGAGGTTTTGGTATCGCAGACGGTACGCGATCTGGTGGCCGGCTCCGGCCTCACATTCGAGACCCGCGGCATTCATGAATTGAAGGGCGTACCGGGGGAGTGGCAGCTATTCGGCGTCAGCTAGCAACGGCGTGCTCGTGCTTTCGAGGCGCCGGGCGACCGCCTTGGGCCGATGGCCACACTCAAAAAGCGGCTCTTGATCGGCAACTTGCAATTGCAAGTTGACTAACGTATTGCAGCATTTTTTGTAAGACGGCAAACTCTGCACTGCCGAGATTGGTCGCGCTCCGTTGCCGACATTCAGCCCGAGCGGCGGGTTCCGAGAAAGTCATCCGGCCGGACAAGACTGACAAGCGACGTTCGAATTTCGGAACTTCTGGCTCCAGAGCGGCGGTTCAGGTATGCCGTGGACTGTCGGCAATGTGACGCGAATTTCAGCAATTCGAGCACCCGCGAGCGGCCAGGAGCCGTCGCACACAGCCAGCGGCTTCGAGGCGAGCTCAAGATCATTGCGGCGATCCTTTGCAAGGACACCCTACTTTTGACTCACAGCAGGTTCTTCGCACACCGAAAGCCGATATAGACCACCGCCGTCTCGGCGGGCTTGGACTGAAGGTGATCGCGGTGCATCTGCGCCGCGCCGTACCACCATGAACCGCCGCGCGTGGGGCGGGCCCCGTCGGTGCCGCCGTCGGTCCATTCCCAGGCGTTGGCGCCCATCTCGAACAGGCCGTTGACGCCCGCTTTGGTGCTGCCGGTGGGCGCATGGCCGCGCCCGCGGGTGGTGATGGTGGGGTTGGCATAGGCGGCGGGCGTCGGCGCCGCGCCGCAGTCGCCCAAGCAATTGGCGCCCAGGGGGCTGCTCCCGGTGGGGTAGGGGTAGGTCTGTCCGTTCTTGAGTCCGGCCGGTGGCGGCGCTCGCCGTTCGGTGTAGGCGGCTTCCATCCATTCGGCATCGCTGGGCAGGCGCTGGCCGGCCCATTGGCAATAGGCGCGGGCTTCCGCAAAACTGATGTGAACGGCGGGCTCGCTCTCGCTGGCCTGCAGGCCGAAGGGCGTGCGCCATGTCCAGCCTTTGCGCTGCACCCATCCGCCTTCATAGGTGCTGCCGCCGCCAGCTTTTTCAGCCGCGGTCACGACCCCTGTGGCCTGCGCGTAACGGGCAAACTGCGCGATACTGACCTCTTTGCGGTCGATCGCGAAACCCCGGATGGGTTGCATGTCATCGCCCTGCGCGTGCGCCCAAGGCGTGAAGGCGAGCCAGACCAGCAGGGGAATGAACGAATTGCGCATGACCGGATTTTGATCAAAACCCGATAACCCTGCGGCGCGGGCCGGACTGCCGGACGCATCAGCTGAGCACGGCTGCTCAAGCGGGTCTTCGATAACGATTTGCAGCGCTGCTCAAAGCGCGTCGAATCCGCAGACCTTGCAACGCGATCTGCCCCAGGCTCGCACACCGCGGGCCACGTCAGCCAAGGTGCCACCTGGCGCACCCGGAGCCCTGGGACAAAGGCTCAACCCGATGAACCGACTTGCAGCAGCAAGCGCCATCGGTGCCAATGCCGCGTGCCGCGGCGGCCAGAAAGAAGACCTCGGTACAAGACGAGTGGTGTCCCGTGTCCCTTGTGGTTCCCGCAGCGCCCAGGCGTTCGGGACGGACAGAAACGCTAACCAGACCTCTACACACCAGCGACGACGAACGGATACCAAGGGCAACAGACAGACAGGAGGAGACCCAGCAGCAAGAGAATGACGCAATCTAAACCCGAACCATGGCGGCCGCATTGCGTGGCTGGGCGACGCGGCGCATCCGATGCGCCCGTACCTGGCGCAGGGCGCGGGCATGGCGATTGAAGACGCAGCCGAACTGGGTCGCAGCTTCGCAGCAGTCGATGAGTCAGGCGCCGGTGTCGAGGCCGCACTGCAGCGCTATGCGGTGAATCGCTGGGAGCGCTGCGCGCAGGTGCAGGCTCGCGCGGAGCGCAATGGCCGCATTTTCCACGCGACGGGCCTGGTGCGCTGGGGCAGGGACTGGTCGATGCGCCTCCTCGGAGAGCAACTGCTGGACCAGGCATGGCTCTATCGCGCCGATGTCGCGCGCAAGTTTTAGAGTCGTGAGTCACAAATTCGCAGACTTGGTGAATTTTCTCGATCGGGCATTGCTCCTAAAATGGTTGACATGGAGCATTGGAGACTGGCATCGGCGGCGCGCAGGCGCGCGCTGCAAGTAATGGCGGCACTGCCGTTCCACGCGGCCGTTTTTGCGCAAGGCGAGCGCCGCGTGCGGCGCATCGGGTATCTCACACTGGGGACGATCGACAGTTCACGTGTCACGCAAGAACTGCTGCGCCAATCGCTCTCCAAACTTGGTCTGCGTGAGGGCGACAACCTGTCGATTGACTGGAAATTCGCCCAAGGTGATGTGGTGAAGTTGCCCGCGCTCGCCGCGGAACTCGTCGCGTCAAATGTCGAGCTTATCGTGGCGGCATTCAGTCAGGCGATTGTCGCTGCCCATGCCGCTACCCGAACCATTCCCATTGTGATGCTCGGCGCGCTCGCCCCGGTCGAGATGGGCCTCGTTGCCAGCCTTTCCAGGCCGGGCGGCAACCTCACCGGCACCAATTACTTCTCCCCCGAAATGACCGGCAAGATCCTGGGCATCCTGGCCGAGGTTACACCAGCGCCACGCCGAGTCGCCGTGCTGCGGAATCCGGACACGCCCGGTGTTGAGCGTTACAAGCCTGTCTACGATCATGCAGCCAAGACTTTGGGGCTGCAGCTGGTGTATTTCGATGTCCGCACGTCGGACCAGATCGCCCCAACGCTAGCGGCAATTGCCGCAAGCCATTCGCAGGCGCTGTACATCACAGGCGACTCCGTGATCAATCCGTCAATCCGCGAGATTGCAGGGTTCGCGTTACGCCAAAGGATGGTGTCAATCGGCACTGCACTCGTCCACGTCCGCGACGGCGCGTTGATGTATTACGGCCCGGACTTTCCGATGATGGTCGAACGGGTGGCCGTGTTCACGCGGCGCATCTTGTCTGGGGCGGCGCCGGCGGACCTGCCGGTCGAAGACCCGGTCAAATTCGAGCTCGTGGTGAACCAAAAGACCGCGAGGGCGCTGTCCCTGGAATTGCCCCGATCCATCATTCTTGCGACCGACAGGTTCATTGAGTAAGCGGGGGCGCTGTGGTGGCCGTGGGGCAGCAGTACGCGCAGGTAGTAGCTGGAACATGACTCCACAGTTCTGCTCACGACACTAGAGGTTGGTGCGCAGCTTCCAGATTTCCGGGAACAGCACCACATCGGCGCATAGGAATTTCAAACGCCCTGGATGCGGCCAGACGCGGCCGGGGAACGATCTGTAGTGGCCTGAAACGCCTGGATTGGGTGACCGGATCGGGTGACAGCGCCGTCGGGTTGTGATGGCCAGACGCCAGGCGAGTCCTTGACCGTACACAAATCGGCTCTTTCGGCTACGGCCTCTGGGTGAATCCTGACTTGGGCAGCCTCGCGCTGACATGGCGCGCAACGCCACCGGCGGCTGCGGTTTGGCGGTGCAGCCTGTGTCGATGTATTTCCGAAGCACGGCGCGGCTCAAGCGGCGAAGTCTTGCCCCGCCTCGCGCACCCTACCCTTGGGCGGCGGCTGCGGATCAAGCCCCAGGTGAGCAAGGATCTTCTGGATCACCGGCCGCTTCAGGATGGCGGCGATGATCTTGAGCTCCCCGGCGGAGTTCCCCGGCGCCGCAGTTCGGGCAGCGCTGCATGTCGATCTCAAACACCCGCTTGAGCAGCCGGGCCCAGTTGATGCGCGCAGTCCGCTACGACGGTCAGCAACGGGTCGATAGCTGGCCCATACGAACGGCGGGTGACCGGCACCCAAAATCATGCAACTGGACCGCCGCATTGCGGGCATTGGTGGGCGACTCTTTACGCTGCACAAGAGCCCGTCAGCCAAGAAAGCTTGCGTCTCCGATTGAACGACCGCTCCTGATTTTCAGGGACCGGCGAATGCCCCAAATGGATCAGCGCCGGCAATGACCGCTCAGGAGAACTCGTCTGAAATTTCTGGCTCATGGCGAATGACGGCTCACGCTGCGAACCGGGTCCACAACTTCCTGGATACCCGACGCTCAATTTTGTCGGTCGGCTTCGGAGCAAGTTGACCGGCTCCAGAAGTCTGGGTCCCGACCTTCGCCTATTGGAACTGCCCGCTCCAAACCTGACGTTCGCACCTATGGACTGACCGTCAGAAATGCGGCGACAATCTCGTCATCTGGAGCACCTGCACCCGGCCATCAAGAGTCGTTTGCCAACGGCAGCTTTATGGAATCCCATGGGGGCATTCCCTCGCTATTGGCCATGAGTTAGCCAATCGATAGGTTGGCGTCTGACAGGCGATTGAGAAGCCGTGCTCGGTTTGAGAACGTCCGAGGTCACCACTTGGGGTTCTGCGTGCAAGCCAACAGCCGGCAACCTTTACGGGCGCGCGGGACACGCTTTTTGAAGCGCCTCTGAGCCTCTGAGCTGGGGCTGGTGCGGCGCAGAACCAGTGGAATCGTGGTAATCCGACAATTACTCATAAGTCAGTAATTTAGCCGACAAATTGTGGAACTTGCGCGCATCAGTGTTGTCCAATCTGGCATGAAACGAGACGGACGGATTCTGGCCCACAACACCCTTGAAGAGATGCGCGTCCTGGCGGTGCAGCGGATGAATGAGGGTGAACATCCTGCGGCAGTTGCAGCCTCCTTTGGCTTGCACCGTTCGTGGGCCTACAAGTGTCTTGCGACAAGTAAGGGACGCGGCCGGGGTCTCAAGGCGTTGCGCTCGACCAAGGGCACTGGACGCCCTCGCAAACTCAGTGCAGCCCAAGAGCGTCAGGTATTTCGGTGGGTCAATGGCAAGAGCCCTTACCAGTACGGATTCGACTTCGGCCTTTGGACCCGCCAAATCGTGCGCGAGCTTTTGATCCAGCGCTTTGACGTGCAACTCTCGTTGGCCTCCATCGGTGCGATGCTGGCCCGATTGGGTCTGACTGCGCAAAAGCCCTTGGAACGCGCCTACCAGCGCGACCCCGAGGCGATAGAGCGCTGGAAGACCGACACATTCCCGGCCATTGCTGCACAGGCCAAGGATATTGGGGCCGACATCTTCTTCTGGGACGAATCCGGCTTCAGGGCCGACTCGGTACACGGCAAGACCTGGGGCCTGAAAGGCCAAACGCCCGTTGTTGAACGCCCCGGCCAGCGCCAGAGCATTAGCGCCGCATCTGCGGTCAACGCCAAAGGGGCGTTCTGGTTTGCGACTTACCAGGGGGCGCTCACGGGCGAGTTGTTCGTCGAGTTGTTGGGAAAACTGATGTACCGGAGAAAGAAACCAGTGCACTTGGTTGTCGATGGCTTGCCGGCGCACAAGAAGGCCATAGTCAAGGAACACATCGCCAGCACACAGGGCAAGCTCACCATGCATTTCTTGCCGGGCTACGCGCCAGACCTCAATCCGGACGAACTGGTATGGAGTCACACGAAGCGAACCGGCGTGGCGCGATCTCCTTTGAAGGCAGGAGAGAAACTTCGGCCCCGTGTTGACGCACAACTCCAGGCCATCGCGGACGACAAAGATCTTGTGCGCTCTTTCTTCAGACATCCTTCTGTCGCCTATATTTCTGACTTATGAGTAAATCAAGGAAAGTCTTGCGCTTGCCGGATGCTGACGACTAGCATCGATTTGCAAGTGGTGGGCTGCGCGGTGGGCTGCGGACCTCAAAAATTGAAAAACCCCAAGTGAATCAATCACTTGGGGAATTTTTCTGGCGGAAACGGAGGGATTCGAACCCTCGATGAGGCTCTACACCCCATACTCCCTTAGCAGGGGAGCACCTTCGGCCACTCGGTCACGTTTCCGTTTTTTTCAAAACTGGCGGGATTATCTCACGACTGCGCGATGGAGTCAGCGGGAACTTGGTCAAGATCAAAAGCTTTATGCAATGCGCGCACTGCGAGCTCCATATATTTCTCGTCGATGACCACGGACGTCTTGATTTCGCTAGTCGAGATCATCTGGATATTGATGCCCTCTTCGCTCAGCACGCGGAACATGCGGCTGGCCACGCCCACATGGCTGCGCATGCCGATACCGACGATCGAGACCTTGCAGATCTTCGCGTCGCCGATGACTTCGGTCGAGCCCAGGCCACCGACCACCTGCGCATTGAGCAGATCAACTGCCTTGGCGAAGTCGTTGCGGTGCACGGTGAAGCTGAAGTCGGTCTTGCCGTCCTTGCTGACGTTCTGGATGATGACGTCCACGTCGATGTTGGCTTCGGCGATCGGTCCCAGGATCTGGTAGGCGATGCCGGGCGTGTCGGGCACACCGAGCACGGAGATTTTTGCCTCATCGCGATTGAACGCGATGCCGGAAACAATGGCTTGTTCCATATGTTCGTCTTCCTCGAAAGTGATCAGGGTGCCGGAGACGGCCTCTTCCTCTATGGGAATATCCCAAGGGGTAAAACTGGACAAAACGCGCAAGGGCACGCGGTACTTGCCGGCGAATTCGACTGAGCGGATCTGCAAAACCTTGGAGCCGAGCGACGCCATTTCGAGCATTTCCTCGAAACTGACCGTCTTGAGACGGCGCGCTTCCGGCACTACGCGCGGATCCGTGGTGTAGACACCGTCGACATCGGTATAAATCAAACACTCCTGCGCTTTGAGCGCCGCAGCCACAGCCACCGCCGAGGTGTCACTGCCGCCACGTCCGAGTGTCGTGATGTTGCCAAACTCGTCCATGCCCTGAAAGCCGGTCACGATGACGACTTTGCCAGCCGTCAGATCAGTGCGTACGCGTTTGTCGTCGATCGACTCGATGCGGGCCTTGGTATAGGCGCTGTTGGTTCGGATCGGCACCTGCCAGCCCGCATAACTGACGGACTCCTGGCCTTCGGCCTGCAAGGCGATCGCCAGCAGCGCAGACGAGGCCTGCTCGCCGGTGGCAGCCAGCATGTCGAGTTCGCGGCTGTAGTTGTGCGAGGGTTTGGCGGGCGCCAGTTCCTTGGCCAGGCCCAGCAGTCGGTTGGTTTCGCCACTCATCGCACTGGGCACAACCACCATCTGATGCCCGGCACGGGCCCACTTGGCAACGCGCTGGGCGACTGCACGGATGCGCTCGGTCGAGCCCATCGACGTACCGCCGTATTTGTGAACAATCAAAGCCATTGGATGTGCAAAAAAGGTCGGGGGACTGGGCGCCTGTGCTGCTTGGTGAGCGGCTGCCATAAGGCCAGCGCCAGGCCCGGCAACTCAACCGGTCAGGGTTGGATCGGGCTGGCCATTGTACCAACTCAACTGGGGGCCTTTGCGCACGACAAATCCGCCAGCCACCTTGATGCGGATCTGGTGACCGCGCGTGGTGCAGGCCGAGATCTGGGCCTGCAATTCAACCAGTTGGGCTGCGCTGGCGCTGACGCCAAACACGGCGCGCAACCAGTGGCGTAACAGGTTGGCCTGCCGCGTGCTGGGTACGGCCTGCAATGCAGCGATCGACAAGGCTGTTGTGTGCGCCACTGCAACCAATGCCAGATCTTCCGCCGCCACAGCATCCAGAACGCATTGGGCCTGCGCGGCATGGCGGGAACTGCGGGTGAAGGTGTCGCGGAACTGCGGAAACACCTGCGCAAGCGCTGGCAACAACCGGGCCCGGATCCGATTGCGGGTCAGCCCTTCGTCGGTATTGCTGGGGTCCTCGACATGGGTCGCCCCCTGCTCCCGCAGCCAGGTGCGGATTGTGGTCCCGGATACTTCGAGCAGGGGGCGGTGGTACACCACACCACTCCTTAAACGGCGTGCCGGCATGGCGGCCAGGCCCGGCAAACCGGCGCCGCGGCTCAGTGCCAGCAGCAAGGTCTCGACCTGGTCGTCAGCATGCTGGGCCAGCGCCACACTTGGATAGAACACGCTGCCATCTGCAGCGCGAACGGCCTCGTCAATGGCGCGGTATCGCGCTCCGCGCGCCGCATCCTCCGGGCTGTCGCCGCGCGCATGGCGTGCATCCACATGCCGCACGATCAGGGGAATCTGCCATTGCAGGCACTGCGCTACACAGTGCCGTTCAAAATCATCGGCCGCCGCCTGCAGGCCATGGTGCACATGGATGGCCGCCACCTGACCCGGCCATTGACGCGCACAAGCCAGCAGCAGTGCGGTGGAGTCGGCCCCGCCGCTGAACGCCACAGCCAACGGCAGTTCGGGCTTGAACGCCGCGATGGCATCGGGCAGCGACTGGGTCAAGGTTTGCTTTCAGCAGTACAGCACGGAGTCTGCGCGCAAAGAGGCACCCGGCCGGCCCCCCACCCAGCCCTGGGTAGCCGGCGAAAAATCGCCGTCTGCGCCTTAGCGGCTGGTGGCTTTGCTGTCGGCCTTGGTGTCGGTGAACCGGCCATACCCTTGCAGACGTTCGTAACGTCGCTCAACCAGTTCCTTGACCTTGAGATCGCCGACCTGACGATAGGCGTCGCTCAGCGCACGTTTGAGAAATGCCGCCATCTGTTTGTAATCGCGATGGGCGCCGCCGACCGGCTCGTTGACGATCTTGTCAATCAGTCCCAATGCCTTGAGCCGATGCGCGGTAATGCCCATGGCTTCAGCGGCGTCGGGCGCCTTGTCCGAAGTCTTCCACAGAATGGACGCACAACCTTCCGGGCTGATCACCGAATAAACGGAGTACTGCAACATCAGGACCTGATCGCCGACCGAGATGGCCAGCGCGCCGCCGGAACCACCCTCTCCGATGATGGAGGTGATGATGGGCACCTCGAGTTGCGCCATCTCGAAAATGTTGCGCCCGATCGCCTCCGACTGCCCGCGCTCCTCGGCGTCAATGCCGGGATAGGCGCCTGGTGTGTCGACGAAGGTGAACACCGGCAACTTGAATTTTTCGGCTGTTTTCATCAGCCGCAAGGCCTTGCGATAACCCTCCGGCTTGGTCATGCCGAAGTTGCGCAAGCCGCGCTCCTTCGTGCCACGGCCTTTTTGCTGGCCAATGATCATGCAGGGTGTGCCATTGAAACGCGCCAGGCCGCCTACGATGCTCAGGTCGTCGGCAAAATGCCGGTCGCCGTGCATCTCGGTGTAGTGCGTGAAAATTTCGTTGACGTAATCCAGCGTGTAGGGTCGCTCGGAATGCCGTGCGATCTTGGTGATCTGCCACGGGGTCAGATCACTGTAAATGTCCTTGGTGAGTTGCTGGCTCTTTTTCGTAAGCTGACCAATCTCGGCAGAGATGTCGACCGCCGATTCAGTCTGCACATAGCGCAACTCTTCAATCTTGGATTCGAGCTCGGCTATCGGTTGTTCAAAATCGAGGAATGTCTTTTTTGCCACTTCCAGGCTCCATGTTCTGACCACCACGCGTCAAGGGGGTCTATCTCGCGGGGCGGCGAATTCACCGCACCGACCTGTCAATACGCAACCGGCAATGGGTCAAGTGAGCGCCAAATATACCAAGTCGCCACGCTGCAGTACGGCGTCCATGCCGCGGCCACCTCCCGCGCATCGCTGCGGCTCACCACCTCGCCGGAGAAATAATTCTGACTGATGCCGTTGATCAACCCGACATCGTCCAGCGGCAACACGTTTGGACGCAGCAGGTGAAAGATCAGAAACATCTCCGCCGTCCAGCGGCCTATGCCACGTATGCCCACCAGTTCGGTGATGATGGTCTCGTCGTCCATAGCCGCCCATGCATCGACATTGATGGCGCCACTGTCGAAGTGCAGCGCCAGGTCCACCAGATATTCGATCTTGCGCGCCGACAATCCGGCCGCCCGCATGTCGTCCACCTTCAGGCGCAACACGGTGGCCGGCGTCATCTTGCGTGGCAACTTCAGGAACCGGTCCCACACGGTCTGCGCCGCCTTCACTGATATCTGCTGCCCGACGATCGAACGCGCCAACGTGATGAACGCGTCTCCGCGCGTCTGCAGGCTGGCGCCATCGGACTGCGCAATGAGCCGCTTCATGATGCGGTCCTTTCGCGACAGATGTTTGCATGCCTCTTCCCAGTAGGCGGGTTGCGCGAACACCGGCACATGTAACGTGACCGGAGCCATCAGTGTCCCTTTGGGCATATGCGGCGTGACAAACACCTGGCCATCATCGTGCGCGCTCCCAGGTGGTGCCGGACGCCGAGTCCTTGAGCACTACGCCCATATCGGTCAAGCGCTGGCGAACGGCATCGGCCTGCGCAAAGTCACGGTCCTGCTTGGCCTTGGCGCGTTCGGCGATCAGCTGCGCGATCAGTGCGGCCTCATCGCCCTGTGCACCATCGTTGGCCCCCCCTTGCAGGAACGCGGCGGCGTCCCCCTGCAACAAACCCAGGCAACCGCCCAGCGCCCGAAGCAGACCGGACAACTCGGCGCTGCGTGATCGATTGATCTCGCTGGCCAGATCGAACAGAACGGCCACCGCCTCGGGCGTGCCGAAATCCTCATCCATCGCCGCCTTGAACCGCGCCGCGTGGGGCTGGGACCAGTCAATGTTCGCGACCGTCGCGGGCACAAGATCGAGCGTCGTGTAAAGGCGCTTGAGCGCACTGCGCGCATCATCGAGATGGGCATCGCTGTAATTCAGCGCGCTGCGGTAATGGGTGCGCACCAGGAAGAATCGCACCGTCTCGGCATCGTAGCGCCCGAGCACGTCGCGAATGGTGAAAAAATTGCCCAGGCTTTTGGACATCTTTTCGTTATCCACCCGCACGAAACCGTTGTGCACCCAGAAACGCGCCAGTGGCTTGCCATTGGCACCTTCACTTTGCGCGATCTCGTTCTCGTGGTGCGGGAACTGCAGGTCGGCGCCGCCACCGTGGATGTCAATGGTCTCGCCCAGCGTCTGGCCACACATGGCCGAACATTCGATATGCCAGCCTGGTCGGCCCATGCCATAGGAGCTTTCCCATTTGGCGTCATCAGGCTCAGCCGGCTTGGCCGACTTCCACAAAACGAAATCGAGCGGATCCACCTTGCCCTCGAGAACCGCCACTCGTTCGCCAGCGCGCAATTCGTCGAGCGACTTGCCCGACAACTTGCCGTAGCCCGGAAATTTGCGCACCGAGAAATTGACATCGCCACTATCGCCCTGATAGGCCAGCCCCTTGTCTTTCAGGCGATCGATGAGTTGTAGCATCTGCGGCACGAATTCGGTCGCACGTGGCTCGATTGTTGGCGTCTCGATGCCCAATGCGCCGATGTCCCGACGCATGGCCTCGATCATCTCGTCGGTCAGCGCGCGAATCGTGATGCCACGCTCGAGCGCGCGGCGGATGATCTTGTCGTCGATGTCGGTGATGTTGCGAACATAGGTCACCCGCAATCCGCTGGATTTGAGCCAGCGCTGGACCACGTCGAACGCCATCATCATGCGTGCGTGACCGATATGGCACAGGTCGTAAATCGTCATCCCGCAGACATACATGCGTACATGCCCCGACTCGAGCGGAGTGAACGGTTCAACGGCACGCGAGAGCGTGTTGTAGATGCGAAGACTCATGATTAATGGGGATACGCCACCTGACGGCGAGAGGTTCAGGCAGCAACAGGCGCTGCGGGACATGGGAGTTTCGAGGTGCGATGCAGACCTTGTCAAGGTCGGATGATCCCGACCCCTGGGCTACAATCGTCCGCAGTATAAGGCCCCGCTTTGGGCGGGCGGCCATCATCTGCTACAGGAGTCTCCATGATGCACCGCGGCAGCAATATCGGCCAGTGCATTCGTCTGATCGCCCTGGTTGCAAGTCTTGTCTCTGCGTCCGCTTTCGCAGACGACTACGATCCCGTCAACCGCTTGTTGCGAGACGGCCAGTTGGAGCAGGCCATGGCGAAGGCCGATGCCTATCTGGCCCAGAATCCGCGTGACCCGCAGATGCGTTTCCTCAAGGCCCTGATTCAGCAAGATGGCGGCCAACGTGAGGCAGCCATCGCCAGTTACGTGGCGCTGACGCAGGACTACCCGGAACTGCCCGAGCCCTACAACAACGTCGCCGTTTTGTATGCCAGCCGTGGCGATTTCGAGAAGGCACGTGATGCGCTCGAGATGGCCACACGCAATAGCCGCAGTTATGCTACGGCGCACGAAAATCTGGGCGACGTATACGCGCGTTTGGCCGAGGAATCCTACCGTCGGGCCTTGCAACTCGACGCGGGCAACACCACGTTGGCACCCAAACTCACGCTGATCCGGCAATTGATCAACACGCCGGCGGCAAGTCGCCTGGCACCGTTCCCCGGCCCTACAACTCCCCCGGCCAAGGCCGTGCCGGCGAAGAAAAAGTGACGATGCCCGCGGGCTCCGTGCCCGGCACTGACAGTCAAATTCAATCGATAAAGAGGAAATCTCCGTGAAACCTGCTGGCCATCGCGCTACCCGACGCGCCCTGCTCCTCGCTGCCTGCCTGACCCTGAGCCTTGGCGCAAGCGCACAAACTACGGCATCTCCGCGCGTGAAGTTCGCCACCACCATGGGTGACTTCGTGGTCGAGGTCTATCCGGACAAGGCGCCCAAAACGGTCGAGAATTTCCTGCAATACGTCAAGGACAAACACTACGATGGCACGGTCTTTCACCGCGTGATTGACAACTTCATGGTGCAGGGGGGCGGCTTCGACGCCAACTACGCCGAAAAGAAGACCCGTACGCCGGTAATGCACGAAGGACGCGAAGCCCTGGCCCGCGGCGGCCCGCGCAACGTCGTGGGTACGATCGCAATGGCCCGCACCAACGACCCGAACTCGGCCAGCGCGCAGTTCTACATCAACATCAAGGACAATGCCTTTCTTGACCCGGTGCCGATTCCCCCGGGCGATCCGGTACCGAAATTCGAGTACCAGGGCAAGGTGTACGAAAATACACCCCGCGACCGGCTGGTCAACGCGCCACAACTGTTTGGTTATGTGGCGTTCGGCAAGGTCGTCAGTGGCATGGATGTCATCACGAAGATCAAATCCGCACCCACCGGTGCAGGTGGACCGTTCCCGGAGAACGTGCCAACCAAGCCAATTCTTATCAACTCCGCAACTTTGGTGAAATAAACATGAGCAATCCGCAAGTAGAACTGCATATCAGCAAACTGGGCGTGATCACGCTGGAACTCGACATGGACAAGGCGCCCAATTCGAGCGCGAATTTCCTTGAGTACGTGAAAAACGGCCATTACGACAACACCGTGTTTCACCGTGTCATTCCTGGCTTCATGGTGCAGGGCGGTGGTTTCGAACCCGGCATGAAGGAAAAGAAGAGCGGCAAGCCGATCGAGAACGAAGCCAATAACGGCCTGAAGAACAACAACTACACGGTTGCCATGGCGCGCACCAATGACCCGCACTCGGCAACCGCGCAGTTCTTCATCAACGTCTCCGACAACAGCTTTCTAAACCACACCGCGCCGTCGGCCCAGGGCTGGGGTTATGCTGTGTTCGCCAAGGTCGTCAAAGGCACCGAAGTGGTCGATCAGATCAAGGGCGTGAAGACCGGCCGCAAGGGTTTCCACGACGACGTGCCGAACGACGATGTGGTGATCGAAAAGGCCGTGGCACTCTGAGCCACGAATCAGGCGCACGACTCCCGCCAGGCGACACACCAAGCTGACGCCGTGGCTGGGTCTTCCAACGCGCCGACCCCACACCTGGCAGCCGCTTCAGGAGGGCTGGACAGGGTCATTGCGCCGCCACAATGGCGCGTGGTGGACTTCATCTCCGACGTGCACCTGCATGCTGGCGACGCTGCAACATTCGCGGCCTGGAAAAATTACCTTTTGCAGACGACGGCACAGGCCGTATTCGTCCTTGGCGACCTGTTCGAGGTTTGGGTCGGCGACGACATGCTGGAAAGCGCAACCGGCTCAACCCAGGCCGACGACGAGTTTGCCCGGGCCTGCGCCGACGCGCTCAAAGACGCAGGCACGCGGCACGCGCAGTTTTTCTTGTGTGGCAACCGCGACTTCCTCGTCGGCGAGGCAATGCTGCGTCGCTGCGCCATGCAAGGCCTGACCGACCCCTGTGTGCTGGAGTTTGCCGGCGAACCGTGGCTGTTGTCCCACGGCGACGCATTGTGCCTGCAGGACACCGCTTACCAGCAGTTCCGCCAAATGGTGCGCGGTGTTTCCTGGCAGAGCGCGTTTCTTGCGCAACCGCTGGCGAAGCGCCAGGAAATTGCCCGGCAGATGCGCGCACAAAGTGCGAAGCACCAACGCGCGCATCCTGTCGCCTCCGTCGTTGATCCTGAGGCCACCATGGCCTGGCTGCATCATGCCGATGCCCGCACACTGATTCACGGTCATACCCATCAACCAGCGGACCACGCATTGGCAGATGGTCACCAAAGGCGGGTGCTCAGCGACTGGGACCTTCAAGCGGCCACGCCGCGCGCCGAGGTGCTGCGCCTGAGTCGACCCGACGACGACGGTCCGGCGACGGCACAGCGGCTGTCGTTAGCCCAAGTCTGCTGAATCCAGCTGGCATTTAATCGATGCTGCGCTGGTTGCGAGCCCTGCGGTCAAAGCGTGATGCAGACGGGCCCGGCATTGCGCAGGACCTGTGGCTGTCCACCTTGGCACAACTTCCTTTCCTGCAGACACTGGACACCACCGAGCTGGCAGCTTTGCGACAACTGGCGCAACAATTCCTCGACTGCAAGGAGTTTCACGGCGCGGCGGACCTGGTGATCCGCGACGAGATGGCCCTGGCCATCGCGGTGCAGGCCTGCCTGCCGGTGCTCAGGCTGCAAATACCCTGGCGCGGCGTCGACTGGTACGACGACTTCGTCAGCATCGTGGTGTATCCGGGCGCCGTTCGTGCGCGCCGTGAGATGGTCGACGAGACCGGCATCGTGCACCAATACGACGAGGAACTCACCGGCGAAGCCATGCACAACGGACCGGTCACGTTGAGCTGGCAGGACGTTGCGCAAGCCGGCGACTCCGCGCAACATGGCTACAACGTCGTGATTCATGAGTTCGTGCACAAGATCGACATGCGCGATGGCGCGGCCGATGGCTGTCCGCCCCTGCCGGCCGGCTTTATGGGCTCTGGCAGTGCCGCTGCAGCTCGCGCGTTTTGGCATCAGACGTTGCAAACGCATTTTCTGGCATTTTGCGACCAGCTCAGCCTGGCCGAGCGTTTCGGAGCGACGACCCCGTGGCTAGACGCCTATGGCGCCACCAGTCTGGACGAATTTTTCGCCGTCACCAGTGAGGCCTATTTCGTCAATCGGTCACGTTTCGCCGCCGACTTCGCCGGCCTGGTTCCGATGTTCGATGCGTTCTTCAAGCCGGTCCGCCAGGAAGGCTGAACTCGTCGATCTGCCAGGGATCGAGAAACTGGCGCGCGTAATCAAGATAGACCTGCTCTGACACGAACACGTCGAACAGGTCGGGATCGATATGCCCGTCAAGTTTGAAGCGGTGCATGATGCCCATGGCCTGCGACAGTTTCATGCCGGGCTTGTAAGGCCGGTCGCTGGCCGTCAAGGCCTCGAAGATGTCGGCTATGCCCATCACACGGGCCTGCACCGACATCTGGTCGCGGGTCAGTCCCTTGGGGTAACCCTTGCCATCCATGCGCTCATGGTGCCCGCCGGCATATTCGGGCACCTTGCGAAGATGTGTGGGCCATGGCAACTGCTCCAGCATCCGGATCGTGGCCACGATATGGTGGTTGATCGTGTCGCGCTCGGCCTGGGTCAGGGTGCCGGCGCGGATGGTCAGGTTCTCCAGTTCGTCCAAGGTCAGGAACTCGGTCTCGACGCCGTCCACGTTGCGCCAGACGCGGGCGCTGGCAATATGGCGCACCCGCTGGAGGTCTTCTTCAACGGTCTTTTCGGCGCCGGCATTGGTGCTGCGCAGGAAGGCCCGGTCTTCGTCGATGGCGGCGATCTCCGACGCATGCGCGCCCCAGACTGCCGCTTCCGCCTGGGCATCGACACGCGGGCGCAGTTGCAATTGCCGGCGCAGCGCGTTGATCTCGGCGTCGCGCTTGAGCACCTCGAAACGGGTGTCGACCAACTCGATGCGGTCGAACAGCGTCTGCAGCTTAGTCGCCTTGTCCACCACGTGCACCGGCGTCGTCACCTTGCCGCAGTCATGCAGCAAGCCGGCGATCTTGAGTTCGTACCGATCGCGATCGTCCATCGTGAACCCGGCCAAGGGCCCTGTCTGGTTCCGGTTCACGGCTTCGGCCAGCATCATCGTGAGCGCCGGCACCCGTTGGCAATGGCCGCCGGTGTAATGTGATTTCTCGTCGATGGCCAGATTGATCAGGTTGATGAAAGATTCGAACAAGGCCTCGAGCTGCCCGATCAGCAAGCGGTTCGTCAGGGCGATCGCGGCCTGCGAGGCAAGTGATTCCACCAGGCTCTGGTCCGAGCTCGAGAATGCGACCACCTCGGTGCTGCCCGGCGCCTGCGCATTGAGTAGTTGCAATACGCCAATGACCTCGCCTTCATGGTTGCGCATCGGCACTGTCAGGAACGACTTCGATCGATAGCCGGTCCGTTCATCGAAATTCCGCGTGCCGGAGAAATCGAAATTCGGGTCGGAATAGGCGTCAGCAATATTGACGGTCTGATGGTGGATGGCGGCGTAGGCAGCCACCAGGGAATCATTCGGTGTGCCGTCGCTCAGATGCAGCTGCAGGTTCGGAAAACTGATGGCCTTGCCCGAACTCCCGCCCATCGAGATACGCAAGGAGTCGGTATGCAGGATCTCGAAGCGCAGTTCGGCTCGGTTCTCAGCCATGCGATACAGCGTGCCCCCATCGGCGTTGGTGATGACCTTGGCAGCGAGCAGAATGCTCTCGAGCAAGCGGGTGATATTCCGCTCCTTGGACAGGGCCGAACCAATCTCGTTGAGTTGCTCCAGCCGGCGCAACAAGTCATCGACGGAGTCCAAGTTCAGTCTCCCGTTGCATTCGGCGGGGCCGGATCGGATCGGCCCGCCCCGCCCCGCGTTGGTCACTGGTGTTTGACGCGGGGGATCCTGTCCCCCGCGGCGCCTCACTTTAGCAAAACCTTGAGCGCTGCGCGCAAGCGCCGTTCGGCGGCTTCGTCATATGGCCCCTTGAGTACATCGCCCACATCCTGGGCCCATGTCTGCGCAGGTGCTGGGTCGTTGCGTCGCGTCAGCATTTGCAGCTGAAACATGCGCCTTTGCGCCAGATGCTCGGCCGGAGTCGGAACCTCGGCCGCCATCTCCAGCCGCAGCAACGCGTTGTCTGGGGCAGACTCAGGCGCCGAACCCAGGGCTTGCACCCATTGCGTGCGGGCAGCCGGCGCGACCCTGGACCCTAGATCCTGTGCTGCGGGCAGTTGCTGCGGATCACGCGCCTGCCATGCACCGAGCAATTGCGCCAGCGCTTCGCCATGGGCCTGCGACGCCAGTTTGCGCAGTTGCGTCTGGGCGCGTTCCATTGCATCACGCTGGGCGCGAAATGCGGCATCTCCCAGACGCGGCGTCCTGGGCCGCTCATCCCAGGCAGGAGCACCACCACGGCCGGCCCGGTTGTCGCGGTTGCCATCAAAGCGACCATCACCACGATCACCGGAGCGGGGTCCGTTTGGGCCGGCCGGCGCGCGCCGACCATCCTTGCGATCGCCGGGTTTGCCCCCGCGTGCGCCGATGGAGACTTCGGCAATCTTCTGCCCGGGTCGGTCATCGCCGCGACGCGCCACCACCGGTTTGGGCGGCGCCTTCGCCGCAGGAGCGGGCTCGGGTGGCACCGCAGCGTCGGCCGAGGGCGTTTCGGCTCCTGTCGCCGCGTCCTGCTTCGAGTCTGGTGCCGTCTCAGCAGTGACGGCATCGGGCACGGCATCTGCAGCTTCTGCCGTCACCCCGTCATCCGGCGTTTCGGCCTTCACGGGTGCGCCACTAGGCGCCGGACCTTTGTCACCCAACGACGCCGAGGCCGCCGATTCCTGATTGGCGGATGCGTGGACCACGTTGCGGGCCTGGGCCTGCCCATGCAGCGCCGCTTCCAGCCCTGCCATGGCTGCGCGAATGCGCTGGGCATCGCCCGAGCTGTTGGCCGCGTCCAGTGCCTTGGACGCATCGAGCACCGTGCGGTCGTGTTCGCCCAGCGCGACCTCGTCCTTGCGGCGCTCGGCGGTCTTGCGCTCGAATGCCTCGTCTATCGGTTTGCGGAACGCATCCCACAACTTCTGTTCGTGTTTGCGATCCATTGGAATCGTCTGCGCCTCGGCCTGCCAGCGCAACTGCAGCACCTTGACCGCATCCACCCGCAGCATCGGCGCCGCGCCCAGCTGCGTCGCCTCCTCGATCATGGCCTGTCGGCGCAACAAGCTGGCCTGCTGCATGGCTTCGAGCGGCGCCGCCGCCTCGGCGATAGCGGCCTGCCATAACGGCAACAACTCGGCGAACATCTTTTCACCGACATGCCCGCCTTCGCGCCAGCGGTCGCCGAACTGATGCAATATGCGGCTGAACCCACGCCAGTCATCGTCCAGCGCAGTGGTGTTCGCTTGGGCCCAGGTCTTGACCTCGTCGATCAGGGCCAGGCGCTGCGCACGATGCTCGGCCGAATCGGCCTTGACCTTCTCGATCCAGGCCTCCACCACCTTGTGGGCCTCATTGCAGGCCTCGTCGAAACGTTTCCACATCGCGTGGTTCGGCACGCCGCCCTGATCGGTCTGCTTCCATTGATCGCGCAGGCCACGCAGCGTTTCCTGCATCTTGCGCCCGCCAATAGCCTGTCCGGGCGGCCGCTGGAGCAGGCCTTCGGCCTTGGTCACCAGTTCCTGACGCAACTGGTCTGCGCGCCAACGTTGCCAGCCTTCCATCTCGCCGGCAGCTGTCAGCGCACCGTGGGCCTGGTTCTCCAGCGCATCATCGATGAGTTTGCCCTGGTCCTTGAGTACGTTACGCAACGCGGCTGCCGCGCTGACGCTGGCCTTGCCATGGCCTTGCTCCATCTCGCTCTCCAACGCTTTCAAGGCCTTGCGCACCCGCGCGCTGGCCTGCTCGCGCACCTTGGGATCGACGACCGGCTTGGCGGCGCGCGGCGCGGCGTGGACCGGTATCCCACGCGCAACGCGCAGTTCGTCGGCCCAGACCGTGACCGGCGGCAAAGGAGCGGACATGTCGGCGGCAGCGGCCACGGCCTGGGCCAACGCAGTCTGGAACGCGTCCCACACAGCCAGCAACTGGGCACGTGACGCTTCCAGCAAAGGCGGGAATTTCACATCGACGCTGGCCCAATTGGTATCCGCCTCCAGCACGCCGGCCTGCTGCTGCCAGCGCGCGACATCTTCGCGCAGCGCATCACACACAGCCTGTGCCGACGACCAGGGTTTGGTGGACAACACCTCAATGCGCTGGGCCAGCAACACTGCGGCCTCACGTTGCACTTGCACGGTGTGTTGCAGATCCTCGATCACACGCACCCGCTCGGCCAGCTCTGCCTTGAGCGCGAGCAGCGGCTCCTTGCTCAGCGGCGCGCCCGCCTTGGCGGCATCACGCTGCCAGGCCAGTGCGTCGGCAATATTGAGTTTGGACTGGGCCAGCAGTTCCTGCGCCTTCATGGCCCACTCGGCGCCAGCTTGTTCCTGATTCTTGGCACGGCGGATTTCATCCAGACGTTCACGCACCGGCCGGGCGGCACCCTTGTCACGTGCTGCCAGTTCACGGAACACTTCCTGCAGCTGCTCGTGTGGCGGATCCTGGGACAACCAGGCGCGGATACGGGTGGTGCGCTCGCCGGAAGTCGGCGCGCTGAACGCGCCATCGGTCAGTGCGTCGAATTTCTGAATGTCGGGATTCTTGGTGCTGGAAGTCATCGTGGCAGTGGGATTCAAATCAGGGGGGACCAAAACTGGCAACCGGGTATTTTCACCCCGAAACACATCGGCGGGTTCGAACCAGTCTGGCCATTTGCATGTGCGCCCTGCAAATGGTTGCCAAATCACCCTCGGGTGCAGTCATTACCGGCTTGCACCATGTCACGGCGATTGCGGAGCAATGCCATCGTCAGTGGCGGGGAAGCGAGAACTGACCCGAGAACGCGCCGGTTTTGCGGTTTGCGCGAGGCTCCTGCCAGGCAGTTGGCATGGTCATGTGCGCCGATGTGGCAAAAACAATGGCGCCCATATCACAAGCGCCGTGCGGCCACCCCAAAAGTTGAAAGCCCGACCGATCGGATCAAACCGGCCGGCCGGGCCCGACGGCGGGCGCGAGGCCCTTGCCGTCTTGGCTAGCATCGCAAGAGATTGACGTCTTGCGATACACGGAGGCAAAAGATTACCTCCAGTATTTGCCGGGACCGCTTTATCAACACCACCCGAAGGTAGGGACTGGCTACTGCCGGCAGATTGTCCAATCACTCGGACGGATCCAGTCTAGGCCGCAATCCATTCAGTGGCAAGTGCTTGTTGCAATCTAATTGATCCACGGAAAACTCTTACGCGCAGGCTTTGCAGCGGTCAAACGTTGGTGGAACATTCTCGCCCGTGTAAGCCAAAGAACATACTATAAATTGAATAACGAGTCTATTTTTTATGGTTGACTCGATATATGACCGACCCTAAAATCCCGCCAACCCTGTGATAAGGGTTAACCCGCATCGCCGCCGATCTCGGCTAATTCGACACTGTGGTGCCAACCAAGGCCATCTCAGATTGTTGGACGCGTTACAACCCTAATCATGCGCACCGCTCGTGCCACCTGCCGTTTCGGCCAGTGTCACGTATGCGGGAGAGCGCAACAGGAGGAAGTGCCATGACATCGTTTCAACCGATGCTTAGCGGATTACGAACGTTCGGCTCTGACGTTGCCAACGGTCTTTTCGAAATCACCCATAGTGGCTTTGCCATGCTTGGCCTTGCCGTCGTTTTCACAGCGTTGACGCTGACGGTGAAGCCTGAGATCCGCGAACAAGGCGAGCAGCAACTGATCGAGTTTCTGCGCGCGCGCCAGGTCGCCATGAATCCTGGCGATTTTTTCGTCGGCCCGATCGATCGGGCCACGGCAGCCGATCCAGGCGATTTGCCCAAGCAGCAGGCCAAAGTGGCGTACTGGCTGAGCAAGAAGTACCGCGTCGCACCTGAACCCATCAGTGCACTGGTCGCAGAAGCCTACAGCCTGGGCAAGAACAACAAGCTCGATCCGACACTGATTTTGGCGGTGATGGCCATCGAATCGGGATTCAACCCGTTTGCACAGAGCTCCGTCGGCGCACAGGGCCTGATGCAGGTGATGACCAAGATCCATGTCGACAAGTACGAGACCGCGGGTGGAAACCTGGCCGCATTTGACCCGGTCACCAACCTTCGGGTAGGCGTCAAGATCCTGCAGGAATGTATTTCGCGGGCCGGCTCTGTCGAAGGTGGACTGCGCTATTACGTCGGCGCAGCCAATCTGGACTCCGATGGTGGTTATGCACAGAAAGTGTTGGCCGAGCACGCGCGCATCCTGTCAGTGGCCAATGGCCAGCGGCAGCCAAGCCCGCAGCCACGCATGATTCCAGCCACAACGGTTGACACCAACGAAGCGAGCCACTTCGACAAAGTCGCCGCATTCTTCAAATCCTGATCCCGAATAATCACCCCCGACCACTGCGCCATCCGTGAAATGCCCTTTTTGCAGCCACTCGGAAACCCAGGTGGTCGAGACCCGCGTGGCCGAAGATGGCGGCTTCATCCGTCGCCGGCGCCAATGCAGTGCCTGTGACAAGCGCTTCACGACATACGAACGACCGGAAGTGAATTTTCCGACCATCGTCAAGAAGGATGGTCGGCGCATTGAATTCGAAAAGGCCAAACTGCAGGCCTCGATGAGCCTGGCGCTGCGCAAGCGCCCGGTCAGTACGGAGCAATTCGACGCTGCAATCGAACGCATCGAGGAAAAGTTGCTGACCCTGGGTGTGCGCGAGATCCCGTCCAGCCGCATCGGTGAACTGGTGATGCGTGAACTCAAAAAGCTCGACAAGGTGGCGTATGTGCGATTTGCCAGCGTCTACCGCAGCTTTGCCGACATCGACGACTTCAAGACACTGGTCGACGAAGTCCGGCGCTGACAACAAGGCGTTGCGGTTCAGGGACAACTCCCGGCAACCGCGCCCTGGATCCGGACACGGCCGGTCACTGCCAGCACCACCTGACGCGGCTGGACGCTGCTGCTGCCACTGGTCGCTGGGCAAAGCGTGAAGGTGCCGGCTTGCAATGCGCCAGACACCATACGGGTCGCCCCCACCGCGTTGTAGGACACATAACGCGCTATGGGCGTGTTACCGCGAATCGAAATACCGGCTGGCACCGCCTCCTGGCTTGCAATCAAGCGCTCGCCGGCATCGTGCGCAGCGTTGTGGTTGTTGTCTTCGAACACGATCCAGCCTTGCTCCCATTGGCCGGTGGCGGCGCAAAGACTGCCATCGGACGACTTGCACACCACGGTGGTTCCGCCCCGTTTGACGGCATCATTGCGCGCGAGCTGCAAGGCTACCAACAGGCTGGATGCATAGGTGCCGAGTTTCTGGTTGCTGAGCATGGCCGCCATCGAAGGAATTGCCATGCTCATCACGAGGCAGGCGATGGCGGTCACCATCAGCATTTCGATCAGCGAGAACCCGCCGCTGCGGGTCGGATAAACACGTAATTGCCGCAACAACCGATGAGCGCAAATCATGGCGGCCATGGTGCCGCCGGTGCCCGGTCAGGTCATACCCCATTGCGTGGAAAACACAGGACGCAGTGCAGTAGGCCGATCAAGACCCGCTTGCTGCGCTGGGCCGCCGCTGGCTCAAAGCGTGTGGCAGGTCATTTCACAGGTCCACCCACTGGATGGCCTTGGCTGCAGATGTCGACTACCGGTTCCAGCAGGTCGCCGCATCCCCGCTGGCCTGCCCTTTGACCCCCAGGTTGTCCAGGGTCAGATTGCCACAAAGGCTGTCCACCCAGCCACTGGGCGTCGCCGTCAGCGTAAACGACTGATCAGCAGTGGCTGTCAACGCGATGTCGTAGCGCTTGGTGCCTTCCTTGGGCGCCACCTGCAAGGGAGTCGGCAAAGCCGGCGCAGTACCACCCGCATCGCGGTACTTGAAATTGACCGAGCGAAACCGCTCCATGAACTGCGCCGCATCAAGCAGTGCCACTTTCGCGCCCGAACGATAACCCCGCTGGATATAGCTGGTGTAGGCTGGCACCGCCACCGCTGCAAGGATGCCGATGATCGCCACGACGATCATCAACTCGATCAGGGTAAAACCTGCGACTTTGCGAGACGGGTAGTTCAATTGGTATTCTCCGGGACAGGTCATTTTGCTGGCGGGACGCAGTGCTTACTTCAGTTGGCGCCAGACCTGGCGCGAAATCGAGGCACCGGGTGTGCCGCTGGTGAGCCTGATGCCCAGAACGCGGGTCTGACCGAGCGTGCCATTGATCGATACCGATTGCGAACCGCCTGCGCTGGTGGTAAACGACGTGGACACCACATTGCCATTGAAGATGGTCTGGCTGATATACAGCGCCGGAGCACCACCGTCCTGCAACACGAACACACCACGAGGCGAACCGCCGGAAATACGCAGCGAGTTGTTGGCGATACCGTCGAACACCTTGGAGAATCCGCCCGTCATGGCATCAACGCCGGTGATCCACGCATCGATGCCGGCGACACAATCGTCGATTCCAGGAACGATGGACGTGAACAGGAACGCATCCACCAGGCCAGGCGCGGTATAGCGCACCGGCGGCGCAATCACACGCTCACCGGGCTGGAACGGGTCACCGTTGTTGGCCGTTCCCTCGAAGGCCAGCGTCCAGCCTTTCTTGCCTGTCACGTTATACCAGGGCGACGCCGGGCTCGACGAGATACGCTGGTCGCTGGCGGGTGTTGCCATGCTCAGCGTCGATATGGTCAATTCGGATTCGACCACAGCCACGGTCGTGTTCGACGTCGACACCAGGTCGTCATAGATGCCGTACAAAGCTTGTGATGGCGTCAACATCGCCGGATCGGTGGCGCTGAGATAGGAGCCGGTGCCGAAATACACCATCTTCTTGCCAACGATGGACGCATGGCCGGTGGCCGGGCCCACCTTGATCTCGGCCGTGATCGGGCGTCCTGTCGGGGTGGTATAGACCCGCGCCGCAGTGGTTGGCCAGAAATTTGGGTCGGCCGCAGACAGGTTGAAGCGCCAGATGTTGCCCTTGTAGTCGGCTCCATAGACATATTCGATCGTGTCCTGGTTGCCGGTAGTGATGCGCACGATCGCCGAAGTGCCCAAGCCGTTGCCGATGATCGTGTCGTTGGTGCGGATCTGCTTGATGATGGCGCCCGTCTCCAGGTTCACCACAAACAGGCTGGCGGTACCGGCAGTGCTGTTGTAGCCATTGCCGAAAATCGCGACCCAGGTGCCGTTGGCCAGTTTGCCGATACCCGGCCGGTCCATCACATTGCCCAGCGTGCCGGCAATCGGCAAAGTGGTATTGCCGTTAATCTCCCAAAGGACGCTGTCGGCCGTATAGGTCTGCGAACTGGCGTTGATCGCAAACACGGTTCGGGCGCCGGCGCCACCTGCTGCCACTACCATCGAGCGCCATCCGACCGCAGTCGCCTGTGGCACACCACCTGACGGTAAGCGGATCTTGGCATGGCCCATGCCGATCGCACCGTCGACAAAATAACGGTGGTTGTAGGCGGTCGAAGCCAGATCCTTGACGCCGGCACGCGCAGCTTGCGGCATGAACCCGAACAATTCGCCGCCACCCGAAGCCGTGGCCGCCGCGTCAAAAATATGGAAGAAGCCGTTATTCGAACCCACGGCCAGCGACTCCGTCGTCAAGGTGGACAGGAAAGTTGCGTAGGCAGCATCGCCCGCACCATACCCATAGTCCTTGCGCGAAATGATCTGCGGGTCGGAGTTGACGATGTCGCCTATCACAGAGCCATAGTCCGCACCCGCGGTGGTGCCGCGGTTGCGCAGTGCTCCTCCCTTGCGCTCCTCAGCACTCTTGTCGCCGATCAGGTACTCGTAGGTCGCCGCATTGCCAAAATCGGTCTGCTCGCTCGGGGTGCCGGCCGCACTCAAAGACGTATACCCGCCGGTCACCAATTGCAAGGGAGCTGCCGTACCGCCCCGACCCAGGAACAACTTGTTGCGCAGCGACGGCGCTGCGATTTTCGATGATGCTTCCCACAGCGTCGTGTTCGACACCGTACCGGTGCTTTGCACACTGAACGCATACAGCCGCGACGACCATGTCAAGGAGTCGTAGTTGGCCTGGTAAATGGCCGCGTTGCCCAGGCTCCGTTGCCCCACACCCACCACACTGGTACTGGCTACTGCCGCCAGTGCCGCGGCAGCGCGGAATGCCTTGCCCATCTGCGCCGGCAGATTGGCCGGATTGGTCACCTTGAAATAGTTGGTGGGGTCCCCATTGACGTCGACCACGCCCGCACCGCCGTACTTGGCTGCGTACCACAACGGATCATGCGGCAGATAGCCGGAAGTCGTGGTCGGCGTCGTCATCGTGAACGTGCGGGTGAACGGCGTGTCACCAAAAGTCGGCAACAAGGTCGTATTCAAGGGGCTGGCGGCGTTTTTCGGACTCTGCGTCGACAGCGTGTCCAGGTAGTACGCCTGGCCGGCACTGCCATTCTTCGATCGGGTATCAAGATACAAACCGTCGTTGGTGGTACCGGAGATCACATAACCCGAGTTGGACTGGATACCGCCGGGACTGGGATCGAGCTGCGAGAGTTTGACCGTCACGGCATTGCCACTCACGTTGATGTCGTACTGCACCTGCGCATCGGTCTCGTTGTCCGTGCCCTGATCGCCGTCGGAGAATGTGACGATGGCGGTTACCGACGTCGGCGTCGCCGACTTGAAGTAAAAGCCCGTGATGGCACCTGTCGCCTGGTAGGCACCCGGCGTCCTGTTGATACCGGCATTCGCCACCGCCTTGGACAAGGGCACGATGGTCAACATGCCGCCGTTCGGATTGGGAAACTCGATCTTCGGCGTCAAGCTGCCCAAGGCCAGCGAGATGGTGTCCACGGCCCGCTTGCTGGAATCAATGGGCACTGCGGGAGATCCCAATGGATCGCCGACATCAACACCGGTGACGCGGGCAAACCGGGCCACGCCGGCCGAATAATAACTGCCACGCGACTGGGTTTCGTCGGGTGCATGGCCCACAATCTGCGAGAACCCGCTGGCGCTCTTGGCCGTCGGATTTCCGTCATAGGTGGCGCCGGACTGCCCGACATAGACATTGCGGGTACCCAGGCCTTCGGCTGTCCAGATCGCATCGGACTCCGTAGACACATTCAGGCCGGCCAGGTCGGACGTGCCGATGGATGCGCCAAAGCTCGCATCGAGACCGAAGGCCGATCCGGGCAACTGGTCATTGTCAAAACTGGTCAGCGGATCGGCAATCACCATCTGCACCGGCCGTGAACAGATCGGATTGCCGCCATTGACCTTGGCGCGGTAGGGATTGAGCCAGGTCGGCGGCGCAGAGAAACCCATGGTCAGGTCAGCGTTGCCAGCCGATCCGACTCCGCTGGTATATGCCGCCGTTCCAGCAGATTTGCCGGAAAAATAGCGCAACCCTTCGTACATCATTTCGGCGATGGGCGCACCCCAGGATTTGCATTCGCCCTGGTAGCGATTGCGTCCGGTCTGATAACCACAGTCGTAAATGCTGCCGCTCCAGCCATGGATGGTGATGCGGTCGATGCTGCGCGCAATGCCGTCATTGGTGCTGAACTGCCCGGTCGCGGCATTCACCTCGTCCTTGAAGCTGGTGATATTGCGCCGTACCACGCCGCCCGAATAGTTGTTGTGATACGACCCGGTCAACAAGCCGAATTTCAGACTGTCGTTGGACGCATAGTCGTGCAATATGCCTGTGGGCTTCCACACCGTTGGCGCATTGTCCGGGTATCCGGTACATCCGCCTTCGCGTACGCCGCCGATTGGCACACAAGCCTCGACCCGCAAGACCAGGTCGGTAGCAGCGACGCTGTTTCGTCCGCCCAGCTTCGTGAAATTGGCGGGATTGCTGCCAATACCCTGCGCCACATCAGCTGACGCCCAGGCCCAGATCCGTTCCTTGTCCCCGTCAGCATCGACGATGTAGCGCAATACCGGCGCATTTGTATGCGTCATGAACGGGTAAGTGGTACTGCTGCCTTCCTTGACCACCACGAACAGATTCTGCTTTCCGCTCGAGGGCCTGCTCATGTTGGTGAACATTTCGATATCGTAAGGAGCCGTGTTGCGCAGGTACTCCTTGCCCCAGACGTGGTTGTCTTTGGGAATGTAGGCAGCCTGCAACACCGTCGAGGTGCCATTTGCGTCTGTGATGGAACTGTCGACCGACCGATAACCACCATACAGAACCCTGCGCAAGGCGTCCATACGCGACGTGGAAACCCAGTTCATCCAGTTGCCGTGCCAGCGCCCCGAGCCAGCATTGTTGCAACCGACAGCCGGGCTGGGATCGGCCAATTTCGTCGGCCGAAACACATTGCTGACGCCGGATGCCACATAGTCATAACAACGATCAGACACGAAGTTGCCGTAATACGTGATGGCCGGATTGAACCCGACATCCACGACACCGTCTCCATTGATGTCGCTCGTATCGTTGTAGGCCGCATAAAAGAGGCGGTGGTCGCGGCTCATGGTCAGCATCACCAGGCCAGGCGCGCTCTTGAGCGCCAGCAGCGGCGCCTGGGCCAGTGGAACCGTTGTCGCGGTCTGGGCCTGGGCCATGGGCGCCGCCGCAAGCAAGGCCACTGCCGCCAACAGACCGCTGGCTACCCAGAAACCGACCGATCCTTCGCGCCATAGCCAATTGCGGACGGCTTTGCATCGGGGTTGGATGTTCATGGCAAGTTCTCCTGAAAATTCTTTGTCAAGGCGTGGTGACGCGCACATACTGTGTCTGCAGCACCACATCTGCATTGCCCGAACCCCCGGTACTGCGCGAGGTCACGCGGTAGGTCGAAGTCGTGCTGCCACCGCTGGCCACCTGAGTCAGGCGCTCGATCACGTACTGCGCGTTGTTGGCGTTGTTGGCATATTTGGTGCCCACCTGCGCCGCGCACTTCACCGGCGCGGTGCTGATCCAGCGAAACGGCGTATCGGTCGCGCAGGTCGTAGCCTGGGCGCCGTCCCCCTGGGTCCAGTAGGTCGTTGTGCCGCCTTGCGCCAGGGGGGCAGCGTAATGGCCGACGGTGGCCGCATTGAAAGCACCGGTCTCAATCACATCCAGGGCTTCCTTGCCGGCACTCTCGGCTGACTGAAAAGCCACATTTCGATCCACCGAGTTGCCCGTCATGCGTTCGGACATCGTGGTGTTGCGAAAGCCAATGGTGCTGACAACGGTCAGCAAGAGCAGCAGCATCAGCCCCACAAGCAGGGTCATGCCGCGCTGACGTCCTCGGAAAGCAATCGACCTGGGTTGGCGCAGCGGTTGACGTGTCATGCGAGTTCCATTCCTCATCGTGGCGCAACGCGGTTGCGCAAGACAACCGTGGTGGAAAATTCCTTGCGCAGCCGCGTCGCAGAGCGGCCCGCGACCGTCATGTCATATGCCTCACCGAGCAATGTAGGCGCTGCGGATACGACATCCAGGTTTGCTGCGTTGTCGTCGCTGACCATCATCAGGCCGACACGCACCGCCACAACACGCGACCAGTCGGTCACGGTGGCCGCTGTGGTGCGCCAGACATCAGCCTGCATGCTCGGTTCGCCCGTGCCCAGGAAGGCGGTGTTTTCACCGTAATGCAGGCGCAAACTCTCGACGTTGGAGACCAGTTCCTCGGCATTGCCGCGCGCGCTGCCGTCGTACTGGATGCGATACAGGCTCGGCGTCGCAGCGCCGGCACGGGTCGCCACGTAATAAAAACTCCACTCCATCGGCATCACCAGTGCGTCAACACCGTAAATGGGCGTCGACGGAAAAGATGCAGCGGCGTTGGTGCCCACCGTGGCATTGCCAATGGCCGTCGTGTGGACAATTTGCGTTCCCCCACCGCCCAGCTGACCGGCAAACAGGCTGGACGAGGCGCAGTTGGCGACCACCATGTTGTAGATCTTGAGGGGATCCAGAAAAGCGGCCGATCCGGCGGCAATCGTCAGCGGATCGCCTGCAACGCCCATGGCGGCCGTGACCGACATTGCTCTTTCACTGCCGCCTGACATGAACAGGCTGTTCGTCCCGGCGGAGGTCGGTGCTGTCGCGAACATCAGGGCAGGCACATTGTCAAAGCCGCGCACGAAATTGACCGGCGACAAGGGTTTGAGCACAACCTCCGGGTTGAGGGGCTCGACAACCGCCAGGGGATTGGGGCCATCGATACCGCTGGGCGAGCCAGAAGTCATTCCCAGCTCGGGATAATAAACAAAGGTTCCGCCGATATTGATTTTTTCAACACCACGGCAACCGGCAAAACCGGCCATGCGCAATTCACGCGAAATGGTTTCGAGCGCAAACATGGCGTCTTCCTGCATGCGCCCGCCGGTTTCCTGGAAACGGAACGACTGCTTGGCCGCCACATACACCGCCGACAGGCCCACCAACACCGCCAGGCCGAGCGCCAGAGATATCAGCAATTCGACCAGCGTCACCCCACGCTGTTGACGCGCAAGACTGATTTTTGTGATGGGACGTTTCATAACCTCAACTCGAAATTGATCAATCGAAAGGCGGTCGCCGAGTTGTTTTGGCATTTGGTGCTATCCGCATCGGACAACGTGCCAAAACAGCTCGACCACGCAACCTGAATGTTGACCTGGCGCGCCGCGCCACCGACCGTGTTGTAAATGCGCCCGCGCCCTGATGGCAACTGCGTAGTGATCGCAGTCAGCCAGGCATTCAAATCGTTGATCGCGATCGAGGCACCTACTGGCGCTGGGTCGTTCCAATTCTGCGGTTGGCCCTCATAGGCGAGGTTCTCGTTGTGCAGGTATTCGCTTGTTGCATTAAGCGCAATTACCGGATTCGCGCGCATCCGGTCGGCCATCTCCGACGCCAGTTGATTGGCCTTGTTCAAGGACTCGGAACCGGCTGCATTGGACACACCGCCGACCAGCAGTCCGGCCACACCCAGCAGGCCAAAAGCCAGGATCAGCATGGTGACCAGCACCTCGATCAGGCTGAAGCCCCGTTGCCTGCGTGTCGCTGCCCGGCGACCGCCGTTCAAGGGCACTTGCAAAATATCAGGCGATGTCATGGTTGTCTCGCTCAGTTGGTGGGACAGGCCGTGGCGCTGGGCGAACGTGTCGTCCGTACCCGGCCGGTGTTGGTGATGATCAGGCAGTAGCGGTCGCTGTTGGCGTTGGAAAACCAGACCGTGCGACCGAGCACGGCGGCACCCGCGGTGTCAATCAGCCGCCCATTGCCGCTATAGATGAAGTAGTTCGCGCCGCCGGACTGGGAGAAGGTCAACGGCCCGCTCGGCGCCGCGACCACCTCCAGCCGCGTCACGATGGGGGCCACCGTCGTGTCGACGGTCGGTGCCACCGCGGCATTCGCGTCGGCCGTGCCGTCGGCAAATACCGTCCAGCCATTGGTAAATGCCCCGGCGGTGCCATTGGCAACCACCGTGACACGCGCGTCCGAGCCGCGCTTGATCGCCTCCGAACGCGCCAGGTTGAGCGAGACCTGCAGCGCCGACGACGCAGACGACAGGCGCGAAGTCCGGTACATATCGACCATCGATGGCCCGGCGACTGCCGCCAGGATCGCCACGATGACCACCACCATCATGGTCTCGATCAAGGTGAATCCGCGCAGGCGCAGTGCGCCCGCATGGCGCCGGGCGATCACACAGACGCCGGCGTCGGCAGCAGCGGGAGACAGGTCGAGAAATGGCATGACGACATCCTAGCGAGCGATCCGCCCCCCCTCCTAGAATGCGGATCAACGGTCGCTTCTGATGGCCAGACGGTACGAGACCCCATGATTTACAGCAACGACATGCAACAACACGCGCTTGCGCCACCCATGACCCAGGCGCTGGAACTGGCCGCGACCCACCGCAATGCCACACCGCCTAACCCGAGTGTCGGCTGTGTCATCACCTCGGTCGACGGCGCCGTTCTGGGCCAGGGCTTTACCCAGGCGACCGGTGGGCCACACGCGGAGATCCAGGCCTTGCGCGATGCACAGGCCAGGGGCCATTGCGTTTCTGGCGCGACCGCCTATGTCACGCTCGAGCCCTGCGCCCACCATGGCCGCACAGGCCCTTGCTGCGACGCACTGGTCGCGGCCGGCATCGGCAAGGTGGTTGCCGCCATCGCGGACCCGAACCCGCAGGTGGCCGGTCGCGGATTCGATCGCCTGCGGGCGGCCGGCGTGGTGGTCGAGGTCGGCCCCGGCGCTGACACGGCGCGCGAGGTCAATCTGGGCTTTTTCAGCCGCATGGTGCGCAAGACACCGTGGCTGCGCATGAAGGTCGCCGCATCACTCGATGGGCGAACGGCACTCGACGACGGAACCAGCCAATGGATCACATCCGAGCCCGCCCGAACCGACGGCCATGCCTGGCGCGCCCGCGCCAGCGCCGTGCTCACAGGCATCGGCACGGTGCTCGAGGACGACCCGCAACTCGATGTGCGCCTGGTCGAGTGCAGCCGCCAGCCGACGCTGGTCATCGTGGACAGCCGACTGCAGACCCCGCTGGACGCCCGGCTTTGGGAAGGCGGTCGACCGGTGCTGATCTATGGCGCCGTGCCCGACGCGCAAAAGGAGGCCGCCCTGGCTACGCGTGGCGCCACCGTTGTCCTTTTGCCCGGTGCACAAGCCGCGGGCCGGACCAAGGTCGATCTCGCAGCCATGCTGACCGATCTGGCCGTGCGGGAACACAACGAGGTCCATGTCGAGGCCGGCGGCAAACTCAATGGCTCGTTCATTCGCGAGGGCCTGGTCGACGAGTTGCTGGTGTACCTGGCCCCCAGCCTGATTGGCCAGGGCCGGCCGATGGCCGAGTTCGGCCCGCTGGCATCGTTGGCAGATGGCCTGGCCCTGGAATTTCAATCGGTCGCACGGATCGGCCCGGACCTGCGCGTAGTCGCACGGGGCGTCGGACGCGATAACTTCTGAGAGTTTGTGTATCAGACCAAGAAATTGCGCAGCAATTTTTTGCTCTGGTACCAACATTTCATCGGAAGTCGGCTGTCCAGTTTGTGTATCAGACCAAGAAACAAGCGAAGCAATTCTTGCTCTGGTACCTACATCTAGTCGGAAGTCGGCTGTTCACCTTGTGTGCCAGACCCAATCCCCCCTGCCGAAGCCGGTTGCGTGCATGACGCCGGTCCGCGCTTGGGCGGCGCAACTAAAATAGCCCGATGTTCACCGGAATCATCACCGGCGTCGGGCGCATCAGTGCCGTCGACGCTCTCGGCAGCTCTTTGTCCCATGGCAGACGCCTGACCGTCTCCTGCCCATCCGGCTATCTGGACGATGTCGGCATTGGCGACAGCATCGCCATCAATGGTGCCTGCATGACCACCACCGGCATCGATCTGCCGGCCGGCAGCTTCACACTGGATGTGTCGGCCGAGTCGCTGGACAAAACAGCCGGGCTCGACCAGATCGGCCCGGTCAATCTCGAAAAAGCCTTGCGCGCCCAGGACCGCCTGGGCGGCCATATCGTCGCCGGCCATGTCGACGGTGTAGGCACCGTACAGCGCATGGCCGAGGTCGGCGAAAGCTGGGAATTGCGCATTCTGGCGCCGCAGGATCTGGGCCGCTTCATGGCGTTCAAGGGCTCGATCACGGTCAACGGTGTGAGCCTGACCGTCAATCAGGTCACCGACCTGCCCACTGGCTGCGAGATCAGCATCAACCTGATTCCGCATACCGTACACAACACCACACTCGGAGCGCTGGTCGCCGGTTCACGGGTCAATCTGGAGATCGACTTGATCGCGCGTTATGTGGAGCGCATGCTGGGTGACCGGTCGGGCGCAGCTAAACCATGACAGCCACTGAAAAAATGCACACGCCGGCCCCGGTGTCCCCGATTGAAGACATCATTGCCGACCTGGCCGCAGGGCGCATGGTCGTCCTGATCGACGAGGAGGATAGGGAAAACGAAGGCGACCTGATCCTGGCGTCCGACCATGTTGATGCAGCGGCCATCAACTTCATGGCCCGATACGGACGCGGCCTGATCTGCCTGACGTTGACGCGCGAACGATGTGCCCGGCTGGAGTTGCCGCCCATGACGGCGCGCAACGGCGACAAGAAAGGCACGGCTTTTACGGCTTCGATCGAGGCGGCCGAAGGCGTGACCACCGGCATCTCGGCGGCCGACCGTGCGCGTACGGTACAGGCTGCGGTAGCGCGCGGCGCAGTGCCCGCCGACCTGGTGCAACCCGGCCACATCTTCCCGCTGCAAGCAGTGGACGGCGGCGTGCTGATGAGGGCCGGTCATACCGAAGCGGGCTGCGACCTGGCCATGCTGGCCGGATGCAGCCCCTCGGCCGTGATCTGTGAAATCATGAAGGACGACGGCACCATGGCGCGCCTGCCGGACCTGCAGTTGTTTGCCGCGGAACATGACCTGAAGATTGGCACCATCGCCAGCCTGATCGAATACCGCAGCCGCGTCGAGTCCTTGCTTGAAAAAGCCGGCGAGCGCGAGATCGACACCGCGTTCGGCCGGTTCTCGGCCCGGGCTTACCGCGACAAGCCGGGCGGCGGCGTGCATCTGGCCCTGGTACGCGGCCAATGGACCGCCGACGACAGTGTGGCCGTGCGGGTGCACGAACCCTTGTCGGTTTTCGATGCGCTGGAAGTCAACCGGTCCATGCACTCCTGGAGCCTGGACGCCTGCCTGGCGCATATTGCGCAAAAAGACCAGGGCGTCGTCGTGTTGCTCAATTGCGGGGAAACGGCCGAGCAATTGCTGGCCCAGTTTGCCGGCACTGCCCGCTCCAGCCACGGCCCCGAACGCGGCCGCATGGATTTGCGCACCTACGGTGTAGGGGCTCAGATCCTGCGCGACTGCGGTGTGGTCAAGATGGCGCTGCTGGGCAATCCGCGCCGCATGCCCAGCATGGCGGGTTACGGCCTCGAGATCACCGGATACATCACCCCATAAGCCCCGAACCGGGACAGGAACACATCATGTTTGGCGCAGACAAGGGAAAACTGGAATCCTCCGACAAGCGATTGAGCGGCAAGAAGCTGCGTATCGGTTTGGTCCAGGCGCGATTCAACGAGGCCATCACCAATGCCCTGGCCGAGGCTTGCGAGGCCGAATTACATGTGCTGGGCGTACTGCCCGAGAACACCGTGCGAGTGCTGGTGCCCGGCGCACTGGAAGTGCCGGTGGCCTTGCAGGCACTGGCCGAAAGCGCGCAATATGATGCGCTGATCGCGCTCGGATGCATCATTCGCGGTGAGACCTACCACTTCGAACTGGTGGCCAATGAGTCGGGCGCAGGCGTCAGCCGGATCTCGCTGGACTACCAGATCCCGATCGCCAACGCGATCATCACGACCGAAAACCTGGAGCAAGCCATTGCGCGCCAGAGCGACAAGGGGCGCGATGCGGCCCGGGTCGCGGTTGAAATGGCGAACTTGATGGAAGATATCGGATGAATGACGACAAGCTTGTGCCCCCAGGCACCCGCCCGCCGAAACAAAGCCGTACCGGCGTGACCAGCACCGGCGCACGCAAGGCCGGCAGCAAGTCGGCCCGCACGCGTGCCCGCGAATTCGCATTGCAGGGCCTGTACCAGCATCTTGTGGGTCGCAACACGGTGCAGGACATCGACACCTTTACACGCGACCTGGCAGGGTTCGGCAAATGCGACCGGGTCCATTTTGATGCGCTGTTTCGCGGCTGCATCGCGCAAGCGCAAACGCTGGATCAGCTGATTGTTCCGCGCCTGGATCGCAAGTTGGACGAGTTGTCTCCGATCGAACGTGCGGTGATGTGGATCGGAGTCTACGAGTTCCAGCATTGCCTGGATGTGCCCTGGCGGGTGGTGCTCAATGAATGTATCGAACTGGCCAAGGAGTTTGGCGGCACCGACGGGCACAAATATGTCAATGCCGTGCTCAACGGCGTGGCGCCGGAACTGCGCGCGCAGGAAGTCGCCAGCGACAAGGGCCGCAAGGATCGGCCCTGATGGTGGCTCCAATGCGCATCTCCCAGCGGGCGCAACGCATCGAGCCCTTCCATGTGATGGAGATCGCCAAGGCGGCCGCCCTGCTTGGCCAGGCCTCGGCGCAATCGGACCGGCCGATGGTCTACCTGAACATCGGCGAACCCGATTTCACGGCGCCGCCGCTGGTGCAGCAAGCCGCCGAAAAAGCCATCCGCGACGGCGTGACCCAGTACACGGCAGCTACCGGCATTGCCCCGCTGCGCGAACGTATCAGTCAGTGGTACCAAAGTCGATTTGGCCTGCACATTGACGCCAATCGCATTGTCATCACGGCCGGCGCATCGGCCGCATTGCAGATGGCATGCCTGGCGTTGATCGATCCGGGCGACGAAATCCTGATGCCCGATCCCAGTTATCCGTGCAACCGGCAGTTCGTCAGTGCGGCGGACGGCAAGCCGGTGCTGATTCCCGCGTCGGCGGCCGAACGATTCCAGCTCACGGCAGCCGCGGTGGCCGAGCACTGGAAGCCGGGCCGTACCCGGGGCGTGTTGCTGGCCTCGCCGTCCAATCCGACCGGCACCTCGATTCATCCGGACGAGTTGCGCCGCATCCACGCGCTGGTGGCCGAACGTGGTGGCGTGACCATCGTCGACGAGATCTACCTGGGCCTGGGTTTCGATGCCCAGTACGGACACAGCGCACTGGCGATCGACGAATCCATCATCAGCATCAACAGCTTCAGCAAGTACTTCAACATGACCGGCTGGCGCCTGGGCTGGATGGTGGTGCCCACGGCGCTGGTCGCACCGATAGAGCGCCTGGCGCAGAACCTGTTCATCTGCCCCAGCACGATCGCACAACATGCCGCACTGGCCTGCTTCGAGGACGCCAGCATCGCCGAGTACGAGAACCGGCGCGAGGCGTTTCGCCAGCGCCGCGACTATCTGGTGCCGGCGCTGAACGCGATCGGTCTGCATGTGCCGGTGATGCCCGACGGCGCCTTCTACGCCTGGGCCGACTGCAGCCTCGCCTGCGAGCGACTGGGCGTTGCCGACAGCTGGGAGCTGGCGTTCGCGCTGATGGAGCAGGCCCATGTGGCGGTCACACCCGGCCGCGACTTCGGTCAGGCCGAGACCGCCCGCTTCATCCGTTTTTCCAGCGCCAGCTCCATGGGGCAGCTGCAAACGGCGGTTGCACGCCTGCACACGCTGTTGGGATGATCAGACCTGAACTTCATCCAAGCACGGCCCATGGCACTGCGCGCGCGGGTGTGTTCAGCTGGCCGGTGCGGGTTTACTGGGAAGACACGGATGCCGGCGGCGTGGTGTTTTATGCCAACTACCTGAAATATTTTGAGCGTGCACGTACCGAATGGCTGCGCGCTGGCGGATTTGAGCAACAGGTTTTGCGCGACACAATTGGCGGCATGTTTGTCGTGACCGACACCACCCTGAAATACCATCGACCGGCCCGGCTGGACGACCAGCTCCTGGTTACGACTTGGATACAGGATGCCGGTCGCGCCTGCATGACAATCGGACAACAAGCCCGGCGTGGCCCGCAAGCCGATGGCGACGTGTTATGCGACGCAAGCATCCGCATCGGATGGGTCGACAGCCAAAATTTCAAACCCGCAAGAATTCCTTCCTCGATCGTGAAAGCTCTCTCATGAACCAAGACATGTCGATCCTGCATCTGGTGCTCGGAGCCAGCATTGTGGTGCAGCTTGTCATGCTGCTACTGCTGGTGGTGTCCGTCGCCAGTTGGGCGGCGATATTCCGCAAGATGTTCGGACTGATCCGCGTCAAGGCACTCAACGAAACCTTCGAGCGCGAATTCTGGTCGGGCACCAGCCTCAATGACCTGTTTGCCGCGGCCGCACAAAATGCGCGCCAGGCTGGCCCGATGGAGCGCATCTTCGCCAGCGGCATGCGCGAGTACCAGAAGCTGCGCGAGCGCCGCATCGCTGACACCGCCAGTCTGATGGATGGCGCCCGGCGCGCCATGCGGGCCAGCTTCCAGCGCGAGATGGACGAGGCCGAATCGAATCTGTCCTTTCTGGCGTCGGTGGGATCCGTCTCGCCGTATGTCGGCTTGTTCGGCACCGTCTGGGGCATCATGCACGCCTTCACAGGCCTGGCCAACATGCAGACGGTGACCCTGGCGACGGTCGCGCCCGGTATCGCTGAGGCGCTGGTGGCCACGGCCATCGGTCTGTTTGCAGCGATTCCAGCCGTGGTGGCCTACAACCGCTTTGCCCGCGACATCGACCGCATCGCGATCCGCCTGGAGACCTTCATGGAGGAGTTCTCCAACATCCTGCACCGCAACGTGGGCGCACAATCGGCGCCCGGACACTGAGAATCGGAGGTCCGGATGGCATCGACCATGCAGCGCGGCCGCGGCCGGCGCACCATCAACGAGATCAACATGGTGCCGTTCATCGACGTCATGTTGGTGCTATTGATCATTTTCATGGTGACCGCACCATTGATCGCACCGAGCGTGATCGATCTGCCCAGCATCGGCAAGGCGGCACGGCAACCCGATCAGGTGCTGCAGATCGTCATCGACAAGGATGGCCTGCTCAATCTCAAGAACGAGGAAAAGAACACGCAACTGGGGCTGCGCGAAATCGCCGACGCCGTGCGCCAGGCGCAGCAGGGGAAAACCGACCCTGCCGTGGTGATCAGTGCCGACCGCAATGTGCGTTATGAAGTCGTGGTCCAGGTCATGGACACCTTGCAGCGCAGTGGCATAGGCAGGGTCGGGCTGTCGGTGCAACTGGCCAGCCCATGAATGCGACCGCAGACTGGAAGGATTTTGCGCCGCCCAAGGCCAACGGCATGGGGCGCGCGTTCGCGCTGGCGATCGTGGCGCATCTGGTGCTGGTGGCGGCCCTGACCCTGGGTGTGCAATGGAAACGCGATGCGCCGGTCACCACGGTCGAGGCAGAGTTGTGGTCGGCCGTACCCAAGGCGGCCGCGCCCAAACTGGTCGAGGCCGCGCCCCCGCCTCCTCCTGCGCCGAATCCCGTAGCAAAACCCCCGCCGCCAGCTCCTGTGGTCAAGACCCCCGACGCCGACATCGCACTGGAACGCGAGAAGCAGCAAAAGTTGGAGCAGGAGAAGCAACTGGCGGCCGAAAAGCTGGCGCAACAGAAACTGGCGCAGGAAAAGCTTGCCAAAGAAAAGCTGGCCATGGACAAGCTTGAACAGGAGAAAAAGCTCGCGCTGGAGAAGAAGCGCCAACAGGACTTGAAACTGGCGCAGGAGAAAAAAGCGCAAGAGGAAGAAGCCAAACGGCGCGAAGAAGATGAAAAGAAACGCGCGCTCGCGTTGAAGGCCAAACAAGATGCGCTCAAGGCCCAGCAGCAAGCGGCGCTGGAGAAGCAGGAATCGATCAAGCTGGAGATCCTGCGCAAGGACAACCTGCAACGCATGGCCGGCCTGGCGGGCGCGACTGGCGGCGCGGCGTCGGCTGGCACAGCGCAACGCGCGAGCGGGCCGTCAGGCAGTTATGGCAGTCGCGTTAGCGCCATCGTCAAACCCAACATCGTATTCATCGACGACACGCGCGACAACCCGGTGGCGCTGGTCGAAGTCCGTACTGCGCCGGACGGCACGATCGTAGGGCGCAAGCTGATCAAGGGCAGCGGCAACAAGGCCTGGGACGAGGCCGTGCTCAAAGCCATCGACAAGACGTCGGTACTGCCGCGCGACACAGACGGCACCGTGCCGCCACTGCTGGAGATCAATTTCCGTCGTCGCGACTGAAACCCGGTCGGATCCGCGACCAATCGGGCCCGGTGGTTTAAACGCACACAGCGTGACGGCCATTGTCCCCAGACGCGGCGTCACTCACTCGTAGACGATGACCGCCTGCCCCTGCTCCGACTGGGCGCGCCACTGCGCCAGCGCTGCATCGGTCGGATAAAACCGCATCGCATCGGACAGTTGCAACTCGGCACTCGCGCCACCGTCCGCGCTGCGGCGCGTCACCATCAGTCGCACGCCGAGTCCGCGTACCATCTCGCCGTGCTCGGTCTGCTCGGTGCGCGCCGGGAATTCCTGCAATAGCATCGCCACGTCGGGCGCCTGGCCATTGACCGGGACGCGCAGATATTTGCCGAATCGGCAGCGCGCCTGGTCCAGATCCCAGATCTGGTTGACGGTAAGCTGAATACCTCCGGTGAAACGGTCGGGTTGCACCTTGCCCATGACGATGATCAACTGGTCGTCCTTGAGCAGATCGCGGTGTGCATTGATCAAGGCCTCATCGGCGCGCGCCTCGATCACGCCGGACTTGTCGTCCAGCTTGAACAAGGCCAGCTTGCCGCGCTGGCCATTGATGACACGCAGGTCATTGACGATGCCGGCCAGCAGTTGCGGCTCACGCGTGTCGATCAGGTCGTCGATCTGGCGCTTGGCAAATCGCCGCACCTCGAGCGCCACTTCGTCGAACAGGTGGCCCGACAGGTAAAAGCCAATGGCGGTCTTCTCCTGTGTGAGTTGTTCCTTGATGCCCCAGGGCAACACGTCGACCAGATCGGGAGGCTGCGAACTCGATCCATGGTCATCATCGCCCATGTCGAACAGGCCACTCTGATTGGCATTGGCGTCGCAGGTATTGGCGAATTCGAAGGCCAGGTCGATAGTGGCGATCAAGGACGCGCGATTGCGATGCAGGTTGTCGAATGCACCGGCCTTGATCAAGGCCTCAAGGCTGCGCTTGTTCAGACGGGTACGGTCCACACGCCGGCAGAAATCGAACAAACTGGTGAACGGGCCACCCGACTCGCGCGCAGCCACAACCGATTCGATCGCCAGCTGACCGGTTCCCTTGACGGCGCCCAAGCCATAACGAATCACCTTGTCCGACACCGGCTCGAAGCGATGACGGCCACGATTGACATCCGGCGCCTCGAACGTCATGCCCATCTTGATCGCATCTTCGAACAACAGTCGCAGCTTGTCGGTGTTGTCCATCTCCACCGTCATGTTGGCGCAGAAGAACTCGGCCGTGTAATGCACCTTGAGCCAGCCGGTGTGATAGGCCAGCAGGGAGTAGGCGGCAGCATGCGACTTGTTGAAGCCATAGCCGGCGAACTTCTCCATCAGGTCGAACACTTCGTCGGCCTTGTCCTGGCCGATGTTGTTCTTCGCGGCGCCGTCGCGGAAGATCTGGCGGTGTTCGGCCATCTCCTCGGCCTTCTTCTTGCCCATGGCGCGGCGCAGCATGTCGGCGCCGCCGAGCGAATAACCGCCCAGGATCTGCGCCGTCTGCATCACCTGCTCCTGGTAGACCATGATGCCGTAGGTCTCGGACAACATATTGGCGACCAGGGGGTGCGGGTATTCGACCACCTCGCGCCCGTGCTTGCGCGCCACGAACGACGGAATCAGGTCCATCGGGCCGGGCCGGTACAAGGCGTTGAGCGCGATCAGGTCTTCGAGACGGGTTGGCTTGGCATCGCGCAACATGCCCTGCATGCCACGCGACTCAAACTGGAACACGGCTTCGGTCAGGCCATCGGCAAACAGCCGGTAAACCCGGGCATCGTCGAGCGGCAGGTTCTCGAAGGCAAAATTCTCCTGGCCCTTGTGGCGGGCGCGTATCAGCTCCTTGGCGATCTCCAGGATGGTCAGTGTCGCCAGCCCCAGAAAGTCGAACTTGACCAGGCCGATGGCCTCCACGTCGTCCTTATCGTACTGGCTGACCGCCGAATCGCTGCCGGGTTGCTGGTATAGCGGGCAAAAATCAGTCAGCTTGCCCGGAGCGATCAACACGCCGCCCGCATGCATGCCGACGTTGCGGGTCATGCCCTCCAACTTCTGCGCCAGCGCCAGCAGCGTGCGCACGTCTTCTTCCTTCTCGAGCCGCTCGGCCAGAATGGGTTCGGCCTTGATCGCGCCATCGATCGTAATATGGGTGCCGGGCTTGTTCGGTATCAGCTTGCTGATTCCGTCGCAAAAGGTGTAGCTCATGTCCAGCACCCGGCCCACATCGCGGATCGCGGCCCGTGCGGCCATGGTGCCGAAGGTGGCAATCTGGCTCACCGCGTTCTTGCCGTATTTCTGCTTGACGTAGTCAATGACCCGGTCGCGGTTGGCCTGGCAGAAGTCGATGTCGAAGTCGGGCATCGACACCCGCTCCGGATTCAGGAAACGCTCGAACAGCAGGTTGTATCGAAGTGGATCGAGGTCGGTGATGCCCATCACATAGGCCACCAGTGAGCCTGCACCGGAGCCCCGTCCCGGCCCGACCGGACAGCCATTGTTCTTGGCCCAGTTGATGAAGTCGCCCACGATCAGGAAGTAGCCCGGGAAACCCATCTTCACGATGGTGTTCATCTCGAATTCCAGCCGCTCGACATAACGCGCCTGTTGCTGCTCGCGTTCTGGCGCTGCCGGATACAGGTGCGCCAGGCGAACCTGCAGACCTTCGTGCGACACATGGCGAAAGTACGCCTCCGGTTCCATCTGCCGGCCGTCGACCAGCGGGATTGGAAAATCTGGCAGACGCGGCTTGCCCAGCACCAGCGACAGGCTGCAGCGTCGCGCGATCTCCAGCGTATTGGCCACGGCCGATGGCAGATCGGCAAAAAGCGCCTCCATCTGCGCCGCAGACTTGAAGTATTGCTCGCGCGTGAAGCGCCGCACACGCCTCGGATTGCCCAGAATCTCGCCGTCGGAGATACAAACGCGCGCCTCGTGCGCCTCGTAGTCGTCAGGGGCCGTGAACTGCACCGGGTGGGTCGCCACCACAGGCAGGCGCAAATGCGCGGCCAGTTGCACGGCCGCCGTCACATGGCGCGCATCGTCCGGCCGGCCGGCGCGCTGCACCTCCAGATAGAAACGATGCGGAAACAGCGCCGCCAATTGCAGGGCCGCCGCATGCGCGCGCGACGTATCACCTTGCAGCAAGGCCTGTCCAATGGCGCCGGCCTGCGCGCCTGACAAGGCGATCAGGCCCTCGGCCAGTTCTTCGATCCAGGCCCATTTCACCACCGGCTGACTGCGGCCGGTGTTCTGGGTGTGCGCACGCGCCAGCAGTTCGCACAGGTTCAGGTATCCGGCGCTGTTTTGCACCAGCAATACCAGCCGGGACTGGGCTGTCGCATCGGCGCCCAGACCATCGAGCAGGATGTCCGCGCCGATAACCGGCTTGACACCGGCGCCTCGCGCCGCCTTGTAGAACTTGATGGCCCCGAACAGGTTGCCCAGGTCGGTGATGGCCAATGCGGGTTGACCGTCGGCCGCAGCTGCGGCCACGGTGTCGTCGATGCGGTTGGTGCCGTCGACGACGGAGAACTCGCTGTGCAGGCGCAGGTGAACAAACATCTTCCCATTGTAGTTTTCGCGGCGGCGCCGGCGGCCCGGCGACAATCACGGTCGCCGCCCCGAAGGGGCCATGTCTGAGACGAGCCAAATGGATATCTGGGAAACCCGCAGTAACAACCGCCAGCAAATCGTGATCTCGGCGGTTTGCCTGATCGCCGGCGTCGTGTTGACCGTCGCCATGCGCGACTATGGGCTGTCCGGCTCAAACCGTCACGCAGGATTCCTGTTCGGCGTGGTGCTGCTGGGTCTGGGGCTCGCCACCTTGCTTGCCGGTGGCAGTCAGACGGTGCAGGTGGACGCCGACTCGCGTGAGATCCGTGTGCTGGACCGGCGACTCATCGGCAGCCGCACGAAGATCGTCGCGTTCGAACAGGTGCAGCGCGTCGAGGTGGCCTGTCTGCAAACCCGATCGAAGCATGCGCTGCGCTACTTTCTGCAGTTGCAACTGGTCAGCGGCGAAGCGTATCCGCTGTTTTCGCCTGAAAAGGCCTACCCGATGGCCGCCGATCCGGCCGTCGTGGCCCGCTGGAAGGGCCGCCTCGAATTGATGCTGGCGAGCGGCGCGCAAAGCCCGGCGCCGGCACCGCTCGCCTGACTATTTCGGCACCAGGGCGGTTGGCAGCTCAATGCGTTCGCGCTCGCCCGGCACCGTCGGCATGTTTTGCGCGTGCCAATCACGTGCAGCCTGCACCAGTCGTTCCTTGCGGCTGGACACGAAATTCCACGACATGAAGCGATGACCCAGGGGCTCGCCGCCCAGCACCAGCAACCGTGTGGCCTGCGTTGCGTGCAGCGTGACCTCCAGCCCCGAGGGCAAGACGTTGAGCGTCTGATGCTGAATCTCCTCGCCGTCGACGGCCAGGTCGGCATCGATCGGATACAAGGCCAGTTCCGACGCCAGAGGTGGCAGCCGCAAACTGCCACCCGCGGGCATCTGCACATCGAGCAATGTGGTCGGGCTGCCTGCACGCACCGGCGACGACGCGCCGAATGCTTCGCCCACCAGCACCCGCACCGACACACCTTCAAGCTCACACACCGGAATGGCCGACGCCGGCGTGTGGGTGAACGCGGGGTCACATTCCTCGTCCTGCGCCGGCAGCGCCGCCCACAGCTGGAATCCATGGTTCACATAGGCCTGGCGCTCCAGTCGCTGCGGCCGGCGCTCACTGTGCACGATGCCCCTGCCGGACGTCATCCAGTTAACGGCGCCGGGCGTGATTTCCTGCTCCGAACCCAAACTGTCGCGGTGCATGACTGCGCCTTCCAGCAAATAGGTGACCGTGGCCAGCCCGATATGGGGATGCGGTCGCACATCATGGGCAGCATCGGGCTGCACCGTGACCGGCCCGAAGCAATCCATGAAAAGAAACGGGCCGACGGCCTGGCGCAAGGCCGACGGCAACACCCGCTGCACGACGAAACCGCCGCCCAGATCGCGCGCTTGTCCGAGGATGCGTTGTTGTATGGCCATGTGCTACTCCAGTGAAGGCGGGTCCCGACAATAAACTCAGTCGCGCAGGCGGGCCAACTGATCGGCCACCCGCTGGCCGAATAACCGTGCCGTTTCGAGATCGCCCTGCGACATGTCGGCTGCGCCCCCATCGGACGGCGAATGCGCCATCGCACCACAGTAGGACACCAGGTTGTTGATGTCGTTGCGCGTGCTGGCCTTGGTATTGGCTGGCATCAGGCCCTGACTGACCCACAACATGCCGTGTTGCATGGCCAGCGTGAACAGGCTGTGCAGCGTGGACAACTTGTCTCCGCTGGGACCCGCGCTGTTGGTGAAACCAGCAGCCAGCTTGTCTTTCCAGGCCTGCGCGTACCAGGGCCTGCTGGATTCATCAGCAAACTTCTTGAACTGCCAGCTCACATTTCCCATGTAGGTGGGCGAGCCGAAGATGATGGCCTTGGCCTGAGCCAGGCTGTCCCAGCCCCCTTCGGGCAGATTGCCGTCCGCGTCGATGGCCAGCAACTCCGCGTCGGCACCCTGCGCCACGGCCTGGGCCATGCGCAGGGTGTGACCATATCCCGAATGAAAAACCACAATGATCTGAGTCATGAATTCCTGTCGTCCAATTTTGTTGCCATTGTGACGAGGGTATGCGATCCCAACTCAGATCGCCCAAACCATCAGTGTGCAGCCCGGCGGGCATCCAGGCTGAATTTGCCGGCGCCCAACGCAGCCAGCGCAAACAAGCCACCCACCACGGCGATGTTCTTGAAGAACATGAGCTGCTGCATCATCACCTGCTCGGCCGGCATGGCCCAGTAGTTGTGAAAGGCGAAAGTGGCCACCAGCGTGAACAGCGCCAACGCCAGTGCTGCAAATCGGGTACCGTAACCGAGGATCAGCGCCGCGGCGCCGCCCACTTCGACCAGGATGGCCACTACCGCAGCCACCTCGGGCAGAGGCAGGCCGGACGCGCCGATATAACCGACCGTGCCGGAAAAACCACCGATCTTGCTCAGGCCCGCAGGCAGAAACAGCAAGGCCAACAGGATCCGGCCGACCAGGGCCAGCGGATTTTGAAGTGATGCGTTCATGAATATGTCCTTGAAAAATGAAAGAGAAAAATCAGACAGAAAAATAAATGATGGGACCCACTGGGCCGTCAAGCGGACAGATCGAACACCAGCACCTCTGCGTCCTGACCCTGCTCCAGCGTCAGCCTGTCCACGCCGTCGAACATCAACGCATCGCCGCCCTGCAACGACTGACCGTTGACCTGCAGGTCCCCACGAACCAGATGCACATAGGCCTTGCGCCCCGGCGCCAGGTCCAGCGCGGCATGTTCACCGGCGTCGAACAGCCCGGCAAACATAGCCGCATCCGCCTGCATACGCACCGAACCGTCGGCGCCATCACGCGAGGCCACCAAACGCAATTGGCCGCGCTTCTCAGCGTCCGGGAAACTTTTCTGCTCATAACCCGGTTGCACGCCTTTGCGGTCCGGCTCGATCCAGATCTGCAGAAAATGTGTCGTCGCATCAGGCGCAAGGTTGAACTCGCTGTGCTGCACGCCGGTGCCCGCCGTCATGCGCTGCACATCCCCTGGCGGAATGCCCTTCACATTGCCCATGGTGTCCTTGTGCGCCAACGCGCCGCTGATCACATAGCTGATGATTTCCATGTCGCGGTGACCATGGGTGCCAAAGCCCCGACCCGGGGCGATGCGGTCCTCGTTGATTACCCGCAGATTGCCCCAGCCCATGTGCTGCGGGTCGTGGTAGTCGGCAAACGAAAAGCTGTGTCGCGACTGCAACCAACCATGGTCGGCCAGGCCCCGTTCACTGGATTTGCGAAGTTTCAACATAAACCCTCCTTGCGAAGTTCTTGCGGTGTGGATAGGACTGTAAAGTGCAGATCAGGTCCGACCGTGCGTCCGGATTGATGGCATCATTCAAATTATTTGAATGTGAAAGCCATCATGGCCGACCCACGAACCGCGTTGACCCCCGATGCCCTGTCCATGCTGCAATCCATTGCCGCCAGTGGCAGCTTTGCCGCCGCGGCGCGGGCGCTGGACCTGGTGCCCAGCGCCCTGACCTACAGGGTACGTCAACTGGAGGACGCCCTGGACGTGCTGCTGTTCGACCGGCGCAGCCGTCAGGCCCGGCTCACGCCGGCGGGCGTTGAACTTGTACGCGAAGGCAGCCGGCTGCTCGACGAGGTCGATGCGATCGCGAACCGGGTCAAGCGGGTCGCGACCGGATGGGAGGCGCAACTGACCATTGCGGTTGACGGCATCGTTTCGCGTTCGGTCATGATGGAATTGAGCCAGGCCTTTCTGGCGCTGGCACCGCCCACGCGCTTGCGTCTGCGCGACGAGACCATGCAGGGTACGCTGCAGGCCCTCACATCCGGCCAGGCCGACCTGGCGATTGGCGTGGTCGAACCCACCACGCACGCCGACATCCACGGAAAACCGCTGGGCGACGTGCGCTTTGTGCTGGCCGTGGCGCCCCACCACCCATTGGCCGAAACACCGGAGCCGGTGACAGACGCGATGTTGCGCCAGCATCTGGCGGTGGCCGTGGCCGACTCGGTTCCGCGGGGCAACGGGCTCACGGTCGGCCTGCTCGGGGGACAGGATGTGTTCACGGTCGCATCCATGCACGCCAAACTCGACGCCCAGTTGCGCGGCATCGGGGCCGGCTTCGTGCCCGAACCCATGGCCTGCGTATTCATCGAAACCGGACGCCTGGTCGTGCGCCAGACCGAACGCGCGCCGCGGGTGTCGCGCCTGCACTATGCCTGGCGCAGTGCGCCACGCCAGCAACCGGGACGTGCGCTGCAATGGTGGCTAAAGCAGCTCGACAGCGCGGTCACACGGGAAGCCTTGCTGACCCAGCATCTGCATGCCTGAGTGCTCCAGCAGCCTGGCCTGGCACATGTGCCGCCCCATCCCGGCCACCCAGCCGTGTACATTCAACCCATAACCCCTAACGGAGACCCCACAATGCCCCAAACCCGCCACTTCGCCGTCATCGGTGCCGGTATCGCAGGTCTGAGCTGTGCACGAACGCTGGTACAGGCCGGCAACCGGGTCACGGTGTTCGACAAGAGCGGACGTGCCGGCGGCCGTATGGCCACGCGCGACAGCCCGTTCGGAAGTTTTGACCATGGCGCTCAGTACTTCACAGTGCGTGACCCCCGCTTCGAGTTGGCGCTGAAAACCGTACCGGGGGTCTGCAAACCCTGGAGCGCCAACACCGTTCGGGTACTTGACGCCCATGGCCGCACGGTTGCTGCCGGGCTGCCAACACAGGAGCCCCATTGGGTCGCTGCGCCGGGCATGAATGATCTGCCCCGGCATTGGGCACAGCCGCTGCTCGAACACGCCATGGTGCGCACCCATAACCGCGTCTTGCGGATCGAACGCCAGGCCAAGGCCACGTCGCCCTGGACCATTTATGCGGTCGGGCCGGATGTCGATGGCCAGCATGAACGCCATACGGTGGACGGATTTGACGCTGTGGTGCTGGCGCTGCCCTCGCACCAGGCACATGAATTGCTGGGGAACTCCGATCACGGCAACGAATGGGTGACACGCATCGACGCCGTAAAGGTTGCGCCGTGCTGGACGCTGATGCTGGCGTTTCCGCAGGCGATGCAACCCGGGTTCAGCACCCTGGGCCCGCAATGGAACGCCGCGCGCAGCACGCATCACCGCATCGCCTGGCTGGCACGGGAGTCGTCCAAGCCACAGCGCGCGGCAGTCGAGCGCTGGACCGTGCAAGCCAGTGCCGACTGGTCACGCGAACACCTGCATGACGAGCCGGCGCGGGTCCAGGCCAAGTTGCAGCGCGCTTTCGCCGAAGTCACCGGCATCCGCGCGGAACCGGCCCATGCCGAGGTGCACCGCTGGCTTTATGCCAAGACCGAAAAACCGCTGGGACAGAGCCACCTCTGGAACACCAAAGCCGGGTTGGGCGTCTGTGGAGACTGGTGTATCGGCCACCGGGTCGAGGACGCCTTCGTGTCCGGCCTGGAAATGGCCCTGGCAGCGGTCTGAAGACCGCCGATCGGCCAGTCACCACCATGTCCGAACGGGCGAGGGATCGTTATGTCGGTCGCTTCGCCCCCTCGCCCACCGGGCCGCTGCATGCCGGCTCGATGGTCGCGGCACTGGCCAGCTGGCTGGACGCGCGCGCCTGGAACAACGGCATCGGCGGGCGCTGGCTGGTGCGCATCGAGGATCTGGATACGACACGTTGCCAGGACGGCGCGGCCGAGACGATTCTGCGCCAGCTTCAGGACTGCACATTGGTGCCCGATGAGCCACCCGTTTACCAGACGCAGCGGCACGAACGTTATGTGCAGGCGCTGGCACAGCTGGCAAGTGCAGGCCGTGTCTACACCTGTGGCTGTTCGCGCAAGGACATCGAAGTGGCGTTGCAGGCACACGGTATGACGCGGCCGCGCCATGGCGAAAGGATTTACCCCGGTACCTGCCGCGACGGCTTGCGCGGCAAGTCGGCCTTGTCATGGCGCTTTCGGGTGCCGGACCCGGCGAGCGACCACGCCAGTGTGCACTGGACAGATCGCCGCCTGGGCCCGATGGAACAGGATGTCGCCAGCGAGGTCGGTGACTTTGTGCTGCAGCGGGCCGACGGGCCGTTTGCCTACCAGTTGGCCGTGGTCGTCGACGATGCGGCGCAACAGGTCAGCCATGTCGTGCGCGGCTTTGATATGGCCGACAACACGGCGCGTCAGATCCTGTTGCAGCAAGCGCTGGGCCTGCCGACGCCGCGTTATCTGCACACGCCGCTGGTACTGGGCAAGGACGGGCAGAAGTTGTCCAAACAAAACGGCGCGCAAGCCGTCGACACGCGCCAGCCCATGGCGGTGCTGGCTCCGGCCGCAACCGCGCTGGGCCTGCCGACCCATACCGGGCCGGTAGCGCAGGCTCTGGCGTTCTGGGTCGCCGCCTGGCGTGATCTCTACAATCCCGGGCAGTGAACCCCGCCAAAGATCCCCCCACCGATTCCGCCACTGGCCGTGCACCGGCCGATGTCGCCCATCCCAAGACCATCCGCAGCTTCGTGCGCCGCGCTGGCCGCACCACTGCAGGTCAGACCCGTGCGCTGCAGGACCTGGGGCCGCAGTACCTGATCGCCTACCAATGCTCGCTGGAGCCTCTGGCTGCGCTTTATCCGCAGCTGGCACCCACCGGTGTGGCCGGTGGGCCACGGCCGCTGGTGCTGGAGATCGGATTTGGCATGGGCGAGGCCAGTGCCCATATCGCGCAGGTCTTGCCGCAAACCGACTTCCTGTGCTGCGAAGTGCATGAACCCGGCGTTGGCGCCCTGCTCAAGCGTATCGGCGAGACGGACCTGCGCAACATCCGCATCCTGGCGCATGACGCAGTCGAGGTGATTGACCAGATGCTGCCGATCTGGAACGCAACTCAACCCGCACGTGGTCTGGACGGCGTGCACATCTTCTTTCCCGACCCATGGCACAAGACACGCCATAACAAACGGCGGCTGATCCAACCGGCGCTGGTGCAGCGCCTGGTGCGCCGACTCAAGCCTGGCGCCTATCTGCATTGCGCCACAGACTGGCAGCCGTACGCTGAGCAGATGCTCGAGGTACTGGAGGCTGATCCTTTGCTGGTCAACCGCAACCGGCAAGATCATGCCGAGCTGGCCGGTTATGCGCCACGGCCCCACTACCGGCCTCTGACCAAGTTTGAACAACGCGGCGTGCGGCTTGGTCACGGCGTCTGGGATCTGGTTTTTCACCGGGTCTGATCGACCCGCGGCAGTTCCTGCCCGCGCTAGCCATTCGACCGATGCAAACCAACCGCAAACCGCCCGACCGCAACGGCGTGGGACCCAGTTGTGTCGGCTTGCCCGGGGGCCACTGGGACACCGTCCTGGACTTCCTGGTGCAGCGGTTTCCGGCCCAGCCCCCTGCCGTATGGCAGGCGCGCATGGAACAGGGACTGGTGCTGGACAACCAAGGCGAACCAGTGGGCCCGGAACAGCCCTACCGGGGCCACAGCCGCATCTTCTACTACCGAGACTGCGATGTGGAAACACCGATCCCGTACGAGTCCACCGTGTTGTACCGGGACGCGCATCTGCTGGTGGTCGACAAGCCGCATTTCTTGCCGGTGGCGCCGTCGGGCCGATACCTCCAGGAAACCGTGCTGGTACGCCTCAAGCGCGCGCTGGGTCTGGACGACATCGTGCCGATTCACCGCATAGACCGCGATACCGCCGGGCTTGTAATGTTCTCGCTGCAGCCTCGCAGTCGCGACGCCTACCACGCGCTGTTTCGCATGCGCCAGGTTGAAAAAACCTACGAAGCCGTTGCACCCTGGCGTGCCGATCTGGCCTTGCCTTTGATGCGGCAAAGCCGCATCACGCAGGGAACGCATTTTATGCAGCAGTGCGAAACGCAGGGCGAAACCAACACCATAACCCATGTCGCGTTGTTGCGCCGCCTGGGCCTGCTGGCGCTTTACCAGTTACGCCCGGTGACCGGTCACCAGCACCAGCTACGCGTGCACATGGCAGCGCTCGGCATTCCCATCGTGGGCGATGGCATCTACCCTGTTTTGACACCCGAGGGTACGACGAACCCGGACCGGCCGCTGCAGTTGCTGGCGCGCGCGATCCGATTCACCGACCCGATGAGCGGGCAAGTACGGGAGTTGCGCAGCCAGCGCACGTTGGCTCTTGCGGCTGCATCGTCAATGCACGCGAACCAAGCTGCTGACACCACTGACCAGGGCCATTCCGGCCAGTAGCCAGGCGATCTGGGCGGCGGTCTGGCGCGCACTGAGCCGCGTTTGCAGCTGCGGTATCAGGTCGGCCAGCGCCACGTAGATGAAACTGCTGCTGGCCACCACCAGAAAATACGGCAACAGGTCGTGCAGCGGAACGACCATCACATAACCCAGCAGGCCACCGAGCATGGTGACGGCGCCAGCCAGCGACACCTTGATCAGTGCCGCGCGCCGGCTGTTGGAACCTGCACGCAACACGACCAGATCGCCCATGTGGTGAGGCACTTCGTGTGCCAGCACGGCCAAGGCGGCGATCAGCCCCAGCCGCATATCGGCAATGAACGCAGACGCAATCAGGATCCCGTCGCCAAAGCAGTGCACCGAATCGCCGGCCAGCACCGCCCAGCTACCGCCTTGACGGTCGGTTGATGCCGCGCCATGGACGTGGGCTGCGCCATGGTCGTGTCCGTGCGCATGTGCCGTTTCATGCCCAGGGGCGTCGTCCGTGTCGGATCCATGGTGATGGTGTTCATGGCCGTGGTGCCACAACTCGGCCTTGTCGAGCAGGAAAAAGAACACCAGTCCAACCAGCAGCACCAGGAATAGCCGGTCCACCTCGATGCCGCTCTCGAACGCTTCAGGCAGCAGGTGCAAAAACGCCGTGGCCATGAGTGCGCCGGCGGCCAGACTGAGCATGTGCTGTGTGTAACGCGCCAATACGCCGAAGCTCAGCAAAGCGGCGAGCCAGACACTGCCGATGCCGGCGGCCAAGGTACCGAGCAGGATTGCGCCCAGGGTCATGGATGAAAACTCTTTGATGGATAGGTCCGCACCAAGCGGACCTGGGTCAGGTCGTCGCTCCGGATCAGCTGACCGGTCCCGGCGGTTCCGACACCGTCGAGCGGGATGGGGCCGGGAGCAGATCAGTTACCGGACGGGGAAGTGTCGCAGAATTCAATGCGCCTGATCCCAGTTGGCCCCGACACCAATCTCCGCCAGCAGTGGCACACGCAGCGACGCCACGCCCGCCATCAGAGCCGGAATCTCGCTGCGCAGCCACTCGACCTCGGCCTCGGGTACCTCGAAAACCAGTTCGTCGTGCACCTGCATGATGACCTTCGTGCCGCGATCCTGGGCGTCCAGCACCTGCTGCACCTTGACCATGCTCAGCTTGATCAGGTCGGCCGCGGTTCCCTGCATGGGTGCGTTGATGGCCTGGCGCTCAGCCCCGCTGCGACGCGGACCATTCGGCGAGCGGATCTCGGGCAGGTACAGGCGCCGGCCGAACACGGTCTCGACATAGCCCATTTCGCGCGCCGACTCGCGGGTTTCGTCCATGTAACGTTTGACGCCCGGATAACGCTGAAAGTAACGCTCGATATAGTTCTTCGCCGCAGTGTTGTCGATTGCCAGGCTGCGCGCCAGACCGAACGCGCTCATGCCGTAGATCAGGCCGAAATTAATGACCTTGGCATAACGCCGCTGCTCGCTGCTGACCTCCTCGGGCGTGATACCGAACACCTCGGCCGCCGTGGCACGGTGTACGTCCATGCCTTCGGTAAACGCCTTGACCAGGGCCTCGTCTTCACTGATATGCGCCATGATGCGCAGCTCGATCTGGCTGTAATCGGCACTGGCGATCACATGGCCGCTGGGTGCGACAAATGCCTCGCGTACACGGCGCCCTTCGGCCGTGCGGATCGGGATGTTCTGCAGATTCGGGTCGTTGCTCGACAAGCGGCCGGTCACCGCCACGGCCTGTGCGTAATGCGTATGCACCCTGCCCGTGCGCGGCAAGGCCAGTTGCGCCAGCTTGTCGGTATAGGTGCCCTTGAGCTTGGCAAGGCCTCGGTGCTCCAGGATCTTGGCCGGCAGCGGAAAGTCTTCAGCCAGCTTTTCCAGCACCTCCTCGTCGGTGCTGGGCGCGCCGGTGGCGGTCTTCTTGACCACCGGCAAGCCAAGTTTGCCAAAGAAAATTTCGCCAATCTGTTTCGGGCTGCCCAGATTGAACGGCTGGCCGGCAAGTTCATGCGCTTCGCTCTCCAGCTGCATGATGCGCTGGCCCAGCGCATGGCTTTGCGCAGCAAGCGTCGGTGCGTCGATCAATACGCCATTGCGCTCGATCCGGTACAAGGCTTCGCTGCTGTCCATCTCCAGCTGGTAAATGAACGACAGTTTTTCGTCGGCCTCAATACGCGGCCACAACACCTGGTGCACGTCCAGCGTCTGGTCGGAGTCTTCACACGAATACTCGGCGGCGCGCGAAATGTCGACCTGGTCAAACCCGATCTGGTGCACTCCCTTGCCACACAGGTCCTCATAACTGATGCCGCTGCGCCCCAGATGGCGCTCAGCCAGGCTGGCCAGCCCATGGGGCCGATGCACTTCGAGCACATAACTCTGCAGCATGGTGTCGTGCACATATCCCTGCACTTCAATGCCGTGGTTGGCAAACACATGGCGGTCGTACTTGACGTGCTGACCCAGTTTGCGACAAGCCGCATCTTCCAGCCAGGGCTTGATGCGCGCCAGCACCGCGTCACGAGGCAGTTGCTCGGGTGCGCCGGGATAGTTGTGCGCCACCGGCACATAGGCCGCTTCGCCCGGTTCAATGCTGAAACTCACGCCCACGATCTCGGCCCGCATGGCGTCCAGCGAGGTGGTTTCGGTATCGACTGCGGCCAGCTCGGCCCCGCGCAAACGCTCCACCCATCTGTCGAGCGTTGCCCAGTCGAGGATGGTCTCGTATGCCACGGTGGTGGTGCGTGTGGTCGGCGGCTGCGCCTCGGCCGACTCGGGCGTATTTCCTGCGTCTTCACCCGCCGACTTGGCGGACTTGGCGGCGGGTTTTGCGGCGTCGGTCAGCGAGCGCACCAGGCCCTTGAAACCATAGGTTTCATAAAAGTGCCGCAAGCCGTCCATGTCCAGCGATCCGACACTGATCGCATCGAATGCCGGCAGGCCGACCACCCACTGGGCCAGATCGCAATCGGTTTTCACGGTGAGCAGGCTGCGCCCGGTCGGCAACCAGTCGAGCGCCTCGCGCAGGTTTTTCCCCGCCACACCCTTGATGGCATCGGCATTGGCAACCAGTGCGTCCAGCGAGCCGTATTCCTGCAACCACTTGGCAGCAGTCTTCGGGCCGACTTTTGCAACCCCGGGTACGTTGTCGATCGTGTCGCCCACCAGCGTCTGGTAGTCAACCATCAGGCGCGCCGGCACGCCGAACTCGGCCTCGACGCCCGCCAGATCGCGCCGTTTTCCGTTCATCGTGTCGACAATCGTGATGTGTTCGTCCACCAGTTGCGCCAGATCCTTGTCGCCGCTGGAAATGATGACTTCGATGCCCTGTGCCGCCGCCATCACGGCCAGCGTGCCAATCACGTCATCCGCCTCCACACCAGGCACATCGAGCACCGACCAGCCGAGCAGGCGAACCACCTCGTGGATGGGCGGAATCTGGGCGCGCAGATCATCGGGCATGGGGCTGCGCTGCGCCTTGTACTCGGGGTAGATCGCGTCGCGGAAAGTCGGCCCCTTGGCATCGAACACGCAGGCGGCGTAGTCGGCAGGCACCTCCTTGCGCAGGCTCTGCATCATGTTGATCATGCCGCGGATCGCGCCGGTCGCCGCGCTGGTCGGATCGTCTGGCACCGCCCGCAGATCGGGCATGGCGTGAAAGGCCCGGTACAGATAACTCGACCCGTCCACCAGCAGCAGCCGGCGTTGCTTGCGCGGCTGGTCGGGCATGTCGATCGTGGATTGTTTCTCGCTCATGGGTGTCCTTGGGGCTGTATTGCGCCGTGTCTTGCGCCGGCAATGGATGCGGCAGCGCTTGCGTGCATTTTGCCTGCCACGCGAACCGGGCGGTGGTTCTACAATCGCGCCATGTTCCTACCTCGCTCCGTCACCACGTTCCTGCTGGCCTTGGCCATGGGGACCACCGGCCTTGCCCTGGCCCAGACAGCTCCCGCCGAAACCGCGGCCCCGACTGCGGCGCAGCGTCCGGATCAGCGCATCGAGCGCATTCGCATCGAAGACGCCGGCTCGCGAATCGACGAATTGCGCGTCGGCGGGGAAACCCAGAGCATCGTGGTCTCACCCAAAGGTGGCATGCCCGCCTACGATGTGATCCCGGAGCGCGGCAACAGCCAGCTAACGCGCGGCGAGCGCAGCAGCACCGGCAATACGGGCGGCACGCGGGTCTGGAAAGTCATGGGCTTCTAAGCCCGCAGCACTGATTCATGGCGGTCTACACAGAGGTCGCGCCCGCAGAGGCCGGCGACCTGATCCATAGCCTTGGGCTCGGGCAACTGCATGGTTTGCAGGGGTGCGCGGGCGGTATTGAGAACACCAACTACTTTGTCAGCACCGACCAGGGTGAATACGTGCTGACCTTGTTCGAACGGCTGAGCTTCGCGCAACTGCCGTTCTACCTGGCGCTGATGAAACACCTGGCCGGCCGGGGCATTCCGGTACCCGACCCGGCGCAGGATGCCAACGGCGTCTACCTGCACCGGCTCAAGGACAAGCCGGCAACGGTGGTCAACAAACTGCCCGGCAAGAGCGCGCTGGCGCCCGGTGTGGCCCATTGCGCTGCCGTTGGCGACATGCTCGCACGCATGCACCTGGCGGCGCGCGACTTCGAGCCCGGTCAACCCAACTTGCGTGGCCTGCCCTGGTGGAACGAGACCGTGCCGGTGATCGTGCCCTTTGTCGATACCGCGCAGGCCGCGTTGTTGCAAAGCGAGCTGGCGTATCAGAACCACGTGGCGCAGTCCTCCGCCTACAAGGCCTTGCCACGTGGGGCGATTCACGCCGACCTGTTCCGCGACAACGTGTTGTTCGAATCCGGCGCGCACGCGGGTGAAAGCGCTGCGCCACCGGTGCTCAGCGGCTTTTTCGACTTCTACTTCGCCGGGGTCGACAGCTGGTTGTTCGACATTGCCGTGTGTTTGAACGACTGGTGTATTGACCTTTCCAGCGGCGTCACCGACCCCGCGCGCACCGCCAGCCTGCTGCAGGCCTACGGCAAGGTGCGCCCGCTTTGCAACGCCGAACGCACACTGCTACCAGCCATGGCGCGGGCGGGTGCCCTGCGCTTCTGGATCTCGCGTCTGTGGGACCTGCACCTGCCGCGCGAAGCCTCGATGCTCAAGGCGCACGATCCCGAGCATTTCGAATGCGTGCTGCGCGAACGGGTGCAATCGCCTTTGGTCGTCTGCGGCACCTGAAACGCCGGATCGGCGCTGCGCCAAGCGCGTGCGCAGGCCTCCCTGCAGTTTCGCTGACAATAGGCGGTTGAATCAGGTGCCTTCGGCGCCAGCGGATACCAGTCACCGCTTGATCTCTGACTGGCCCATCACACCATGAAGCTCAAAATCGTCCCTGCCCGCACCGGAGTTCTGTGGGTCCGTCTGGGTATCCGCACATTTTTTCGCCAGCCGCTGGCGCTGTCCGGCCTCTTCTTCATGTTCCTGGCGATCATGTCACTGGCCAATCTGGTGCCGCTGGTCGGACTGGCGCTGACGATGGCATTGCTACCCGCATGTACGCTGGGGTTCATGGCAGCCACCAAGGAGGCAGATGCCGGCAAGTTCCCGATGCCCATGGTGTTTCTCAGCGCGTTCCGGGCCGGTCGTCAGCAATTGCGCTCCATGCTGATCCTGGGTGTGTTGTATGGCGCAGGCCTGTGGCTGATCATCGGTGCCACCAGCCTGGTCGATGGCGGCAAGTTCGCCAGCGGCTATATCGCCGGAACCACGTCGCCGGTCGACATTGCGCGCGACACCGAACTGTGGAGCGGCATGTTCACCTTTCTGGCGCTGCAGTTGCCGTTGTCGCTGATGTTCTGGCATGCGCCGGCACTGGTCCACTGGCATCAGGTTCCCCCGCTGAAAAGCCTGTTTTTCAGCCTGATCGCCTGTCTGCGCAACTTCTGGGCCTTCACATTGTTCGGACTGTCCTGGATGGGCTTGATGGTGCTGCTGGTCCAGGTGGTCTACCTGCTGGCGGGACCGATCGGCAGCCCGCCGCTGGCGGGCATGGTGTTTGTGCCGGGCACGTTGATGATCACCGCGATGATCATGACCTCGACCTATTTCACGTTTCGCGATTGTTTCCAGACCACCGAGGACAGCCATGAACCGACACTACCTGCTTGACCGAACCGACCTGGAGGTGTCCTGGCACCAGCGGCGCAGTTTCCTGGCCGCCGCTGCGACCTGGACCGCGACCGGCGGATTCACCGCTGCGCAGGCCCAGTCGCGCAGCAACATCGTCGAACTGCAAGGTCACGTGCTGCTCAACGGCGCGCGTTTGTTGCCGCAACACACGATCCAGAGTGGCGACCAGGTGTCCACCGGACCGGGCGCCACGCTGGTGTTCGTGATCGGCAAAGCCGCGTTCCAGGTCCGGCAAAACACGCAGATGGCGGTGGAACGGGGCGACACGATCAATGCCGTCAGCATCCTGCGACTATTCGCCGGTGCCGTGGCCAGCGTCTGGGGCCGGGGCGAGCGGCGTATGGTGGTCACGCCCACACTGACTGCCGGCATCCGCGGCACCGGCGTATACACCGAGGTATCGACCAAGGACCGCGGGCGCAGCTATTTCTGCAACTGTTATGGCACGGTTGACCTGACCGCCACGGGCGACTCGGTGACCAGCCAGTCTGAATACCACCAGAGCTTCTGGGCCGAGACCGAGCCTCGCAACGGTCGCATGCTGACACCGGCCGGCGCGATCAACCATACCGACGAGGAAATGGAAGTGCTGGCCCGACTCGCCGGCGAACGCACCGCATGGCAGATCAAAGGGCGCAAAGGCCAACGCGATGGCCGCGGCTACATGGACATGAAGTCAACAGAGCCGCATCCGCTTCAGATGCCACGCCGCTGAGCGGCGTCGGCGCAGAAATTCAGTTGCGGGCCTTGTAGTCCGCGATGGCCTGCGCCAGATCGGCGTATTCCTCGCAGCTCGTATTGCCACAAATTTGCGCCAGCGTCTCGAGGTGCTTTTGTGCTTCTGCCGGCTTTTTATCCATCAGATAGGCCTCGCCGATGTACTCGTGGGCGCCTTTGTGGCGCGGGTCCAGGCGGATGGCCGTCCTGTAGTGCTCGAACGCCTTGGCCAGATCGGGGCTGGCCTGCTTGCGGTAGCTGTAACCCAGCAGATTGTGTATGTCGGCGTTGCGCGGCTCGTCCCGCGCCGCCTGGTTGAGCTGGGCCAGGGCCTTTTGCCAGTCCTTGGCCTGTATCGCGTCGCGCGCCAGCTTGATGCGCTCGCTGGCACCGGGCTGGGTGGACACAGGACCGGAGTCCGCCGCCTGCGCGGCGCCACCCGCCAACAGCAAACACAACAACAAGGTGGCAATTCGGCTCTTCATATAGTGTCTCCGGATAAACAGATGGCAGTTGGAGGGCCCCGGCGCCTGCCAGTTCCATCCATCGATCGTGCAACTGGATACAGGCGAGTCGCCTCAGGGCACGGGCGTGAGCTTGGCCACCGACAAGGCCAGCCATTTGATACCATGGCGCGGAAAATTGATCTGCGCCCGCGCGTCGTCGCCCGCGCCCTCGAGCAGCAACACAATACCTTCACCGAACTTGGCGTGAAACACCTTCATCTTTACGCGTAGTCCGTGGCCACCAACCGACGCCCGCGCCACAGGCGCAGCCGCCTGGTGTGACGGAATGCCACGGCTGCCCACGCCGGACGACCAGCCAGACGAACCTGCCCCGCCAGTAGCACCGGCAAAGTCGCCAAAGCCGCTGCGTTTGGGCGTGATCCATTTCAGTGCCGCCTCGGGCAACTCGTCGAAAAAGCGGCTGCGCATGTTGTAACGCGTCTGCCCGTGCAACATGCGGGTCTGCGAGTGACTCAGGTACAGGCGCTGGCGGGCGCGGGTAATCGCCACATACATCAGGCGCCGCTCTTCCTCCAGCCCGTCGTGGTCGCTCATCGAGTTCTCGTGCGGGAACAGGCCCTCCTCCATGCCGCCGATGAAGACGCAGTCGAATTCCAGCCCCTTGCTCGCGTGCACCGTCATCAGCTGCACCGCATCCTGGCCGGCCTGGGCCTGGTTGTCGCCCGATTCGAGCGCGGCGTGGGTCAGGAAAGCGGCCAGCGGCGACAAGGTCTCGCCGGTCTCGGCGTCCGGCGGCTGCGCTGCCAGCTCATCGATCGGCAAGGCCACGGCGTCGCGCCCGAAACCCTCCTGGGTGACAAAACTCTCGGCCGCATTGACCAGCTCCTCCAGGTTTTCGATGCGATCGGCCCCTTCGCGTTCGCCCTGGTAGTGCGTGATCAGATCGCTGTGCTGCAGTACCAGCTCAATAATTTCGCGCAGCGACAACCCCTGGGTCTGCTCGCGCAACACGTCGATACGCGCAACGAACGCGCCCAGATTGGCGCCGGCCTTGCCCGACACGGCGCTGGTCGCATCGTGCAGTGACTTGCCGGAGCTGCGCGCCGCATCCTGCAACTGCTCCAGGCTGCGCGCACCGATGCCACGCGGCGGGAAATTGACCACGCGCAGGAAGCTGGTGTCGTCGCCCGGGTTCTCGAGCAGGCGCAAGTAGGCCAGCGCATGCTTGATTTCGGCGCGCTCGAAAAAGCGCAGACCGCCGTACACCCGGTACGGCATGCTGGCATTGAACAAGGCGGTCTCGATGACCCGGCTTTGCGCATTGCTGCGGTACAGCACCGCAATTTCCTTGTGATCGATGCCGTCGCGCACCAGCTGGCGCATCTCTTCCACCATCCATTGCGCCTCGGCAAAGTCACTTGGCGACTCATAGACCCGCACCGGCTCGCCCGGCCCCTGGTCGGTGCGCAGGTTCTTGCCCAGGCGCTTGGCGTTGTGGCTGATCAGCGCATTGGCGCTGTCCAGGATGTTGCTGTAGCTGCGGTAGTTCTGTTCGAGCTTGATCTGGTGCTGGACATGGAACTCGCGCACGAAGTCGGCCATATTGCCGACCCGCGCGCCGCGAAACGCATAAATGCTCTGGTCATCGTCACCCACGGCCAGCACACTGCCGGTCGGGTGGAAAGCCGGATCGCTTGATACCGTGGCGCCGGCCCCCGAGCCGGCCAGCATCTTGATCCAGGCGTATTGCAGCTTGTTGGTGTCCTGGAACTCGTCAATCAGGATATGGCGAAAGCGCCGCTGGTAATGCTCGCGGATCGGGTCGTTATCGCGTAACAATTCAAAGCTGCGCAGCATCAGCTCGCCGAAGTCGACCACGCCTTCGCGCTGGCACTGCTCCTCGTACAGCTGGTAGATTTCGATCTTCTTGCGCGTATCGGCATCCCGCGCGTCGACCATGTTGGGCCGCAGCCCGTCTTCCTTGCATCCGGCGATGAACCAAAGGGTCTGTTTGGGTGGAAATCGCTCGTCGTCGATGCTGAACTGCTTCATCAGCCGCTTGATCGCCGAGAGCTGGTCCTGCGTGTCCAGGATCTGAAACGACTGCGGCAGATTGGCCATGCGGTAATGCGCGCGCAAAAAGCGGTTGCACAATCCGTGGAAGGTGCCAATCCACATGCCCCGCACATTGACCGGCAACATACTGGACAGGCGCGTCATCATCTCCTTGGCGGCCTTGTTGGTGAAGGTCACCGCCATTACGCCAGCCGGCGATACCTGGCCGGTCTGCAACAACCACGCGATACGTGTGGTCAGCACCCGTGTCTTGCCCGAGCCGGCACCGGCGAGGATCAGCGCATGTTCGGCGGGCAAGGTGACCGCGGCGCGTTGCTCCGGGTTAAGGTGGTCCAGCAGTTTGCCGGCGGTGTTTGGATCAGTAACCATGGTGCAATTGTAGGAACCACGACGGCCGCAATGATGCTGCTAAACTCAATCACCGGGCCCAAGCATTTGTGGCCCGGTTTTGTTTTGTGTGCCCCGCGGCGCCACTACCCCGACCGGGCTCCAATCCAAGCGCTCACCTGTTCCTAACAACAGCATCCTTTCGCTTGGAGCCATCATGGAAATATTTGACTACGAAAACATTCTGCTGCTGCCGCGCAAGTGCCGCGTGGAGAGCCGCTCGGAATGTGACGCCAGCACCGAACTGGGCGGGCGCAGCTTTCGCATCCCGGTCGTTCCGGCCAATATGAAAACCGTCGTCGACCAGACCATCTGCGTCTGGTTGGCACAAAACGGCTACTTCTATGTGATGCACCGCTTCGATCTGGACAACATCGCATTCGTGAAGTCCATGAAGGCGCAGGGTTTGTACGCGTCAATTTCGCTGGGCGTGAAAAAGGCCGATTACGACACGGTCGACCAGTTCGTGGCCCTGGGCCTCATCCCCGACTACATCACGATCGATATCGCCCACGGCCATGCCGACAGCGTGAAGAACATGATCGAATGCCTCAAGGCCAAGTTGCCTGGCGCCTTCGTGATTGCCGGCAATGTCGGCACGCCCGAAGCCGTGATCGACCTGGAAAACTGGGGCGCTGATGCGACCAAGGTCGGCATTGGCCCGGGCAAAGTCTGCATCACCAAACTCAAGACCGGTTTTGGCACCGGCGGCTGGCAGTTGTCGGCGCTCAAGTGGTGCGCCCGCGTCGCCACCAAACCCATCATTGCCGATGGTGGCATACGCGATCATGGCGACATTGCCAAGAGCATTCGTTTCGGAGCCAGCATGGTGATGATCGGCTCCATGCTCGCCGGCCACGAGGAAAGCCCGGGCCAGACGGTTGAAGCGGACGGTCGCCTGTTCAAGGAATACTACGGCTCGGCCAGCGACTTCAACAAAGGCGAATACAAACACGTCGAAGGAAAACGCATCCTCGAGCCAATCAAGGGCAAGCTATCGGAAACCCTGGTCGAAATGGAGCAGGACATCCAGAGCTCCATCAGCTACGCCGGTGGTCGCAAGCTGATGGACATCCGCAAGGTCAACTACGTCACGCTCGGCGGCGACAACGCTGGCGAACATCTGCTGATGTAAGGGCGCCGGCGCTCGGGCGGCAAAGCGCGTCAGGTCGACTCAGGATCTGCGAAGACCTCATCACCTGTAGGCTCCAGGTGCGTAACTGCGTTCATCTGCTGGCGAAACTCCGACAGCGCGAAATACATGCGTTTGCGCGCGCGGCTCTGATTGCCGAGAGGGCGGTGCTCGGGCAAACAATGCCAGGGGTTGATCTTGATGCGTTTGGCAAACGCGAACTGCGCCGCGGAGTCAAATTGCTGCCTCGGGATATGAATCGTCGCCGCCGCAACGTAGGGGGATAGTTTCTCCGGCCAACGCACCGCGGCGTTCTCGATCGGCATCCGATGCGGATCGGTCTGCAGCTGAATCTGCAGATCGAATTCGACGTCTTTTTCATCGAGCGTCTTCACCATGTTTTCGCGCAGGTAGTTGAACGGCGGCGATCCAAACGGCAGACCTGGAATGTGCTTGACAACGTCGGTTTTCGACGCGAAGGAATACTTCATGGCCTGGCCCTCGCCAAGCAGATACGGCACGCAACTGTGATAGCGATGACCCAGCGGGTTGAACTGGGTCTCGTTCCAAAGCGCCTGCATGATGAAGTCGCGCAGATGCGAATCGAACGGATTGATGAAATAGTAGATCGGCATGTGGGCCAGACTCCAGTACTGGAGTTTGGCGTTTTCACGTACGTCCGGCGTCACGAACGTCGGCGTGCAAACGCCCATCATGTCCTGCGTGAATTTTTCCTCGTCCATCAGCTTGTCACCTGGCACGTCCATGATCTTGACCGACATGCTGGAGAAACCGACGTCCTGAATGTCGGACGGCACATCGGGACCGGGGCCGGAGAAGCGCACATAGGCGGGATAACTTCGCTGCGTGGCGAAGATGCCGCGCCGCAGATGTTCGGGCAGATCCTCGCGGACAGTCACCGTCGCCCTGACGATGCCATGCGTCTTGGTGTTGCCACCACGCTCGTAGCGTCCGGGTTTGAAGTTGCCGCGCATCTGGTCGGACATCAGGTCGATGATGTCGTCGAGTGCCTGTTCCTCCCACGGGAATATTTTCTCCTCAGCCAGGCGCAGCCCAAGGTCGGTGCGGTTCAGGTTGATCAGCGCCTGCAGCAGGTCTGCGATGGGCTCGCGGGCCAGCCGGTTCAGTGTCGGCCTGAAGAATGGCTCCAGGCGGCGCTCTACACGCAGCATTCCGACAAGCACCCGGTGCAGTGCGTCCAGAAGTGGGTATACCCGTCTGCGAACGGCCTTGTTCATCATGGAGTCCTTGCCTTTGACGTTGGCGACGTGGCGAGATACCGCAAGGCCCGGATGCCCGGCAGGAAAAAATACGCGCCGCCCCTGACCGTGACAAACGGCGGTATCGCGTGGGTAGCATGCGCCGGGCCGCGGGGGTCGGCCTGACTGAAGTGATCGGTCGATTTGCCGTCTGCCACAGGCTGTCGATTGCCCAGTAACGGATCGGTTTCGTCTTGCACGCCACCAAATTTGGGGCCCATGGACCAGGCGTTTTGTACGAACTCGAACTGGCGCGAAATATTGGCCACCAGGCAGACAAAATGAAGGCCGCGCTCCCCCTCGGGCGTATCGGGCCGCAGTGCCTGCTCCGGCGACAGTTGCTCGCCATAAACACGACCGCGCCGCAGCAGCCGATGAAAACGGGTCGAGGCGATCAAGTCGTCGCCCGGATGCCGGCGCCCGAAGCCAAAAGCGCGCAACAGGCGCGCCAGCCACCAGGAAGCGCCCGGTGGCATGTCACCGGTTCTCGGATTGGCGCGGCGAACATGCGCGCCGATCGGGCATGCTTCGCCATAGGGATCGTCGTCGAAATTGAACTGGTTCAAGGCCGCCTGTGCGCCCTGGCTTTCAATACCTTCGATGGCGTGCCGCGTACAACCCACCAAAGGCGCTCCATCGCGCCGGCGACCCACCATGCTGCCCGCGAGTTGTTCGCGTCGCTGCGGATCGCCTTCGGCTTGCCGGTCCATGAACTGCCAGAACGCCGGCACGTCCTGGGCCAACTGGCGCATCACCAGAAAGCTGCCGTTGCGCCCCAGGTCACACAGGTGCGGCGCGTCTTGCGCCCGCGGCAGCAGGTGCGCCTGCGCGTCGGTATTCGGGTCGATCAGGGGCCGGCGCGTGTACTGGCCATATTCATTGGTGTAGCCCAGCAACAATTCGCCCAGAGATAGCAGGTTGGAAAAGCGCGATCGCGCGTGCACATCCGAAGTTTGCCGGCCATCCCAATCAATGCTTGGCTGGCTGAGCCCGTCGGCAAATCCGAACGGCTCGACATTGGCGGTATCAACCGTGCCCAGGTCGGCGGTAATACGAAACGCCTGCATGAATACCGGGTCCAGAACCACCTCGCTCCATGTCTGCAACTGGCCCGCCTTTGCATACAGCATCAACAACAGGTGCGGCGCTTCGTCGGCGATGCCGCCCCATGCCCACCGTTCCGGGGCATTGTGCGCAATGTCTCCCAGGCGTCTGGAGCGACTGCTGTCGCCGGCCATGCCACCGATGAACTCCTCGGAAAAGCCCTCGATAACGTTCTCGCTGATACCAAGGGCGCGCAATCCGTTGATCCCAAAGGCGATCTGCAGCGCCGTCGACGGTACCGGCTTGGTCGCAGCAGCATGGCTTATGGGCGCGGTCTCGAGCCACCTGCGAGCCGACTGTGCATCGGCAATTTCCAGCATCAGAAACCGGGCCTCCGTCAATCCGCCATGCCCAAAACGGACCAACGCCTGCATGTCTTCGTACTCCGGCACCGTGCGACTGCCCGTCCTGTTTTTCATATCAAGCCTGAATCTGCGCCAGCCACTGGCGAATCTCGTCGTCGTTATCCTGGCGTATCTCCACGCCTTCGCGAATGCGGACATTCCGCTCCAGATCGAACGCCGTCCTGCCGGGGTAGGCCTTGTACCAGACCTGTGTCGGCAGCTGGCGACGCTTCAGAAAATGCTTGAATTTTTGCTCCTGCTCGGCGCCACCCTTGATCAGCCAACGTGTCGACGGATAACCCGCACCATTGCTGAAGACCAGATTCAAGCCCCAGGCGACCTTGTTGATGAAGTCATCCATGTAACTTTCCAGGCTGCCGTCGTAATTGCTGGCAAAGAACAGGCTCTTGTTCCCGTCCATCAATACCCAGCGGGCAAAATGAATCGTCTGTACCCGCGTCAGATAACCACGGTTGTAGACATGCCGCGCCGCATAGTCGAGCAACAGCAGAAAAAGACGAACCGCATGGCGCCGAAACGCCTGGGGCTTGACTTCGCCGAAAGCGCTGAACGGGTTCGTGATGTCATGGTCCTCCAATGCGGCAATCTGACGCATGCGCTCTCGCGGCGGCCTCTCGACCGATTCCGGATCGTTGCGCTCCAGGCTTCGTAACCGGTACAACAGGTACGGCGACAGCAGCAGCAGGACAGGCGACAGCGCCAGCAAGACCAGCGGCACGCCGAACTTGTGCAACTGGTTCTTCACCCACCAGCGTGGCGGTGTCGGGGCCGGTGCAGTCAGTGTCAAACGGCCGCAATGTTTCTCGTGTTCAACGAACGTCAATAGATGCTGGCGCATGGCGCGCGGATCGTCGCGACCCGAATCGGCCACGATGCGCGCGAGTTGCGCGGACAGTTTGTCATGCAGCGCCTCGTCCTCCCGGATCTGAACAACGGTGCGGCCGAGCCAGTTGATGTAATTCGCCGCGGGTGCGACGTCATGCGCCTGCATCCAGGTAACCAGGCTGCGTTGCCCCTGGGCAAAGGATTCGCAGTGCGAAAAGACCCTGTGCAACTGGGGTCCGGCCAGAACCGCCATTTGCGCAATGAAGCTGTCTGACGGACCATCACAATCTCCCAGAAACAGCAGTCTCGGTTTGTGCTCTGGCAGCGTTGACGATTCTTCCTTGAGCATATTGCTTCCGAGGATCAGCAAGCGGGCAACATGCAGCCGATCAAACTTGGCAAACGGGAACAGTGCGTTGTGCGGATCAACCACACCCGGCCTGATGTTCATCTGTTCAAGCAACTCGCGCAACACATCCTCGTGGCCGTCGACGATGTCGGCGACGATCATGAAGGTGGACTGCGGTGTCATGTGGTGCTGCCGGTCTGATCGTGATAGGTCGCTCAGCGCGACCTCATTTGTCGGTAGTGCGGGTCAGCGCGAAATCCAGAATCCGGGTCTTTCCCCACCAGACCTTGCCCAGATAAACACCTGGTTCTATTTCGCGAATTTCGTCACGAATCACCCTGGCGACGAAGGACGTGCTGGAATAGTCGATGACGATGGTCTCGCGTCCGTCCATCCAGCTCTTGTCGCGGTATACCTTGGCCACGATGAAGGTCAGGCTGAACGGGGAGATCTTGTTGATCAGAATGCCCGACTGGTGATCGGGCCCGAACAGGTCGAACACCTTGCCCTGCCAGGCCAGCGCGCGCGCGAGGTATGCCACAAACTTGGACAGCGGCGACCCGGCCACGATGGCCGTGCCTCGGGTATCGCCCGAAGGAATGTTGCCGGCTTTTGCGTTGCAATAAATCTCGTCGAGTTCCTCGCGGGATTTGTCCAGCCACTTTTCGACCAATGGGTTCATGTTGCCTCCGTTTTGGATGAGCGGGCCATCGAGGAACCGGTTGCACTTTGCCCTTGGTCGCCCTGTCGTTCCACGCCTGTACCCGCGGCAGACGCCACGCGGGGTTCTCCCATGCCAGGTGGCCTGGGCGCCACGGGGTCGTGCAGCAGCACGTCGGCCGCCTTTTCACCGACCATGTACACCGCGGCGGCCACAAAGAAGCCCGGAATACGCGGAAACACCGATGCGTCGACCACGCGCAACCGCCGCGTGCCATGCACCGAGAAGTCGCTGGCCAGAACCCCCCCATCCTGCACCGCGCCGATCGGGCAGGAACACGAGGCATGGTGGCCCCAGGCGGTATCGCGCACGTAGTCGGCCAGTGCCTCGTCGCTTTGCACGGAGTGCCCTGGTGCACATTCCTCCGCGATGCTGCCATCGGCGAGCAGCGGAGCTGTGAGTCCACGCACAAACCGGATCGCCTGCACAACCGCCTTCAGGTCCTCGCCCTGGTTATCGTCGCCTTCGCCGAAATAGCGAAAGTTCACCAGCGGCGTGTCGCGCGGGTCACCTGAGCGCAGTGTCACGCTGCCGGCGCGGTTGTTCGTGTGGGCCTTCAATACGGCCCAGGTCAGCCGGTCGCCATGCGCGCGGATCAGCTGCGAAAAGCCGTTGAAATACCCTTCGAACAGCGCCGGCAACGCCATACAGAAGATGTCGGGCTCGGGCGCCCGATCATTCGAACGCTGCACCAGTCCGATGCACGCGCCATTGCCGCCGTACATGCTCGAGCGCGAACTGCTCCAGCGCTTCCATATCGGGTCACCGTGCTCATAACGCGCGCCTTCCAGCACCTGCCAGGGCTGGCGCATTCGGTGCGTCACGGCGACCTCGTAACGGTCCTGCAGGTTGCGTCCGACGCCAGGAAGGTCGACCCGGACGGCGATGCCATGCTGGCGCAAGCTTGCCGCCGGCCCGATACCCGAAAGCATCAGCAACTGCGGCGTGTTGAACGCGCCGCCGCAAAGGATGACCTCGCGCCGCGCCAACACCTGGCGCAGCTCGCCAGCGGCCTGGCTCGGCGCCGCATGCGCTCGGTACAGGTGCCGGCCCTTGATGTACTCGACGCCGATGGCCGCGCCCTGCGTATCGAACAGTACGCGCGTGGCCAGCGCATCGAGTTCGATGTGCAGCCGGTCGGGGTGCGCTGATCTGACCGCCAGCAGGCGTTCGCGCGCGCCCGTGCGCCGGTGCGACCGGGTCGACAGCGGCGTGTAGCAAAGGCCTTCGAAACTGCCTCGCGCCCACGGCGGCGGGAAGCGCGCATTGGGGTCGCCCGCACGACGCAACCAGTTCCATGTACTGAGCAGCGGATTGGTCAAAGTGCCCAGGAAGGTCTTGGTCGTCAGCTTGACCATGTGCATCATGGCGTCGTCACCCAGGGCCTGCAGTGGAATCGATTTCTCGGTGCGCATCCATCCATTCCAGCCATGGCCGGTGGGATCCACACCCAAACGGCGCAGCGCGCGCCACAGTGGGCGGTGGTGGCAGGCCTCGATGCGTTTCGCGATGCGCTGCATAGCCGGTGCGCTCCAGGTCTTGTCGCCGGTCAGCGCGGCGATCTGGTCCCAGTCCGATTCGTGCGGCAACATGTAGATCATCGCGTTGTGTGCCGTGCAGCCACCCAGCGCGGCGGCACGCGGATACAGCACGCCCTCACGCGCCGCATCGTATTTGGGGTCACGCACCTGTTGGGCCTCGTCGCTGTAGTGGCGCACCTGGAAATTCCAGCTCATGGCCGGGTTCTCGCAGGCAAACGCATGAAAAGCCGGTACCTGGTAATCGTCGGGAAAACGCTCGCTTGCCGACTCCACCGGGTCACCACCCGCCTCAAGTAGAAATACGCGCATGCCTTGTTCGACCAGTCGTGCCGCCAGCGTGCCACCGCCTGCGCCCGAACCAACGATGACATAGTCCCAGCCGGGCGAAGCGTCTTCACCAGCGCGGGGGGATTCATCGTCATAGGCCACGTGATGGCTAGAACGTCTTGATGAATGAGATCAAGGCACGTTTGTCCGTATCACTGAGCACGGGTTCGGTTCCGAAGGCTTTCTCATCGGTGCTCAGTCCTTCTTGGTTGTTGAACTCGTTGGTTCCGAAATAGTGGCCGCGGTTGACGACGAAGTCCGGGCATTTGCTCAACGCCAGCATCGGCTTGCGCAGGTTCGCGAACTTTTCGCGCAGTTCTTCGTCGCTTGCGTTTTCCGGTGCCGTCGCGAGCGCAACCTTGAGTTTGAGAAGCAGACCCGCCACGTCCTTGACATGGCCGGCCTTGTCGGACAGGTCGTCGCTTTCGGCGCGCAGTTTCAGGTTCGAGATCAGATTGACGGGCACGTCCTTTGGAATCGGGCCGAGCACCACGTCGCCACCTTCGGAAACCAGCCACGGCAGCCAGCGGTGCAACCAGCCCTGCAGCGGCAGCATCGCCTCGGGAACAAAACCGACCGGAACGGTGATGTTGCTACGCTGCGTCGTGCGGTCGATCGTGCCCGGCACCTTGTTTCCAAGGATCGAATCGCGATCGCGCTTTTCGGGCCACAGCATCTGCTCGATCGAGGCGTCGAACACCTTGACACGCGCTGCTACAGATGGGTCTGTGTCAAACGGGCCGACGCTGTTGTTGAGCAGAAACGGTGCCTGCGACCAGATGCTGATCAAGGATGGAACGCGGGTGTAGCCGCGGCCACCACCAGGCATGGCGTAAGGCACAAGTTCACCAGTGAACGGGTCGTTGACCGTGATCGTGCCGACCGAGGGTAACTTTTTGTAGGATTGGGACGAGAAGTTGTCCCAGATGTTGCCGGCCAGTGCATTCGTGCCCAGCGGGCTGCATGCGTTGGTCCGCAGCAGCGTCACCGGAATACGCGATTCGGACGAGAGGTAGTTGCCCTGCAGGAAATCGGGCGCCTGCACGATATCGCGCATCTGCGCCTTGAACGCATCTGTCTGCGTCCAATCCCAATAACGCTTGAAGCAGGCCGGATATTTCTCGCCGGCACACTGGTCCGGGTCGAGCGCGAGTTCCGGTGGTGGTTTGGGTCCCTTGCTGGAGTGGCAGCGTGCACAGGTCTCGGCGAACACGCGCTTGCCGTGCGCCAGCGTGTCGACGTCGGCATTCAGGAAGCTGGTGCCGCCGGGTGCATCCTGCAGGTAGTCGGGTTGGGCTGCCTTGAGAAAGAACAGCGCCGTGTTGACTGTTCCGGCCTCGGTGGCCTGCCAGTAGGACGAGTTTTTCTGCGCATCGGCGATCTTGAACGGTGTGATGGTCTTGCCGCCTGCGACGGCATTGAAGTGCAGCAGCCACTCCTCGCTGAACAGGCCGATGTTGATATAGACACGGTTCAAGGCACCGAGCAGTCCGACCGAATCGGCACCGTCCTTGAGCACGTGCGGCGTGCGCACGGTGGCGCTGGCCTTGTCGTAGAACTCGGTCAACGGGCCACTGGAAACGTAGTCGTTGAACTGCTTGTTGTCGAGCTCGCCGCCGGCCAGCTTCTCGTGCCACAGCCGTTTGGCCACTCCCATGCGGGCCGCGAAATCGTAGACCGCGTTCATGGTGCGCGGGTTGTTGATGCTGTCGGTGGAGATCAGCGAAGTGTCCATGGCGCCGGGTCGGAACGTGCGCGCCAGCTGGTACATGTAGTTCTGCTGGCCCTCGGGCTTGTTCGCGTTGTGGATGAACAGCCGGTCCACCCACATGTACTGCGCGCCGACCGAGGAACTCAGGTTGGCAAAAGCCGGAGCCCCGGGATCTTCAGGTGGCTTGACGGGACTGGGGCCCACATGGCAAAAGCCGCAGGACATGCCGACGCGATAGGGTCGCACCAGATCCTTGCGGTTGTAGTAGGCCGGGTCGGTGTAATAACGCTCGGCATCCCACGCCTTGGCGGCTTTCTCGTCGAAGGCCGGATTCGGGAAAAGACGCAGGCCCATGATGCCGGTCGCGTATCCGTAAAAGGAGCCAACCGGCAGCGTGGTCCCGTCACCCAGGGGCTTGCCGCGCGCGCCAAAGGCCACGCCTGGGTATTTGGTCTCGTTTTCGAATGGGTCGGGAGCGCAGTCCTGGCTGCGCACGTCGAGCCAAAGTCCGCGGCGATTCTTGTCCGCACCCGTGGCCTTTTCGAAGCAGGGTTCGTTGACCAGCCCCAGGTAGGTCCAGCGGTTGCTGCGCGAGTAACCCTGGCTGGGATGCGAACTGATGATCTTGAGAAGGTCGAAGGCACCAAAGGTGTATTCGGTCATCTGGTTCCAGAGGCGGTCGTTGCCGCCGCTCCAGACCAGCCACATGTTGCGTCCCGCAATCTCCTGCGGCGTCAGCGCCAATGCGCCGTCCATGTCGCGAAAATAGTCCTCGTCGGCATGCTTGAAGCTGTCGGCCGTACGTCCGGCAAGTCGGGCTTCATCCAGCACTTCCCCCGGTTTTGGAGCGTCCGAGCAGCCCTGTAGCACAACGGCCAGCAGCAAGGCGGCGAGAGGCAGGATTCGGGGGTTGCCGACCATTTTCATATTTTTTTTCTCCCTGTCATCGGTCACCCACGTTGCAGTCGCAGGCGACCCGGACTCGTACACAGGCTGGCTGCCACGGTGTTGGCGGGGTCCAGCCACAACGCACTGCATCGCCCCCCGGGGATGGCGGAAAGCTGTCTGGCTCTGCGGCCGGTCACTGATTGCCGGTCACGATCGGGCTCGATGCGAACGAGCTGCACCGCTGCCACAGCCAAGACGGGGGATTCGCTATCCTCGTCGGGCGTCCCAGTGTCGAATCATTCTGCGCTCCTGTGGCGCGCATCGCAACCCCTTGCTTTGCAGCATCCATCACTCGCGCAGATGCCTTGCCGTTATCCGGTCGCAGATGTTCTCAGGACAGTCCACACCTGATGATGAGGTGGTGCGTGCGCGGCAGTAACTGCCTGCGCGTCCCGCACAGTGCTACTCAAAGTCTGAGCAAGTCACGGCAAATCTGGTGCAGCCGGCTATCAGGGTCCGCCATGGCGCCCAGGATGCTGAAATGGTTCAATGCCGGCAAGACCTCGCACAATGGTACGGACTTACGTCCCCACGTTCGCTGGATCAAACGATTCTGGCGAATGAATTCCGCACTCTCATCACCGCCACAGACGCTGTACAGCACCCCCAGCGCAGGGCGCGGCATCCAGGCCGGGCTGGCCTTGATGGCATCTTCTGGCGTGAGGCGCAGCGAATTCTGCAGAAAGGGTGTGCTGCGGATTGCATCGAGCTCGTGCAGGCCGGATATCGACAGCGCATTCTTGACCAGGTCGTCCGGCAGGTCGGCCGCAGCCGCCTTCCACACACACGCCAGCATCATGGCCGCCAGATGACCGCCGGCGGAATGCCCCACCACAGTGATGCGATTCGCATCACCGCCGTACTGGGCAATGTTGCGCCAGGTCCAGACCAAGGCCTTGACCATCTGCAGCGCGATATGGGGGACCGTCACCGGAAGCTCGTCGGTACCCGGACACAAGGCGTAATTTGGCACCACGACGCAGGCACCAGCATCGGTGAACTCCGGAGCCACAAACGAGTGATCGGACTTGTCGAGCGAACGCCAGTAACCTCCATGCAGAAACACCAGCACCGGCGCCTTGCCGGCAGCGTCAACTGCCTCACCATGCGGGCGAAAGACATCGAGCGTTTCGCCCTCCCCCAGTCCGTAGGGAACGTCCAGATGGGTACCCGGCAACTGACGCGCCATGATCGAGCGCACCGTCCATGTCGACAAGTGGTGCGCAAAATCGGGCACCAACTCGCGGTTGTTGTACATGCGGTCGTACCACTGCGGGTCGTATCGTTCTGCCATGGATGTCTCCTGCTCCGTTTGATTGCCATGCGCGACCATGGCATCCGTTGCGGATGGGTCAAGCCGGACAATGGTAGCCTGCCGTGGCCGGGATGCCGGACACGTGGCGAATCATCCTGACCTGGTGCTCCCACCGAGGCACTGAAGCGACCCCGCACCAGTTGCCGGGTTGTCGAATTGTTGAGTTGCCATTGAAGTTGCCGCCCGTCCCAAGGACAGGGATTGCCATAGACCACCCATCGTGGCTAAAATTATTTTTGGTTGGGGGGGTAGCTCAGCTGGGAGAGCGCTGCGTTCGCAATGCAGAGGTCGGGAGTTCGATCCTCCTCCTCTCCACCAATCGTAAAAAGTGTTTTAAATCAACTACTTACAAACATAGGTAGTCACTGATTTACTACCTCTGTGATTAGTTGGTCTGGGTCTTGGGTCTGCATGTCGTCGTGTCACCCCTTCAGGTGCATCCTCAGTCAACCTGAAGACACACCGGAAGAGTGGCTACTTGTGGGAGCTTCCTCAGGGTCACCTTATGGGTGGCCCTTTGTTTTTCTACCTTCACTCTCTCAAATTCAGATCAATCCAGCCCGTGCTGCCGATGCCGGGCTCATCCACTTGCCTGCGATGAAGGCCTCGACACCCTGATTCCGGGTACGTGTTGGGATGCCTGCCGCAGTCAAGGCGGCAACACTGGGTGCGGTCGATGACTTCCATCGTTCAGCCAGTGACTTGTAGCCGCCCCAGAGGGTCAGATTTCGATTGGCGTTGACACCTGCAACGAGGCTCCACAACCCGGGCGTAAGGGCAGGTTGCGAGCAAGCTTGGCCCCATTGCTCCGTTCTACTGCCTAAAAACTTGATATTTAAATCAAAAAATTGCTAAAAATATAAATTTATTGATATATTCATCAAGTGCAAACCCTTCAAGAACTGGGCGAAGCTGTTGCCGAGCGCCGTAAGGCCTTGGGCCTGCGACAGCAGGCGGTGGCAGAGCAAGCCGGTATCACCCCCGAGTCGTTGTCGCGCTTTGAACGGGGCCGCAGTGCCGAGTTCGGCTCGCGCAAGCTCTTGGCCGTGCTCGCGGTGCTGGGTATGGAGCTCAGCGTTGTCCGCTCTGGCCAATCAGGCACGCTCGATGAGCTGAGGCAGGAGCGCAACCAGGCATGAAGCTTTCGGTTTACGTTCTGGGCCGCAATGTGGCCACGCTGGAGCAGTTGGGCGACTTCAAGAGCGTGCTCGCCTACAACGCTGATACCGCGCCAGACGATTTTGTCTCGCTCACCATGCCGGTGCGCACGGAAAGCTACGTCTGGGACGACCAGCTCCCCCCAGTTCTGCAAATGAACCTGCCCGAAGGCTATTTGCTCCAGGTGCTGCAAGAACAGTTCGGCCCCCACGTCGGCGCCAGCCCGATTGCCTTGTTGTCGGTCATCGGGCGCAACATGGTGGGCCGCTTGCAGGTGGCAGCGCCGGGCGCCGAACTCAGCGAACCCGCCAAGCCGGTTGAAGTGGCCGCGCTGCTGAAGGGCGACAACTCGGAAGCCGCCTTTGCTGCCTTGGTGCGCGAACACGCCACCAGCGGTGTGTCCGGCGTGGTGCCCAAATTCCTGGACGCGCAGGCCGAAGACAGCTCGCCTCTGGCAAAGCACCAGAAAGCCAGCCTTTTGACCCGCCGCCACATCATCAAAGGCTCCAGCGCCCAACTGCCTTTCGTGGCCTTGAACGAACACCTGTGCATGCAAGTGGCCAGCCGCGTCATGCCCACCGCCAGGACCGAAGTTTCGGACGACGGCCAGGCGCTAGTGGTGCACCGCTTTGACGTCGATGAAAACGGCCAACCCCATTGGGGCATGGAAGACTTTTGCAGCCTGCTGGGCCTGCGCCCTGCCGGCAAGTACGACACCACCTGGGAGCGTATCGCCAAAGCCGTTCGCGACCACGTGCTCGGCCCGCAGCGGCTCGACACCTACCGCCAGCTCGCCACCAATTTGTTGCTGACCTACGCACTGCGCAACGCCGATTGCCATGCCAAGAACCTGGCGCTGCTCTACACCAGCCGGACCGACGTGCACCTGTCACCCGCCTTTGACATGTTGACCACCAGCGTGTACGCAGGCTTTCAGCACAATCCACCTGGCATCGAGTTCATGGGAAAGAAGACATGGACGCCGGGCAAGAACCTGCAGAAGTTCATCTCTGCCACCTTCGGCATTCAGCCCAAAGAACAAGCCCAAATGGTCGAGGCCATCAGCGGGGCCGTGGCCGATGTCGGCCCA
>JBBQJP010000019.1:0-75866 GCA_038326025.1 Burkholderiales bacterium
GCGGGCACGGCGGCCAGCGCAGCCAGGTAGTCGGCACTGTCCATCGCGGCCAGTGCCTTGATGCCGGCGCGCAGCAGTTCGCTTTTCTTGATCGGTGCACCCAGCTTGCCGGCACGTTGCTTGAGTTGCTCCAGCACCAGGTATTCGGGTTTCGGTATCGTGAAGCTGTCACGCACCAGTTTGGCCTTCCTGACCCTGGTCACTTTGGCCGGCTTGGCGACCTTCGCGGCCTTTGCAGACTTGGCCGCATTCGCAGCCTTGACGGCTTTGGGCGTCGACACGGTTTTGGGGGCCACCGGTTTGGCTGTGGCGCCGGATGACCGGGTCGCTTTTTTCACGCTCGCAGCGGCGCTGGATTTCGCCGGCCCGGCCACTGGTGCGGACGCCGGAGCCGGCACCGATACCGTGACGCTCACGGGCACGGCGGCAGGTATCGACGCTACCGACACTTCAGGCACAGATTTGCCGAGCGGCTTGGCGGCAGGCTTGCGGGTTGCAGAAACCATGGATTCAACTCCTTCAATTAACGATTTATATAGTTTATTCGGTTTGCGGGGGTTTTCATGACAAACGGCAAATTCCGTGAGCACCGTACAGGTGACGGCGCCGGCAAGCCTGGTCGCAAGACGCTGCCTTGCAGTGATAATGGCTGATCCCGCAGCGACGTCCGCAGCCGTGTCTGGCATCGTTCTTGCGAGAAGCGTCGATCTGATCCGTCGACTTTCCTGAACCACCCTTCGCCCACGACCACCATGCTCAAGAACCTCGTTTCCCGCCTGGCGCCGGCATTGCTGCTGGCTGCCACCTGCAGCCTTGTCCAGGCTCAGACTACGCCGATCAAGTTCATCCTGGACTGGCGCTTCGAAGGCCCCTCTGCCCTGTTCCTGACCCCGCTGGCCAAAGGCTATTTCAAGGACGCGAACCTGGACGTCAGCGTCGACGCCGGCAACGGCTCCGGCGGCGCAGTGACGCGTGTGGCGGCCGGCACCTATGACATGGGTTTTGCCGATCTGGCCGCGCTGATGGAGTTCCATGCCAACAACCCGGACGCGCCGAACAAGCCGGTGGCCGTGATGATGGTCTACAACAACACGCCCGCGTCGGTGATGGCCTTGAAGAAATCCGGCATCCAGAAACCCGCCGACCTCAACGGCAAAAAGCTGGGCGCACCGGTGTTTGACGCCGGCCGACGTGCATTTCCGATTTTCCAGAAAGCCAATGGCATAAGCGCCGTCACCTGGACGGCAATGGACCCACCGCTGCGCGAGACCATGCTGGCGCGTGGCGACGTCGACGCCATCACCGGCTTCACCTTCACCTCGCTGCTCAACCTCGAGGCGCGTGGCGTCAAGGCGGCGGACGTGGTGGTGTTGCCCTACCCGGATTTCGGCGTCAAGCTGTATGGCAACGCCATCATCGTGTCGCCCAAGCTGCTCAAGGAAAATCCGGCCGCGGTCAAAGCCTTTCTGGCCGCGTTCACCAAGGGTGCGCGTGACGTGATCGCCAAACCCGATGCCGCCATCGAGTTCGTCAAGCAGCGCGATGGCATCATCAACGTGGCGCTGGAGCAGCGCCGTCTGCGCCTGGCCATCGACACCGTGGTCAACAGCCCGGACGCGCGTGCCGAAGGGTTCGGCCAGATCGTCGGGCCGCGTCTGTCGCTGATGGCCAGCCAGGTGTCGGACGCCTTCAATACCAAGACCCGCGTCGACCCCAACGCGGTCTGGGACGGTTCTTACTTGCCCACGCGCGCCGAACTCAACATCCTTCCCGCGCGCAAGTGAGCATGCCGACGCAGGCGACCGAACCCGGGGCGGCCGCGGCGTTCGTCGATTTCCAGGACGTCTGGCTGGCCTACAACGCAGAACTGCTGGCCAAGCAGCAGTACGCTGTCGAGGCCATCAACCTGCAGGTCCGCGCCGGCGAGTTCATCGCCATCGTCGGGCCGTCGGGTTGTGGCAAGTCCACCTTCATGAAGCTCACGACCGGCTTGCGCATGCCCTCGCGGGGGCGCATCATGATCGATGGCCAGCCGGTCACCGGCCCGCTGAAAATCTCCGGCATGGCCTTTCAGGCGCCGTCGCTGTTGCCTTGGCGCACCACGCTGGACAACGTGCTGCTGCCACTGGAGATCGTCGAACCCTACCGCAGCAACTTCAAGCGCGAACGGGCCCAGTACGAAGCCCGCGCGCGCAAGCTGCTCGACCGGGTCGGCCTGCACGGGTATGCCGACCAGTTTCCGTGGCAACTCTCGGGCGGCATGCAGCAGCGTGTGAGCATCTGCCGCGCGCTGATCCATGAGCCGCGCATGTTGCTGCTCGACGAACCTTTTGGTGCGCTCGACGCGTTCACGCGCGAGGAACTCTGGACCATCCTGCGCGAGTTGTGGCTGGAGCAACAGTTCAACGTGGTGCTGGTCACGCACGACCTGCGCGAGTCGGTTTTCCTGGCCGACACCGTCTATGTGATGAGCAAAAGCCCGGGCCGCTTTGTCGTGCGCAAGGAGATCGACCTTCCCCGCGACCGCGACCTGGAGGTGACCTATACCAGCGCGTTCAGCGATATCGTGCACGAACTGCGCAGCCATATCGGAGCGATCCGCAAACCTACCACGGCAACAAAATCGGAGACAACTTCATGAGCCCGCGCAACATCGAACGCTGGGCCCCGCTGGTGCTGCTGCTGGTGCTGGTCAGCCTGTGGGAAATTGTCTGCAAGGTGTTTGCCATACCGGAATTCATCTTCCCCAGCCCCTCCGAGATCGGCCGGGCGCTGGGCGAGTTCACCGGCCCGATCGCCTATGCCGCATGGCAGACCTTCTGGGTCACCATGGTCGGTTTTGGCCTGTCCATCATCGTGGGCGTATTGCTCGGCTTGCTGGTCGGCTCGACCCGGTTGGCCTATGCGGCGGTGTTTCCGTTGCTGGTGGCGTTCAACGCCGTGCCCAAGGCGGCGGTGGTGCCCATTCTGGTGGTGTGGTTCGGCATCGGTATCGGCCCGGGCATCCTGACGGCGTTCCTCATCTCGTTCTTCCCGATCATGGTCAATATGGCGACCGGCCTGGCCACGCTGGAGCCCGAACTCGAAGACGTGCTGCGCGTGTTGGGTGCCAAGCGCCGCGATGTGTTGCTCAAGGTCGGCCTGCCACGTTCGCTGCCCTACTTCTTCGCGTCGCTCAAGGTGGCGATCACGCTGGCCTTTGTCGGCACGGTGCTGGCCGAAATGACCGCCGGCGACTCTGGCATCGGTTACCTGATGCAAAGCGCGGGTTCGCAGCAACGCATGGCACTGGCCTTTGCCGGTCTGGTGGTGATCGGTGCCATGGCCATGGCGATGTACGAGTTGTTCAGCTACGTGGAGAAACACACGACCGGCTGGGCGCACCGCGGATCGCAGAACACCTGAGCGATGAGGCAGCCGCAGCGTCAGCGGCCGGCATTTCATTTGCTGCAGGCTGCGCTAGTGAAGGCGCCTAGCTCTGGTTCTGGTTCTGGTTCTGGTCTTGACTCTGATCTTGACTCTGGTCTTGGTTTAGGTTTTGGTCTTGGTTTAGGTTTTGGTCTTGAGTTTGTGATGGCGTCTGCGCAACAGGCGGCGCGTCGACATCATCCCGATGCCGTTCCTCGCTGACCACCAGATGGATAAATTGCATCTTGGCCACCACCTGGTGCGCCAGCACGAACGGATAGAGATCGGGTTGTCCCATCGCCCTTGCCATGCCATTCATCATCATTGCCAATTCGGCCCAGTGGTTGATGAAGTTCAGGTACTTGTCGGCACCCGGATGGTCGCCGTCATACAGTAGCTCGCGGGAAAACGGCGTGAACTCCAGGCGTGACTCGTCCAAAGACAAACCGTAACTGCTGGCGGTATCCACCATATCGCTCATATGCATGTAGTGCGCCCAGCACTCCGCCCAGTCCCCCCAGGGATGGGAGGTGGCATAAGCGCTGATGAATCCCCCACTCCAGTCTGCAGGTGGCCCGCTGACGTAATACGACTTCAGGCTGTCGCCATAGTCCTGGGTCTCGTCGCCGAACAATGCCCGAAACGGCTCCAGCCAATGGGTGTCGGCAACCAGACGATCCCAATAGTAGTGCCCGACCTCATGGCGCAGATGACCGACCAAGGTGCGGTAAGGCTCGTTCATGTTGGTGCGGGCGCGCTCGCGGTGCACATCGTCTGCCTCGATGATATTGAGCGTGATCAGCCCGTCGTCATGGCCTGTCATCACCGGCGGCTCGCCCGGCGCCGCGCGCAGGAAGTCGAACATCATTCCCCGCTCCGTGTCTTCCGTCTCGCGCGATGCCACCGGCAGCCCCATGACCAGCAAGGCCGAAACCAGCCTGCGCTTGGCCATCTCGATACGGCCCCATAACTCGCCGTTGTCCGGATGCAAGGCATCGTCCAGGTTCGGAACGGTGCGATTGAGCCTGCACGCGCGGCACAGGCCCGCATGGTCGGCCACGTCCTCAACGGGCACCAGCCAGTTGCACGCTGCGGGCGTAATCAGGTTTGCACAGCGGCGATACAGCGGGCCATCGGTTTGCCAGGCGAGCCAGGTATCCGGCTCAGTCCCCTGGGACAACGGTACAACCTTGGCCAGCGTCGGCGCGTAGCCCAGCGGCGTATTGCAAGCCAGGCAAGTACTGTTGCGAAAAAATACCGGGCTGCCACATTGGCAGTTGAATGCGCGCACCCGCTGGCCCGGAGTGCGGGTCACGGCGGGACTGGCGTCGAATGTATCGAACAAGGGCTGCCCTCCTTGGCGCCGAAGCGCAGATTGTGGTTGCGGGCGCGCTTGCGTCACGCGCCAATCCGGACAGTGTCGCACGAAGCCCTGACGCTCCAGACGCCCTGAACAAGGCATGGACAAGGCACTTGCCAAACCTGGCGCCGCATCACCATCGCACCATCGCGGACGCATCTAAACTCCCACCATGGCCTGGCACGCGCAACTGCAACTCGAGTACACCCGCGCGGCGGAACGCACCGTTGTGCGCCATCGACATACGGGCCCGCTGCGCATCCTGCACAGCCTGTACCCGGAGGGTGATGCCGTTTGCCACAACGTGCTGGTGCACCCGCCGGGCGGCCTTGTCGGCGGGGATACGCTGGACATCGCCATCACGGGCGCAGCCGCGTCCCATGGGCTAGTTACCACGCCAGGCGCCACGCGTTTTTACAAGTCACAGGGCGAACCGGCGCGGCAGAGGACGCAGATCCGGCTGGAGCCCGGCGCAAGGCTGGAATGGTTGCCACTGGAGGCCATTTGTTACAGCGGCTGTTTGGCTGAGAACCGGCTTGAAATGGACCTCGCTCCTGGCGCCGAACTGATTGGATGGGATGTCACGGCGCTGGGTCTTCCCGCCGCGCAGCAGCCGTTCGACAATGGCCACCTGTTGCAACACATCTCGCTGGCAGGTGCCTGGCTGGAGCGTGGTCGCATCAATGCGCAGGACAAGCGACTGATGTACGGCCCGTTGGGCCTGGCAGGTCATGCTTGCATGGCGACACTGTATTTTTGTTCTGGCGAGCGCCTGGAACGCGGCAGGGTGCAGACATTGCTCGACAGCGCGCGCAGCGTGATGCAGTCGCATGCCTTGAACGATAGCGCCGGCGCCACCAGTCCGAACGACCATGTGGTGCTGGTGCGGGTGCTGGCGCCGCTGGTCGAACCGGCAATGGACTTGCTGCGTCAGGTGCGGGCCGCTTGGCGCGACGCAGCGTGGAAGCTGCCGGCCAATACGCCCCGCATCTGGGCCACGTAATCTGCGCGCCGGCGGCATCTAGGCGCAGCGTTCAGATCGCCACCATCTCGCGCACGCCCTTGGCCTGCATCTCCGAACCCGGCCCGCGTGCGATGACCTCGCCGCGTTGCATCACCAGATAGTCGTCGGCCAGTTCCTGCGCAAAATCGTAATACTGCTCGACCAGCACGATCGCCATGGTGCCGCGATCCGCCAGCATGCGGATGACACGGCCAATATCCTTGATGATGCTCGGCTGTATGCCTTCAGTTGGCTCGTCCAGGATCAGCAGCTTGGGCCGCGCGGCCAACGCGCGGGCGATCGCCAGTTGCTGCTGCTGACCGCCCGACAGATCACCACCGCGGCGGCTCAGCATCTGCTTTAGTACCGGAAACAACTCGTACAACTCGGGGTCGATCGGTGTGCCGGCGCTTTTGTAGGCCAGGCCCATGCGCAGGTTTTCCTCTACCGTCAGACGCGCAAAAATCTCGCGCCCCTGCGGTACGAAGCCGATACCGGCTCGGGCGCGGGCGAACGGTGTCGCACGAGAGATGTCCTGGCCATTGAATTGAACGCTGCCACTGCGGATCGGTACCAGGCCCATCAGCGACTTGAGCAAGGTGGTCTTGCCGACACCGTTGCGGCCGAGTATTACCGTGACCTTGCCCAATCGCGCCTGCAGATCGACACCGCGCAGGATGTGCGAGCCGCCGTAGTACTGGTTCACGCCTTGCACGGTCAACACCGGCGGCGCAGCGAGCGCATCAGCTTTGAATGCACCAGACGGCGCATTGTTGGGATCATCTGCCAAGGTACACCTCGATCACACGTTCGTCGGCCTGCACCTGGTCCAGCGTACCCTGGGCCAGCACCGATCCATCACACAACACGGTGACGATCTCGGAGATCGTGCGGATGAAACTCATGTCGTGCTCCACCACCATCAGGGAATGTTTGCCCTTGAGCGAGAGGAACAACTCCGCCGTGCGTTCGGTCTCCTCGTCGGTCATGCCGGCCACCGGTTCGTCGAGCAGCAGCAGCTTGGGATCCTGCACCAGCAACATTCCGATTTCCAGCCACTGCTTCTGGCCGTGGCTCAGATTGCCGGCGAGTCGACCCACGTCGTCGGCCAGATGGATGGTGTGCAGCAACTCGGCCAGCTGATCGGCCTGCGCCGAGTCGAGCCGGAACACCATCGACGGCTTTACCCGTTTGTCGGTCTTGAGCGCCAGCTCCAGGTTCTCGAACACCGTGAGTTGCTCGAACACGGTTGGTTTCTGGAACTTGCGGCCGATGCCCATCTGGGCGATCTGCGGCTCGTTGTAGCGCAGCAGGTCGATCGTGCTGCCGAAAAACACCGTGCCGGCGTCCGGCCGGGTCTTGCCGGTGATGATGTCCATCATCGTTGTCTTGCCCGCGCCATTGGGCCCGATGATGCAACGCAACTCGCCCGGCGCGATATCCAGCGACAGATTGTTGATCGCCTTGAAGCCGTCAAAGCTGACGCTGACGTCCTCCAGATACAGAATGCGGCCATGCGTGATGTCGACCACGCCCGGTGTCGCGATGCGCGAGAACCCGGCCTGGCGTCCACCCGACTCGGTCTTGCCGCTGGTGGCAAGCTGCGCAAGACGCTCGCGCCGCTGCGCGCCTTCTTCCATCAACTCCGGGGTCATGGTGCATTCCCGTTGCGCATGGCCACAAAAATTTTCTTCATAGAACTCATTTGTCGCCCCGCTTCCATTTGCGCGCCAGGCCCACAATGCCGTTGGGCAGGAACAAGGTGACGGCGATGAACAGGGCGCCCAGAAAATAAAGCCAGAATTCCGGGTAGGCCACGGTCAGCCAACTCTTGGCGCCGTTAACGACAAACGCACCGATGATCGGTCCGATCAGGCTGGCGCGCCCGCCCACGGCGGCCCAGATCGCGATCTCGATCGAGTTCGCAGGGCTCATCTCGCTCGGGTTGATGATGCCGACCTGCGGCACATACAAGGCACCGGCAACACCACACATCATGGCCGAGATGGTCCAGATCGCCAGCTTGTAGCCCAGCGGTGAATAACCACAGAACATCACGCGCGACTCGCCATCGCGGATCGCCTGTAGCACCCGGCCGAACTTGGCCCGCACCAGCCAGCGCGCCAACAGGAAGAAAGCCAGCAAGGTGCAGCCGGTCAACACGAAAAGGAACATGCGCATGCCCGGCGTGGCGATCGCGATGCCCAGGATGCGCTTGAAGTCGGTAAAGCCGTTGTTGCCGCCAAAGCCCGTTTCGTTGCGAAAGAACAGCAGCATCGCGGCAAAGGTCATGGCCTGCGTGATGATCGAAAAATACACGCCCTTGATGCGCGATCGGAAGGCAAAGTAGCCGAACACGAAGGCCACCAGACCCGGCACCAGCACGACCAGCAACATCGTGGCGATAAAGCTGTCGCTCAGTGCCCATTGCCAGGGCAGCTCCTTCCAGTCCAGGAACACCATGAAGTCGGGCAGATCACTCTCGTAGTTGCCGTCGCGACCGATCTGGCGCATCAGGTACATGCCCATCACATAGCCGCCCAACGCAAAGAACAGGCCGTGACCCAGGCTCAGGATGCCGGTGTAGCCCCAGATCAGGTCCATGGCCAGCGCCAGGATGGCGTAACACATGATCTTGCCGAGCAAGGCCACGGCATAGTCGCTCATGTGCAGGGGGCTGCCCGCGGGCACGACCAGATTGAGCATAGGGGCCAGCACACAGACCAGCAGCGCGGCGACGACAAAACTCGACCATCCGGCACGTGTCAGCAATGGGCTGCGCTGCGGCAGTTGCACCAGGGGTTTGGAGACGTCGGCCTTCATGCTTCGGCACTCCGGCCCTTCATCGCGAAGATGCCTTGCGGGCGCTTCTGGATGAAGATGATGATGAACAGCAACACCGCAATCTTGGCCAGCACCGCGCCGGCCTGACCCTCAAGAAACTTGTTCAGCAGTCCTAGGCCCATCGCGGCGTAGACCGTGCCCGCCAACTGTCCCACGCCCCCGACGACCACCACCAGGAAGGCATCGACGATGTAGTTCTGCCCCAGATCCGGACCGACATTGCCGATCTGGCTGAGTGCACAACCGGCCAGTCCGGCAATGCCCGAACCCAGTGCAAACGCATAGGTGTCGACACGCGCGGTGTTCACGCCCATGCAGGCAGCGATTGGCCGGTTCTGGGTGACGCCGCGCACGAACAGGCCCAGCCGCGTGCGCGCGATCAACCAGCCGACTGCCAGCAACACCGCAAATGCAAACACCACGATGACCAGCCGGTTGTACGGCAGACTGAGGTTGCCCAGGACCTGTACACCGCCACTCATCCAGTTCGGGTTCTCCACCGTGACGTTCTGCGCGCCGAAGACCGTGCGCGCCAGTTGCATCAGCATAAGGCTGATACCCCAGGTGGCCAGCAGGGTTTCCAGCGGCCGCCCGTACAGGAATCGGATCACGGTGCGCTCCAACGCAGCTCCCATCAGTGCCGCGGCGAGGAAGGCCACCGGCACGGCCGCCACCAGGTACCAGTCGAAAGCTCCAGGCAGATATTGCTGGAACAAGCCCTGCACGACATAAGTTGCATAGGCACCCACCATCATCAGTTCGCCATGGGCCATATTGATGACACCCATCAGCCCGTAGGTGATGGCCAACCCCAACGCCACCAGCAACAGGATGGAGCCCAGACTGAGGCCACTGAACATCGCACCCAGCCGGTTGCCCCAGGCCAATCGTTCTTCAACCTTCACCAGGCTGGCCTGCAGCGCAGTCCTGACCTGCGAATCTTCCTCAACGCGCAATCGATCGAGCAAGACAGTCTTGCTGTTGCGGTTCTTGCCTTGCGCCAGCAGGCGCGCCGCATCCAGCCGTTTGCCGGCATCGCTGCTGCCCAGCAATATGGCGCCGCGGACCTGCTCGAGTTGTTCGCGCAGTCCGGCGTCAGACTCGGCAGCCAGCGCCTTTTCGATCAGCGGCAGTTTGGTCTCGTCGGTTTCATTGAGCAAGGTGCTTACGGCTGCGGCGCGCACCTTCACATCTTTTGATAAAAGCTTGATCGACGCCATCGCGGAATCGAGTTCGCCGCGCAGGCGGTTGTTGACCATGGCATCTTCAACGCCGTCGGGCAGGGTCACATCCAGCCCGCTGACCGCATCGATCGCCTTGTCGCCGCGCATGATGAAAACCTTGTCTGCGGTCAATCTGACGCGGTCTTCCGACAAGGCCTGCAGAAAGGCCAGGGTTCGATCATCAGCACCCTCTAGCGACCGGTTCAAGGCCTCGATGCGCGCATCGGTCTCACCGACGGAAATCGCCAGTGCATCCTGCACCGTCAGAGCTTGCGCCGACGTGATGCCCCACAACAAAACGGCCACGAGACCCTGTAACAGACGCCCGAGCATGTTTGAACTTTCCTTGCGATGACCCGACAGGGGAAACGCTGCAACAGAAACGTGCAGCGCAGAGGCCTGTTGCGTGCGGCCGCTCGCAGCGACTGCCCAAGCCCCATGGCCCGGGCAGCCGAAGCGGCGCGCACGAAGGCCCGACTTACTTCTTGGCCAGTTCCATCTTCGCTGGCTCATCAGGCTTCTTGTCGTTGCCTTCGATGAACGGGCTCCATGGCTTGGCCTTGACCGGGCCTGGCGTTTTCCAGACCACATTGAACTGGCCGTCGGCCTTGATCTCGCCGATGAACACCGACTTGTGCAGGTGGTGGTTCTTCTCGTCCATCTTGGACGTGATACCCGACGGTGCAGCAAAAGTCTGGCCGGCCATGGCGGCGATCACCTTGTCGGTATCGGTCGACTTGGCCTTCTCGACCGCCTGCTTCCACATGTTGATGCCGATGTAGGTGGCTTCCATCGGGTCGTTGGTCAGCGGCTTGTCCTTGTGGCCGGCGATACCCTTGGCCTTGGCGTAGTCGCTCCACTTCTTGATGAAGGCGTCATTGGTCGGGTTTTTGATCGACTGGAAGTAGTTCCAGGCGGCCAGGTGACCGACCAGCGGCTTGGTGTCCACACCCCGCAGTTCTTCCTCGCCCACGGAGAACGCCACTACCGGCACGTCCTTGGCCTTGAGGCCGGCGTTACCCAGTTCCTTGTAGAACGGCACGTTGGAGTCACCATTGATGGTCGAGACCACGGCGGTCTTGCCACCCCCAGAGAACTTCTTGATGTCGGCGACGATGGTCTGATAGTCGCTGTGTCCGAACGGCGTGTATTTCTCGTCGATGTCCGTGTCCTTCACGCCCTTGCTCTTGAGGTAGGCGCGCAGAATCTTGTTGGTGGTACGGGGGTACACATAGTCGGTACCGAGCAGCACCCAGCGCTTGGCCGCGCCGCCGTCCTTGCTCATCAGGTAGTCCACGGCAGGAATCGCCTGCTGGTTAGGCGCTGCACCGGTATAGAACACGTTCTTGGACAACTCTTCGCCTTCATACTGCACCGGGTAGAACAGCAGGCCGTTCATTTCCTCGACCACCGGCAGAACCGATTTGCGCGAAACCGAAGTCCAGCATCCGAAGATTACCGAGACTTTGTCCTGACCGAGCAACTGCTTGGTTTTTTCTGCGAACAGTGGCCAGTTGGAGGCCGGATCGACGATGACGGGTTCGAGCTTCTTGCCGAGCACGCCGCCCTTGGCATTGATTTCGTCAATGGCCATCAACACGGTGTCCTTGAGCACGGTCTCGGAGATTGCCATCGTGCCCGACAGGCTATGCAGGATGCCGACCTTGATGGTGCCACCCGATTGGGCCAAGGCGGCACCGGAGAGTCCAAAGCCCAGGGCCATGGACGCGGTGATGAGTTTGAGCGGTGTCCGACGATTCATGAAGTTCTCCGTTGAATGAGCAAAGCCCGGGATTGGGTTGGTTCAGACAATGCAAGGCGCGTGCCAGATGCTGCACCGCACCAGGGATCTGCCCGGCAAACAACGCACCACCACCTATACGAGGCGACAGCCTAGCGCCCCGGTTCCGTGTGCGAACTGCACCGCGCCGGCGCAGCCGCTGCACCGAATTGGTGACAGGTTCGCGCACCAAAACGCCGCGGATGCACCGTGCGCAAGCCAGGGCGCACGAATACGGGTGGCACACGACTTGCGTGACAATGAATGGACTGCCCCCGCCAAGAGAACCGATCATGGAACTGACCCCGCGCGAAAAAGACAAGCTGCTGTTGTTCACTGCTGCCCTGCTCGCCGAGCGGCGCAAGGCACGCGGGCTCAGGCTCAACTACCCGGAAGCGGTGGCACTGATCAGCGCTGCTGTGATGGAAGGCGCCCGCGACGGCAAGACAGTGGCCGAGCTGATGAGTGAAGGGCGCACCATCTTGAGCCGCGACGACGTGATGGACGGCATCGCCGAGATGATTCCGGACATCCAGGTCGAGGCCACGTTCCCGGACGGCAGCAAGCTGGTCACCGTTCACCAACCCATTGTCTAGAAGGCGCACCATGAAAACACTATCCAAAGCTCTGCTGTGCGCCGGCGTGCTGCTACAAATCTCCGTGCCGACGCTTGCCCACGACGGTCACGGTCTGACCGGGACCAGCCACTGGCACGCCACCGATACCTGGGGATTCGTCGGCGTCGGCATTGCGCTGGTTGTTGCCATATGGCTGTCACGGGGTGGCAAACCATGATTCCCGGTGAACTGCTGCCACTTGGCGGTGACCATGCACTCAACACCGGCCGACGGACCCTTACGGTGGTGGTGCGCAATACCGGCGACCGACCCGTTCAGGTCGGCTCGCACTTCCATTTCGCTGAGACCAATCGCGCACTGGAGTTCGACCGCGTTGCCGCGCGTGGCATGCGCCTGAACATCGCGTCGGGTACGGCCGTGCGTTTCGAGCCGGGCCAGCAACGCACAGTCGAACTGCTGGACTATGCCGGCGCGCGCGCGGTGTACGGGTTCCGCGCCGAGATCAATGGGCCGCTGGACGCTTCGGCCACTGGAGCGTAGACATGGCTAGCATTTCACGACGCGCCTATGCCGAGATGTTCGGCCCCACCGTCGGGGACCGCCTGCGCCTGGCCGACACCGACCTGCTGATCGAGGTCGAAGCCGACCACACCTTGCGCGCCGGAAGTTATGGCGAGGAAGTGAAATTCGGCGGCGGCAAGACCATTCGCGACGGCATGGCGCAAAGCCAGCGCGCCCGTGCCCAGGGCGCGGTCGACACGGTGATGACGAACGCGCTGATCATCGACCACTGGGGCATCGTCAAGGCTGACATCGGCCTCAAGGACGGCCGCATCGTGGGGATAGGCAAGGCCGGAAATCCGGACACGCAGGACGGCGTGGACATCATCATCGGGCCGGGCACCGAGATCATCAGTTGCGAGGGCAACATCGTCACGGCCGGCGGCATCGACTCGCACATCCATTTCATTTGTCCGCAGCAGATCGACGAGGCACTGGCCAGTGGCATCACGACCATGCTCGGCGGCGGCACGGGCCCTGCCACCGGCACGCTGGCCACGACTTGCACGCCAGGCGCCTGGCATATCGAGCGCATGCTGCAGTCGGCCGATGCATTCACCATGAACCTGGGTTTCCTGGGCAAGGGCAATACCAGTTTGCCGCAGGCGCTGCACGAACAAGTCAAGGCGGGGGCCATCGGACTGAAGCTGCACGAGGACTGGGGCACGACCCCGGCAGCGATCAGCAATTGCCTGGACGTGGCCGAAGAAACCGACGTGCAGGTGGCGATCCACTCCGACACACTGAACGAGTCCGGGTTTGTCGAGGACACCATTGCGGCGACCAAGAATCGTACCTTGTGCGCGTTTCACACTGAGGGCGCCGGTGGCGGACACGCACCTGACATCCTGCGCGTGGTCGGGTTTGATAACTTCCTGCCCTCGAGCACGAATCCGACCATGCCCTACACCGTCAACACGCTCGACGAACAGGTCGACATGCTGATGGTCTGCCACCATCTGGATTCTTCCATCGCTGAAGACCTGGCGTTTGCCGAAAGCCGCATCCGCAAGGAAACCATCGCCGCCGAGGACGTGTTGCACGACCTGGGTGCGATCAGCATGATGAGCAGTGACAGCCAGGCCATGGGACGTGTGGGCGAAGTCATCCTTCGCACCTGGCAGACAGCGCACAAGATGCTGCAGCAACGCGGCAAGTTGCCCGGCGACCCGGCCGGCAACGACAACCAGCGCGTCAAACGTTATGTCGCCAAGTACACGATCAACCCGGCGCTGGCCCACGGCATCGCCCACGAGGTCGGCTCCGTCGAGGTCGGCAAATGGGCCGATCTGGTAGTGTGGAAACCGGCGTTCTTTGGTGTCAAGCCGGCGCTGGTGGTCAAGGGCGGATCCATTGCATTGGCCGCCATGGGCGACCCGAACGCCAGCATCCCGACACCGCAGCCGGTGCACTACCGACCGATGTTCGGCGCATTTGGCGGCGCCATTGCCAAGTCGTCACTGACGTTTGTCTCGCAGGCCGCATTGGCAGACGGAGTGGGCCAACGTTATGGTCTTGCCAAGCCGCTGAGCGCCGTGCGCGCAAACCGCACGGTGCGCAAGAGCCACATGGTGCACAACAACTACACGCCGGTGATGGAAATCGATGCCCAGACTTATGCAGTGCGCGCTGATGGGGTGTTGCTGACCTGCGAGGCGGCCACGGTGTTGCCGATGGCGCAGCGGTATTTTCTGTTCTGAACGGGTGCAGATGTGTGGGATCGGCTCAAACCGGCTGGATGTGTTCGCGCAACCAGGTGGAGAATTCTGCCTCGCTGATGTCGCCCGCGGCTACGCCGAGCATGGTCAGGGTCGCATCGACCTGGGTGGTTTTGAGGCGAAAACTGTTGCGGGCGAGAAACATGCCGACCGCGAGAAAGGCTGCACGTTTGTTGCCATCAATAAACGGATGGTTGCGTGCCAATCCAACCCCATAAGAAGCGGCCAAGGCGGCAACATCCGGCGATTCATACAACGCGAGGTTCAAGGGCCTAGCCAATGCCGAGTCGAGCAGACCTTCGTCACGCAAGCCGCTGCCACCACCGTGTTCAGCAAGACTCTCGTCATGCAGCAGAATCAAGACCTGCCTGCTAACCCATTTCCATTGGCTCATTTGGCCAACTGGTGGAAGGTGTCGCGGTACTCGCGCATGAATGCGCGCCCTTCCTCCAATTGCGCCTCTAGCTCCGGATCGTATGGCGTCAGGGTCACGCCATTCGCGGTTTCGGTCCAGAACAGGCTGTCGCCTTTCTCGACTTTCAACCTGGCCAGCAAGTCCTTGGGCAAAATGACTCCCACAGAGTTTCCAATTTGCGTCAGCTTCAGCACAGACATAACAATCTCGCAAGGTTATAACGGTTGTTATATTAAGCCTTTGCTCCACCAGAATCAACCCATCCCACCATGCTGACCGCCAACAAACGCATGCCCGGAGGCGCCGGACTTGCACCCGTCCTGCTCAAACGTGCCCCCACCATCGAACTGGATTGGGACATCCGCCAGAAAAGCCGTTTTGATGCCACCGATTCCAGCGGACGCAGCATCGGCGTATTCCTGCCGCGCGGCACGGTCGTGCGCGGTGGTGACGCGCTGGTGCTGCAAGACGGCACGCTGGTACGGGTAATCGCAGCACCACAGCCAGTGCTGCATATCAGCCACTGCCCGCAACACGGCTCACCGTTCGACCTGACCCGAGCCGCCTACCATTTGGGCAACCGCCATGTGCCGATCGAACTGCGCGCCGACCACCTGAAGATCGAGCCCGACCATGTGCTGCGCGACATGTTGCGCGCCATGCACCTGATCGTGCGCGAGGACACGCTGGCGTTCGAGCCGGAAAGCGGCGCTTATTCCTCAGAAGGCCATGGACACAGCCATTCACATGAGGGCCACGGCACAGACCAGAACCACGCCCATGCGGCGCATGACGATGGCCACTCCCACGCAGCACACGGTCATGACCACAAGCCGCATCCCCACTGATGTTTAGCGACCCGATAGTGGCAGCACAACTACCTGCCGCCGAGGCAGCGCCAGCGCACACCAGCGATCTGGTGCGCCTGATGTGGCTGGCTTCGCCCGCGCTGCCAATTGGCGGGTTCTCGTATTCCGAGGTGCTGGAGGCGGCCATTGACCGCGCCGGTCTGCGCACACCGGCCGCCGTCAGCACCTGGCTTCAAGACCAATTGCATCTGACGCTGGCCCGCTCCGATCTGGCGCTGGTGGCACAAGCCGTGTTGGCGTGGCGGGGGCGCGATCTGGCACGCGTGTGGTCCCTCAACGACTGGGTGCTGCAAACCCGCGAATCCAGTGAAATGCGCCTGCAGACCGAACAGATGGGGCGATCCATGATGGATTGGCTGCGCAATCAGCATGCGGGAAGCGACGACCTTGACGCGGCGACCCAAGCTGACATCATCACGTTGAGTCGCCACTGCGCGTTGCCGACCTATCCGGTGGCATTCGCACTGGCAGCATCCTTGACCGGCGCCTCAGTGGCCGACTGCCTGTCAAGTTACGCGTTCGGCTGGGCCGAAAACATGGTGCAGGCAGCCGTCAAGGCCGTGCCGCTGGGCCAGAATGCGGGCCAACGGATCCTGGCCGACCTGACCCATAAGATCAACATTGCCGTGGCAGATGCCATGGCGCGTGACGACACCAGCCGACAAGCCTTCGCGCCAATGCTGGCCATTTTGTCGGCCCAACACGAAACCCAATACTCAAGGCTTTTCCGATCATGACCACTTCTTCCGCCCTGCACCATATCGCCCATCGAACCCGCAAACTTCCGCCGCTACGGGTGGGCATTGGCGGCCCGGTCGGGTCCGGCAAAACCACGTTGCTGGAGATGTTGTGCAAGGCCATGCGCGAAAAATACGACCTGGTCGCCATCACCAACGACATCTACACCAAGGAAGACCAGCGCATCCTGACAGTGAGCGGCGCGTTGCCGGCCGAGCGCATCATGGGCGTCGAAACCGGCGGTTGCCCGCATACTGCGATCCGCGAAGACGCATCGATCAACCTCGAAGCCATCGACCGCATGCTCGGCGAATTCCCCGACGCCGATATCGTTTTCATCGAAAGCGGCGGCGACAACCTGGCCGCCACCTTCAGCCCGGAACTCAGCGACCTCACCATCTACGTCATCGATGTCGCCGCCGGCGAAAAAATCCCGCGCAAGGGTGGCCCCGGCATCACGAAAAGCGATTTGTTCGTCATCAACAAGACCGACCTGGCACCCTACGTGGGCGCCGACCTGGCGGTGATGGAAGCCGACACCCGGCGCATGCGCGCCGTCGCCGGCGGCGACGGCGTCAAGCCATTCGTCATGACCAATCTGCGCACCAAGCAAGGACTGGCCGAAGTTGTTTCCTTCATTGAGCAGCGCGGCATGCTCACGGCCGGCTAAAATCCCCGCATTGGAAGCTTGGCCGAGCGGTTTAAGGCACCGGTCTTGAAAACCGGCGAGGGGTTAAACCCTCCGTGAGTTCGAATCTCACAGCTTCCGCCATCCAGCTGGATTTCATGCAGGTTCCAATGCGACTCGCATTGTGCAACACCCCATCGCCCAACCGACGGCCTGCATACTGGCGGCCCCATCACCAATGATGCGCAGGCCGGCCCCGGTGGACTGAAGATCCCCACGCGCGCATATCCACCCGTCAATAGTTCAGCAGGTTGCGCCGCACGTGGAGCAGATGATCGCTCGCCAAGACCCTGGCCTGCACCGGATCCCGGCCCTTGAGTGCAGCCACTAGATCGCGATGCTCGATCTGGTAGGCGGCGCGGCGCTCCGGCGTCAGGCTGCGCTTCTTCAACATGCCCCATTCGCCTTGCGCCCGCGCCTGGTTCATGAGCTTGAAAACATTCGCGACAAAGCTGTTATGGGCCGCCTGAGCGATCAGTTCGTGCAACATGCCGTCCCACAGTTCGAACTCTTCGACGCTGTCGGCGGCCTCGGCCTTGGCGCAACACGATTCCATTTGCTCGAAGTCAGCCGACGTCGCATTGACGATCACCATGTCGATGATGGCAGGCTCGAGGGCCAGGCGCGCTTCCATCAGCGTTGCCGGACTGATCTGCAAAGCCGGTGCTGCCGCAGTCAGGCCCTGAATGATCTCAGCCGCTTGTTCGCTGACATAGGTACCGCTACCTACCGTCTGGTTGATCAGGCCCAGATCCTTGAGTTCGAGCAAGACTTTGCGTACTGACGTGCGGCTGAGTTGGAACTGCTCACAGAACGCCCGCTCCGTCGGGAGGCGATCGCCGGTACGCCATTGCCCTGAGCGCAGGCCATCCAGGATGGCATCGCGCAGGGTATGAGAAGTGTCCATATCGGCAGGTTCGCAGGTTGAGGTTTCAACCAAATAATACCAATCTACGAACCGATCGGATCACCGTTTGCAAACATAAAAAAGTGCTTGACGCGATGGCCACATTCATTAACATTACGTCGATTGGTGCCAAATGGTATCAATATAATACCAATTTCAACCAATATCGGACTCTTCGGCGAATGCCGTCCGGGTTCCCGGAGAAGCTCATGCGTATCGCGACTTTTGTACTGGATGGACGACGACAGGTCGGCCAGGTTTCTGAGGACGGACTTCAGGTCACGCCGTTCGAAATGTCCGCCGACGCGGCCCGCGCCGGCGCCCTGCCATTGATCGAGGCGAGTGTTGCAGGCAAGCCGCTGCCAGGTCTGGCCAGTGCCTCTGTGGCCATGGCATCCGTGCGGCTGGAGGCGCCGCTTCCGTTGCCGCGGCGCAACCTTTGGTGTGTGGGGCGCAACTATCACGCCCATGCCAAGGAACTGTCGGCCACGGTATTCAAGGACAACAACGCCGACACCAAGGCCTGGCCCATCGTGTTCACCAAGGTCCCGGAATCTGTCGTTGGTCCGACCGATGATGTGCAACTGCCCGGCGCCGCCGTCTCATCGCAGATCGATTACGAGGCGGAACTGGCCGTTGTCATCGGGATCGGCGGCAAGAACATCACCCAGGCTGACGCGATGCGCCATGTGTTCGGTTACACCGTGGTCAACGACGTCACTGCGCGTGATGTGCAGATGCGCCACCAGCAATGGGATATGGGCAAATCGTTCGACACCTTTTGCCCAATGGGGCCGTGGATCGTCACCGCCGACGCCATGGACGGCACGCGTACCCGGGTGCGCTGCTGGGTCAATGGCGAACTGCGCCAGGACGGACCGACCGAAAACATGATCTTCGACATCCCGACGCTGATCGAAACCATCTCGCGTGGCATCACGCTGTACCCGGGTGACGTGATCGCCACCGGCACACCCGCTGGCGTGGGCATGGGGCTCACACCACCGCGTTACATCCAGTCGGGTGACAAGATACGGATCGAGATCGATGGCATCGGATCCATCGAGAACCGTTTCGTCTGACTCGCAGCCACCCGTGCCGGCGCAGGCGTCCTTCAGTGGCGTTCCGGCATCCTCATAAACAAATGACAAGGAGACTCGCATGACTCGCAAATACATCGCATTGCCCAGGCTGATGGGTATGGCCTGCCTGGCCTTCGGCCTGGCGGCACCGACGCTGGCACAGGACAGTTATCCGACACGGCCGGTCTCGATGGTCGTTCCGTTCCCGCCCGGCGGTGTTGCCGACACCGTGGGGCGCCCGGTCGCCGAAGCCATGGCGCGCCAGCTCAAGCAGTCAGTCATAGTCGAGAACAAGGCCGGCGCCGGTGGCGGCATCGGCATGGCCTACGTGGCCAAGGCCAAGCCGGACGGCTACACCATGCTGATGGCGCTGTCATCGTTGGTCGTGTTGCCCGAGGCGGACAAGATACTGAACCGCTCGCAGATGTTCCGCGTCGACCAGCTCAAGCCGATCGCGCGCTTTACCGCGGATCCGACGGTGCTGGTTGTGCGCGCGGACAGCCCCTGGAAGACGTATGCGGAGTTCATCGCCCATGCGCGCGCCAAACCCGGGCAGATCACGTTCGGATCGTCGGGCAACTACGGCACCATGCACGTGCCCATGGAGCAGCTGAAGGTGGCTACATCGAGCTACATGCTGCATGTGCCGTATACCGGTGCCGGGCCTGCTGTTCTCGCGCTGCTGGCAGGCAATGTCGATGCTCTGTCCACCGGACCTGCCAGTGTGTTGCAGCACATCAAGGCTGGCAAGGTCCGGGCGCTGGCCCACTGGGGAGATGGACGGCTGGCGGTCTTGCCCGATGTGCCCAGTCTCAAGGAACTGGGCGTGCCGGTGCAGTATTCGCAATGGGCCGGGTTGTTCGTGCCGGCCGACACGCCGGCGCCTGTAGTCGAGGCGCTGCGCCAGGCCGCCCGATTTGTGGCCCAGGATGCGCGGGCCATCGGTGCGCTGGCTTCCGCCGGCACGGCTTTCCAGTTTCAGGATGCTCCCGAGTTCGACCGCTTCGTTCAGGCCGACGCCAAGGACATGGCGGCGCTGGTACAGCGCATCGGCAAGGTCGATTGAGTTTCGGCGCCTTGATGACGAATCCACCGGACCTGCCGCGGTCCGGTAGATAGTTCAGCGCAACACGCTCCAAGTGCCGAGTCGCGGCGAACTCAATGCGACAAACACCACCACATTGACCACCACGGTCAGCCAGAACGCGTTGCGGAACGACGGCTTGGCTGATTTGTGGCGCAACCACTGCTGTGCAAATATCGCGCCGGGCCAGCCGCCAAGCAGTCCCAGCAACAGAAGGGTGTTTTCGCTGATGCGCCAGGCGCCGGAGCGCGCGGCGGATTTGTCGGCGGCGTAAGCGAGAAAGCAAATAACAGAGAGCAGCAGAATGCTGGCTCCAACCGCATATGGCACTTTCCAGATGATGGCGAGCACCAGATATATCACCAGAAAGGCTGGAAGCACAAAAAGGCTTGCTCCGCCCCAATGTGTTGCATCTCGTTGGCGGTTTCGGCGCGGACTGATAGTCGCCGCACCGGCAACCCGCTCAAAACTGATGTTGCAGGCGCGCTTCTTGCCGTTGGGGCCACACTCCACCTCGAACGAGACGCGTTGATTCACGCGGGGACCGGAGCCTCGCGCCGCAAACGCCTTGATATGGGCAAAGATGTCGTCACCTCCCTGCACCGGCGCGATGAACCCAAAAGCGCGTTCTTCGTTCCAGGACTTGACGATGCCGTCGAAGCGAACCGTCACGGGTTCCTCGATTCGAACCGGCCGATAACGCGTTTTTGAAGCGTGGGCAACATCGCTGTCGGACGCGCGCTATCGCCAGCCCCAGGTTTTGTGTCCGGCATCACGGGTTTTGACCTTCCTTCAATGCGGCCTCGACCTGCGTCGCCGCACGGAGCAACGCGTCGCGGACCTGCATCGCCGCGGCGCGTTGTGCCGGGTCAATGGCACCATCGGCCGAGCGGCAATCCTGGATGAATCGTGACACGATCTCGCAGAGCGATGTACGCGCTGCCACCTCGGGATTGCCCAGGTATTGCCATTCGGAATCATCCTGCGGATCGCGCAACACCAGCATCTGTCCGGCATCTGCTGTGGCATCGGCATCCGTCACATCCGCGCGACGACCCGTAACTGGAAAGTAGATATGCATGGCAACCATCCTCCTTCAATATGTCCATCACCGAACCGGCGCCAGAACCGGCGCGCCTGTGCCCCGGAACGCAGCAGGCGTTTTCAACCCCAGACGCTGAGGCCGGCGTCCTTGAGCGCCGCGCGCAACACATCTGAGCGTGCGACGAATCCAACCACCCGACCATCGTCGTCGACCACCGCCAGTCCCGGTAATTCGGAATCCAGCAATGCGCTGGCGGCACGCCGCAGATCGGTAGCAGGCGCCACGCTGGGCACCGGCGTCACCATGATGGACTCGATGCCCTGTGCGAGCCATTCGTCCCAGTGCTGCTGCGCGGCGGCGGGGCCTGGCCATTGCTCCAGACGCACGAGATCCGCTCTTGTGACCATACCCACCAGCATTCCGTTCGCTTTGACAACCGGGGCCTGACCACGCCCATGTCGAGTGAGTTGCTGCCAGGCTTGAAACACGTTCGCCTCCATCGGCAACGTCAGCACGTTGCCGGTCATGACGTCGGCGACCGCCATGTCATACCAGGCAGGTGACGGCAACTGCTGCGCGGTTTCGTAGGCGGCAATTGCCGAACGGTGCGGTGGCGCGTGTGCAGGTGCCGGCGCCTGCAACGGGGCGCCATATTCCACGGCTTCGCGCACGGCACTGTCATGTCCGTCGCGCGCGCTCGGCTCCATGGCACGCGAGCGGTCCGCGGCATGCACTTTGCGAATCTGGCGCATTTGCTCCAGCGTGCCGTGAAAAACACGGCCGGTCGAGCCGTAAACCGAGAACATGGTTGCGTCCTCCTGTGGGGCCGAATCACTATACCGCGGAGCGCGCCGCGCGGCGAGCAAACCAAGCTTCAGTCGCCGACCACCTCCGCGAGAAACAAACTCTGCAGGTCGTTGAGAAAGTCGAAACCGCGCTCGGTCGGCCAGACCCGTGCGAGATCGCGCTCAATCAGGCCCTTGCGCTGGGCCTCGTCCAGCGCCTTGTCGATGGCGCTCAGTGGCAGCCCGGTGCGCTCGAGAAAGTTCGCCAACGGGAATCCTTCCTTCAGGCGCAGCGCGTTGAGCATAAATTCGAACGGCAGATCGGCCCGCGCCACCTCCTGGTGCACGGCGATGCAGTCTCCTGCCACGGCCTTTTGCATGTACAGCCGGGGTTCGCGGTGCCGCACCTGGCGCACGACGCGGTGGGCAAAGCTCAGCTTGCTGTGGGCGCCCGCGCCGATGCCCAGGTAGTCGCCGAACTGCCAATAGTTGAGGTTGTGCCAGCAGCGATGGCCGGGTTTGGCATACGCAGACACCTCGTAGCGCTCCATGCCCTGCGCACCGGTCGCCGCGGTGACCCGGTCGAGCATTTCGTAGGCCGTGTCCTGATCGGGCACGACCGGCGGAAACTTCGCGAAGTAGGTGTTGGGCTCGATCGTCAGGTGGTAGATGCTGATATGCGGGCTTCCCAGCGCCAACGCGGTGGACAGGTCCTGCTGCAGGTCGTCCATGGTCTGGCCTGGCAAGGCGTACATCAGGTCGAGATTGAAGGTGTCGAACGCCTGCGCGGCCTCTTCGACCGCTGCCAGCGCCTGTGCCCGGTCATGCACCCGACCAAGGGCCTTGAGGTGTACATCATTAAAACTCTGCACCCCCACCGACAGGCGCGTCACGCCGGCCGAGCGGAATGCACGAAAACGGTCGCGTTCAAAAGTGCCGGGGTTGGCTTCGAGTGTGATCTCGCACGCCGGCGACAGGCGCAGACGCGCCCGGATATCTGCCAGCAGCCGATCGATCGCCTCGGGCGAGAACAGGCTGGGCGTGCCACCACCGATGAAAATGCTGTGCACGGTGCGGCCCCATACCAACGCCAACGCAGCATCCAGATCGGCCACCAGCGCATCGAGGTAAGCCTGCTCCGGCATGCCGGTAGCGGCGACCTCATGCGAGTTGAAGTCGCAATATGGGCATTTTTTCAGGCACCAGGGCAAATGCACATAAAGCGACAGCGGCGGCAAAGCTGCCAGTTGCAGACTGCCCGGTCGCATCAGGTGCGCGATATCCGGTGTTGTCGCCATGCTCAGGCCCAGCGCTCGCGGATCAGCTCGACCATCAGACGCGCAGCGCGCCCGCGATGGCTGTTGGCGTTCTTGATGGCCACCGGTAATTGCGCAAACGTCTGACCAAACTCGGGCAACCACATCACCGGGTCGAAGCCAAAGCCGTTCAAACCCATGGGTTCACGGGTGATCTCGCCTTGGGCACGGCCCGATGCGATCAGCGGCTCGGGGTCGCCGGCGCTGCGCAATGCCACCAGCGTGGAGACCATGGCGGCCCGCCGGTTGTCCTGGCCTTGCATCTGCTCGAGCAACGCGCGCACGTTGTTGTCATCACCCTTGGGATAACCGAACTGCGTCGCGTAATACGCGGTGTCCACACCCGGCAGGCCACCAAAGGCGTCAACACACAAACCGGCGTCGTCGGCAATGGCCGGCAGCCCGCTGTGTTCGCAGGCGTGGCGGGCCTTTGCCAGCGCATTCTCGACAAAGGTTTGATGCGGTTCCGGCGCCTCGGGAATGCCCAGGTCCGCCTGGCAGACCAACTCGTACCCGAGCGGCGCAAACATGGCCTGCAACTCGGCGAGTTTGCCTCGGTTGTTCGACGCCAGCACGATACGCGGTTGCGCCGCACTGGCAGGCAAGGCGGATTCCATCGGCATGTTCAACCCGCCAATGCCTTGCGCTGCAGCTCCATCAACTCGCCTATGCCTTTCTCGGCCAGCACGAGCATGGCGTCCATCTCGCTACGCGAGAACGCCACGCCTTCAGCCGTGCCCTGCACCTCAACGAAATGTCCGGCGCCGGTCATGACGACGTTCATGTCGGTATCGCACGACGAGTCTTCGTTGTAGTCCAGGTCAAGCAAAGGAACGCCCCGCAAAATGCCGACCGAGATCGCCGCAACCGGCGCCGTGATGGGCGAGACGTCGAGCTTGCCCGATTGCAGCAAACGCGACACAGCATCGTGGGCGGCCACGTAAGCGCCGGTGATGCTGGCGGTGCGTGTTCCGCCGTCGGCCTGCAACACGTCGCAGTCCAGTTGAATCGTGCGCTCGCCCAGCTTCTTCAGATCGAACACCGCACGTAACGAGCGACCAATCAGGCGCTGGATCTCCTGCGTACGGCCGCTTTGTTTGCCGCGCGCCGCCTCGCGGTCGCTGCGCGTATTTGTGGCGCGCGGCAGCATGCCGTATTCGGCCGTCACCCAGCCTTCGCCACTGCCCCGTTTGTGGCCGGGAACTTTCTCTTCCACCGATGCGGTGCACAACACCTTGGTGGCGCCAAACTCCACCAACACCGAGCCCTCGGCATGGATCGTGTATCCACGGGTCAGGCGCACGGGGCGCAATTGTTCAGCGGCACGGGCGCCACTGCGTTCGATATCAGTCATGTTGAAGGTCCTGAAAACGGGTGGCCTGGCCACCCTGGGGAGTTAAGGATGCGCTGAAGTAGCGCCTGTTTTTTGGATCAGCAAACGACTTGCGGCCCCTGATGAGAGTTCAAGGTCGATTTTTGACCCATTCAGGGGGCCGTTGGCCCTCCTTTGGGGGCCTGTTGGCCCATATTTCGCCCTCACGGACGCACCTGTGCCATCAATGGTCCTCGCGCGAGGTAGATATTGGCCAGCGCAAGCGCCGTGAACGCCCGCGTCGCGTTCTTGGCCAAGCCACGGTAACGCGCCTTGTTGAAACCCCATAGCCGCTTGACCACGCCGAACACATGCTCGACGCGGGCCCGAATGCGCGACTTGTTGCGATTGCGCGAGCGCTTGGCCTCGTCAACTTCCCCCATGCGGTTGCGGACCCGATCATTGGTGAAGTCCTGCGCTTGAGGCGCCTTGCTGGCGATCAGTCCTTTCTGACTGGCATAGGCGCTGTCTCCATAGACGCGTCTCTCGTTGCCATGCAGCAGGTCGGGCAGTGGGTGCTTGTCGTGAACATTGGCGGCAGTTACCACGGCGTGGTGCGCCAGTCCGCTCTGACTATCGACCCCGATGTGCAGCTTCATGCCAAAGTACCACTGCTGCCCCTTCCGGGACTGGTGCATCTCGGGGTCGCGCTTGCGCTCCTTGTTCTTGGTCGAACTGGGCGCACCAATGATGGTGGCGTCCACGATGGTCCCGGTCTTGACTTTGAATCCACTGGCTTGCAGCACCTGACCCACCTTGGCAAACAGCTGCTCGCCCAGCTTGTTGTCATTGAGCAAGCGCCGAAACTTCAACATCGTCGTGGCGTCAGGCACCGGCTCCTTGCCCAGATCGATACCAACAAAGCGGCGCAGGCTTGCGCTGTCGTACAACGCCTCCTCGCACGCCAGGTCGGCCAGGTTGAACCAGTGCTGGAGGAAGTGGATGCGCAGCATCCGCTCCAGGCCGATCGGTGGTCGTCCGCCCACGCCCTTGGGATAAACCGGTTCAATCACAGCGCACAAATCAGACCACGGCATGATCGTGTTCATGGTGCTCAGGAATTCATCGCGCCGCGTGGGCTTGCGAAACTGTTCAAATCCAGAGGTCTGGTCGGCGGCCATGGCAAGGGTCTGTTGTTTCATCTTGACTCAACGCATCAGGCCTCAATTCCGTGGACCTTTTTCAGCAAATCCTTAACGCCGTCGGGCGGCTGTGCGCCGGATGGCTTCGTTGATTTCGGCGATCGAGCGTTCGATCGCCGCGTCGTCCAGATCGTCCTCGCCGGACTCCAGCCCACCCGACTGCACGGTACTGGCGAAAGCGCCATCGTCCATGTCGTCGGTCGAGATGTCGTCCTTGGTAGGCGCGAAATCGTCCGGAGTTTCCCACTCCATGGCGATTACCGTGACATTGTCGCTGGTCGCGCCTGCACGATCCAACGCACTGTCGACCATGACGGGAACCGATTCGCCCACCGCTCCGCTGCTCATATGCGCGACGATCTCGTCGTCGGACAAGGTGCCCCACAAACCGTCGGAACACAACATGAGCTTGTCGCCCTGCTGCAATGCCACCGGGCCGGCCATGTCGAGTACCGGCTTGGCGGGTGAGCCCAGGCAGGTGAAAAGAATGTTGCGATTGGTGTGCTCCGACATCCGCGTGGGCATATGGCCCTTGGGCGGCTGCTCGAGGTAGGAGTGATCGCGAGTGCGCACGACCAGCTTGCCATTGCGTACCAGATACAGGCGGGAGTCGCCACAATGCGCCCAGGTAGCCGTGCCGTTCTGCACTATCGCTGCCACCACCGTCGTGCGCGGCGTGTCGAGCATGCCTTTTTCGATGGCGTACCGGATGATCTGCCGATGCGCGGCAATCACGGCAGCGGTGAGAAAGGCCGCAACATCTTCGATGGTGGGATTGGCCTGCTTCTGGTACATGGCCGAAATGGCCTCGAGCGCCAGCTGTGCGGCGACTTCGCCTTCCGGGTGCCCGCCCATGCCATCGGCCAGCAGCAGGATCCCCGAATCGCGGGTGTAGCTGTAACCCATGCGATCTTCATTGAGTTGGCGCCCGCCCCTGCGACTGACCTGGAAAACGGAGAATTTCATTTGGGTTTGACCACGGAACTGGCCAGCGCTTTGGAGTTCTTCTTGTTATCGGTCACCATGGTGTCGAACTGCAGCCGGACTTTCTCGGCGACCGACAACTTGGTGTAACGGCGCTCGCCTTCACGGCTGAGTTCTTTCTGCAAGGCAAACACCGACTGCGGACGCGACAAGGGGTCGAGCGCCATGCACCATTCGACCACTTCGATCAGGTTGTCCGAATAGATGCCGCGCAGACGCGTCAGGGCCGTGGCGATGCGATCTTTTTCGAGCCGCTGTGGCGCCTCGTTGGGCGGGTAACCCTGCATGCAGGCGTACATGCAAGCTCCAATGGCGTAAATGTCGGTCCAGGGCCCCATCGACGAATCGCGACGGTACATTTCGGGGGCGGCAAAGCCCGGCGTATACATCGGGCGGATGAAATTACCCTCTTTGCTGAGCACCTCACGCGCGGCACCAAAGTCGATCAACACGGACTTGTTGTCGTCGGTGATGAAAATGTTGGCCGGCTTGATGTCCAGGTGCAACATCTTGTGCTGGTGCACGATGCGCAAGCCGCGCAGTATCTCGTCGAACAACGAACGAATGGTGGACTCGCGGAACACCTTCTGCTGCTTCTGGTCACGCGCGGTAATGATGAAGTCCTGCAGCGCCGCGCCTTCCAGGTAGTTCATCACCATGTAGACGGTTTCGTTCTCGCGAAAGAAATTCATCACGCTGACAACCGACGGATGAGAGATCTGGGCCAGTGCGCGCCCTTCCTCGAAAAAGCTCTTGAGGCCCAGCCGATACAGTGACAACTTTTCGGGGGCCACTTCCGGGGAGAGTTCGCCTGCGGCACGCGATGCCAGCGACGCCGGCAGGTACTCTTTGACCGCGACCTGCTGACCTTCGGCATCGAGTGCCAGGTACACCACGCCGAAACCACCCGCAGCCAGTTTGCGGATAATGCGGTAACCGCCAATCACGGTATCCGGCGGCAACGCAGCGGGTTTGACCTTGGACATACCAATAAAAGGGGTTGCGAAAAGAGCCTGACCTCGAGGCGCCGGATACACCGACCAACCCCATCTAGAACCGACAGGAACAGGTAATTCGATGCCAGTTTACAGTATGACCGGCTACGCCGCGGGGCAAGGCAACAGCGCTGCGCCACCCTCTGCCACCGAAGCAAGAAGTGCCACGGGCAGTTGGCTTGGACTCGAGATCCGATCGGTCAACAGCCGCTTTCTGGACCTGTCGTTCAGACTCCCGGAGGAGCTTCGCGCGTTCGAACCCAAGTTGCGCGACATGTTGTCGGCCCAGCTCAAACGGGGCAAGGTAGAGGTCAGGGCCACGGTTGAATCGGGGTCGACCACATCGGTGACTGAACCGTCTGCCCGACTGCTGCAGCGCCTGGGTTCGGTGCAGGACAACATCAAGGCTTGGCTGCCCGATGTGTTGCCACTGTCGGTCTCCGATGTGCTGCGCCTGGCCTCGACCGAGCAATCCGGCCCGCGCGACTGGGGCCCTGAGGTAGTGGCGCTGGCCGAAAAGACCTTGCGCGAGTTGCTGCAGGCGCGCAAACGCGAGGGCGCAAAGCTCGCAACTGCGCTGACCGGCAAGATTGACGAGATCCGCGCGCTGACCCGTCAGGCTACTCCGTTGGTCCCCAAACTGGTTGCAGCGCAGCGCCAGCGCTTCCTGGACCGCTGGACCGAGGCCATGGGCGCGACCCAGGGCACGTCGGCCGCCGCGCCCGAAGCCGCACAGGACCGCGCCCTGTCCGAGGCGACTGCGTTTGCGATACGCATTGACGTGGCGGAGGAGATCACCCGGCTCGACGCCCATCTGGACGAAATCGAACGGTTGATCGGCAAGGGCGGCGAGATCGGTAAACGGCTCGACTTTCTGATTCAGGAGTTGCATCGCGAGGCCAACACGCTGGGCTCGAAGTCGGCAGCGCTGGAGCTGACCCATGTCTCGGTCGACATGAAGGTGCTCATCGAGCAGATGCGCGAGCAGGTGCAGAACATAGAATAAATGCCCATCCCTGTGGCGGTCTCTGCGTCCAGGGAACGCAACCGAGTATTGGCAAGCATGGACTATCCTGGAAATCTGTTTGTTGTCGCGGCGCCCAGTGGCGCCGGAAAATCGAGCCTGGTCAAGGCCCTGCTGGAGCTCGATTCACTGGTCAAGCCGTCCATCTCTCACACAACCCGCGCCGCGCGCGGTCAGGAAAAAAACGGCCGCGAGTATTTCTTCGTGTCGAACACCGAGTTCGATACGATGGTCAAGGACAATGGATTTGTCGAGTGGGCCGAAGTGCATGGCCATCGATACGGAACCTCGCGCGAGGCGATCACCCAGCGCATGGATCAAGGGTCTGACGTGGTGCTGGAAATCGATTTCCAGGGCGCCATGTCGATCAAGCGGGTGTTTGCCAACGCGGTGACGATCTTCATCCTGCCACCGAGCTGGGAAGAGTTGCGGGCGCGGCTCGAGCGTCGCGGCGAAGACGCCAGTGAAACCATCGACCTGCGTCTGCGCAACGCCGAGATCGAAATGGCCCAGATCCACCATTTCGACTTCGTTATAATCAACGATTCTTTTGACCGCGCACTGTTTGACCTCAAGGCCATCGTGCATGCACAGCGGCTCAAGTTTGCGGTCCAACGCCGCGCCCGCGCCGGGACTTTCAGTGCGTTGAACATCCCCTAGCGCTTTACTAGCATCCCGGAGAACACCATGGCCCGTATCACCGTTGAAGACTGCCTTGCCCAGATTCCTAACCGTTTCCAGTTGGTTCTGGCGGCCACTTATCGCGCCCGCATGCTCAGCCAGGGTCACGCCCCGAAAATCGAGAGCAAGAACAAACCAGGCGTAACCGCGCTGCGCGAAATCGCTGCCGGCAAGATCGGCCTGGAAATGCTCAAGAAAGTCCCGATCTGACACGGACTCCAACCCCCTAAAGATGGCACCCTTGTGGTGCCATTTTTCATGGCCGCATGGTATTCGACCACGCGCGCTATATTCAAGGGGTGAGTAACTTCCTAGATGTGCCCGCGGCGCCTGCCAAGCGCGCCCGCAAGCCGCGCGCTGCCAGCGCGCCGAGTCCGGCCGCCGCCAACGCGGCTGCGGCCAGCTTCGCCGCGCTTACCTCGGGCCTTGACTACCTCGTCGCTGCCGACGTCGAAAAGGTCCGACAAGCCTACCGGTTTGCCGACGAGGCGCATCTGGGACAGATTCGCAGCAGTGGCGAACCCTACATCACCCACCCGATCGCAGTGGCCGCGCAATGTGCGGAATGGAAGCTCGACGCGCAGGCCCTGATGGCCGCGCTATTGCATGACGCACTGGAAGACTGCGGCGTCACCAAGGCGGAGTTGATTGAGCGCTTTGGCGCGCCGGTGGCGGAACTGGTCGACGGCCTGACCAAGCTCGACAAGCTGCACTTCAATACCCGCGAAGAAAATCAGGCGGAGTCGTTTCGCAAGATGCTGCTGGCGATGGCGCGCGATGTGCGTGTCATCCTGATCAAACTGGCGGACCGCTCGCACAACATGCGCACACTGGGCAATGTGCCGCGCGACAAATGGGCACGCATATCCTCCGAAACCCTGGAGATTTATGCGCCGATCGCGCATCGCCTGGGCCTCAATCAGGTCTACCGCGAGTTGCAGGATCTGTCCTTTACCTACCTGCATCCCTGGCGCAACACCGTGCTGGCCAAGGCCGTAGATAAAGCCCGCAGCCGACGACGTGACCTGATCCAGAAAGTGCACAGCGAGGTCGAATCCGCATTTTCTGTGGTCAAGATGCCGCTGCGTATCGCCGGGCGGGAAAAGTCGGTGTTTTCCATCTACCGCAAGATGACGCTCAAGCACCTGACGTTTGCGCAGGTGACCGATATCTATGGCTTTCGCCTGATCGTGCCGTCCTTGATCGACTGCTACACGGCACTGGGCGTGCTTCACCAGTTGTACAAGCCGGTGCCGGGGCGGTTCAAGGACCATATTGCCATTTCCAAGGTCAATGGCTACCAATCGCTGCACACAACCCTGGTTGGACCGTCGGGTGTGAACGTCGAGTTCCAGGTACGCACTGAAGCCATGAACCTGATTGCCGAATCCGGCGTTGCGGCGCATTGGCTGTACAAGGCGAAATCACCAGACAACACGGGCAGCGACAACTTGGGCAATCAGTGGCTCCAGTCGCTGCTGGACATTCAGCGCGAAACCGGCGACGCCGCCGAGTTCTGGGACCACGTCAAGGTCGATCTGTTCCCGGACGCGGTTTACGTTTTCACCCCGCGCAGCCAGATCCTGTCGTTGCCGCGCGGCGCCACCGTAGTGGACTTTGCCTATGCCATCCACAGCGACGTTGGCGACCGCACGGTCGCGGCGCGCATCAATGGCGAGCAGGTCCCGCTGCGCAGCGAACTCAAGAATGGCGACGTGGTCGAAGTGGTCACCGCGTCGATCTCGCGGCCCAATCCGGCCTGGCTGAGTTTTGTGCGCACCGGCAGGGCGCGCTCCAAGATCCGACACCACCTCAAGACCACGGCAAGTGCCGAGTCCGAGATTTTCGGCAAGAAGCTGCTCGCGCAGGCGCTGCGGGCGGAGGGCATTGAAAACTTCCCCGAGGACGAATCGGTTTACCAGACGGTCTGGGATCGCCTGCTGCGCTTCACCGGCAATCGCAATCGCGCAGAGTTGCTCACTGATGTGGGCCTGGGCAAACGGATTGCGACCATCGTGGCCAAGCGGCTGGTGTCCTTGCTGGCAGAGGTCAATGGCGAAAAACCCGACGCCTTGCTGCTGACACGTGAGCGCTTCACGGCAGATCCGTCCAACAAGCAAGGTGTGGTGACGCTCGACGGCAGCGAGAACGCGTCCGTGCACTATTCCACTTGCTGCCGCCCGATACCGGGTGACCCGATCGTCGGCTATCTGGGCCGCGGCGAAGGGCTGGTGGTGCACACCCGCGCCTGCCCGGTGGCTGCCAAATTGCAAAACAAGGACAGCGAACGCTTCATCGACGTCGAATGGTCTGACGAACCGTCGCGCCCGTTCGAGACGGAAATCCTGGTATCGGTGATCAACGGCAAAGGGGTGCTGGCGCGCGTGGCAGCCGCACTTGCCGCGGCCGAATCCGACATCACGCATATCAACATGGGCCAGGAGGGTGCGCAGGATGCAGCCGACCTGCGCTTCATCATCGCCGTGCGGGATCGCTCCCATATGGAGGCCGCGCTACGCAACCTGCGTCGCACGGCGTCAGTGCTCAAGGTTCAGCGGATCTGACCCGACCGACCCGACCGTGGCCTCGTCAGGCCGACGGCGCAGGGTAGCGCACACGCAGGACCTCGATGTCATCCCTGCCCTGGGGTGTAACCAGTTCCACGATATCGCCCACGCGCGCCTTGAGCAGCGTGCGGGCCACCGGGGACACCCAACTGATTTCGCCCTTGAGGTTGTCGACTTCGTCTATCCCGAGAATGGTGACCGTCCGCTCGTCGCCGGCTCCGTCGACATACGTTACGGTCGCGCCAAAGAAGATCTGGTCGTTACCGTGGTGCAGCGAGGGATCGGTTACGACGGCCATTTCAAGTCGCCCCGTCAGAAATCGAATGCGCCGATCGATCTCGCGCAAGCGCTTCTTGCCATAGATGTAGTCGCCGTTCTCCGATCGGTCGCCATTGCTGGCAGCCCAGTGCACTACATCGACGATTTTTGGTCGTTCGACGTCGATAAGGTCCATCAACTCGCCGCGCAAACGCGCGTATCCGGCGCCGGTGATGTAGTTCTTGCCACCGCCAGGCAGCGGCGCCATTCGTACATCGTCGTCATCGTCCGGCGCGTCGTCAGATTCCTTGGTAAATGCCTTGCTCATCGTCCGTTTGCTCACCCTGCCGCCTCGTGCAGGTTATTGTTTCGCATTGTGGATGCTAAAACAAAAAAGCCCTGCGTCTTTGCGGGACACAGGGCTTTACTGTTTTTGGTGCGGCTGGCAGGAATTGAACCCACGACCCCTTGGTTCGTAGCCAAGTACTCTATCCAACTGAGCTACAGCCGCGAAGCCTCGAATTCTAACACCATCAATTTGTGGTTTCGGTAGCCGGTGCCAGGAATTTTCCATTGCCACCATTACTACCGTTACCGCCATCCACCGAGCCCTGCCCGCCTTCCCGCAACTTCACAAGCCGCTCCGTCTGGGCAAGCGACATCAGGTGTGCATAAACCGCTGGCAGGTAGTGTTTGGTGCGGATTTCCAGGAACAATTCGTCAGACAAGTTGTTCAACCGCGCCTCATTAAGCACATAACAACCCGCGATATCCTTGACGCCGGCGCTCTCGCGCACGCGCAGATTCAGTGGCGTGAACATATTGTGCTTGGCCATGAACGCACAGAATTCGTGGGTCGAGACCTCCATCTGCTGTAACTCTGACAGATAACGCTTCACGTTGTCGATGACCTGGGTCGGAATGCCCGTGATATCGAACAACGCAGCACCTTCGGTTTCGCTCACCAGGCTACTGGCCTCGTCAATACACACGATAAACTGTCCATCGGCCCCGCCGGGCACCAGCGTGAACGGATAACGCCGGATCACCGCGGGAATGTACGATGCCTGCCACTTGCCGTCGGCGTCGACAAACACGTTGCTGCCTGGCACCAAGCCCAATAACACCACCGGCCGAAACTCGTCCTTTGCCTTGTCTTCCAGAAACACGATCGGATAAATCGACGCCGCGCGGGTGAACTCCTGCAACGTGACGTAGGCGATATGAAACTTTGAAGCGAAGTCGAAGCTGGTGATTTCTTTCACGCGCTTCAGGGCGTGGATGTCTTTGTTGACAGGGGTGATCTTTTCGAACACATCCTGCTCCTTTGGGGTAGGTGAACGGCCAACTCATCTGCGATCAGGGCAAACCAGTCTACACGCCGACGTAGGAACACCGCGTCAGCGGACCTGCTCGATGGCATGCCAATGACCGCCGTCATGCAGTGAACACAACTCATGTGACGCCGCTAGCGGCACAGCGCCAAGGACGCGTCGAGAAAGTTTACACATTCATTTGTCTGCACCAAATCCAGCTCAAATGGCATCGCATTTATTCTTATGATTCAATGAGTTAATAATAATATCCAAGCGTGGCTTGATTTTTGCTTTACACAGGCAGTGTGCTGAAGTACCTAATTCCCGACAATTGCGCAGTGGCTGCGATATCGGACGGTGTTACTCTCAGACTTTGTAACGGCAGGCGGTTGATTGGCCACTTGCGCCATTGGTGACATGGATATGGGCCGATCGTGCAATATCGAATAGCGGCGTAATTGGCCAAAGGGGTGAAATGTGAAGAAGAACCTTAAAGATCCGACCGCACACGTAAGCGCCAGACGCAGGCTCGTGCGCGGGGCATTCGCGGCACCTGTCGCTTTGACCTTGTACAACGGGAGCGCGTTTGCGGCGACGTCAATAAGTTGCGTCGCCAAGGAAATCGCAAACCCCACGTATCCCACGAACCAGGGTTCCTCGTCAGCCGACACCTATTTGCGCGTTCAACTCTGGACACTTGCCGCTGGCACACCAAGCAATTGGGTAAGAGGCGCTGATGTGGTCTTTCTCCAGAAGTCCGGGACGTCGGTCTACATCACGTCAAGTCAATGGCAGTGTTTCAGTGCTGGATCTTCGCCAGCCGGCGTGATGATTCAAGGCAACCTCGTCAATCCTCCGGTCGCTGGCACTATTTATGCTGGGCAGCCCACTCGCAACAACGGCGCCACGGTTCCATTGCAAAACGGTGCGTATGTGGCAATCCGAGTCGACACGAACGGAAACATTGTTGGAGTTGTCGGGTTGGGCACCGCAAATCCTGGCACCTCAGCTGTGCACCAATCCTGCTGGACATCGTTTAGGGCTACCACTCCTTGATGCGGCGCTTTGCGCGCACGAAAGGCATTTTGGTCGAACCGGTCGGGCATCTATGGGCGGCGTTTAGTCCGGTCACCGGCGAAACGGTCTTGCTGAACGACGAAAGCGCGTCCATCTTGGAAATACTGGAGTTGGAGCCGGCGGACACGAAGCATATTTGTGCAGTACTTTCCTCTGACAGCGGCAATGCAGCCGATGATTTGTTCGATCTCGTCGAGGGAAGCTGGGCACAACTGATAGAAGCCGGCCTCGTGCGCGAATTGCCCCATAGCAGGCACTACCCATAGTGAATCCAGCCGCGACTGAACGCCCGTGGTCGCTGGCGGACGTGACGCAAAGCGCCATTGCGGATGCCTTGGCCGGCAAGGGCCTCTGGTTGGACTTTGGCGCTGCACGACTAAATGTTCGCAGCGACAGTCCGTTCTTGCCGGCACAGTTGCAAACTTTATACGGCCACTATCCATTCGTCGAAGAGGCCGACTGGGCCGATGCCCATGTGCGCATCATGCGGGCCCGGGGTCCACGGCGCTGGTTGCGACCCCAGGTGTTGCTGTACTGCGACGGTCGCCTGGCGTTCGATCCGTTTCCGGCCGACAGCCCGCTGCCATTGATGGAGTGGGGCGCAAACTGGCTCATCGCCCAGCGGCTGAATGATCTGCTGCTGCTGCATGCGGGCGCAGTCGAGCGCGACGGTTTCGCCTTGTTGTTGCCGGCGCTGCCCGGATCGGGCAAAAGCACGCTGACCGCAGCACTATCGCAGCGCGGTTGGCGGCTGCTGTCCGACGAATTCGGCGCCTACGATCCGGTGGCCGGCGAGTTTCGGGCCATGCTCAAACCCGTCGCCCTGAAGAATGCGTCCATTGAGGTACTGAAAGCCTTCGCGCCAGACGCGGTTATCGGACCGGTGTTTCCGAAGACGCGCAAAGGAAGGGTGGCTCATCTGGCCGCCAACGCCACATCAGTACAGCGTCGCCACGAAGGCGCGAGGCCGGGAGCTATCGTTTTACCCCAATGGCGAGCGGGCAGCCCGACCCGCTGGGAACCCCTGGCCGAACACGTGCTGTTCCCGGCCATCGCCTTCAACGCGTTCAACTACAACCTGCTGGGTGAGGTCGGATTTCGGGCCGCTATCGGCATCATGCGCCGGTGCCCCGCCTGGCAATTGGTCTACAGTGACCTGGACGACGCGCTGGCCACGATCGACGCCGCATGGCCCGGCGTACTGGCGCACCACGCGTCAGCCGATGCGTCATGACCAGCACTGCGCCCGCACCGCCCGTCAACCTGCTGTGGCTGCAGGCCCTGCGCGAACCGCAACAGACATCACATTGGTCACTTGCCGACTGGGAGCGCGTCGTGCGCCTGGCGCGCCGGTTGCGCTTGTTGGCGCGCTTGACCGAAAGCCTGGCGCGGGTGGGCATGCTGGACCAGGTTCCGCCGCAGGTGCAGCGCCATCTGATCAGTGAACAACGCCTGTCACACTGGCGCACCAGCGCCATGGTATGGGTGCTCGAACGCGTAGGCACCACGCTGCACGATGCCAGCTATCCGCTGGTGCTGCTTAAAGGCAGTGCCTATATCGGCCAGGACCTGCCGATTGCCGCAGGCAGGTTGCCGTCGGACGTGGATATTCTGGTGCCAAGGGCACACATTGCGGACGTGCAGGCGCGATTGCACGCCGCCGGCTGGATCGAGGACACACTGGACGAACATGACCAGCGCTACTACCATGACTGGAGCCACGAAGTGCCTCCGATGCGGCATCCGGTGCATGGCGTGGAGCTGGACCTGCACCACAACATCCAGCCACCCATTGCCCGCATCAACCTGGACGCCGATGCGCTGCTGCAGCGTTTGATGCCCTCCAAGTGGCCCAGCTGGAAAGTGCTCGACCCGCTCGACCAGATACTGCACAGCGCGGTCCACCTGTTTCAGGATTCGGAACTGCGTGACCGGGTACGCGATCTCGTGGATCTGGACGGGCTGCTGCGCCATTTCAGCGACCGCATCCCAACCTTCTGGAGCGATCTGCCCGCGCGGGCCCATGCGCTTGGCCTATCAGAACCCCTGGCACTGGCCTGCCATTTCTGCCATTTGTGGCTGGGGACACCGATGTCCGAGGATGCTATTGCCGCGATCGAGGCCAACGGTGCGGGACCGCTCAAGCGCGCCTGGCTTTTGCCCTTGCTCGCCCAGGTTCTGACGCCGGCGGAGCCCGACGACTACCCACCGGCGATCCAGGGAGCTGCAGCGTCGCTATTGCTGGCCCGACACCATTTCGGCCGCATGCCGCTGAGGCTCCTGATACCTCACACCTGGCACAAGATGCGCGCGTCAGGAAAGCCGGCCTAGACGCTCGACCAGCCCAGCCATTGAGATTGGTAGGGCGTGTAGGACTTGAACCTACGACCAAAGGATTATGAGTCCTCTGCTCTAACCAACTGAGCTAACGCCCCAACCGAACCGGGGATTGTATAGGTGGGCAGCGCCGCCCTACTTCTGGTAATTGAGCGCGTTGGTGACCAGGCGCGAAGTGATGTCCACGATCTGGATCATGCGGTCGTAGGCCATGCGGGTGGGGCCGATGACGCCGACGGTGCCGACGATCTGGCCGTCCACCTCATAGGGGGCGCTGACGATGGACAGGTCTTCAAATGGCACGATCTGGCTCTCGCCGCCGATGAAGATGCGCACCCCTTCGGCCTGGCCCGCAACTTCAAGCAGGCGCATCAGCTGTGCCTTCTGCTCAAACAACTCGAACGCACGTCGCAGCTGACCCATGTCGCTGGAAAAATCCGACAAGGCCAGCAGGTTGCGCTCGCCGGAGATCACGACTTCGTCGTCGGTCTGGGCGTTTTCTTCGCTGTTGATGGTTACCGCCGCCTGCATCAGCGTGGCGATTTCGCTGCGCAGAGACTCCACCTCTTGCTTTAGACGCTCGCGCACGTTTTCGATTGCCATGCCGGCATAGTTCGAATTGAGGAAATTCGCAGCCTCCACCAGCTCGGACTGCGAATAATCTATCTCGGTAAACAACACCCGGTTCTGCACATCGCCGTTGGGCGAGACGATGATCACCAGCAGCCGGCGTTCCGACAACCGCAAGAACTCGATATGGCGAAACACCGAACTGCGTTTGGGCGCGATGACTACGCCGACAAACTGGGACAGGTTCGACAGCAGCGTAGCGGCCTGGGTCAATACCTTCTGGGGTTGGTCAGGCACCAGCACATGGCGCGGCAGCTCGCCTTTTTGCACCGTCAGCATGGTGTCGACAAACAATCGGTATCCGCGCGCCGTGGGAATGCGCCCAGCCGACGTATGCGGGCTGACGATCAAGCCCAGGTCTTCCAGGTCGGACATCACATTGCGGATGGTGGCCGGTGAGAGTTCCAGCCCCGCCTGACGTGACAGGGTGCGTGAACCCACCGGTTGCCCGTCAGCGATATAACGCTCCACAAGGGCTTTCATCAGCAACTTGGCGCGATCATCCAGCATGTGGCCATTTTAGTGATGTAATTTGTTGATGAAGTCCCTATTCCGCCATGTCGCCCTGATCGGGAAATACCAGGCCGCCGGCGCCGGTACTCCCTCGCTCTCGTCGCGCCGTGCGCTGGAGGACATTGCCCACTTCCTGCATTCGCAAGGTTGCGATGTGGCCTTCGAGGCCGGGACTGCCCGCAACATGGGCATTTCAGGCCATGCGACGCTGGACGTACCGGGTATCGGCACCCATTGCGACCTCGGCCTTGTGGTCGGTGGCGACGGCACCATGCTGGGCATCGGCCGGCAACTGGCATCCTACAAGGTCCCGCTGATTGGCATCAATCAAGGCCGGCTCGGGTTCATCACCGACATTCCGCTCGACGGCTACGAATCCATCCTGCTGCCGATGCTGGGCGGCGAATATGAAGATGACCGGCGCAGCCTGATGCAGGCGCGCGTCATGCGCGACGGGCGTTGTGTATTCGATGCGCTGGCCATGAACGACGTGGTCGTCAACCGGGGCGCCACGTCCGGCATGGTCGAGTTACGCGTCGAGGTGGACGGGCATTTCGTCGCCAACCAGCGTGCCGACGGCCTGATCATCGCCAGCCCGACCGGCTCCACGGCATATGCCTTGTCGGCGGGCGGCCCGTTGTTGCACCCTTCGCTACCGGGCTGGGTCATGGTGCCGATCGCGCCCCATACCTTGTCGAACCGCCCTATCGTGCTCGCAGACGCTGCCGAAATCGCCATCGAAGTCGTGGCTGGACGCGACGCCAGCGCCAATTTCGACATGCAGTCACTGGCTTCGCTGCTGCATGGCGACCGCATCGTCGTGTCGCGTTCAGAGCATTACATGCGCTTTCTGCATCCACGCGGCTGGACCTATTTCGACACGTTGCGCCGCAAACTGCACTGGAATGAAGGAGTCGCCTGATCGTGGCCCTCAGACGTATCGTCCTGCGCGACTTTGTCATCGTCAGCGAACTCGAGCTTGACCTGTCGACCGGTTTCACCGTGCTCACCGGCGAGACCGGCGCCGGCAAATCCATCCTGATCGACGCGCTGCAGTTGGTCACCGGCGCCCGGGCGGATGCCGGCACCGTGCGCGAAGGCGCCAGCCGCACCGACGTCAGCGCCGAATTCGACGCTCCTGCGCTGCTTGCAGACTGGCTCGGCCAAGCGGGATTCGACCATAACGACACACTCCTGCTGCGCCGCACCGTCGACCTGCAAGGCAAGAGCCGGGGCTGGATCAACGGCAGCCCCGCCACCGCCACGCAAATGCGCGAGTTGGGCGAGCAGCTCATCGACATCCACGGCCAGCATGCCTGGCAGAGCCTGACCCGCGCCGACTCGGTGCGCGACCTGCTCGACGCCTATGCCAAGCTGGACCTGCGTGCGCTGACAGAGTTGTGGCATCAGTGGCGCACCCGCAACAAGGCGCTGACCGATGCGCAGGCAGCCCAGGCCACCTTGCAACTTGAGCGCGAACGCATCACCTGGCAGATCGGCGAACTCGACAAACTCGCGCCCGGCACCGACGAGTGGGACGGACTGAACACTGAACACAGCCGCCTGTCCAACGCCCAGTCCCTGTTGGAGGCAGCCCAGAACGCCATCAATGGCTTGCAAGACGCCGAGCCAAGCGCGGCCGACGTATTGCAAGCTGCGGTAAATCAGCTTCGCCACGAAGAACAACACGAACCGGCCTTTACGGCCATGGCCGAGCAGCTCGAATCCAGCCTGGCCCAGCTCGAAGACGTGGTGCACGACCTCAAGGCCTACCTGCGCAAGACCGAGCCGGACCCGCAGCGTCTGTTGCAACTCGACGAACGTTTGGCCTTGTGGATCTCGCTGGCGCGGCGCTACAAACGTGCGCCACAAGACCTGCCTGCGCTGCTCCAGTCTTGGCGCGACGAGCTGACCCGGCTTGACGCGGCTACCGATCTGGACGGTTTGAGCGCGGCAGACCAGGCAGCGCATGCCGCGTATCAACGCGAGGCCAAGTCCGTGTCCAAAGCGCGCACCAAAGCTGCGCCACTGCTGGCCAAGGCCATCACCCTGGCCATGCAGGGGCTGGGCATGGAGGGCGGCCGGTTCGAGGTGCAGTTGCAATTGTCTGACCACCCCATGCAAACAGGCCTTGAAGACGTCAGCTTTCTGGTTGCCGGCCATGCCGGCAGCACACCACGCCCGGTTGCCAAGGTGGCCTCTGGTGGCGAGTTGTCACGTATGGCGCTGGCCATTGCCGTCACCACCAGCCAGCTGGGAACGGCCCAGACGCTGATCTTCGACGAGATTGACTCAGGCGTGGGTGGGGCGGTGGCACAGACCGTTGGCCGCCTGATGCGCCAACTCGGGTGCGACCGCCAGGTGCTGGCCGTGACCCACCTGCCCCAGGTCGCCGCCTGCGCCGACCATCATCTGGTGGTATCGAAGAAGCTGCATGGCGGCACAACCCTTAGCGCTGTCGGCATTGTGCAAGGCGAGTCGCGCGTGGCCGAAATTGCCCGTATGCTCGGCGGAGAACACCTGCTGGAAACCACGGTAGCGCACGCCAAGGAAATGCTGCAGTCTTCACACTAACGGCCCATTCAACAGATACAGACTCAGAACCCAATTGCACGCCATGGAACTCGAACTCGTACTCATCACCGGTATGTCGGGGTCGGGCAAGTCGGTGGCCTTGCACGCAGTGGAGGATGCGGGTTACTTCAGCGTCGACAACCTGCCACCCGAGTTGCTGCTGCCCTTCGTCAAGTTGCAACAGGAGCGCCAGAACAAGCGTGTCGCGATTGCCATGGACGTGCGCAGCGCCAAGTCCTTGCCGCAAGTCCCCGAACGGTTGCGCGCGCTGGCAGATATGGGCGTGGTGATCAAGTCCTTGTTTCTCGATTCGACTACCGACACACTGGTGCGGCGTTACTCCGAATCGCGACGCAAGCATCCGCTGTCGCAAACCGACAATCCCGACGGCGAATCCAACGACCAGCAACGCGCCCTGGTTGAGGCCATCGAGCTCGAGCGCGAATTGCTCGCCGATTTGCGTGAGCACGCGCATGTCATCGACACCAGCCTGATTCGCCCGCCGCAGTTGCAGCGCTATGTGAAATCGCTGATCGTCGTCAAGGGCGGCCAGTTGACGCTGGTGTTCGAATCGTTCGGCTTCAAGCGCGGCATTCCGGGCGACGCCGACTATGTCTTCGACGTGCGCATGTTGCCAAATCCGCATTACGAGCCTGAACTCAAGGCCCTGACCGGCAAGGACGAGGCTGTGGTTGCGTTCTTCCAGCGCCATGACCAGGTGCACAATATGTTTCTGCAGATCGCACAGTTTCTCGATCAATGGCTCGCTCCGCTGGCGAACGACAACCGGAGTTATGTCACGGTTGCGATCGGCTGCACCGGAGGCCAGCATCGCTCGGTCTACCTGGTTGAAGAGCTCACGCGCCTTTTTTCCGATCGCTGGACCACGCTGAGCCGGCACCGCGAGCTAGACGCCACACCGGGACGGTACCCGGTCACCTCGTTCGGCTGGCCTCAGCCCTGAAGCAGTACCCGTACTGGCGCGGGTAATCCCAACTGCGGCCATTGCTCGGCGCCAATCCATTGACCGGCGGGTGACGCAGTCGCTGCGGCTGGCAAGTCCACCCGCACCGGATGCAGATGCAGATCCATGTGGGTCAGCACATGCTTGATCGCCGCGTCATCCTGCAGTTGCGCCTGGTACGCCGCTGGCACCTGTTCCACCAGGGCCTCGCGGCTGTCAAACCACGGCAGGCAATACAAGCCAGCCCAGACACCGGGCGCGGGCCGGCGTTGCAGCCATACCGCGCCCGACGGGCCGCGCGCCCACAACAACCACACCGAGCGCGAACTGCGTTTGAGTTTGCGCGTACGCACAGGAAAATTCAGCGGTGTACCGAGTTGCCGCGCACCGCAGTCGTCGGCCACAGGACACACCTCACAGGCGGGCTTGCGCGGCAGGCACACCATGGCCCCCAGATCCATCATTCCCTGGGTGTAGGTCGGCATCGTCTGCGCCAGATGGCTGCGCGGCAGCAGCGCCTGCGCCTGGTCCCACAACAGATTCTGGCTCGCCACCTGGGCCAGATCGGCATCAAATGCCAGATACCGGGTCAACACCCGCCGCACGTTCGCATCCATGATCGCGACCCGTTCGCCGAAACACAACGAAGCAATTGCCGCAGCCGTCGAGCGCCCTATGCCAGGCAAACTCTCCAGCTGTTCGGCCTTGGCAGGGAACTCCCCGCCCCATTGATCCATCACTGCCACCGCACATCGATGCAGATTACGTGCCCGGCTGTAATACCCCAAGCCGCTCCACAGCCCCATCACATCGTCGAGCGGCGCCTGCGCCAGGGATCGCACATCCGGAAAACGGGTGATGAAACGGTGGAAATAGTCGATCACGGTCGCCACCTGGGTCTGCTGCAGCATAACCTCAGACAGCCAGACCCGATAAGGATCGCGCGTGTTTTGCCATGGCAGGTCATGGCGCCCATGCAACTTTTGCCAGCCCACAACGCGGCTGGCAAACCCCACCGTGGCCGCGCTCAACTGGCGGTGACCTCGGCAGCGAACGTGCGCTGCTCTTCGGTTTTTGGCAACGCGGCGCGAACCTTGATCAGGTAGTTGGTCAACTCACCGAGCTTGGCCTCAAGCTCGGTCATGCCTCTTTCTTGCGCTGCGATTTCGCCGATCCGGTTGGCCAGACCGCCGGCAGCCTGCTGGATCCGGTCGATGGCTTCGATACGCCGCGCAAAATTGCGCCGGCGCTCGCGCAACTGGGCATCGAGCTGGGCTGCCGCGGTTTTGCTCCACAGCTCCACCTCGCCCAGTGCGGTTTCGTGGATGGTGCGAAGCCGCGTCGCCAATGCACGCACCAGTTTGTCCGAAAATTCGGCCTGGGCCAGTCGGAAGGTATTGGCAACGCCCAGGTATTGCAGGTGCCCGCGCTCGACGCTGTCCAGGTCCTGGATGAATGATTCAAGCTGCGGCTCTGGCGACGCCTGCAGCGAAAACCCGTGCTCCCCATTGAGCTGGCGAAAGGTCGCGGCGAGCATGGACTGGATTTCCTTGCACAAGGCCTGCACCCGCCGGAATATGGCTCTGAGCCGCTCAAACGTCTCGCCGTAAGCCTTCTTGACACCAAACTTCAGGCCCTTTTGGCGCAGAGCGGCGTTGAGTTGTGTCATCTCGGTCTTGAGCGCGGTCGCACTCAGACTGTCGAACACATCACGCAGTAGTTTGAGATGCACCGAACGCACGGCGTGGATCTTCGCGCCGCTGAGATCGAAATCGGACTGCTCCTGCGTGATACGGCCGCGCATATGCCTGATGACGGTCGCGTTCTTGCCCTGCAGGCCCTTGAGCTCCATCATCTGCTCGGCCAGGTCCCGGCGCCGGATATTGATCACCCGACCAGTCTCCTGTCGCAGGCTGGAGATGCCGGTGGCAACCGCTGCCCCCAGGATCTGCTGGCGCTGGCCCATGATGCCGATCGCCAGCGCGTCCTCGAGCTTGGGCAGGCAGCTGGCCTCCAGCAGTTCGGCGTCGTCGGTGACCTTGGCCACCAGCCCCTTGTGCGCAGAGATTGGTATCACCTGGCTTTGCGAGATGCCCAGAATGTCGGCAGTGGACGCCCGCTGCCTGTCGATCTGCGCCTGGATCTGCGACGGCGAGCTGAGCGCATCCCACAAGGTATCGATCTTGTTAAGCACCACCAGGCGCAGGTCGGATGCCTCACTGTCGACCACCAGGTGCTCACGCCAGATCGTCATGTCCGACTTGGTGACGCCGGTATCTGCACCCAGGATGAAAACCACGGCCTGCGCCTGTGGCAACAGGCTGACCGTCAGTTCGGGCTCCGCACCGATGGCATTCAGCCCGGGTGTATCGAGGATCACCAGGCCCTGCTTGAGCAGCGGATGGGCAATATTGATCAATGCGTGGCGCCATCTGGGCACCTCGACCATCCCCTCGGAGTCGACGATGGGGTTGTCTTCGGGTTCCTGGCTGTACCAGAACCCAAGCGCCTGAGCTTCTTCGAGGGAGACATGGCGTGTCTCGGCCACCATCTCCAGCGCCTTTGCCAGCTGCTGCGGGTCGTTGACATCGAGATCGACACGGGTCCATTTCTCGGGGACCATGCGCCATTCCATCAGGGCCTGCGGTTGCAGCCGGGTTTCGACCGGCAACAGACGCAGACATGGCGGAACGTCGGCGTCATATCCCAATTCGGTGGGGCACATGGTCGTGCGACCCGCGCTGGCCGGCATGATGCGGCGGCCATAACCGGCGAAGAAAATCGCGTTGATCAGCTCGGATTTGCCGCGCGAGAATTCGCCAACAAAGGCCACCATGACCTTGTCGGCGCGCACCTGCGTTTCCAGGCGACGCAGCCGCTCCTCCACGCCTGCGTCGAGCAGCTCGTGGTCCTTCATCCACTCGGCCAGCAGCTTCAGGCGAAGCCCGAATTCGCGCCGCCACGCTCCATGCTGATCAAACTGCTCATTGAAAGTTGAAACCAAGGTATCCCCCTGTGCCTTTCAATATAGCATCGCCCGGCTGCAAATCGCTCACTATCGCTGGCAACTGTGGCAGAAATAAGTCGACCGCTGCCCCTGCTTCATCAGCGAAATCGGTGTACCGCACAAGCCGCATGGCTGGCCCGCGCGGCCGTAGACCGCCGCCTCCAACTGGAAATGCCCGCTTTCACCCATCGCACTGGAGAAATCACGCAAGGTGCTGCCCCCTTTTTGCACTGCCCGGGCCAGCACGTCGCGAATACATTGATGCAGCCGGTTCGCGCGTGCCACGCTCAGTCGGTGCGCCCGAACGGTCGGCCGGATACCCGCATGGAACAAGGCTTCGCATGCGTAGATATTGCCCACCCCGACGACCAGGTCTCCCGCCAGCAACACCTGCTTCACCGCACTGCTCCGTAACTTCAGCCCACGGGAAAACGCAGCGGCATCGAATTGATCCTCAAGTGGCTCCATTCCGAGCCGACCCAGCAGCTTGGTGGCGATAGGCGATTGTTCGCTCTCAGCGAACACGACTGCACCAAAGCGGCGCGGGTCGTGCAGGCGCAGTTGGCCCTGGCTGGTCATCAACTCAAAATGGTCGTGGTTTGCCCGGGGCGGCAAGTCACGCGCGAACGCCAGGCTGCCCGACATGCCCAGGTGGATCAACAGCAGGCCCCCGTCCAGGTCGAGCAACAGGTATTTGCCGCGCCGACGCACGTCCAACACAATCTGGCCGACCAGTCGTTCGGGCGAACAACCCAGCGGCCAACGCAGGGGTTTTCCGAGCCAGGCCAGCTGGATCCGGGCGCCGGCGATCTGCCTGGCAAAACTCAGACGTGTGACTTCAACTTCCGGCAGTTCAGGCATGGGCTTTCTTGTGCTCGCGCGGCGATTGACGCGCTGTTGGATTATTATGGATTGATGATCCGAACCCTCCGTCGCACTGCCCTCGTGGTGCTGATCGCGACCTTGTGCGCGAACCCCTCCTTCGCCCAGAACAAGCCTGATTCAACCGACGCGCCGGTCAGTTCCGCGCTGGACGCGGAGCTGTTCTACCAACTCATGCTGGGCGAACTCAATGCCATTGGCGGCGAACCCGGGGTCGGTTTCTCCATCCTGCTGGACGCTGCACGCAAAACCGGCGACCCGCGACTGTTCAAGCGCGCCACCGACATCGCATTACGCGGGCGTTCCGGCGATTCAGCACTGCAGGCAGCACGTGCCTGGCGCAGCGCATTGCCGCAATCGCGCGAGGCCAATCGCTACCTGTTGCAGATCCTCATCGGGCTGAACCGTCTGGCTGAAACACTCGACCCGCTCAAACGCGACCTGGCATTGGCGTCGATTCCCGACCGTCAGGCCGCCATCAACAGCATGCCGGCGTACTACGCCCGCGCCAGTGACAAGAAGCAGGCGGCCACCGTCGTCGAACAGGCGCTGGCCGAATATCTGGATAGCGCCGATTTTGGCCCGGCTGCCTGGACGTCCATCGGACGCCTGCGGGCCGACGCCAAGGACACGCAGGGTGCGCTCGACGCTGCCCGCCGCGGGCAGTCGCTCGATCCGAACGCCGACGGTCCTGCAATCCTGGCCTTGGGACTTTTTTCCTCCGGCACAATGCCGGCCGAATCGCTGGTCACCCACTATCTCGAACGCAACGGACGCTACGAAGTGCGCATGGACTACGCAGTTGCACTGATCGGCAAGCAACGTTATGCCGAGTCATCCCAGCAGTTGGCGATCGTGACACGTGAGAACCCCGATTTCGCACAAGCCTGGTTGGTCAAAGGCACACTGGAGCAGCAAAACCGCCTTTGGCAGGATGCCGAGGCTTCGCTGCTGCGCTTTGTCGAACTGCGTCAAGCCGAAAAAGCCGGCAATACTTCTGCCGAACCCGATCAGGCGCTGACACAGGCTTATTTGCGCCTGTCGGAAATCGCCGAGCACCGAAAAGACCTGGCCACCGCCCGTTCATGGCTCGAGCGCATCGACAGCCCCGAGCTACTGATCAACGTGCAAAGCCGCCGGGCATCTATTCTGGCGCGCCAGGGCCAGATCGACGAGGCCCGGGCCATGATCCAGGCCATTGAGGCGCGTACGCCCGATGAGGCGCGCATGAAGATCAGCGCAGAAGTGCAGATGCTGCGCGACAACCGCAAATTTCAACTCGCATATGACGTCCTCGCCAATGCCCTTGCCGAGAATCCGAAAGACCTTGATTTCCAGTATGACCAGGCCATGATGGCCGACAAACTCGGTCGCCTGGACGAAATGGAACGGCTGCTGCGCCAGGCCATCGCGGCCAAGCCCGACTATCACCATGCCTACAACGCCCTCGGATACTCACTGGCCGACCGCAATGTGCGCCTGCCCGAGGCGCGGCAACTGATCCTCAAGGCGCTGGAGTTTGCACCCAACGACGCGTATATCTCCGACTCCCTGGCCTGGGTCGAGTTTCGCAGCGGCAACCATGCCAAAGCACTGGAGATCCTGCAAAAAGCATTCAAGGACAAGCCAGATGCCGAAATCGCCGCGCACCTTGGCGAAGTCCTGTGGACCATGAACCAGCGCGAGCAGGCCAAGGCGGTGTGGCGCGAAGGCCAAAACCTGAACGCCGAGAACGAAACGCTCCTGGAAACGCTCAAACGCCTGCGTGTGACATTTTGACGATGCGCAATCGCAGACATTGCCTGATGTTGGCTCCGGCCCTGCTACTGCTGTCCGCCTGTGCGCAAAAGCCTTTGCAGCCACCACTGGCCGGGGGACCGCGCAAGCAATGGAACGGCCGGCTGTCGCTGCGGGTGGACACCGACCCGGTGCAATCCATGGCCGCCGGATTCGACCTGCGCGGCACGGCCGCCGCTGGCGAACTGTCCTTGTATACACCGCTGGGCTCGACGCTGGCGCGATTGCTCTGGTCCGCCGGCACCGCCGAACTGCAGTGGAATGGCCAGCGTCGCAATTTCGACTCGATGGACGCTTTGACCACCGAGGCCACTGGCACCGCATTGCCAATCGCCGGGCTGTTTCAATGGCTCAATGGCGCACCGGCGGAGGTGCCGGGATGGTCGGCCGATCTTGCCGCGGTGTCCGACGGCAAATTGCTGGCGCGACGGACCTCACCCGCGCCGACGGTGGAGCTGCGGCTGATTTTCGAATGACGGTCGGCGCCGTTTCGCGAAGATGTTGAAGTTCCTGTACGACGTGCCTGCACCGGCCAAACTCAACCTGTTCCTGCATATCACCGGCCGTCGCGCCGACGGCTACCACCTGTTGCAGACCGCGATGGCGCTGATTGACTGGTGCGACACGCTGCATTTTGAACTGCGCCATGGCCGCGCCATCAGCCGCCAGGATCTGGGTGTGACCTTGCCTGACGACGACCTGACCGTGCGTGCAGCGCGCGCCTTGCAGGCTGCCACAGGAAGCTCGCACGGCGTACACATCCAGGTCGACAAGCACATTCCGTCGCAGGCGGGCATGGGTGGCGGCTCGTCCGACGCCGCCAGCACCTTGCTCGCTTTGCATCGGCTGTGGAACCTCAAAATGCCTTTGAGCGCACTCGCGCAAATCGGATTGCAGCTGGGCGCCGATGTGCCGTTTTTTTTATTGGGCGGCAACGCCTGGGTGGAAGGAATCGGTGAGAAAATCGCGCCGCTGCAAATTCCGATCGGCCGATTCGTGGTGGTGAAGCCTTCTGAAGGGCTCGATACGCGACTGATTTTTTCCGACGTGAGTTTGAAAAGAGATTCAGATCCGGCTATACTCGCAGGCTTTGCTGGAAACCCGACTGGGTTTGGGCGCAACGACATGCAGTTGGTTGCGCAAAGACTTTGTCCTGGAATTTCCCAGGCCCTGGAGTGGCTGGCAGCGCAAGGTCTGAGTGGCAGAATGACGGGTTCAGGCAGTGCAGTTTTTGCCTGGGCACCAGCAGATATGGCACTGAATGCGGCTCCAGCCGGATTCGAAGTCCGTTGGTGTAGTGGATTGAGAGTCCATCCGCTGGCGGATTGGGCCAAATTTTGACGGTGGATGGTTATACGCCATCAACCTGTGTAGGGGAGTCGCCAAGCTGGTTAAGGCACTGGATTTTGATTCCAGCATGCGAAGGTTCGAATCCTTCCTCCCCTGCCAAATTTGATGTTCGTGCCGGAGGCTCCGTCGCCGGCGAAAACCCTAACCCGATCGCCGAGACACCCATGCAGGCTGCGCACCCCCCAGATTTCATGGTTTTCACCGGCAATGCCAATCCGCTGATGGCGGCCGACATTGCCAGCCACCTCGGAATTGCCCTTGGCGCCGCCAAGGTGGGCCGCTTCTCCGATGGCGAGGTCACGGTCGAGATCAATCAGAACGTGCGAGCGCGTGACGTGTTCGTGGTGCAAAGCACCTGCGCACCGACCAACGAAAACCTGATGGAACTGCTGATCATGGTTGACGCGCTCAAACGCGCATCTGCCGAACGCATCAGCGCCGTCATCCCCTACTTCGGTTATGCGCGTCAGGATCGCCGTCCGCGCTCTTCACGTGTTCCGATCACCGCCAAGGTCGTCGCCAACATGCTGCAGACCGTTGGCGTCGCGCGGGTACTGACGATGGACCTGCACGCCGACCAGATCCAGGGTTTCTTCGACATACCGGTGGACAACATCTATGCGTCGCCGGTTCTGCTCGGTGACCTGCGCCAGAAGAATTACGAAGACCTGATCGTGGTCTCGCCCGACGTAGGAGGTGTGGTGCGCGCCCGCGCGCTGGCCAAGCAGCTCGGCTGCGATCTGGCCATCATCGACAAGCGGCGGCCCAAGGCCAACGTCAGCGAAGTGATGCATGTGATCGGCGAGATCGACGGGCGCAACTGCGTCATCATGGACGACATGATCGACACCGCCGGTACGCTGGTCAAGGCGGCCGAAGTGCTCAAGGAGCGCGGCGCCAAGAAGGTATACGCGTACTGTACGCACCCGATTTTTTCCGGCCCGGCGGTCGAACGCATCTCGCAGGGAACCGCACTGGACGAAGTGGTCGTCACAGACACCATTCCGCTCAATAACGCGGCCCAGGCCTGCCGCAAGATCCGCCAGTTGACCGTTGCACCGCTGATCGCCGAGACGATCCAGCGTATTGCCAAAGGCGACTCGGTAATGAGTTTGTTCTCGGACCAGGAAAACCTCTTCTAGAGGTTCACCGGTCGGGGCATTGGTGGTCGACCTGCGTAACACGGCAGGCCGGCTTTTTTAACAGGAGTCACACTGGTCGCGGTGGGCTCCAATTGGAGTGAATCATGAAATTTGTCGCTTTTGAGCGCGCCAAGCAGGGCACGGGTGCGAGCCGCCGTCTCCGCATCACCGGTCGTACACCGGGCATCGTCTACGGTGGCGAAAACGGCCAGCCACAACTGATCGAACTGGACCACAACGCGTTGTTCCATGCGATCAAGAAGGAAGCTTTCCACTCGTCCATCCTCGAGATGGAAGTGGACGGCACGACGCACAAGGTTCTGCTGCGTGATCTGCAGATGCACCCGTTCAAGCCACTGGTTCTGCATATCGACTTCCAGCGCGTTGATGCCAAGACCCGCATGCACACGAAGGTGCCATTGCATTACGTGGGCCAGGAAGAGTCCGATGCCGTCAAGGTCGACCACTGCCTGGTCAACCACGTTCTGACCGAGCTGGACGTTGCCTGCCTGCCAGCCAATCTGCCCGAATTCATCGAAGTGGACCTCTCCACGCTGGTCAAAGGCAAATCGCTGCGTCTCAAGGACGTCAAGCTGCCGCGCGGAGTCACGCCAGTCAAAGGTGGCAATGACAACCCGGTTCTGGTGTCAGTCGTGATGCCGGCCGGCGAAGCATCTGAAGCCAATGCTGAAGCGGCTGCCGTCGCAGCTGCTGGTGCCGATGCCAAACCGGCTGCAGGCGGCAAGGCTGCTCCTGCTGCCAAGGCTCCTGCAGCTGCTGCCGGCAAAGCTGCTCCCGCAGCTGCTGCAGGCAAGGCTGCTCCCGCTGCCAAGAAGTAATCGGGTCCAACCGGTTCGCGCAAACGGCCCACCTCGGTGGGCCGTTTTCCTTGGTGCTGCCCGCTTCCTGCGGTGCAACAAGTACCCGATATCGAACGCCGATAATTTGCCCATGATCAAGTTGTTTGTCGGCCTGGGAAACCCCGGGCCCGAATATGAAGGCACTCGCCACAACGCCGGGTTCTGGTGGATAGACGCGCTGGCCGACTCCCTGGGCGTGCGCCTGGCGTACGACAAGGCCTGGCAAGGACAGGTCGTGCGCACCAGCTTGCAGGGTCAGGTTGTGTGGCTGTTAAAACCACAGACCTTCATGAATCTTTCCGGCCGATCGGTAGCGGCGCTGGCGCGATTCTTCAAAATCACACCGCAGGAAATCCTGGTCGCACATGACGAGCTGGACATCATGCCCGGGCAGGTCAAGCTCAAGCGCGCCGGCAGCCATGCGGGCCACAATGGCCTGCGCGACATCCACGACCAGCTCGGTACCGACGACTACTGGCGACTACGCCTGGGCATCGGACACCCGGGCGTCAAGGCTGAGGTCGTCAACTGGGTTCTGAAGAAACCCCGGATTGAAGATCGACAGGCCATTGACGATTGCATTACTCGCTCGCTCAAGGCCGTACCCTTCCTGCAAACGGATGACGTGGCCAAGGCCACCATGTTGCTGCATACACGCCCTGCGCCGGAAAATCCCGCTGGCAAACCGGTTTAGGCAAGGCGCGTCCAGATCCCCTGGCGCACCAGCCCGCCGGCCCAACCGATCGCAGGAGGCCACGCACCATGCACCAGCAACACCTTCGTCATCCGGCGGCAGCCGTCTGTGCCACGTTTTTGGGTCTGGTGTGTTTGGCGGCGTCCGGACAGACGATCTACCGGTGCGGCAACAGTTACAGTGACGCGCCCTGTGCAGGCGCATCCAAGCTCGCTATCGATGACAGTCGAAGCCCGGCCCAGAAGGCCCAGACCGACGCGGCCACGGTGCGCACGCGCACCCTGGCCCAGCAGATGGAACGCGAACGTCTGACCCTCGAAAAGTCGGTGATGGCCGCCAAGCCACCGGGGAGGCCTGACAAAGTTGACATCGCCAGCCGACCAGCGAGCGGCACCGCCACACCGCATGCGACCAAGACAGCGAAGACCACGGAGAAAAAACCACCGGCGCAACCGTTCTTCACGGCAGCGACAACGCCCGACAAGAAAAACAAGGCAACTGGCAGCGCTGCCGACTGAGGGCGGCTAAGGCGCGCCCAGCCGACCGGACGTACGTCTGCGGCCAGCGGAGAAAAATATTCAGGCCTTGTCGCCAGCGCCCGCGCCAGCCTGCAAGCGCCGGAACTTGGCCCACAAGGTTTCCTGGTCCTCGATGAAATCCGGGTTGACCGGAATACATGCAACAGGGCACACCTGCACGCATTGCGGCTCGTCGAAATGACCCACACATTCGGTACACTTGTGCGGGTCGATTTCGTAAATCTCCTGCCCGAGATATATCGCCTCGTTGGGACACTCGGGTTCACACACATCGCAGTTGATGCATTCGTCGGTAATGATCAGAGACATGGAGCGTATGGCCGGTTTATTCACGGGTGTGCCAGCAGTTGGCACTTCGGCACCGATTATCCGCGCCTTCGAATGACCCGGTCGGCAACTCCTGGTATTGGTGTGTGCAAGGTACTGCCGGCGCTGCGTCGTGGCGGAAACCGTCGCTGAGCCGGTCACGACATGGGACCATTCCTCCTCAAGCGCGTCCTGACGCTGATCGCCACCTTGATCGGCGCCTCGATCGTGGTGTTCCTGGTACTTGAGATCCTGCCCGGCAACGCGGCCGAGATCATGATGGGGCCGGAGGGTACGCCCGAAGCGGTGCAGGCGCTGGCCGAGAAACTGGGCCTGGACCGACCGGCCTCAGAGCGCTACTGGAATTGGATCGTCGGCATGTTGACCGGCGACCTCGGCGACAGCTACGCGTACAGCTCGCCAGTCGCCGACCTGATGCTCGAACGCCTGACCCTGACCATTCCACTGGCGCTGATGGCCATGAGCCTGACCACGGTGCTGGCCTTGATGGTCGGAATCTATGCGGCCGCGCGCCACAACAAGCTCGGCGATGTTGGTCTGATGGGCCTGACCCAGGTAGGCATTGCCATTCCTAATTTCTGGTTCGCCATCCTGCTGATCCTGTTGTTCTCCGTCAAGCTGCAGTGGCTCTCGGCCGGAGGTTTTCCAGGTTGGAGCGAAGGGATGGGGCCGGCGTTCGGCTCGCTGCTGTTGCCAGCGTTGTCGCTCGCCGTCGTGCAGGCCGCCATCCTGGCGCGGATCACGCGCTCTGCCGTGCTCGAGGTCATGCGCGAAGACTACGTGCGCACCGCCAGGGCCAAGGGACTGTCGCAACGCGCGACATTGTGGGGCCATGTGCTGCGCAACGCCATGATCCCGGTGATCACGATCATGGGCCTGCAATCGGCCGAGTTGCTGGCCGGCACCATCGTGGTCGAGAACGTGTTCTACCTGCCCGGCCTGGGCCGGCTCATCTTCCAGTCCATCTCCAACCGCGACCTGATCGTGGTGCGCAACTGCGTCATGTTCCTGGCCACCATGGTCGTCGTCGTGAACTTCATCGTCGACGTGTTGTATGCGGTCATCGACCCGCGCGTGAAGGCCAGTGACATATGAGCGGCAACGTCGCTGCGACCAGCTCCGGGCCAGCAAATTCCGGCTCGAAGTCCTTTATGCGTCGTGCCATGGGCCATCGCAGTTTCGTGATCGGTGGCGTGTTGACGTTGCTGCTGGTATTTGCCGCAGCCTTGTCGCTGGTGTGGACACCCTGGTCGCCCTACGAGATGAACCTGCCCGACAAGCTGCAGCCGCCCACGGCGGCACACTGGCTGGGAACCGACGCGTTCGGCCGCGACGTGGCCTCGCTGCTGCTCGTCGGTGCGCGCAACTCCATCCTGGTCGGTGTCATCGCCGTCAGCATCGGACTGATCGCCGGCACGGCATTCGGACTCATCGCGTCGGCGCGGCGCGGCTGGGTCGAGGAACTGATCATGCGCCTGTCCGACTTCACGTTCGCGTTCCCCGCGATCCTGTCGGCGATCATGCTGACGGCCGTTTTCGGCGCCGGCATCGTCAACGCCATCATCGCCATCGGCATCTTCAATATTCCGACGTTTGCGCGCATCACGCGTGCCTCGGCCAACGCCATCTGGTCGCGCGAGTTCGTGCTGGCCGCGCGTGCCTGCGGCAAGGGGCCGTGGCGCATCACGATGGACCATGTATTGCCCAACATCCTGTCGGTGCTGACGGTGCAGGTGACGATCCGTTTCGCGATCGCCATTCTGGCCGAAGCCGCGTTGTCCTACCTCGGGCTGGGCACGCAGCCGCCGCAACCGTCCTGGGGGCGCATGCTGGCGGAGGCCCAGACCCTGTTGTTCCAGGCTCCATTGCTGGCGGTATTCCCCGGCGTCACGATTGCGCTGGCCGTGCTGGGGCTGAATCTGCTTGGCGACGGCCTGCGCGATCTGACCGACCCGCGGCTGGCCCGCAAACGCTGAACCCAGCCGCGCCGTGCCAAAACCGATGCTCGAAGTCAACGATCTCAGCGTACGCCTGCAGACCCAGCGCGGTCCGGCCCATGCCATTCGCCATGTGAGCTTCAAGCTTCAGCGCGGCGACACGCTCGGCCTCGTGGGCGAATCGGGCTGCGGCAAGTCGATCACCGCCATGGCCTTGATGGGCCTGTTGCCGGAGAACGCCGAGGTGACCGGCAGCGTCCGTTTCGACGGCCAGGAACTGGTGGGCCAGAGCGATGCGGTGCTGCGGCGCCTGCGCGGCAACCGTATCGGCATGATCTTCCAGGAACCAATGACCGCGCTCAATCCGGTTCACACCATTGGCGATCAGGTCGCCGAACCGATGCGACTGCACCGCGGCGTGAGCCGTGACGAGGCCCGTGGCGAGACGATCCGACTGCTGGAGCGGGTCGGCATCCCCAACGCGGCAAGTCGCGTCGACGCTTATCCGCACCAGTTCTCGGGCGGCCAGCGCCAGCGCATCACGATCGCGATGGCGCTGAGCTGCGAACCCGACATTCTGATCGCCGACGAACCTACGACGGCCCTGGACGTGACGATCCAGGGCCAGATCCTGGACCTGATCCACGACCTGGTGCTTGAGCGCTCGATGGCGCTGATCCTTATCTCGCACGACCTGGGCGTGATTGCCCAGAATGCCGAGCGCATGATGGTGATGTACGGCGGCAGCATCATCGAAAGCGGCGCCACGCGACGGGTGTTCGGCCACATGGCCCATCCCTACACCCGCGGCCTGTTTGGCGCCCGTCCACGGCTGGGTGCACCGGCAGGTACACGGCTGACGACCATCGATGGCACGGTGCCCGAACTGGTCGACCTGCCTGTGGGCTGCGCATTTGCCGATCGTTGCGCCTGGGCCCAGCCGGCGTGTTTCACGACCCGGCCGCCGGTCGAGACCGTCGATCCCGGCCATGAAGCCAGCTGCCTGCGCCTGGACGCCGTGCTGGCGCAGGACACCGCATGATGCCCACGACCGGCACCACCGGCGACACGACGGCCGACGAACCGTTGCTGGCCGTCGATCAGGTCACACGCACCTACAAGCTGCCGCGCGAAAAGTTATGGCAGAGGGCGCCATTGGTGCATGCGCTGCAGGGCGTGACCTTCACAATGCAGGCCGGCCGCAGCATGGGCATCGTCGGTGAATCGGGCTCGGGCAAGTCGACTCTGGCCCGCCTGGTCATGGCGCTGGAAAACCCGACCAGTGGCAGCGTACGCATCCTCGGGCGCGACATGGCCACGCTGGAGCCGCAGGAACTGCGCCATGCGCGACGCGATTTCCAGATGGTTTTCCAGGACCCCTACGGATCGCTGGACCCGCGCCAGACGGTGCTGCGCATTGTCACCGAGCCGTTGCAGGCGCAAGCCGACACGGCGCAGGACGAGCAGGCGCGCCGGGCCAGGGACGTCCTGTTGTCGGTCGGCCTGCGCGCCACCGACCTTGAGAAATACCCGCACGAGTTCTCCGGTGGCCAGCGCCAGCGCATCGCGATCGCGCGCGCTCTGATCACCCGGCCACGGCTGATCGTCGCCGACGAACCGGTCAGTGCGCTCGATGTCTCGGTGCAGGCGCAGGTGCTGAACCTGATGCAGGACCTGCAGGCAGAATTCGACGTCACCTACCTGCTCATCAGCCACGACCTGGCCGTCGTCGATCACCTGTGCGCCGAAGTGGCCGTCGTTTTTCAAGGCCGGATCGTCGAGCGTGGCACGCCCCAGACCTTGTTCCGCAATGCGGCCCATCCTTATACCCGTGCCCTGCTCGATGCGGTACCCCGCATGGAACCCCGTGCCGAGGGGGAGCAGCGCAAGCGCACGCACACGGTTACGCCACGCATCCAGTTGCCAGACGCCTGTCCCTATGCGCACCGCTGCCCGAATGCCCAGGCACGCTGTGATTCGGAGCGGCCCGCCCTGGCAGCACTGGCTTCGGGCCATCTGGTGGCCTGCCATTTCCCGCAAGCGACCGCAGCGGCGGCCAGCGCCGACCACGCCGGCACAGAATCCACGGCATGACGCGGCAAGGCCCCGGAACCCGGCGCCTGGTGGCATGCCGGCTGCAAGGGATATCCATGATGCCAAACGCTACCGATGCGGCGATCAACATGCTATTGTCCTAATTTGGCGCCGCGCAGCTCTGCGGTGATCCGGAACCCCACTAAAAGGAAATCACGATCATGGTCAACCGCCGCTCCGTACTCACCTCCTCCGTCGCCACAGCCGCGCTGGCCAGCGTGCCATTCGTTGCGCATGCGCAATCGAAGAAAGATACGCTGACGATTGGCATGTCCCTCGAACCATCGCCAGGTCTCGATCCGACCGGCGGTGCGGCACAGTCGATATCCGAAGTCACGCTGTACAACGTCTACGAGACACTGACCAAGATCAACGAAGACGGCACGGTTTCGCCGCTGCTGGCCGAGAGCTGGGAGATCTCGCCCGACCTCAAGAGCTACACCTTCCGCTTGCGCAAGGGCGTCAAGTTTCACAATGGCGAGCCGTTCAATGCAGCCGCTGTCAAGTTCTCGTTCGAACGCGCCGCGGCCGAAAAGAGCACCAACAAGGACAAGCGCAAGTTCGCAGCCCTGTCCAGCGTGGCCGCAATCGACGAACACACCGTGGTGATCCTGCACACCCAGCTGGATCCGAACTTCCTGTTCGGACTGGGTACCGGCACGGCCGCCATCGTCGAACCCAAGAGTGCCGAGACAAACGCCACCAAACCGGTCGGAACCGGTCCATTCAAGCTCGATGCGTGGAACAAGGGTTCCTCCGTCGTATTGTCCAAATGGGATGGATACCGCAATGCCGCCGCCATCAAGCTCAAGAAGGTCACTTTCCGCTTCATCAGCGATGCGGCAGCACAGGCGGCCTCCGTACTGGCTGGCGATGTCGACTTGTTTCCGCGCATCGCCACCCGGGTTGTGCCGCAGTTCAAGACCAACCCGAAGTTCCAACTGTTGGTCGGCAATTCGCAGGGCAAGACCATCCTGACGATCAACAACAAGAAGAAGCCGCTCGACGACGTTCGCGTTCGCCGCGCCATTCTGGCCGCGATCGACCGCAAGGCCGTGGTCGAAGGTGCGGCTGACGGATTTGGCGCGCCCATCGGTAGCCACTATGTGCGTGGATTGCCCGGTTTCATTGACACCACTGGCATCAACCCGTTCAATATCGAGAAGGCCAAGGCATTGCTGGCGGAGGCAGGCGTCAAGACGCCGCTCAATCTCTCGCTCAAGCTGCCGCCGCCGGCCTATGCGCGACAAGGCGGAGAGGTTATCGCCGCACAACTGGCAAAAATCGGCATCGTGGCCAAGCTAGAGAACGTCGAATGGGCCCAGTGGCTCAGCGGTCCGTTCAAGACCGGCGACTTCGACCTGACGATCGTGCTGCACGTCGAGCCGTTCGATCTCGGCAACTACACCAACCCCGATTACTACTGGGGCTACAACAACCCGAAATTTAACGCCTTGTACGAAAAGATCAACAATGCACCACGGGCGGAAGACCGCAACAAGTTGCTGGGCGAGGCACAACAGATGCTGGCCAACGACGCGGTCAACGGCTATCTGTTCCAGCCACAGCTGCCTACCGTCGCAGACAAACGACTCAAGGGCATATGGAAAGACATGCCAACCTTTGTCAACGACTTGTCAGCCATCTACTGGAGCTGATTGGATCCCCACATGGGCGCGCTCGCCTGTCCGGTAGTGGGCCGCAGACAGTCGGTTTCGCGCTCGCGTCAACGCCGGCCAGGCGCAGACCGGCGGTGAGCTGCACCAGGGGGCGACGATGAAGGATTGCCTGGGCAACCCGGTCCATTTGCAGGACCGCTCCAGCCTGGCAGCGTTGAACGACTTCGTCGAGGGTTTCATCACCTGCGAGGCTCGCGCGGTCAATGTGTTGGCGGCTGCAGACCACGATCGCAGTGCCATCGTGCAGGCCAGTTGCGCTGCGCTACACATGTTTGCCGAGTCACCTGAAGGCCAGGTCAACGCGCGACCGTTCATCGACGCGGCCAGACAAGCGCCCCAGTCCAGCGAACGCGAGCAGCGTTTCGTCGCGGCCGTCGCAGCCTGGATCGACGGCGACATGGCGCGTGCCATGGACCTGCACGACGAACAGGCCCAGCAACATCCGCGCGACCTGGTGTCCATCAAGCTCGGCCAGTACCACCGCTTCAATGTCGGCGACGCCGCCGGCATGTTGCACCTGGCACAGGCCGCATTGCCGGCCGCCGGCAACGTGCCGCAGATGCACGGCATGGCTGCATTTGCCTGGGAACAATGTCACCTGCTGGCGCAGGCCGAAGCCGCTGCGCGCCGGGCGTTGGCGATGACCGAACGCGAACCCTGGGCCCAGCATGCACTGGCCCATGTGATGCTTAGCCAGGGCCGGCTGCAGGAGGGCTTGCAGTTCATGCACCACAGCAGCGCGACCTGGACCGGGCTCAATTCCTTCATGCAGACCCACAACTGGTGGCATCTGGCGCTGTTCGCCATCGACCTGGGGCAAAACGACACGGCATTGGCGCTGTACGACCAGCAGGTATGGGGCGTGGTCAAGGAATACTCGCAGGACCAGATTGGCGCCATATCGTTGCTGGCGCGACTGGAATTGGCCGGCGTCGACGTAGGCGACCGTTGGCAGGATGTTGCCGACCACCTGCAAGGGCGCACGCACGATCAGGTGTTGCCGTTTCTGGACCTGCAGTATCTTTATGGGTTGGCGCGCGCTGGTCGCCCCGAGGCGCAAACCCTGCTGCGCAATATCGAAGCTTTTGGCGCTGCCCACGCCCCGGCAGGCGTTAACACAGACAACAGCCAGGCGGCGCGCGTCTGGCGCGAGGTCGCCGTCCCGGCCGCACGTGGCCTTATGGCCCATGCCCTGGGGCACCACGCCCAGGCGCTGGAAGGCCTGGGGCAAGCCTTGCCGCGTCTGCTCGAAATTGGTGGCAGCCATGCCCAGCGCGACCTGTTCGAACAGATCCATCTGGATGCCCTGATGCATTGCGGCCATTGGACAGCAGCGCAACAACTGGTGCAGACACTCTGCAATACACAGCCGCAATCCCGACGCCTGCAACGCCAGGCGGCGCGCATCTACTCGGTGCTGGGAATCTCCATCACGGCCTGAGCCGCGGCCTTTGCCGTCTGCGTCTGGTCGTAAACCGGCTGGGCCGGCATACCGGCCAGATGATCGATTTCGGCCCAACTGACGATCTCGACCCGCTCATCGACCACCCGTACACGGTTGATGGCCCCGTTGGGAATCACACTCTGGCGTGGCCCGGACAGGGATAGTCCCAGCGCCGTGCGGTAGACCATGTCAAGCACGCCGCCATGGGTCACGATCAGCAGCCGCTGCCCACGGCGGGTGTCTGCCAGTTGGCGCAGTGCTGTCATCACGCGGCCATGAAAAGTGCGCGTACTTTCGCCGCCATCGAAGGCAAAGTCAGCGTCAAACGCGCTCCAGCCCAGCCAGGCCTGCGGATACTGCGTCTGGATGTCGGGCGCCCGCATGCCGTCGACGACACCAAAATTCTGCTCGCGCAGGGCCAGATCGTTGATCGCCAACATGCCCAAGGTTTGTGCCGCCGGCATGGCGGTCTGGCGGGTGCGCAGCAAATCGCTGCACACCAGATGCTGCACCGACTCACCGGCCAGTTGTGTCGCGACACGTTGCGCCTGCGCATGTCCGATGGCGTTCAGGGGTACGTCGACCTGGCCCTGGAACCGCAATTCCCGGTTCCAGTCGGTTTCTCCGTGTCGAATCAGGATGAGCTCGGTCATACCCCGATTATCGGCGTGCCCAGGTCTTGGACGTGTGCCAACAAAACACGCCATTGCGCCATATCCTGGTCATATGCTGATCAGCAAACCGCCACACCCTGGGTATTCACATACAAGGCATACAACGAGGTGCTCGCTGCCATGAACAGGCGGTTGCGGTGGATGCCGCCGAAACACAGGTTCGCGCATCGCTCAGGCAGGTCGATGCGGCCTATCAGTTTGCCCGCCGGGTTGAACACATGCACACCGTCAAGGCCGGCGCTGCCCATGCCCCAGCCACACCAGAGGTTGCCGTCCACATCGAGGCGAAAACCATCAGGAGTGCCGGGTCCGGCATCGATGGCGACGCGCGGGTTGGCCAGCGTGCGCCCGTCCTTGACGTCAAACGCAAGGATCTTACGCGGAGTCGCGCGCGACTCGACGACATACAGGATGGATTCGTCAGGCGAAAACGCCAGCCCATTGGGCTGATTGACGCCCTCGGCCACCAGGCTGATAGAGCCATCGACATCGATCCGGTACACATTCGGCGGCAATTGCGGCGAGGCCTTCTCACCTTCGTAAAAGCTCGCAATGCCGAACACCGGATCGGTGAACCACACCGAGCCATCGGACTTGACCACCACGTCGTTGGGCGAGTTCAGGCGCTTGCCGTCAAAACTGTCCGCCAGCACCGTGATGCTGCCATCGTATTCGGTACGGGTGACGCGCCGGGTCAGGTGTTCACAGGTGACGATGCGGCCATGGCGATCACGCGTGTTGCCGTTGGCATTGTTCGACGGGCTGCGAAACACGCCAGTCGTCGTACTCGCCTCGTCCCAGCGGTACATGGTGTTGCCGGGCACGTCGCTCCACACCAGCGAACGAGAATCTCCCAGCCACACCGGCCCTTCCGACCAGCGCATGCCGGTGGCAAGCCGTTCGACCTTGGCCAAGGCCAGCTTGTAGGCGTCGAACGACGGATCGACGCTGACCACGGATGGATCCGGGTAACGTGCACTGGATTGCCAGTCGGCCATCATGCGCCTCCCGGTTCGTCTTCGTCATCGTCGCCGCGCTCTTCGTCTGCCTTGACAATCATCACCGGCACCGACGCCGCATGCAGCACTTCGTTGGACACCGATCCCAGCAAGGCACTGCGCAAGGAACTGGTTCCACGCGCGCCCATCACGATCAGGTCGCAGCGGTAGCGCTCGGCGATATCGACAATCGTGTGGGCCGGGTCACCGCCGCCCACTTCACTCTCAAAAACCACACCGGCCGCCTCCAGCAAAGCCGCTGCCGGCGCCAGAATGTCGTCACCTGCCGCCTGGCTGACGCGCTCTAACACCTCGGGATCGGGTGCCGTCATCATTTCGTACAGGTTCGCCGGCGCCTGCACATTGGCCAGAACCAGTTCGGCCGCGAGCCCCTGGCGCTTCATGTCCAGCGCCATGCGCACCGCCTTGAGCGAAACCTCAGACCCATCAACTGGCAGCAATATCTTCATTGTTTTTTCCTTTCAAGAACCAGACTTGTACACGATCCAGCATACCGCGTCGCCCGCAGACGGTCCACGAGAGCCGGCACCGCATTTCCACTGAATCTGCGCCCGGATGGTATGTCGATGGGCAGGATAATCCGGCCATGACCCAACTCATCCTGATTCCAGGCCTGGCCAGCAACCATGTGATGTGGCAGGAACAACTCGCCGTGTTGCCAGCCCACTACCGCTCCCATGTGAGCGACGTCGCAACGCGCTGCGACTCGATCGAGGACATGGCCGCCACGCTCTTGCGCGAACACCCCGGTGACCTGATCCTTTGCGGCGCTTCCATGGGCGGCATTATTGCGATGCAGGCCGCACACCAGGGCAGCAGCCGCATTCGTGGTCTTGCGCTGCTCGGCACCAGCGCCCGACCCGAAACCGATGACATGCGTGTGCTGCGCGAAACAGCGATCGGCTTTTTCGCCAGTGGGCGTGCTGCCGAGGTACTGCGTGCCAACGTGCCGCTGGCCTTCCATGGCAGCCGCGCCCGTGAAACGGCTCTGGTGCAAAGTTATATCGATTTCGTGCTCGAGGCTGGCGCCGATCAATTGATCCGGCAAAACCGCGCCATCATGGCGCGGCCTGATGCGCGCAAGTTTTTGCCCAAGCTGACCTGTCCGGCGTTGGTGATGTGGGGTGACTCGGATCAACTGACGACACCCGAGGCGAACCGGGAGATTGCCGCGCTGCTGCCCCAGGCCGAAGTGGTGGAACTGGCGCAATGTGGCCATATGCTGACCATGGAGCAACCGGAGCAGGTCAACAAGCTACTGCTGCATTGGCTGCAGCGCCTGCCCACCAGCCAGACCCAAACAAGCGCCTAACCGGCCGCCTTGAGCGCCTTGACCTTGTCGGTCAGGCGACGCAACACCGAGGGTTCGACGAAGTTGTCCACTTCGCCGCCCAGAATCGCAATCTCGCGCACGAAGGTGCTGGATATGAACTGGTACTTGTCGCTTGGCGTCAGGAACACCGTTTCCACGTCGGGCATGAGCGAGCGGTTCATGCCGGCTAGCTGGAATTCGTAATCGAAGTCGGTCACGGCACGTAATCCGCGCACCATGGCCTTGGCACCACGCGACACCACGAAGTCGCGCATCAGCCCATCAAAACTCTCGACCGTCACGTGCGGATAGGGACGTACCACCTCGCGCGCCATCTCGACCCGCTCCTCGAGCGAGAACATCGCTTTCTTGTGATGCCCCGCTGCCACCGCGACGATGATGCGACTGAACAACTGCGCCGCGCGTCGGACCACGTCCTCGTGGCCCAGGGTCATGGGGTCGAATGTTCCCGGATATACGGCAATGATCTGGTTTCGCACAAAAAGCTCCAGCTAACCGTCGTCAGAACGACGCATGCGTCGCATTATGCATGCGGCACCGCACGTGAACGTTGCAGCAAATGGGCGTGCACGGCCCCCGCCTTGAGGTGGCGCACCACCGTCAGCCCCAGCGGCGCCAACTCGGCATCGCTCCAGGCCACCGGCGCCTCCAGGTAGACATACGCACCCGCACGCACGACACGTTCGGCGGCGCGTAACGCCGATTCGAAAAGTCCGGAATCAAACGGCGGATCGAGAAACACCAGGTCCAGGCTATCCGCCGGCAGTCGGGCCAGCGCGGCCAGCCCATCGCCGCGGTGAACCTGCACCATGTCCGCCGCCAATCGCTGCCCGGTGGCGACGAGTTGCAGCACCAGCGCACGGTCGTTCTCAACCAGGGTCACGCTGCGGGCGCCACGTGATGCCGCCTCGAAACCCAGTGCACCGGTGCCGGCAAAGGCATCGACGCACGTCCAGCCGGTCAGGTCCTGCCCCAGCCAGTTGAACACCGTCTCGCGCACCCGGTCCGGTGTGGGGCGCAAACCCGGCTTGACCGCGACCGGCAGCCGGGTGCGTTTCCAGCGGCCGCCGACGATACGCACGGTATGGTCGGTCGGCGGCATGGCTGGCTTGGTCGGCTTCCTGGGCGCGGCAGTGACTGGGCGGCGCGCACGCACCACATCTTTGTTTCCCATGGCGAGGAGCTTAACCGCTGTGCGGGTGCCGGCAATGGCAGCCTGGGCGCAGGAGCAACTCGTGACGGGTCATGGCGCCTTGTCGCGCCCGCCCACCACCACCGTGACCATGGCCGTTGGATGCAACACGCGCTCGAACGCGGCCTTGACATCGGCTACGCTCAATCGCTCGACCGCGGCTGTCCAGGTGTCGAGGTAGTCGAGCGCCAGTCCGTTCCAGGCGATGTTGGCCACGTTGTCGAGCAGTTTGCGATTGCTGTCGAAACGCAATGCAAAGCCCCCGATCAGATTGGCCTTGGCGGCTTTCAACTCCTGTTCGCTCGGACCCTCGCGTACGAACTCGGCCACCACCTCCTGCGTCACCGCCACCGCCTGCGCGGCCTGATCGGGCCGCGTCTGCAGACCCACCGTGAACGCGCCGGCATGCAAACCTGGTGCGAAATAGCTGTAGACGCTGTAACTCAGGCCACGTTTCTCGCGCACCTGCGACATCAGCCGCGACACGAAGCCGCCACCACCCAACACATAGTTGCCAACCGTCAGCGCCAGAAAGTCCGGATCATTGCGCCGGATACCGGGTTGACCGATGAGCACATGGGCTTGCGCGGAGTCGAAAGCGATTGATTGCACCGTGCCTGGCGGCACCAAAGGCTGCACCTGCGGCACCGCCGGCAATGCAGCGCACGGCGCTTGCCCGGCAGTGCTGTCCAGTCGTGCCAGCAAGGTGGTCACCAACGCATCGGCCTGCGCCCGCGACACATCCCCGACAACCGACACCTTGGCGCGACAGGACCGGATGCTTTGCGCATAAAAACCCTGCATGTCGGCCACGGTGATGCGGTCCAGCCCGGCCTCGGTCATTTCATAACCGTACGGATGGGATCCATAGATGGCCTTGGCAAAGGCCTTGCCCGCCACCGTGGCCGGCCGGGTCCCGGACTCCTTGATCGATGCCACCAGTTGTGCGCGTTCACGCTGCCAGACAGTGGCCGCAAACGCCGGCGACGCAAGCTGGCGTGCCGCCAGCGCCGTTACCCGTGGCAGCAGGTCGGGGTAGGTTAACGAGCGCAAGGAAAAACTCATGCGATCGTTTCCGGCGCCGGCGCCAAACGAGGCGCCCAGATCAGCCCAGGCTTCGCCCAGTGCGTTTTCGTCGAGTGCCGCGTCCGGCCCATTGGCGCGCAGACCGCGCGAGGCCATGGCCGCGGTGACGCTGGCCAGGCCGGCCTTGTCGGCCGGATCCCGCCGGCCACCGGCATCGAAGTCGATCTGTACGTCCACCATCGGCAGCGAACGGCTTTGCACGAGAAAAACCTGCGCGCCGTTGGCCAGGCTCCAGTTTTCAATCGGCACACCGGCCCATGCGGCCGGAGCACACAGCAGCGCCAGCAGCAGCAAAAAAACGCGAGAAAAAAGCATGTTCATCCTTGTTTCCAACTAGTGGCGCAAGCCGCCGGCTGGTGCACGGGGCTTGCTGGCGCCATCCGCCGGCTGTGGTCGCAGCGTGCCCACGGTCAACTGGTCGTCGCCGAAATAACGCGCCGCCACCGCCTGCACCTGCTCGGTCGTGACCTTGCGCAGCCGTGCCACCAGACGCTGGCCAGCGTCCAGCGGCAGGCCCACGGCCCAATTCGAACCCAGCGCACGTGCCTGGCTGAAAAGTGAGTCCAGCCGGTACACCTCGGCGGCGACCCACTGGGTCTTGACGCGGGCCAGTTCGGCCTGCGAGACGCCGTCGCGCGCGACACGGCCAACCTGTTCACGCAAGGCGGCTTCAACCTGCGCCGCCGTCTTGCCCTTGGCCGGGGTGCCGTCGAGCACAAAAAGCTGCGGACCCCGTCCCCACAAGCCGTTGCTGGCGCCCGCGTTGTCGGCAACCCTGTCCTCACCCTGGGTCAGCGTGCGTTCGAGCCGCGCGCCGCGGTAACCATCTAACACTGCCGCCAGCACCGTCAGTGCCATCGCATCATCACCATCGGCGCTCGCCGCGCCTTCCTGCAGATCGGCCTCACCCAGCGAAGGCACCTTGAACGCGAGCGACACATAAGCTTGTTCAGCCTGCGCCTTGACCTCGATGCGTCGGATGCCGACCTGTGCCGGCTCCAGCCGTGGTTTGCGCGCGGGCGGCTCGGCCGCCGCAATGGCGCCATAGGTCTGCTGGGCCCATTGGCGCACCTGGTCCACATCAATGTCCCCGGCGATCACCACCACCGCATTGGCCGGCACATACCAGCGCCGGTGGAAGTCGCGCACGTCATCGGCGGTCATCGCATCCAGGTCATTCATCCAGCCCACAATGGGTCGTCGATAAGGCGAGGCTACAAACGCGGTAGCCGACAGGGTTTCGTAAAGGCGCGCCCTCGGGTTGTCCTCGGTGCGCAATCGCCGCTCTTCCTTGACAACCTCGATCTCGCGCTTGAATTCCGCGTCTGGCCATTGGTTGTTCGCGAACCGGTCGGCTTCGAGTTGCATCACATCGCGCAGGCGCGTTGCCGGTACCTGCTGGTAGTAGCCGGTGTAGTCACGCGCCGTGAAGGCGTTCTCGCGCCCGCCGAGCTCGGCCACACGACGCGAAAACTCGCCCGGCGCCAAGGTGGGCGTGCCCTTGAACATCATGTGTTCGAGCACATGCGCCACCCCCGATACCCCGTCCACCTCGTCCATGGCGCCCACCCGCACCCAGAGCATGTGCACCGCAGTGGGGGCACGTCGCTCCGGGCGAATGATGATTTCCATGCCATTGGCCAGCGTGAACCGGGTCACCGGCTCGGCCTTGGTTGGCGGAATCTGGGCCTGCGCAGACAGGGTCGAAATGAAAAAAAGGCAGGTCAGGAAACGTTTCATAAAATGCTGTGACTCCACAAGCGCCTCAAATGTTCAGTTTCTTCCGGAAAAAATCTTCGCCCACCCTACCCGATCCGGATAAAACCGTGGTGCCGGACGCCACCACCGTGGCGCCCGATACGCTGCCACCCGCTGTGGTGCGCACCGGTTCAGTCCGATTTTCGCTGCCGGGCGATGCCTCGGAAGTGGCACCGGTGGCGGTTTCGGCACGCTCGTCATGGACCAGTCGCTTGCGCGCCGGACTGCGCCGTACGGGTACCAGTATCGCCTCTGTATTCACTGGCACCACGATCGACGAGGCGCTGTACGAAGAACTCGAGTCCGCGCTGATTCTGGCCGACTCGGGCGTCAAGGCCACACAATTTTTGCTCGAGACCTTGCGCCAGCGCGTCAAGCAGACCAAGGCCAAGGACCCTGCCGCGGTCAAGGCCTTGCTGATCGACGTGCTGACCGAATTGCTCGCGCCGCTGGAAAAAGAGCTGGTCGTGGGCGAATTCAAACCCACCGTGATCATGATGGTCGGCGTCAATGGTGCCGGCAAGACCACGTCGATCGGCAAACTCACGCGACACCTGGGATACCGCGGCGCCTCGGTGTTGCTGGCGGCCGCGGACACGTTCCGGGCTGCCGCCAAGGAGCAACTCGCGGTCTGGGCCGATCGCAACACGGTCGAAATCATCAGCCAGCAAGGCGGCGACCCGGCCGCCGTCAGTTATGACGCCGTCACGGCCGGGCGCGCGCGCGGCAGGGACGTGGTGCTGGTCGACACGGCCGGTCGGCTGCCCACTCAGTTGCATCTGATGGAGGAACTGCGCAAGATCAAGCGTGTCATCTCCAAGGCAGACCCACAAGCACCCCATGAGGTGCTGCTGGTGATCGACGGCAACACCGGCCAGAACGCACTGGCGCAGGTCAAGGCTTTCGACGAAGTGCTGAAGCTGACCGGCCTGATCGTGACCAAACTCGACGGAACGGCCAAGGGTGGCGTGCTGGCCGCGATTGCGCGCGAGCGCCCTGTTCCGGTGTACTTCATCGGCGTGGGCGAAAAACTTGAAGAGCTGGAAACCTTCAACGCCCGGGAATTTGCACTGGCCTTGCTGGGTTGACCCCCGATCGGCGTCGCTGCCGGCGTAAGAATCCGGGCCTTTGCCCGACCATTGTTGAATCGGGCGGCCGCTCGATGCGGGCCGATCCTCTTTCCCGCCCTCCAACCGAACCGGAACTGTTTGCCCATGACGCTGCCTAGCCTGCCCACCGCTCCGAATCGCCGCCAGACCCTGGCCCTGCTCGCGGGCGCCACCGCGTTGCCTTTGTGGGCGCAGACGACGGAGGCCTGGGCCGGTGTGTTGACACGGGCCCGGGGACAAACGGTTTATTTCAATGCCTGGGCCGGCAGTGAACGCATCAATGCTTATCTGCGCTGGGCTGGCGAACAGATCCAGCAGCAGTTCGGCGTGCGGCTGGAACATGTCAAGATCAGCGAAACCGCGGAGGTCGTCAAACGGGTCCGCGCCGAAAAAGCGGCCGGCAAACGCGATGGCACGGTCGACCTGGTGTGGATCAACGGCGAGAATTTCCTGACCATGAAGCGCGAGGGCTTGCTGTTCGGCCCATTCGCCGAGCAACTGCCGAACTTCCGATACGTGGACGTGACCGGCAAGCCCACGACAACGGTGGACTTTTCCGAGCCGGTGGACGGTCTGGAAGCCCCCTGGGGCATGGCACAACTGACGTTTTTTGCCGACCGCAAACGGGTGCCGACACCACCACGCGACATGGCCGGCATGCTGGAATTTGCGCGCGCCAACCCTGGCCGCATCACCTATCCACGGTTGCCTGATTTCCATGGCACAAGTTTCGTCAAGCAGGCACTGGTCGAACTGAACCCGGACCGCGCGCCTCTGTATCGGGCGGTCACACCGCAGAGTATGACCAGCGCAACCGCGCCTTTATGGGCCTATCTCGACGCGCTGCATCCATATCTGTGGCGCGCCGGCCGCCAGTTTCCGCAGAATGCAGCCGCCATCCGGCAAATGATGTCGGACGGCGAACTGATGATCGCGCTGACCTTCAACCCCAACGAGGCGGCCAACGAAATTGCCGCAAAGCGCCTGGCCGACAGCATCTACAGCTTTCAGTTCAGCAGCGGCACCATCGGCAACACCCATTTCCTGGCGATCCCGGTCAATGCACGCGCGAGCGACGGCGCACAGGTGGTGGCGAACTTCCTGCTGTCGCCGCTGGCGCAGGCGCGCAAGGCCGACATCGCCCATTGGGGCGACCCGAGCGTGCTGGCGCTGGACAAATTATCTGCAGCCGACCGTGCCCGCTTTGGCGCCGGCATCATGGCGGGACAGGTCGCGCAGGCCGTGCCCACCATCCTGGAACCCCACGGTAGCTGGGTCGATGCGCTGGAAAAGGAATGGCTGCGGCGCTATGGTGGTTGATGCCAGGACTTTGGGTCGCAAGCTCAGGGGCGCGCCACCACCGGCGGCCGGCGATCACACAGCGCAGAAAACAGCACTCTGCCGTTGGGCGCGCTGCGCCGGATATCGAGCGCCTTGCGGTTGATGCGCCACTTGCTGTTGGAGCCAAATCGCACCTCGTCCTCGGTAACCGAACCCGAACTCAGCCATTGCCGGTTCACCGCGACGGCACTGGTCGAGACGCTGTAACGCACCTCGACGCCGCGGCGCACTTCGGTGCTGCCATCGGGCTGCAGGTCGCAATACAGGGTCTGCATGTCGGGCGGGCCACCACTTTCGTAGATGGCGCGCGCGACCTGCGATGCACGCCCCGGCTGGCGCGTGCTTTCGCAGGCGAATTCCGCGCTGGCCCAGGTTCCGTCAAGCAAGGCGACATCGGCGTATTCCAGCGTCTTTGGGTCTGTCGGCAAAACCGCGTCCGCCCGGAGCACGGCAAAACGCATTGGTTTGCGGCATTCGACGACAAAGCGCGTCTGTGCGCGCAGGGGCAAGGGCTGGTCAGCGTTGATCTGCAACAAGGTTCCGGTGACATGGTCGCGGCCCAAAATTTCGAGCGACAGGTTGTCGATGCCGAAAAGCACATCGTCGATGCGCTGGAGCAACTGGTATCCCCGGTTGCTGGCCCATTGCGCATGGCCCAGGCCCGAGACCAGCACCATCACCAGGGCCAATGCGCTTTTTCGACCGACAGCCGCCAAGGCCTTGTTAAACCACCACATCACCAAACCCGTTTCCTGCAGGCCGCGCCTGCGTATGGTGCGCCGCCAATTTGGCACGCACCCGTTGTTATAGTTTCGCTACTGCCCATAACGGGCCCAACCTTGCGCGAATTGCGATCCATATGACCACCCTGCTACCCCACATCGAACTGAACTCCGGACCCAACCCCGATGCTGCCGTCATCTGGTTGCATGGCCTGGGCGCCGACGGCAACGATTTCGCTGCGATTGTGCCCGAGCTCGATCTGTCGGGATGCCGGGCCATCCGGTTCGTGTTTCCGCACGCACCCAGCATGCCGGTGACGGTCAACGGCGGTTATGTGATGCCTGCCTGGTACGACATCATGGGTGCCGACCTGCAAAAACGCGAGGACGCTGACGGCATCCGCCGTTCGGCGCTGGCCGTCGAGGCCTTGATCGCCAACGAAGTGGCACGTGGCGTCGATTCGCGCCGCATCGTGCTGGCCGGTTTCTCACAGGGATGTGCCGTCGCGTTGCATACCGGGTTGCGCCACGGCGCGCCGCTGGCCGGCATCGTCGCCTTGTCCGGTTATCTGCCATTGGCAGCCGATCTGGCCGAGCAGGCGAACCCGGCCAATCGCCAGGTACCGGTGTTCATGGCCCATGGAAGCGCGGACCCGGTGGTACCGGTGGCGCGCGGCGAAGCCTCGCGCGATACCTTGCAGGCCATGGGCTACGCGGTTCAGTGGCACAGCTACCCGATGCAGCACAGCGTGCATCCGCGCGAGATCCAGGACATCGGCAGCTTTTTGCAATCGGTACTCGGCCGCGACGACGGCTGAGTCGCACGCCCACGTCATGTGCCGGGCACGAACGCGACCGACACGCTGTTGATTTGCATGACCCACGCGCCTGGAACAGCGTTCGCCCTTAGCGCCAAGGGGCTTACAGCGTCGCGCTCCGACATGGCCTGGGCGTTTGTGCTGGCGGCCCTGCTGGGCGTGCCGGTGCTGTATGCCACCGGCTCTGCGGTGGGGGCTGGTCTGGACCTCGACGCCTGGCAGGCCTTGTGGGCCGCGCCACAGACTATGCGCGCGCTGGCGCTGAGCCTGTGGACCGGCATCGTATCGAGCCTGCTCGCCGTCGCTCTGAGCGCCTGGATCATGTCGCGCAGTTTTCCTTCACGCTGGCCAGGTCTGGTACGCCTGCTCGGGCCGATGCTTGCCGTGCCCCATGCGGCGTTCGGCATAGGCCTGGTGGTTCTGCTCAGTCCCAGTGGCTGGTTGCTGCGCGCCGTCTCGCCATGGGCCACCGGGTTCAACGATCCGCCGCCCTGGGCCACGACGCAGGACCCCTGGGGCCTGGGACTGATCCTCGTGCTGGTGGCCAAGGAGGTGCCGTTCCTGCTGTGGGCAGCGGCTGCGCATCTGCAACGGGCCGATGTGGCTTTGCGGCTCACCCGCGAACGTGCCGTGGCGCGCACCATGGGTTACGCACCCGCCAAGGCCTGGTGGCGCGTGGTCTGGCCCCAGCTTTGGCCCCGCCTGACCTGGCCGATGCTGGCGGTGCTGGCCTATTCGATGACCGTGGTTGACGTTGCGCTCGTGGCGGGCCCGGCATCACCGCCGACCCTGGCGGTGCAGGCCTGGTCCTGGCTGCTCGATGCCGACCCGGCCACCAACCGTCAGGGCGCCGCCGCCGCGTGGTTGCTGGCCCTGGCCCTGGCCGTTGTGGCGCTGCTTCTGTGGAGCCTGCCCCGCTCGCACGGATGGCGCGCACGCCGCACCACGGGTGTGCGTGGCGCGGTGTCTGCGCCAAAGGCCGCCACTGCCGCCCTGTGGGCATTGCGCGGATTGCTGGCGTTGTACCTGGTCGTGATGCTGGCGTTGGCGCTGGGCAGCGTATCCGGCGTATGGCCGTTTCCACGTCTGCTGCCGCAAACCTTCACCTGGGGCGCGTGGATGTCGGTGTGGGGCAGCGTGTCCACGGTGGGTACCACGCTCACGCTGGCGCTGGCCAGCTCCGTTACGGCCCTGTTGTGGTCGGTAGCGTGGCTGGAAACCGCTCCACCGCGGTGGGACCTCGGGTTGCGCCGGGTGGTTTACCTGCCACTGATACTGCCTTCCGTTCTGTGGATCGTAGGCATCCATGCCGTCGCACTGCACTGGAACCTCGACACCCGCTGGAGGGGACTGTGGCTGGCCCACAGCCTGGCCTGCGTGCCCTACGTGCTGATCACCCTGGGGCCGGCGTATGGCGGTTTTGATCCGCGCTTGCGTCAGGTCAGCGCGTCCCTGGGCCACGGACGTACGGCCTTTTTGCTGCGCGTGAAATGGCCCTTGTTGCGTGCAGCCCTGTGGTCATCGCTGGCGGTCGGATTCGCCGTCAGCGTCGCGCAATACCTGCCCACGCTGTTCATCGGTGGCGGCCGCTACGCCACGGTCACGACCGAGGCCGTCACGCTCGCCGCGGGTGCACAACGCTCGTTGACATCGGCCTACGCCTGGCTGCAATGGTGTCTGCCGGTGCTGGCATTCGGCCTGGCCGCGTGGGCCGGAAAGCCGCGCCGGTTCCGACGCTAAGCCGACGACCCATCACCCGGGCAGGCCGCGCAGCAGTTCGCGTGTGATTTCGGCCGCCGAGATGGCCTTGCAAGCGCTCGCGTTCTGCCCTGACCACAACGGGGTGAACCCGTCCAGGCCCTGGCGCTCGGCTGCCTGCCGCAGTGGCGCCAAAGCGGCACCAGCCAGCGGGAATGCCGGAGCCAGTGCTGCCTGGGGCCCGAGATCGCGCATCAGGCGATTGACAATGCCACGCGCCGGCCGACCCGAGAACAGGCACGTGAGTGCGGTATGGCGCGCGGCATCACTTTGCAAGGCGGCGCGGTGCAGTGCGCTGGTGCGCGCCTCCGAACTCAACAGATAGGCAGTGCCGGCCTGCACGCCACTGGCACCCAGCGCCACGGCGGCCGCCACCGCGCCGGCATCGGCAATGCCGCCGGCCGCAATCACCGGGATCCGGACCTTGCGCACAATTTGCGGCACCAGGGCCAGGGTTCCGACCTGGGTCGTCGTGTCTTCGGAAAGGAACATGCCGCGGTGGCCACCCGCCTCCAGGCCCTGGGCGATGATGGCGTCCACGCCCCGCTGATCCAGCCACAAGGCTTCGTCGACTGTGGTCGCGCTGGACAGAATGCGGCTGCCCCAGCTGCGCACCCGCGCCAGCAGATCGTCGTGGGGCAGCCCGAAATGGAAGCTGATCACCGGCGGACGGAATGGCTCGAGCACGTCGGCCATGGCGTCGGTAAAGGGTTCGCGTATGACCGACGGCACTGATGCCGCCACATCCAGCCCCAGCTCGCGGTAATAAGGCGCCAACAGCAAACGCCATGCGGTCTCAGCCTGAGGATCTGGTGGTGGGGGCGTATGGCAGAAGAAGTTGAGATTGACGGTTGCCGATTGCGCCTGTATCTGCACCAGCGCTTCGCTAACGGCCTGCGGCGTGAGCATGGCACACGGCAAAGAGCCGAGGGCACCAGCGCCCGACACCGCCAGCGCCAGTTCAACGCCCTGGACCCCGGCCATTGGCGCCTGAACCAGTGGCCAGCGGACACCCAGAAGTGCGGCCAGTGTCACGACACGCGCAGTGTTGCGCTATTTGCTGGCGCCAGCCGCCGGCGGCTGGATGCCGAGTCGGCCTGCCACGGTCCGATCGAGTGCGCGGACCTTGGCTTCAATGATCGGCTTGGTTTCTGCGACCAGCTTCTCGGTCAGGTCCTTTTGCATCTCGGGGCCCAGCGCCTGGAACTTGCGGTTGATCGGCGACTCGATGATGGCGATCAGTTGCTTGAGTTCATCTTCGGTGAAACGCTCGTCCAGCAACACACCAATCGTCGAGGGCGCCAGCGCCACCGCACGATCGCGTACCACTGGCACGGCTTCGTCCACGTATTTCTTGAGGTCGGCCTGGATGTCGCGCGCCACGGCCTGGCGCTTGTCCGGCGGAATCCGCTGCTGCAGCAGCGGACCGGCACGTTGCATGAGAACCTGGGCCGGTTGTTCGGCCATGGCACGCGCGACCAGTTCAATTGCGGGTTGCTGCAACAACAGGACCTTGGCCACCAGTTCCTTCTTGGCCGGAGTCGACTGGGCATATGCTGCACCAGCAGTGACGAGCATCGCGACAACAATCAGTTTCTTCATGCGGGTTCCTTCAAACCAGGTTGGACATCCCTCGCGCAAACGGCGCCCGGTGATTCCCGCACTTATTATCACCCTCACATGTGAAGATTCGCATCCATGCCTTAAGACGCCGGCAACCGGCCGTGGTCAACCACCATTACCCCCATACCCACATACCCACATGCCATTGCAGGTTCACGTCGAACAACTCGCCACCGCCGACAGCGTCCTGATCCGCGATTTCACGCTACGGGTGGAGCCGGGCCAGATCCACACCGTCATGGGGGCCAGTGGCTCGGGTAAATCCACTCTGCTCAGTGCGATCTGCGGCACACTGGCGGCCGGCCTGTCTTTCAGCGGTTCCGTAGCCCTGGGCGGACGGCGTATCGACACCTTGCCCACCGAACAACGTCAGGTTGGCATCCTGTTCCAGGACGATCTGCTTTTCGCGCACATGACCGTGGCCGAGAATCTGCTGTTCGCCGTGCCTGCCGGGCCAAAGGCGCAACGTCATGAACGCGTGCGCGCCGGCCTGTCCGACCTGGAGCTGAGTGACTTTGCACACGCCAATCCGGCGACGCTGTCAGGTGGCCAGCGTGCGCGCGTCGCGCTGATGCGCGCGTTGTTGGCCGACCCCAAAGCCTTGCTGCTCGATGAGCCCTTTTCGCGCCTGGATGCCGAATTGCGCGAGAGGGTGCGTCAATTCGTATTCGACCTGGTAAGAAAACGCGGCATTCCCGTACTAATGGTCACCCATGACGAAGCCGACATCGCCGACCCGGCACTCTTGACCCGACTGCCCTGACCCTCTCGTGCTAGACCGCGCTGCCACCACCCTGATCAAACCCGCAATCGACCGGATCGCCAGCATACTGGCGCGCCTGGGCCTGGGTGCCAACCTGATGACCTTGTTCGGGTTTTCCATTGGCATGGGTGCCGCAGTCTTGATTGCAACGCAACACTTCTGGGCCGGCGCAGTTGCGATCCTGCTGTCGCGCCTGTGTGATGGCCTTGACGGCGCGATTGCGCGGCGCACGCAGACCACCGACGCTGGCGGCTTTCTCGACATCGCGCTCGATTTCGTGTTTTACGCATCCATTCCGCTGGCCTTTGCATTGGCAGACCCGCAGCGCAACGCACTGGCGGCCGCGTTGCTGCTGGCTGCCTTCTGCGGCACCATGTCAAGCTTTCTGGCGTTCGCGGTGATCGCGGCAAAACGCAAGATGACCAACCTTTCGTGGCCGGACAAATCGCTCTATTTCCTGGGTGGCCTGACCGAGGCCACCGAGACCCTGGCCTGCTTCATCGCGATGTGCCTGTGGCCCCAACAATTTCCGCTGCTGGCGGGCATCTTCGCAGCCATGTGTGCCGTCACCACCGCAACCCGGATCTGGTGGGGCTGGCGCGCTTTTTCCTAAACACGGCAGGCCGCACCAAAGGTCTGGACTCTCGCCCTACAGCCGCTTTGACAACATGCTGACGTAGTCGTGCAACTGGGTGTTGATGGTCGAGATGCGGTATTCGACCGGCTTGTCGCCGAAGGTCAAGGCCGTGCGATGCACCTCCAGTACAGGCTGGCCCTGCGGCACGCCGAGCACCCGCGCGGTGTTGCGGTCCGCTGCAGCGGCGCGCGTGCGCTCCTGCGCATGCAACACGGTGATGCCGAACTCGGTCTGGTACAGGCTGTAGATCGTACTCTGGCGATCGCGCAGGCGCTTCTCGGTCAGGCCCTTGAACATCAGCGCCGGGATCGTGATGTTGTCATGCACCACAGCGCGCCCGCCCAGTGACAGCCGGTTGCCGAAACGAATCACCGGGTCGCCGGCCTTGATGCGCAGCGCACCGGCATCCGCTTCGTTCGCACGCTCTCGCTCAAAGCCCAGGC
>JBBQJP010000020.1:0-73982 GCA_038326025.1 Burkholderiales bacterium
CCTTTGGCAAAGGTGGCTCCAAATTCGTACAGCAAGCCGCGCAGCGCATTGACCTGCATGGTGCGCATCTTCATCAGCAGCTCGCGCTGGCGGTGCAGCGTCAGCGTGGCCTGCTGCTGCGTGCTCTTGATACCCACGAACTTGACGCCGGGTTGCTGCACCGCCAGCCAGATCGCCCGCGCATCCGTCGCATCGGTCTTGTTTCCCGACACAAACGGGCGCACCGCCTTGGCGTGCAGCAGACGCACGGTGTGTCCCAGTGCCTGCAACTCGCGCGCCCAGTGGTGTGCGCCCCCGCAGGCTTCGATGGCGACAAGACAGGGTGGCTTGTTCACAAAGTGCGGCAGCACCCGCGCGCGCTTGAGCTGAATGTTCACAATCTCGCCCGTGCCCATGTCCACCGTGTGCAACTGGAACACATGTTTGGCAATATCAAGCCCCACCACTTGCTGACCGGCCATCGTGCCGATGATTTGTCCGACGTTCATTCCTGTATTACGATTCATGACGGATCCTCTATGGTGTTTGTGAAGACCGTGGTCTATCACGCTTGGGCACTTTGATGCCGTATCCATCAGAGGATCCACCCCGCATGCGCGGGACTTCTCTTCCTGATAGGCGGCTGTTCATCTCAGCGCTCCAATTTCCTTGCCCGTAGGCAGGGAGGCATCCATAGCATCTCCCTGGATTTTTCGGGTGGGTGTGGACATCAGTCTGCGCCGGTGTTGGCAAGTCGTTGCTCCAGCCGCATCGCCGCGACGGCTGGCTCAAGGCGTATGAGGCCTCGTGCCGAGGCCTCATACCAGGCGTCCTGCGTGGCAATGAAGTCCATCGCGATATCGTGTGGCTGCGGCGAAATGGTGTCGATGCGCGCCATCTCGAACCCTACGCCGATCGTCAGTGGCCGCGGTGTCAGTGCCGCCAGCGTACGGTCATAGTAGCCACCACCGTAGCCCAGCCGATAACCCATGGCGTCGAAGCCGACAGGCGGCACCAGCGCCAGTTGGGGTATCACGACGTCGCCTTCTTCCGGTACAGGCAGGTCATACACACCGACGCTGGTGCGCATGCCGGGCCACCAATCGCGAAACTGCAAGGGCGCGGCTTTTTGCACCACCACCGGCAGCGCGGTGCGCGCGCCGGCGTCACGCCAGGCGCGCATCAGATATCGCGGATCGAACTCGCCCTTGATCGGCCAGTAGCCGGCGATGACCATGCCAGGCAGCGGATCGACTGCAGCTTGCAGTCGGCGTGTGAGTTGTACATTCCAGTGATTGTGTTGTTCCTTGCCCAAGGCCATGCGCTGCGCCAGCAAACTGTCGCGCTGCGCTTTGCGCCAGGACCTGAGTTCGGGGGATAGGGGCATGTGCTTGCGTGTGGGGCTGGACACACAAGCGCAGAGCCATCGCGCCACTGGCGAGTCCATGATGAGTATCCCCAGGATGGCACATGGCGGTCAACCCTGGCCATGCCCCAAGGCGGGGCATTTTTGGGCGCCTGCAGTTAAGATAGTCCGCATGCACCGTTCACCACCGACCCAGGCACATGCCGTATTGCCGTCTCAACGCGTTTGCGCGCTCGCGCCCGCATGGGCCAAACGCCGTCGCACCTGGCAGCCGATGGCCGCACTGATGTTGTGCCTGACCGGGGCTACGGCCTGGGCGGGATGCAGCGATGCGCCAGCGGCCGCTGTCGACTGGACTGAATGCGAGAAGGCCAGACTGGTGCTGCGCAGTGCCGTCCTCACCGGAGCGCGGCTGGCGGGCACCGATTTCAACGGCACCGATCTGATGGGCGCCAAGATGGCGGGCGCCGACCTGACCCACGGCAGCGTGGATCGGGCCCGCCTGAGCGGCGCCGATCTGAGCCGGGCCAAATTGGTGCAGCTCAACAGTTACCGCGCCAATTTCAAGGGCGCCAACCTGTCTGGTGCCGATATGACCAAGGCGGAGTTGTTTCGGGCCAATCTGTCGACGGCCAATCTCACCGGCACGAACCTGCGCAAGGCAGAACTGCAGCGCGCGATATTGGAGGGTGCCAACCTCAATGGCGCCAATCTGACCGGCGCCGATATGGCACGGGCGAATCTGGTCAATGCCAAGATGGACGGCACGCGGCTGGCGGAGGCCCGCATGTTCCGCACCCGACTCGAAGGTGTCGACCTGAGCCGCAGCGTCGGCCTGTCGGCGCCTCAGCTGGACATTGCCTGCGGCGATGCGCGTACGCGATTGCCCGAAGGCATCAAGGCCCCCAAATCCTGGCCATGTGGCAAGGACGATTGACCTGATTGCGGGTCAATCTGCAGTTGGCGTGACGCCATTGCACGGCATGGGAATTGCTTGTAGTATCGGCACCTGTCTATACAACTTCAAGTCTGGGCCCAACTATGAAAAAGCTGATTTCCTTCGTTGCCGGTTTGGCGACTGCCGCGATGCTGCTGGTCCCCATAAGCGCCATGGCGCAGAACAAGTCGCATCTGGCCCAGATTCTGGAGCGCGGAACCTTGCGTGTGGGCACGACCGGTGACTTCAACCCGATGTCGATCAAGGACACTGCGACCAATACCCTGACCGGTTTCGACGTCGAGGCCATGACGCAACTGGCTGCCGACATGGGCGTCAAAATCGAGTTCGTTCCGGCTGAATGGGCCACGCTGGTCAACGGCATTGTGTCGGATCGTTACGACATTTTTTCCGGTGCTTCTCTGAGCATGGCGCGGGCCAAGACCGTGGCTTTTTCCAACCCCTACATTTATGCGGGCACCGTGCCACTGGTGAGCAAGAAGACGGGCGCCAAGATCACCAACTGGGACGCCATCAACAACCCCAACACCACGGTCGCGGTGTTGATGGGAACCGTGTTCGAACAGCAGGCCAAGTCGCACTTTCCCAAGGCCAAGGTGCGTTCGATCGAGAAGCCGGCAACCGGTTACCAGGAAGTGCTTGCCGGACGCGCACAGGTAACCATCACCAGCAACGTCGAAGCCGCCACACTGATGAAGACCTATCCGGATCTGCAGATGGTGGGCAACAACTCCGAAATGCGCAACAAGCGTCCGTTCGCTTATCCGATGCCGCAGGGTGATGAAGTGTGGCTGACCTTCGTCAACAACTGGATCGCCCTGAAGACCGCCGAAGGATTTTTCGACGCGCTTGAAGCCAAATGGCTGTCGGCCAAAAAATAGGCCGTTCGCTCGCCCTTGCGGCATTCGGGTTTCTGCTGGCCGGTTGCGCGGCCGGAGCCTCCGGCGGTGGCGCCTCCAGTTACAACTGGGGCTGGTACATCTTCAATCCCTTGCAGGCCAAGGGACTGTCGAATCTGCAGTTCCTGATTGGCGGTATCTGGTCGACGATCCTCGTTTCCGTCAGTGCGATTGTCGTGTCGATCACACTCGGCGCTCTGGTGGCGATTGCCGGCTTGTCCAAGCGGCGCTGGCTCAACCGCGTGAACCGGGTCTATGTCGAACTGTTCCGCTCGATTCCGCTGCTGGTGCTGCTGTTATGGGTGTTCTACGGGCTGCCGGTCATCATCGGTCTGCAACTCGGCGTATTTGCCACCGGCGTGTTGTCGCTGGCGATCAGTGACAGCGCGTTCGAAGCAGAGGTCTTCCGCGCCGGCATCCAGTCGGTTCCCAAGGGGCAGATCGAAGCGGCTCGCAGCCTGGGACTGAGCTGGTCATTGCAGATGCGACTGGTGGTGTTTCCGCAGGCGATCAAGGTGATTCTCCCGGCGCTGGGAAACCAGTTCGTCTATGTGCTCAAGATGTCGTCGCTGATCTCGGTGATCGGTTTGCAAGAACTGACGCGGCGCGCCAATGAGCTCAATGTCAGCGAATACCGGCCGCTGGAAACCTATACGCTGCTGGTGGCCGAATATCTGCTGCTGATCCTGTTTGTGTCGTACCTGGTGCGACGACTGGAGCGAAAGATGGCAACGGCGCACTGAACGGCGCACAGGAAAGCAGCGACGACCATGATCTTGCACCAATCCACCTGGCCGGCAGTCGAGGCCTACCTGAAACAGTCGACCGGTGTCGTTGTGCCCATGGGCTCGACCGAGCAGCATGGCCCGACCGGGCTGATCGGCACCGATAGCATTACCGCGCAGGCGGTCGCACATGCGATGGCCGAGTTGTGTGGTGCCTTGGTAGGGCCCACGCTGGTGCTCGGTCCGGCGCAGTTCAATCTGGCGTTTCCTGGCACGGTGTCGTTGCGACCGACAACGCTGATCCGGGTGATCGTCGACTATGTGCAGTCGCTGGCCAGCCAGGGCTTCCGCCAGTTCTATTTTCTCAACGGGCACGGCGGCAACCTGGCGCCGGCGCAGTGTGCGTTCCAGGAGATTCATGCCGACCGCAGCCTCGGGCGTGGCACGGCCGAGCCGCTGTTTTTTCGGATGCGCAGCTGGTGGGACTATCCCGAAGCCAACGCGCTGCGCCAAAGCCTTTACGGCGCCGGCGAAGGCATGCATGCCACGCCATCGGAAGTGGCGATCACGCGTGCGCTGCTGCCGCACCATTGCCCGCCCGACACACACGCTGCACCCCCGACACTGAGTGCGGACTTCATCAAGGCCCATGCGGGCGATAACCATGCCGATGCGCCGACACACCGCGGCCAGTTTCCCGATGGCAGGGTCGGGTCAGACTCCGCGCTGGGCCTGGCCGCACACGGTGCGCAGTTCGTGGCGCTGGCCGCCGCTGCGGCCGCGCAGGATTACCAGGCGTTTCTGGCAGGGGGTGGCGCATGATGATCTTCCATGCGTCGCCGGTGTCGAGCTATAGCGCCAAAGTGCGCATCGTGCTGGCAGTCAAAGGCGTCGACTATGAAGAGCAACTGCCTGCGGGCGGATACCGTTCGGCCGAATATCGCGCCATCGTGCCTATGGGCACCTTGCCGGCGATCCGCATCGGCGACTGGGTGCTGTCGGAGTCGGAGGTCATCAACGAGTTCCTGGACGAAACCTATCCGTCGCCACCGATGTTGCCGGGCGATGCGCGGGCGCGCGCCCGCATCCGCTTTGTCTGCCGCTTCCACGACCTGCATCTGGAACCGAAAGTGCGGGCCTTGTTTGCACATGTGAAGCCCGCAAGCCGTGATCCGCAGCAGGTCAAGGCGCTGCGTGGCGAGATCGAGATGCGTATCGCGCAGCTAGCGTCGTGGGTGCAACCCCAGCCATGGCTGCTGACGCCGACGATCAGTTTGGCCGACTGCGGACTGCTGGTGAATCTGCCGCTGGCTTGCATGGTGCTGGCGGCCTGTGGCCAACCCATCGTCCTGCCGCCGGTGTTGCAGGCATGGCTCGACGCCGCCTGTGTACATCCGCCGGTGCAGCAAGCGCTCGACCCCTGGCGTGCGGCGACGCAGGCCTGGCTGACAACATCCCTTGGAACATGAACCAATGACGACCATCGAACAATCCCGACTTTCGCCGCTGGCCCAGCCCGACTGGCGCCATATCGACAAGATCGCTCTGGAGGATTTCCAGGCGCAAGACTGGCAACTGCTCGAGCAGCAGCGGCGCCTTTACCTGGCCGAGTACCAGGCCAGCCAGGCGCTGCGCCTGTTGACCGCTTCGCAGGACGACCCGTCGTTCGGCTACATGATCAACAACTACCGCCACTGCCTGCAATCGGCCACCATGGTGTTGCGCGATGGCCGGGACGAGGAGGACGTGGTGGTTGCCTTGCTGCACGATGTCGGGTTCATCACCTGCCCGCTGATGCATGGTGATTTCGCCGCGGACCTGATGGGCGCCTACATATCGGACCGCAACTACTGGATGCTGCAGCACCATGCGACGTTCCAGAATGTGCATTCCCCGCGCCTGCCTGGCGTCAAGCAGCATGAACGTGATCTGTGGAAAGGCCATCCGTATTACGACTGGACGGCCGAGTTCGTCGCGTCCTACGACCAGGCCGCAGCAGACCCCGACTACCGGTGCGAGCCGATAGAGACTTTTGTTCCGATGGTGCAGCGGATCTTCGCGCGCAAGCCGGTCGACCGCCGCACCACCACCCTGGAGATTGACGCGATGAAGGAACCGCAATGACCGCATGGATACGGATGATTCCGCTGGAAGAAGCCAGCGGCAAGCTCCAGGAGATGTACGAATTGGCCAAGACGCCGGCCGGCACCGTGGACAACGTGATGCGCGCGCACAGCCTGCGGCCGCACAGCATGCAAGGACACCTGGCGCTGTACCGCAACGTGCTGCACAACCCGGACAACACCTTGCCATTCTGGTTCCTGGAGGTCGTGGCGTCCTACGTCAGCATGTCCAACAAGTGCGACTACAGCCTGACCCACCACTGGGCCAATGCGCGCCGGTTGATGAACGACAAGCCACGCGCGCAAAAGGTCTGGGACGCCTTGTCGGCCGCCAGGCCCGAGCAGGCGTTCGAGGGCAAGGAACTTGCGTTTCTGAACTATGCGCGCAAGCTGACAGTTGACGTGGCGAACATGCAGCGCAGCGACTACGAGGCCTTGCGCGCTGCCGGTTGCGACGACGGCGAGATCCTGGAGGTGAACCAGGTCTGCGCGTATTTCAACTATTCGAACCGGCTGCTCAACGGGCTCGGTGTGACGACCGAGGGCGATACCGTTGGGTATTACAAGGAGCCGGACGGGGCTTGAGTCCGACTTTCGCCTGAGTGCCTGGCCCCGTCACGGGGTGCTTAGTGCGCGTGGGTTGATGCGTCTGCTCTTGGCGTGGGCCGGAGAACGCGAGTGCGCAGCCGCCGCCCCTGTCCACGCGCACCGCCCGCGTGCGCCACCGAACCGCGCTTTCGGGAAATGGCCAGTCATGCCGCCGCTATTCTTCCCCGCAAACCGCATTCAACTGCTGGACATAGCGCTTCGGTCGACCATCGCCACTGCCTGCGTGTTTTCCTTCGCAATCAGCTCCGTCAGCTCCTTGCGAAATCGGGACGCCGCTGCGTCGAGCAGCAGTCCGGTGGTCGGGGTGGTCTTGCTTTTCATGCCCAGGTGCACGGCTCGCAGGATGGCGCGGTCCTCTTCGAATGCAGCCCTGGCGCCAGCGGCGACTTTGCGCGTGATCTCTTCGTCGTGCGGATCGGTGTTGCGATGCTGCAGCCAGTAATACTGGGTGTTGTCGTCGTCGATTGGCGTCATGAAATGGTAGGAGATCATCCGGTAGGTGTCGGCGTCTTCGACCATCGAAGGGCCACCTTTGCCGGCGGGGGTGTAGATGCCCATGTTGACCGCCAGCGCAGGGTAACGCACCTCATAGTGCTGCAGCCGGTCGGCGTTGCCCTTGAACCTGACCAGCGGGGCATAAAACGGCGGCGGCGGCTGGTCCAGCATCCAGCGGCTGTTGACCACACCGGTCGCATTGGCGGTGATCTGCATCGGGGTGTTGTCGGTGCCGGCGCCGGCGAACGAACTGCGGTGCACCCAGGCCACGTGGGACGGGTCCAGCAGGTTGTCGACCATCCACAGGTAGTTGCACTCGATCAGCAGGCTGTCGCCCTTGGTCACATGCCAGTGGGGGTCGTCGTAGTTCTCGATCCGGATGATGCTGCTGTCGTCGGCCTGGGCCGGGTCACCCATCCAGATCCAGAGCAAGCCGTAGCGGTCGCATACCGGGTAGCTGCGGACCTTGGCGAAAGGTGGAATACGCTGCTGCGTCGCTGCGTCGATGCATTGGCCTGAGCAGTCGAAGGTCAGCCCGTGGTAACCGCATTCCACCGCATCACCCTTGATGCGACCCATCGATAGTGGCAGCTTGCGGTGCGGGCAGGCATCTTCGAGCGCAACCGGCCTGCCGTCTTCGGTGCGGTACAGCACCACCGCTTCGCCGAGCAGTCTGACGGGTTTGAGCGTGCGATCGACCTGGGGCGTCAAGGCTGCCACATACCAGGCGTTGCGCAGAAACTGGGACATTGTGTTATTTCCTTCCAGGTGTCAGGCGTCTGCCAGCAGGCCGCGGAGCGGAGTGTTGGTCGACTCGCCGTACGTGACCGCCATCATCAGTGCTCCAGGATCTGGCTCAGGAATTGGCGGGTGCGGTCCGATTGCGGATTGTCGAACAGCTCGCGCGGCGGCGCCTGCTCGATGATGCGTCCGCCGTCCATGAACACCACGGAGTCGGCCACCTTCTTCGCAAAACCCATCTCGTGCGTCACGCAGACCATGGTCATGCCCGATTGCGCAAGATCGATGATCACGTCCAGCACCTCCTTGATCATTTCCGGGTCGAGCGCCGACGTGGGCTCGTCGAACAGCATGATCTTGGGCTCCATGCACAGCGATCGTGCAATCGCCACGCGTTGCTGCTGACCGCCGGAGAGCTGGGCCGGGAACTTGTGCGCCTGCTCGGGAATACGCACCCGTTCCAGGTAGGCCATGGCCTTGGCCAGGGCGTCCTTGCGCGAACTGCCACGGGCCCGGATCTGCGGCAAGGTGCAGTTCTCCAGCACGCTCAGGTGCGGAAACAGGTTGAAGCTCTGGAACACCATGCCGACCTCGCGGCGGATCGCCGCAATGTGTTCGGTGTCCTCGTTGAGCTCGATACCGTCGACGGTGATCACGCCGCTGTCGTGTTCTTCCAGCCGGTTCACGCAGCGGATCAGCGTCGACTTGCCCGAGCCCGACGGACCGCAGATCACGACACGTTCGCCCTGGTGCACGTCGAGGTCGACATCGTGCAGCACATGCACCTGGCCAAACCACTTGTTGACGCCGCGCAGGCGGATGATGGCCCCACCCCTGACGGGGGTCTCGGCCTTGACCACCGGAGCAGACGGCGAATTCGAAGGATGCTTTTGTGCTTCGATCATGAGTGGGCCCTGGCGTGACGGCGCTCCAGCGCGGCAAAAAGCCGGGACAGGCTGAAGCAGATCACGAAATAGACGATGCCGGTGAATACGAACACCTCGAACACCCGCTGTGTCGAAACCTGCACATCCTGGGCCATGAAGGTCAGCTCCTGGATCGACACCAGCGACACCAGCGAGGAGTCCTTGATCAACTGGATGAACTGCCCAGCCATGGGTGGCAACACATTGCGAAAAGCTTGCGGCAAAACCACGAAGCGGGTGATGTCGGTGCGCGACAGGCCCAGGCTCTTGCCCGCCTCGATCTGCGCGCGGGGTACCGACTCGATGCCGGCACGCACGATCTCGGTCACGTACGCACCCGAGAACACCGACAGGCAGATCAGCCCGAGTACGAAGTTGTCGATCAGGCGCGGTGTTCCGAACAGGATTCCGATCCAGAACTGCGCGTTGGGTGACCACTGCGCGACGGCGTCGCCAATGGTCAGCCGCGGCATGATCTGGCTGGCAATGAAGTAGACGAACACGAAGACGAACACCACCGGCGGGATGTTGCGGATCAGCATCACGTAGCTGAAGCCGACCATACGCAGGAACAATCGCCGGCTGGTGCGGCACAGGGCCATCAGGGTGCCGATGATGCCGGCCAGCACGATGCCCCAGATGGCGAGGCGCAGCGTCGTCAGCAGGCCATCGACCAGCAGGTTGGTGACCCAGCTTCCGCTGGCTTCGTCGTAGCGAATCACGAACGGCCAGATCGAGCTCCAGTTCCAGTGGTAGGCAAAGACCGCATTGGTCTGCCAGACCAGGTAACCCACGAACCCGGCCACGGCCATCAGCAGCACCAGGTCGATCGGGCCCCAGCGCGACCGCCGGCGACGCGTTGACGGGCGCACCGACGATGCGGCCGGTGCCGGCGTGCCGACAGGCACGGCCACCTGCGGTGCGCTGGCGCTCATGACTTATTCAGGTACCTGACCTGCCCAGTCCTGGGTCCTGAACCAATAGGTGTGGCGCTCCTTGAGCCAGTCCTTGTTCTTGCCGACCCACTCATTGAACACGACAAGCGTATTGGCATTGCCCTTGCGCAGTCCGAAGCCCTCGACTGAAGTCGTCAGGTTGTCGGGTGTCGGCTTGAACAGCTTGTCCTTGTTCTTGAGCATGAAGAATGTCGGCTTGGGTTCGCTGGATATGACCAGGTGCGCCTTGCCGTTGATGACTTCCTGGAACGCGATTGCGTCGTCATCGAACTGGCGCAGGTTGGCCTTTGGGAACTTCTCCTCAAGCACTTTGCAACCCAAAACGCCGCGGCGGCAGGTCAGCGTGATGTTGCTGTTGTTGTAGTCGTCCGGCCACTTGAGCTTGGAGGCCAGTGCCGTCGATGCCACCACACCCTGACCCGAGTTGGAGTAGGGGGTCGTGAAGTCGATCTGTTCCTGGCGTGCCGGCGTCACCGACATACCGCCGATGATCACGTCGAATTTCTTCGCGATAAGCGATGGGATGATGCCGTCCCAGGCAGTCGGAATCAGTTCGAGCTGCACGCCCATGTCCTTGGCCAGCTTGTTGGCCACGTCGATCTCGAAGCCGACCCACTGGCCCTGCTTGTCGCGCATGGCCCAGGGTACGAAACTGGAGAAGCCGACTTGCAGCTTGCCGCGGCTCTTGATCGTGTCGATCATGTTTTCCTGCTGCGCTGCAGCGGGTGTGATTAAAGTCAGCGAAGCCAGCGCCATCGCGCCGATGCCGAGCAGGCGGGTGAATGTCTTCATCAATTTCTCCTGGGGTTGGGAAAGCAATACACGGGTCACATAGGGGCCAGGGCGCGCAGGTGCACTACGGCCTTCGATAGCGTTGCTCGAGCCAGCTGACGAACAGCGACAGCGTGATCGTGATCACCAGGTACATCGCGGCGGTCGTCAGCCAGATCTCGAATGCCATGAAGGTGTCGGAAATCACGGTACGCGCTTCCGTGGTGAGATCGTACACCGCGATCACGCTGACGATGGCCGAATGCTTGACCAGGTTCACCAACGCCCCGCCCAGCGGTGGCAGCATTAGCGGGACGGCCTGCGGAAGGATGATGTCGCGGTACAGATCGAACTGCGACATGCCCAGGCTCATGCCCGCCTCGCGTTGGCCCTTGCGCACCGCATTGATGCCGCCACGCACGATTTCGGCGACGAAGGCGCCTTCATACAGTGCCAGGCACAGAATGCCTGCCCATTCACGGGGAATGTCCAGGATCGCGGCAATGATGAAATAGGTGATCAGCATCTGCACCAGGATGGGCGTGTTGCGGATCAGTTCGATATATACCCATGCCAGCGCCGGGCCGACCACAGAGCGCGATTGCCGCAACAGGGCTGCCAGCAGACCGATGGCCAGTGCCAGCAGGCCCGCCTTCCAGGTGATGTCGAGGGTCACGACAAGCCCCTTGGTCAGCGGGCCCCAGATCAGTTCGCCGTCGATGACGCGATACAGGTAACCCGGAACCTTGTCCCATTTCCACTGGTATCCCATGCTTTGAGCACCTTGCACGATGAAGACAAGCAGCAGGCCGAACAACACCAGGAATTGCAGTGCCTCGAACCAGGGGCGTCGATGCCAGACTATGGAGCGCGGAGGAGGTGGATGTCTGGTCTGCATGGGTCTGCTCGAGGATGGCGGCGCTGGATCGACTCAGGTCGTTGGCACCATTGTTGGTGCCAGGTCGGAGCGGTAGGCGAAAGACTTGCCGAAACGCCACTGCAGGTAATCGCCACAACGGATCGGGACATCGGTGGCGGTGCCGTCTGGCACGACCTGCCGCGGATCGACGAGTGTTTGTGGATCCGGGTCAAAGGCGAACACCAGCGACAGGCGCTCGCGCCCTGAACTGTTGACAACCCGATGCGGCGTCGAGCGATAGACATGTCCGGTCCAGCGCGCCAGCAGGTCGCCGACGTTGACCACCAGCGTGTCCGGAATCGGCGGCGCGTCTCGCCATTGGCCGCCGGCGTCCTGCACCTGCAAGCCGCCGATGTGGTCCTGGCACAGGATGGTCAACATGCCGAAATCGGTGTGCGGAGCCACGCCATAACGGGTTCCATTGAAGCCGGTGGATTGTGGCGGGTAGTAGACGAAGGCGGCACGGCTGAGTGGACGGGTTGCGGTTTGCAGGAAGAAGCCGGGCGCGAGGCCCAGTCCGAGAGCAAAACCTTCGAGCAAGTGCCGTGCCAGTCGGTCGGCCTGATCTGCGAAAGCAAGCGCCACCGTTCGCAGTTCCGGTATCGCGGCCGGCCAGCGGTTAGCGCCCCGCAAGGCATGGTCTTGCGGCACCTGGCCGAGCGCATCCTCGTGGCCCCAGATGAAGCTTTCCTTGAGGTCGGGCTGTTCCTGGCGCTGCATGCGTGCCGCGCCCATCGCCAAGAAACCGCGGTGCCTGTCGGAAATGCCCAGCGCCTGTTTCTGGCCGGGCGACTGACGGAAAAAATCCAGCGCCAGCGCGCGCGACCGGGTGAGCAGCGCAGCGTCCATGCCGTGGTTGCGCACATACAGAAAGCCCACCTCATGGCTGGCCCGGTACAGGGCCGCGGCAACCCGCTGTGGATCGGATCCGTCGCGCAGCGGACCCAGGTCGACCACAGGCACCAGGCCGGCTTGCGCAGGCGCAGGGACGGGCGGGTCCGTGTCGTGGGACATCATGTCCGGCGGAAAATGTGCATCGTGAAAATCAGTATAAACACGCCGCCGGATCTTATCTAGACAAGATTAGTCATGTTTGGCTGTGGCCTCGCCAGACAGGGGCGCCTTGGCGCTTGCTCCGCTTGACACAGGCCGCGCTGCGTCGCCGGCGACGCGGTCCTAGAATGTGGTGCAGCGGATACGGATGCCGAGCCGGTGTCCTTGTCACTTGCCGTGCGAGCCGACCCGCCTATTGGAGACACCATGTTCGACACCACCATCGCCGGCAGCCTGCCCAAACCCGCCTGGCTGGCCGAGACGCAGAAGCTCTGGCCGCAGTGGAAATCCTCCGGCGATGAACTGCTGCAGGCCAAGGCCGATGCCACGTTGCTGTGGATCAAGGCGCAGGAAGACGCGGGGCTGGACATCATCGGCGACGGCGAGCAGGCGCGCCAGCATTTCGTGCACGGATTCGTCGAGCATGTCAGCGGCATCGATTTCGAGCACAAGGTACCGATGGGCATCCGCAACAACCGCTACGAGGCAATGGTGCCGCAAGTGGTGGCTGCGATCGGCCTGGCGGCGCGGGTGCATGCCTTCGAGGCCCGGCTGCTGCGCGCGCACACGGCGCGCCGCATCAAGTTCACCTTGCCCGGTCCGATGACCATCGTCGATACCGTGGCTGATCGCTTCTATGGCAGCCGGCGTGATCTGGCCATGGCTTTTGCCGAACTGTTGAATCAGGAAGCGCTGGCGCTGCGCGACGATGGCGTCGACATCATCCAGTTCGACGAACCGGCGTTCAACGTCTACATGCAGGACGCAGCAGACTGGGGCGTGCAGGCGCTCGAACGGGCGACACAGGGCCTGGCACGTGCTGCGTCGCCGGGGCTGCGGGCCTGTACCACGGCGGTCCATATCTGCTACGGCTACGGCATCAAGGCCAATACCGACTGGAAGCAGACGCTGGGCGAACAGTGGCGCCAATACGAGCAGGTGTTCCCGGCGCTGGCAGCGAGCAGCATCGGTCAGGTCAGCCTGGAGTGTTACCACTCGCATGTGCCGATGGAATTGATGGCGCTGCTGGACGGCAAGGATGTGATGGTCGGCGTGATAGACGTGGCCAGCGACGTGATCGAGACGCCCGAGCAGGTGGCCGAGACGATAGGACGGGCCCTGCAGTATGTGCCGGCGCGGCGCCTGTTTCCCTGTACCAACTGCGGCCTCGCGCCAATGGCGCGTGACGTCGCGATGCGCAAACTGCAGGCCCTGGGGCTGGGCGCGGCGCTGGCGCGCGAACGGTTTGGCGTCGCACAGTGAGTCACACGCCAAACCAAACCCGAGACAGGCCCGTTGGCTGACGATCCCACTCCCTGGAGTGTTGACCTGATCTGGTCGCTCGCAGCCGGTGGGGCGGATGCGCCGGGTGAACTGTGGGCCGGTTGCATACCGGCCGGGCTGTTCCACTCGCGTGACGCGGGCGACAGCTGGCAGTTGGTCAGCGCCTTGTGGGAAGTGCCCACGCGCAAGTCCTGGATGGGTGGAGTTTACGACCATGCCGGCATCCATTCCGTGCGGGTCGACCCGCGCCATGCGCGCCATCTGACAGTCGCCATTTCCTGCGGGGGCGTCTGGCAGCCGCACGATCGGGGTGACAGCTGGCAACTCACTTGACAGGGCATGCGTTCAGACTATGTGCCTGCGGAGATCGCCGACGACGGCAACATTCAGGACCCGCATTGTCTGGTGCAGTGCGCGTCCGATCCGGACGTTCTGTGGGTGCAACACCATGGCGGCATCTATCGCTCTGAAGATGGTGGTCAGCAATGGCTGGCGATACCCGACCCGCAGCCGTCGGGCTTCGGATTCGCCGTGGCCGGTGATCCGAAAAATGCGCAGCGGGCCTGGTTTGTTCCGGCGCAGGCCGATGCGGTGCGCTTCCCGGTAGGCGGGTGTATGCAGGTCACACTCACCGACGACGGTGGCCGGAGTTTTCGCAGTTTTGGCGCGGGTTTGCCCGATCGCCATGCCTACCAACTGGTCTACCGCCATGCGCTGGACGTCGATGCCAGCGGGCGCAAGCTGGTGATGGCCTCGACCACCGGCGGCCTGTGGACCAGCCAGGACGCCGGAGAAAACTGGCAGGTGGTTTCGCGCGACCTGCCGCCGGTGGCAGCGGTGCGCTTCGTGCCCTGATGACTGCGTTGTCCAGGCGCCGCGCAGCACGCGGTCCGGTGGCGCGCATTCAACGCGCCGGTCGTGCCGAGGCTGCCGCGCTTATCCCTGCGCCCGCAGCAAAGCCACAAACTGCTCCGCCGGTACCGGCTTGCTGTACAGAAAACCCTGGTACTTGTCGCAGCCGAGTTCACGCATGCAGCCCAGCTGCGCGTCGGTTTCCACACCTTCGGCAATCACCGACATGCCCAGGCTTTGGCCCAGGTCGATGATGGCGCGCACGATGGCGACGTCTGAAGTGGTGCCGGGCAGGTCCATGATGAAGGATCGGTCGATCTTGAGTTCGTCGATCGGAAAACTCTTGAGGTAGCTGAGCGACGAATAACCGGTGCCGAAGTCGTCGATCGACAAGGACACGCCGAGCTGCTTGAGTGCTTGCATCTGGCCCAGGCTGTCGTCGACCTTGTCCATCAGCATGCTTTCGGTGAGTTCCACCACCAGTTGCCGGGCTGACAGGCCCGAACTGTCCAACTCAAAACGTATGGCCTCACCCAGGTCGCCGGCGAGAAACTGCGGCTTGGCTACGTTGACAGCGATCTGCAGTTCACCCCATCCGTCGCGGGTCCACCCAGCCACATCGTGGCAGGCGGTTTGCAGAACCCAGCGGCCAATGCTGTGGATCAGGCCGAGTTCTTCCGCCAGCGTGATGAAATGCAGTGGCGGCACCAACCCGTGTTCCGGGTGTTGCCAGCGCACCAGGGCTTCGGCGCCGATGATGCGGTTGCTGATCACGTCCAGCTTGGGCTGGTAGTGCAGCCGCAGTTCGCCGCGCTGGACCGCCCCGCGCAGTTGCGAGCCCAGTGCCAGCCGTTCGAACGAACGCGCGTTGAGTTCGGCGGACGCGAACTTGTAACGCATATGGACCTGGCCGGCGGCATGGGTCGCCGCCAGTTCGGCGCCCTTGCGCAGGATTTCAGCCGAGTCACCGTCGGTGGGACAGATCGCGATCCCGATCGATGCGGTAGGTCCGATCTCATGCATGCCAACAGGCACAGGCTTGCAGAGTTGGGCCAACAGTTCCTTGGTGGTGGATTCGACCAAGTCGACATTGGACATGCCCTCCAGAATGAAGCCGAACGCGATGGTCCCCAATCGCGCGATCCGTGGTCCTGTCTCGGAGCCGCCGGCAATCGCGGGCAGTGCAAGCTCTTGCGCAAACCGACCGAGCCTTTGGCTCATGGTCCGGGCCAGGTCGTCGGCCGCTGCCTGCCCGGCGGACTCGCGCAATTGTCGGCATTCGGGAACCTGGATATGCAGTACGGCCACGAGACCCCCGACAAGTGCATGGCGCCCAAGTACTTCGGTGAGGGTGCCATCGAACAAGCGCCGCGTCGGCAGACCCGTGACGGCATCGTAGTTGATCATGCGGGCGTGGTACTGATGGAAGGCGAGCGTATTGCGCAGGCGCAGCACGAGTTCACTTTCGTCGACCGGTTTGGACAGGAAGTCGGTCACGCCCAATTGCAACGCGCGCAATTTCGAATCGGCGCCGGTGGACGCCGTGAGCACGATGACCGGTGTATAGCGCAGCTTGCGGTCGCCCCGGATCTGCTCGAGCAATTCGAAGCCCGACAGATGCGGCATCATCAAATCGAGCAGCAATACGCTGGGCTGCTCCTGCCGCAGCAGGGCCAGTGCCTGACGCGGATCATTGGTGACCACGAATTGGCTGTACCCCTCGTCCTCGAGATAGGCCTGGATCAGGTCCGTCATCAAGGGTTCGTCGTCGACCATCATCACCTTGGCATTGAGCAAAGGCGATTTCTGTGTTGTTTCCTCCAGACCCCACGGCTGTGTGTCCGCCCAGATGTCGTCTTTCATGTCGTCGTTTCCTCCAATGGGGCGCCGATTGCCGCGCCACGTTGTATCTGCCGTTCGAACTGGCGCAATTGCGCCATCACGGATCTTGCGCCTGCCGCATCGGTCGCCTTTGCGGCATCCTCCAGCGCCTTTGCCGGCTCGAACAATATGTCGAATCCCATGCTGCCGCCGGCACCTTTGAGCCAGTGCGCCTGGCTTGCGAGTTCCGGCCAGTCGGCAGCGGCCAGCGCGTCGTCCATCTGTGCCAGCCGGGGCGGCAACTGTGTGATGAAGCGCGCAACAATACGGCCGAGTTTGGCATGCCCGGCCAGTCGCGAGATGATCAGACCATTCTCGGCGAGACTTGGCGGGTTCGCCGACACTACGCCTTCGGTCTCGGTCTCGGTCTCGGGCAGCTCGGCGGCCGCCGCCTGGCCATCCAGTCGCGCGGCCAGGTCGGCCATCAAGGCGTCCACATCGATCGGTTTGGTCTGGTAGCCGCTGAAGCCTGCTGCCTCGAGTTCTTGTTCAAAGCCTTTCATGGCGTTCGCCGTGAGGGCAATAATCGGCAGCGCGCAGCCGCGCTCGCGCAACGTGCGGGTCGCGGTCTGGCCGTCCATCACCGGCATCTGCATGTCCATCAGCACCAGGTCAAAGGATTGCGCGGCAATAAGGTCGAGCGCCACCTGGCCGTTCTCGGCCTCGCTGACGCGCAGCCCGACCTCTTCGAGCAACAACCGCACCAGCTGGCGGTTCTCCACGCCGTCGTCGACCACCAGCACGTGGTGTGGCTCGAACAACCAGCGTGTCGAGATCACCGGTGCAGGGGCTTGCGCCTGTTGCGCCAGCAGCTCCGGTGCCAGCATGTTGTCCGCAGCAGCATGGCCCGCGTCCAGCCATACGCTGAAGGTGGTCCCCTGGCCGTAGACGCTGCTGGCCGTGATGTCACCACCCATGGCACGGGCGAATCCGCGGCTGATGGTCAGGCCCAGGCCGGTTCCACCGAAGCGCCGGGTGGTCGAGGATTCGGCTTGCACAAAAGGCTCGAATACCGACTCGACCTTGTCGGCTGGAATGCCGATGCCGCTGTCGACGATGTCGATGACGTAACGTGTCTGCGCGCCATCGCGTGTCAGCTTTGAGACGATACGAACCCCACCGGCCTCGGTGAACTTGATGGCGTTGCCGATCAGGTTGGTCAGGACCTGGCGCAGGCGTGCCGGGTCGCCGGCAATCGTGGCCGGCAGCGGCTCGGGAAACTCGAGGCTCAGCGTCAGGCCTTTTTCGCTCGCACGTTCGGTCAGGGTCTGCACCACCTCGTGCGCCACCTGGTGCGGCGCAAACGCGATGCTCTCGGCTTCGAGGCGCCCGGCCTCGACCTTGGACAGGTCCAGGATGTCGTTGATCAGGTTCAGCAGGTGCTTGCCGCTGGAGTGGATGATGTCCAGGTGTTTGCTCGCTTCGCCCGACTGGCGCAAGCCGCTGCGTCGCAGCACTTCGGTGAAGCCCAGGATGGCGTTCATCGGCGTGCGGATCTCGTGGCTCATATTGGCCAGGAACTGGCTCTTGGCCTCGTTGGCCGCGTCCGCCTGTTCCTTTGCCACCTGCAGCGCCACGCCGCGCTGTTCGAGTTCGGTCACGTCCTGGAAGCTGATCACCACCGCCTGTATGCCACTGGCATCGTCCAGGATAGGTGAGCAGTTGGCGCGCAGCGAGTACCGGCTACCGTCGCTGCTGCTGACCTTCAGGTGTACGTCGCGTTGCGGCTGCTTGGTGACCAGCGCGCGTTGCCATGGCAGGTCGCCGACGGGTACCGGCGCATCGTTGCTGTCATGCCAGACAAAGGTCGACGGCGAGCGCCCGACCAGCTTTGTTTCGGGCACGCCGAACATCAGGGCGGTCGACTTGTTGGCCAGCACCATTTTGCCCTGCCGGTCAAGTACGACCAGGCCTTCGGTCAGCGTGTCATAGGCGGCGCGCACCCGTTGCGGAACGGCACGTGAGGGGTCGAGCGCCTGCAGCATGCGCCTGAGATAGAAGTAGAACAACAGCGCACTCGACCAGAAGATAAAACCCGCCAGCTGCAGGCTCGGGTCCTGCAGGTGGCCCCGCCAGCCGGTCGCACGCAGCGGCTCGAATCCCAGTTCGACCATCCCCCATTGCTGTCCGTCCTGCCATACCGGAACGGTGATGGCCGAGTCGGTGGACGGCGCACCGGGTTCGGCCTTCCACTGCCCGGCATGGTCATGAATGTCGATCAGCAGCCCGCCGTCGGGCCCGCGCACACCAATCGACAGCAGGCCCTCGTTGCGTTCCGCCAGAAACGCCAATGTGTCGGCCAGTTTCCCGGGTTGCTGCTGGTCCAGAATCGTCGAAGCGGTGATGGCGATCGTCTCGGACGTCGCCGCCCGGTGTTTGCGCACCATCGCCTCGCCGTCCGGGATCAGTTGCAAATAACTGGCCGCGAGCAGAACACCCACAGTCATGGCCGCCAGCCCCAGCGCCAGGTGAACCTGGGTTGGAAGGCGCCGCATCAGCGCAAAGGGATTCATGGGGTCGCGGGTTCCTGCGTATTCTTGTGGGTATCTGTGACTTGCGGCGTCGGGACGGCCGCCACCGCTGCCGCCGTCACGGGCGCCACCGGTGCCACCGGTGCCACCGCCGACTTGTCATCGAAAAAGGCGTCGACGCCGCCAGGTTCATCGGTGTCGGCACCCTCTTTGCGCGGCCCGCGGCCGGACGTGGCCAGCACTGGCAACGGGTCGATCATCTGCCACGCCGGCAAGGCCGACAACATCGAGCTGACGAGGATGCCGCCGCGGATCAGCCAGATCACGTATCCGATGGACAGGCCACTGGTCAGCGCAATCGACGACGCCGTCATGATCTGCTGGTTGCTGCCGGGTTGCTCCATCTGGCGACGCAATTCCTCGAGTTTGCGCAGCAGGTCGTCGTTACCGAACAACTGCGAGGACTCCGAACTGCTGATCTTGTTGAACTGCGTCGTCAGCGCCTGCGCCAGCACGGCGTCGCCTTGTGCCACCGGCATTGTCGTCGCCACCTCGAAGAACATGACGGGGCGCGGTTGCACGATCTGCACATTGGTGTCGATCTCGACTCCGGGCGTCTGCGACGACAGGGTCTCGGCCACGTCGATGCCGCTGTCTTGCGCCAGATCGGTCCGGCTCGCGCCGTTGTCTGCCGTGGGCGCAACTGCCGAAGCCAGCGGCTTCTCGCTCGTCTCCTCGGTTTTGGGCGTGGGAGTGGGGGTCGACGTGTTGCCGGTTCCTGACTCCACGGTGTTCACCAGCGCAACGCTCACACGGATCGCGAACTGTGTTTGCGCCATTGCACCGGCGCCGTCGCGGGCGACAACCCGGATCACCAGCGAGCCGGCATCGCTGTCGGCGGGTGTGCCCGAGAAGGTGCGTGTCTGCGGATCGAAGCGCAGCCAGGCCGGCAGTGCGCCACCCTGGGCCAGCGTGGCACTGTATTGCAAGGTGTCGCCGGCATCCGGATCGACAAAAGTGGCAGCTGGCACCTGGAACAGCATCGGATCGCCACTGAAGGAGTTGCGGTCGCCGATCGCGCTGGCCAGCACCGGCGCATCGTTGACCGCTGTCACCGTGATCTGGCTGCCGGTGCTGGCGCTGCGCGCACCGCCGACACCGGAGTTGCCGCCGTCGTCGATCCGGGTGCTCAGGTTGATACTGGCGGTGGCGTCGGTGGCGGTGGTGAACGACAACTTGCCGGCGGCGATGAAGCTGTTGATGTTGCCGACCGTTCCGACCAGGCTCAGGCTTGTTGTGCCCGAACCGGTGATCTGCAACGATGCGTCGACACCGGCACCGAGTGTGCCGCTGTCGACCGTGAAAAACACGCTGACCAACGCCGTGCCTGCATCGGCGTCGGCAAAAACGATGCCATCGATGACGCCGGGAACGTCTTCGATCACGTTGAAACCCGCCGGCGTGCTGATCGTCGGCGCCTTGTTCAGCGCGCTGACCTGCAAGCTGCGCCCGCCGACTCCGGTGCCCACAGGGCCGCTGCCCGAGTTGCCGCCGTCATTGATCGCGATCGCCAGGTTCACATTGGCGGTGGCGCCTGCGGCGGTGGTGAACAGCAGGCGGCCGTTCGCCATGAAGCTGTTGATGTCGGCGATCGCGCCGGTCAGCGTCAACGCGGTGTTACTGCCACCGACGCCAACGCCGGAACCGGCGCTCGCTGATAAGGATCCGGAGAGTACGGTGAAGCTGGCCGTCACCGCGCTGGAGCCGGCATCGACGTCCGAGAACGCAATGCCGGTCAAGGGGCTGGCGGTGTCCTCGATCACGGTGATCGGCGCGCCGGCGTTGACCGTCGGATCGTCGTTGACAGCGGTGACCACCAGCGTGACGGTGGCGCTGGCCGACTCGGAGGTTGCGGTGCCGCTAAGTCCCGGGTCGGTGCCGGTGTTGCCACCGTCGTCGACCAGGATGGTCAGGGTTACGCTGGTCGTGGCGTCGGGTGCGGTGGTGTAGGACAGGCCACCGGCCGACAGGAACAGGTTGAGATTGAGCAAGCTGCCCGACAGTGTCAGTGTCGTGCCGCCGCCACTGACCGCCACCAGCGGTGTGGTCGTGGCCGACAGGCTCCCCGACGCCACGGTGAAGGTGGCGGTGAAGTTGCCGATGCCGCCGTCGATGTCGTTGAAGCTGATGCCGGTGATGGTCGATGCCAGGTCCTCGGTGACGCCGATCGTGCCGCCAGCCGTCGTCGAGATCGTTGGCGCGTCGTTGTAATCGGTGACCGCCGTCGACAGGTTGACGGTCTGCGCACTGTAGGCGCTGGTGCCGCCGTTGCTCGTGACATTGACATTGGTGGCGCCACCGGTGACGCTGGTCGAATTGTCGATCAGCCGAACCGTCAGGTCATTCGGTACACCGGCGAAGTTGGCCATCGGCAGGAAACGCAGCAGGTCGCTGGAGCGCAGCGTCAGCGCATTGCTGTCCGATACGCTGCCGATGTTTTGCCAGATGAGGCCGTTATTGATGGAGTATTGCCAGCTGCCTTGCGTCAGGTCCACCGTCTGGCCGGTCACTGCGACACCGGCGAACTGGTTATGCGCCGCATTGCCGGCATCCGCGATGTCGCTGAAATTGCCGCCGAACAAGGCCGCTACCGTGGCGCCGGGTGGCAGGGTGACATCCTCGTCGATCGCGGCCAGGCTGGCCGAGCCGCTGGCCAGCGGCGCGTCGTTGACCGGTGTCACGTTGAAGCCCAGGTTATAGCTGATGGAGCGTGCTCCGGCGCTGTCGACGACGCTGAAAAGCATCTGGTCGAACGGGCTGCCGTTGCCGTTCGCCGCTGGCTGGTAGACGAGGGCGCCGCCGGCCAGTTGCGCGGCCGTCACCGAGTCGCCGACCTGCGCCGCCACGCCGCCGATGAACAGGCTGCCGGACAATGGCAGCTGGTCGATCCGCACGGCGGCGAACGACTGCCCGGCATCCGGGTCGAAGTACGAGATATCGGCCGTCTGTACCGTGTAGCTGCCGTCTTCGGCCACGCTGACTGTGTTGTTTGCGCTGCTGGGCGCGGTATTGGCACCGACCGTCACGCGCAGCGTGCCGATTGCGCTGGCCGTGCCGTCGGAGACGGTATACCGGATCACGACCTCGCCGCTGATGTCACCGGCGGGCGTGAACAGGACCGAACCACTCGCGTCGAGCGCGAACGAGATCGCCGCCGTGCCCTGCGACGGGTCGTCGAGCACGACACTGGTGACCGACATCGGCGTGCCGTCCGGGTGGCTGTCGTTGGTCAGCACGTTGACGTCGATCGGTAGGTTGATCAGCGTCGTCGCGGTATCGTCCACCACCGACGGAGGGTCCGCCTGTGCCGTGACGTTGAATGTCAGTGTGCCGCTGGATGCGGAGAACGCGCCCTGGCTGTCCTGCACGCTGAACTGCATCGTCGCGTAGGCCGCGCCGTTGCCATTGGCCGTAGGCATGAACACCAGCTTGTTCGCCGCGAGTGCGGCGGCGTCGACGATCAGTCCCGCGCTGGTCACGGGTTCGCCGTCGAACCACAGGCTGCCGGCGGTGGGCAGGCTGTCGACCCGCAGCGCGGTGAAGGCATGGCCGTCCGGGTCGCTGTACCCCAGGTTGGCCAGCACGATGGCGCGGCTGCCGTCCTCGTTGAGCGCCACCATGCCGCCGGCAGCACCGGGCGCGTTGTTGGCGCCCACGTTGACCGTCAACACGGCGGTGTTGGATATGCGCCCGGTGCTGTCGCGCACCGTGTAGTTGATCAACACGACGCCGGTGACGGAGGGCGTGAACGTGATCGTCGCATTGGTGAACGACACGTTGCCTTGCGATCCGTTCTGCAGGCTGGCCGACTGGATCACGAGGCTGTCGCCGTCCACGTCGTAGTCGTTGCCCAGCACTGCGACCACGACCGGTGTTCCGGCCGCTGTCGCGGCCAGGTCGTTGACGGCGACCGGGTCGTCGGCCGTCGGGTTGACGGTCAACAGGAAGTCGCGTGTCGTCGTGTTGACGCCGTCCGAGACCGAAATGCGCACTGTGACCGGGCCGCCGTCGAGCGCCGAGTTGGCATTCGGCGCCGGCGTCAGCGTGATGGTGAGGTTGGCGCCGCTGCCGCCGAGCACGATGCCCGCATTGGGCAGCAGCGTGGTGTTCAGCGAGGTCGCCGTGACGGTCAGCGCACTGGCGGCGGTCTCGGCGTCGCCGATCGTGAATGCCAGCGGTCCCAGCGTGGCATCTTCGTCGACAGTCTGGCTGCCGATGGCGCTGACGGTCGGCGCCGCATTGCCCAGGTTGTATTCGTAGGCGCCGATGTCCGGCGCGCCGACACGGGAGACGCCGCGCTGGTCGGTGGACGGCGCGCTGGAGCCACCTTGGTCGATCGCCGTCGAACCGATCGCCAGCGCGTGGGTCGGTGCAAAGCCGCCGTTGGCCGCGAGCGCCTGCAACTGGAGTGCGGTGGCGGTCGTGATGATGTCACCCGGCTTGCTCAGCCAGCCCGTGGCCTGGGTCGCCAGGTTGTTGCCGGTCGAGTTCTGGTTCAGGTTGCTGACGTTCAGCCCGGCGCCGGCGGCGCTGGTGTTCGACGCCAGGATGCTGGATTTGAGCCGCACGGCATTGACGTCGTCGGCATGGATCGCGCCGGCGCCCAGCGTGGACTGGTTGTTGGCGATGGTGGCGTTTGTCAACGTCCAGTTGGTCGTCTTGACGCGGATGGCACCGCCGTATTCGCCGGCGGTGTTGCCGCTGATAGTCACGTTGATGGCCGTCAGCGTGGCGCCGTTCTCGCCGAAAATTGCGCCGCCGTCCTTGCTCGCGCTGTTCGCGTTCAGCGTGACCTGGGTCAGGTTGAACATGTTGCCGCTGCCCGAGACCCACAACGCGCCGCCTTCCTCGGCGGTGTTGTCGTGCGCCCAGACCTCGGTCAGTGTCGCCGCGCCCTTGTTGTAGATGGCGCCGCCCTTGTGGCTGCCGGTTGCCGCGTTGTTGCCCAGTTCGACCTGGTTCAGCACCAGCGTGCCGGTGTTGTAGATGGCGCCACCGTCATTGTTGACGGCGGTGTTGCCGGTCAGGCTGCCGCGCGTGATTGTGAGGTTGCCTTCGTTCAGGATGGCGCCGCCGTTCTTGCCGTTGTTGTTGCGGATGACGACATCGGTCAGCGTGACCGTGACCGACGAGTTGATGCGCATCGCGCCGCCGTCCTCGTCGCCGCCGCCCTGGATCGTCAGGCCCGACATGACGACCGTGCTCGCGCCGCTGCGCAGGTCGAACACCCGGTCGCTGCCAAAGCCCTGGATGACGGTGTTGGCGCTGCCGTTGCCGATGATGATCAGGCTGCCCTTGATGTCCAGGTCGCCCTTGGTATTGTTGTCGTCGCCGGTGCCCAGGCCGGAGGCGAGGGTGAAAATGCCATTGACACCGAACAGGATGGTGTCGGTGCCCGCGGTGTTATTTGCCGCCGTGATCGCCTCGCGCAGCGAGATCTGACCGTCCGAGCCGCGGTTGGCGAACAGCGCCTCGATCGAACTGACGTCGCCGTCGTAGACATCGCTGGTCGTGGTCACGGTCAGCGGACCATTGGCAATGTCGACAACGGTGACCGAGATCGCCTGCGTATCGCTGAACGTGCCGTCGCTGACGCGCACCACGACCTCATAGACGTTATCGAAGTTGGCGTCGAGCCGCGTCTCGAAGTCAGGCGCGTTCTTGAAACGCAGCAAGCCGGTGCTGCTGTTGATCTCGAACAGCGCGGCGTCGGCACCGCCGTTGATGCTGTAGGTCGGCGACGCGGTGTTGTAGTCCACCGCGCGGATCGTCGCCACGTTCTGGTTGTTTTCGGCGATCGAGTAGCTGGCGGTTGCACCGCCGCCGCCGCTGATGATCGCCGGCGTGGCCGTCGGCGCCACGGCGGCATAGGTCTGGCCCACCCGGATCTCGTCAAACTTCGCGCTGTTGCCGCTGATCACGCCGGTGGAGCCGGTGAGCGCGATGCGGGTGAATGTCCCGAGGTCGAAGCTGCGCGTGGCGGTGAGTGCGGAATCGGGGGCGGTCAGGCCGGGTGTCGGGTTGACATAAAGCGTCAACGTGTCGGCGCCGGCGAAGTGTTCGAGCTTGAGCACCAGCAGGTAGGTTTGCCCGGCACTGGCGGATACGCCGGAGACAGCGGTCTGCGCCGAGTTCCCCTCGCGCAACACGAACTGGTTGCCGTCGAAACCGGCAAAGCCGAGCGTGGTGCTGCCGAATTGCAGTCCCGCTTCGTTGCCGAACCCATTCGTATTGGGTTGTACCAGGAAGCTGATCCAGGTCGTCGTGCCATCGGCGCCGACACTGGTGGACAGGTTGCGCACGCCCGTGGTGGAATCACCAATAAAAAGGCCGCCCTGGAGCTGGAACTGCGCGCTGCCGCCGCTGCTCGGCAGCAGTCCGCCGGCGTAGCTCAGGCTGCTGTTGCTCTGGGTGATCTTGGAGCCGCTGCCACTCCAGTTGCCGGCCCAGCCGATGCCGGTGCCGGTGCCGGCCAGCGGGTTGCCGCCGGACGTACCGATCGGCGTGTCGGCCAGCAGCCCGCTGGCTGGCACCTGGCGCAGTTGCACCGCGATCGACGCCCAGTTGAGATCGGCGCTGGTCAGGCTGTTGCTCATCGTCACCGACGTTGCACCCGATTCCCGGGTCGATACCGCGGACAACTCGGAGGCGCCGGTACCCTGGGTCTGTACGAAGTTCTGGGTCTGGTTGGCGCCGATGCCAAAGGATGACACCTGACGGGCCCCGACGATGTCCACCACCAGGTCACCGCTGCTGGCCGGCACCGCTACGCTGGCGGTTGCGCCGTTGCCACTGCCCTTGACCGGTGTACCCAGGGGCGTTGCCTGGTCGACGCCGGAATAGGACGTGGCGCCGACCGCCATCGTCGACGCGCTGCTCAGCGTTACGTTGACCGTACCGGCGCCGATGGTCGGCGCAACCAGCGACCAGAGTTCGACGCGCACGTTGGCATTGGGCGAGTTCTGCGTACCGACAAAGCTCAGCGCCTCGCCGTTGAAGGCCACCGCGGTGGCGCTGCTGGCGCTGTCGCCCAGTACCAGGCTGACCAGCAGCAGCCGGTCGCTGCCGCCATTGATGTTGTGCGCAAAGGCGAAACTGGTGGTGGCCACCGTGGTGCCGCTGGAGCTCTCGGAGGTAAAGCCCACCGCCAGTGTTCCGCTCCAGGCCTGCTGGCCGGCCGCGCTCAGGGCCAGTGCCGACTCGACCCGTCCGGTGCCGTATTCGAGTGTCCAGTTACCGCCGAGTGTGGCTGCGCCAGTGGTGTCGGTCGACGCGGCGACGTCGGCGCCGGTGAGTGCTGCCAGGTCGCGTACCATTTGCTGGCCAACGCCGGTCTGCGCAAAATCGCAGCCGTACAGAAGCAGGTCGGCATCCGCTGCCAGCGCGCCGGCCCAGGCGGCCACCATGTCGGCGCGTGCCATCAGTGTCGATGCGTCGAGCCGGCTTTGGCCCAATTGCATGACACCGTCGCTGCCGTGCGCGAGCACATGCACCGCGGTGATGTCCTTGCGGTTGGCCAGCGTGTCGGTGATCAGCGCCAGCCCGTCCTGGTCGGCGGCAATCGTGAAAATGTCGATGGCGCGGCCGGCGTCGCGCTGCGCTTGCAGGTCGGCCAGCAGGGTACCGGCATCGGGCACCGACAGATCGACAAACACGATCTCGCTGCTGCGCGCCAGTGGATCGTTGGCCGATGTCTGTACCGATTGCTGCAGCGCCAAACCGTCGCCGCCATCGCCCACCAGCAGCGGCGCCAGGTCGGCCGAATGCAGGATGCGATCCTCCATCGTCTCGCAGACCGGTCGCATCGCGTGGGGGGGCCGCACGGGAGTCATGTCGCTGTTGCTGCTGGCGGTGCGGCTTGCGCGATGCCGCAGGTCAGACCATCGTGGCATGCGGGTGTCAGGCCGCTGGCGCGGCTACCGGCTTGGGCCGGGTTACCGGGCCCGCCGGCGAGGTCGCGCCTGGCGCACCGGCTGGCAAGGAGTCGGCACCGGGTACCTCCGCCTTGCAGCGCAGGCCTGCCGGCAGCCGGTTGGCCGGATTGGGCAGGCTCAGGCGTACGCGAAAACTGTTGCTGGCGGCGTCCAGCACCCGGTCGACATGTTGTACCGTGGCCTGCACCGGCTCGGCGCCCGGCAACTCCGGCATCACCGAGATCTGGTCGCCCTTGGCCAGCCGGCCGTACAAGGCAGTGGGCACCAGCAACTCGACACGCAAGGGGTTGATGACGGCGATACGCATCATCGGACGCTCTTCGACGCGTTCGCCCAGGTTGATGTAACGCTCGGCCACGACGCCGGCGAACGGGCTGCGCACATTGCGCACCGCCAGCTGGGCCTGCGCGACACGGCGCTCCTGGATCCAGATCTTCTGCTGGCTGTCGACCTGACTGAGTTTCTGCCGCGCTACCTCGGCTTCACCGCGTGCCTGATCCACGGCCTGGGTGGAGACGAAGTTCTGCGCCACCAGCGACTCGGCACGGCGTACCTTCTGCATGGCCAGGTCCAGGCTGGCCCTGGCCGCGAGAATCTCGGCGTCGACCTTGGCCCGGGTGTCGGCCACACCGACGTTGGCGCTTTCGATGTCGCTGCGCAGCGTCACCAGCGTCTGGCCAGCCTTGACGGTATCACCCCGTTCGACATGCAGCCGTTGGACCAGGCCGACAACCTGCGAACCGACATCGGCCACCCGATCCGGTTCGATCAGGCAACCCACGGCACGACCCATGGTGGAGCCGGCGGGCGGCGCCGCCAGCAGCGGTAGTGGAACCAGCAGCAGGGCCGCGATCCAGAGGTGTTGCTTGCACCGAAGGAGCGGCGCCGTGACGGACGTCTGCCGTGGGGACTTCAAGCCGGGCAAACCGGCGGAAAACGAAGGGAATAGATCCATTACGCGAGCATAGTTGGCGGTGTAGTCCGATAAAGCCGGAAAAGCAGCCGGTTTGCGAACTTGCCACGTCTTGTGCGTCGCTGGAGCTCCGGAAATGACGATATTCTCCCAGTGGCGGCGATGATAGCAGCGGCACCCCGGTGGACTGTTGGGCAAAAGTCACATTGTTCGCCCCGCAAATGCCAGTCTGCGCTCCCATTGCAGGTCTTGTTCGAGCAAATGACGCCGAACCAGCATGCGCCGGTGTTCTTCCTGCCATTGCGTCCACTCAAGCTGGCGTCGCGCCAGCCACTGGCCCACCAGGCCGGCTTCGACCACGGTGTCGGTTGGTGGCAACGGCCATTCGCCGGTATCGGACCCATCGGCCGCCGGCGCTGCGCAGATCCAGTGTTCACAGCTGCCGGGGTCGCCATGGCGCGCGGCGCGGCCGGCCAGCTGTCGGTCGAGCCGGCGTGACGGGTTGTGCTGGCACGACAACACATGCAGGCCGCCGGCGGCCAATGCCTGCGCGTCTGGCTCGATGTCGGTGCCGCGGCCCGCCATGCGTGTGGCCACGGTCACGCGCCCGGCCACGCCAGCCTGGGCCACGACATCGGCTTCCTGGTCATCCTGCAGTGCGTTGAGTACCTGGTGGGTGATGCCGGCCCGTTGCAGGCGCGCCGACAGCTGCTGCGATGCCGCCACGCTGTCGGTGCCGATCAGCACCGGCCGCCCCGAGGCCTGCAATTGCGCCACGCGCGGCGCGACCGCGCTGAATAGGTCGTCCATATCGCGGAAACGGCGCAGCGCAAGGCTCAAACGCCGGTCCGGTTGGTGTAGCGGGATGTCGACGACGCGGGCACCGTATACCGTGCGCAGTTCGGCGCGGGCCTCGCGCAATGTGCCGCTGATGCCACACAGGCGCCAGTACCGCTGGAAAAAACGCTGGAACGTGGTTTGGGCCACGGTTTCGGTCTCAGGCGGTGGGCTCAAACCCTCCTTGAGGGCCACCAGCGTGTGCAGGCCACGCGACCAGACCCGGCCTTCGGCGATGCGGCCGGTGACCTCGTCAATGAGTTCGATCGCGTCATCGCGCACCAGATAGTGGGTATTGCGCTCGAACAGATGCAAGGCGGCCAGCGCCATGACCACGGCTTCGCGCCGGTAGCGGGCCCTGAGCCAGGGGCCCGCCAGGGGCTCGGCGATGCGCGCCAGGTGTTCCTCGCCGGTGGCGGTGAGCATGGCGATCCGGTCGACTGGCACCAGGCTGTAGTCGCGCCCCACTTCAAGCTGGCGCGCCAGCGCCAGTGCCTGCCACAGGAATGCACGCCGCGCCGCATGCGGCGCGGCACGGGACAGGATCAACGGCACTTCGGCCTCGTCCAGCAAAATACTGTCGGCCTCGTCGATCAAGGCGATGCAAAGGCCGCGCAGCACGGGCGCCGGTGGAGCCGTGTTGGCCATGGCAAGGGCAATCTGCCCATAGGGGTGTTGTCCCGCCATCGACTGCCGGTCGCGCAAAAAGTCGAAGGCCAGGTCCTTTGCGGTGGTGTAGACGATGTCATGGCGGTACGCATTGCGGCGCGCGTCATCACCCTTCAAGCCGGCGACCGCCGCAACCCGCAGCCCGAGGGCCGCATACAGCGGTGCCAGTTGCCGGGCATCGCGGCTGGCCAGGTAGTCGTTGGCCGTCACCACATGCACCGGCATGCCGGCCAGGCCCGCCACCGCCGCGGCCAGGCCGATGGCCAGCGTCTTGCCTTCGCCAGTCGCCATCTCGCCCATGTGGTTGTCGAGCAGGGCGCAGGCGGCCATCAGTTGGGTCAGACGTGGCGACAGGCCCAGTGTGTCCTTGGCGCAGGCCGCCGCCAGTCCCAGTGCCCGGGCGATGGTGGGCGCATGCAGGCCGTCCCGGCGCAGTGCGGCGCGCAATGGCACCAGGGCCGCCTGGCGCTCCGGCTCCGCCATCGCGCCGTAACTCTGCGCGAGTTCGAGTGCTTGCTGCGCGCCAACACGGCAAAGCGCCAGCGGGTTGCGCCATTGCAGGCGCCGGCGCGGCGGCGCCTGATCCTCGCTGCCCCGCATCGGGTAGGGTCCCCAGATCGGGCCGGGAACGGGCAGCAGATGGCGCAGCTTTGGCATGCCGGGTGCCGCTCAGACCTGCGGACGGAAATGGCGCAGCCAGAACCGCTGCAGACCTTGCGCCATTTGCAGCAGCAGTGGCGCGTAGCCTCGGTCGAATCGGACCCAGGCGCGTTCACCCATGCGGGGGGTGCCGCCCGGCTCGGCATTCGCGAGTTGTACGTCCAGCACGACCACCGGTTCGCGCGTTTTCAGGCCATCGGTGTCGGCCGGGTCGGTCATGATGGCGCCACCGTGGCGGGTACCGAGCACGGCGGTGGGCAATCGCGTCACAGCGCTTTGGCTGTCGCGCAACACGCTGGCGCGGTATACGTGCAGCGGCGACGCGCGGAGCCGCACGGCGACTGCATCATCCGTGTCCTGCAGGTCGCTCGCCTGTTCCTGCGGCAGCGCCACCCGCACGATGGTCTGGGTGTCGCGCAAGGTCTGGCCGAGCACGAAGCCCCGGCGCAGGAACTGCCCGGGCAGTTCATCGGCACGCGGCAGCAGCAGGCGGCCGGGCGTTTGCGAGCGTACGGTCAGCTGGCCGATACGTTGCTGCAGGCGCGCCAGTTCTGCCTGCCCCGCCTGCAATTCGGCGCGGGTGTCGCCGGCCATCGCTCCGTCGCGCCGGACCCCGTTGCCGGGCAGGGCGTGCAGCAATTCGGCCTGCAACCCATTGACCCGCGCGGTTTGGCGCGCGTATTCGAAAGCCAGTTGCGGACTGGTGAGTTGCAGCACCACGTCGCCGACCGCCAGCTCCTGACCGGGTGTGGCCACCACGGCGCTGACAAACCCTGCTTCCTCGATACGCAACTGCGCCTGGTCGGGCGGCCAGACGACGCCTTGCACCAGGGTTGACCGTGGCCAGGGCAGCAGCAGCAACAGCGCCAGCAGGCCCGCACCCGAGAGCACCAACCGACGCCAGCGCCGGGCGGTGCCCTCCTGCGACCAGGCGGCGCGGCGCAACTGGCCGAGCAACTGGTGCATCGGACGCAGCAACACCTGCCAGCCCAGCACCAGCGCGCAAACGATGGCTATCGGAAACGAGATCGTGGCGATCCACAACACGGCCAGGGTGGCGATCAGCAACACCATCAGCCACGCGAGCGGGGCATAAACCATCAGCCAGGGTGTCTCGCCACGCGCCACCGGCATGGGTTCATTGCCGGGTAGCTGCAACAGGCGTCGGCGCAGCAGATCCTGCCACCAGGCGCGGCTGCGGGGTCCGAGGTTGGGTAGTCCCAGCACGTCTCCGAGGATGTAATAACCGTCCAGCCGCTGCAGCGGATTGCCATTGAACAACACCGTGGAGACGCCGGCCACCACCAGTACGACAAAGGCGCAATCCCGGGCCAGGCCCTCTTCGAGCCACAACCACAGCGGCAATGCAACGGCTGCCAGCGTGAGTTCGGCCATGATGCCCGCCGCGCTGACGGCGATGCGGGCGCGGCGCTGCGGGAAACTGGTGGCAGCCGAGGCGTCGACGTAGGGCACCGGCATCAGCAGCATCAACGTGACGCCGGCTTCACGCACCTGGCCCCCCCAGCGCTGCACCGCCATGCCGTGCGCCAGTTCGTGCACCAGCTTGACCGGCACATACAACAGCGCCGCCAGCAACGCAAAGCGCGGTGACCCCATCCAGTGCTGGCCATGGGCCCACAACTGTGGCGCGTGCTGCGCGGTGAGCACCAGCAACAGGCCGACCAGCATGAGCCAGATCCACCATGCCGGGCGCGAGAACACGATTGCTTGCAGTGGTGCCAGCCGGCGCAAAAAGGCCGAGGGATTTCCCAATGGGATACGCCAGGCCAGCAGGCTGGCACGGTTGCGCGAGCGGCTCACCTTGTCCAGGTGCGGCAACAAGGTGTCGAAGTCCGCCGCATGGTCGATCTGGACCAGCGCCGCTTCGCGCAGTTGCGCCAGCAAGTCGATCACCTCGTCCTGGGTCACGGTGTCATGGTCGCGGATAAGGGATCGGTCCCACAGTTGCTGCACCGTGTGGCGTCCGTCGAGTCGGGCTGCGATGGCATACGCGGCCTGGTTCAGGCGCACGCTGCGCGCGCGCACCGGTTCGGTCAGCAGATACCAGGTTTCGCCGCGCAGCCGCTGGCGCCGTACCTGCAGCTGGGCCGACAGGCGAGGGCGCAGGTTGGCGACCCGGTGCCAGCGCGTACTGTGGACGACGGTCATGCGGGGTTGCTGCCTGCCATGGCGGGTGTCAGCCGATCCACGACCACCAGGCCAGCCGCAAACGCAGCAATGCGTGGCGTCCCCAGGCCCACAGCGGCGGCATACGCCCGACCACGAGGTCGGCGCGGCCGATCAGGCCGGGGCGCAAGGTGTCGGGGGTCTGCGTCAACCGGGCCTGCACCTCGAACACATTGCGGCCTTCAACGGCGCGCGCCAGCGGGGTGATGTGCTCTACCACCAGGTCCTGGTTCTGCCAGGGCAAGGACGACAGCGCCAGTTGCCCGGTTTGACCGGGCAACACGCTGGCGATGTCGGTCTCGTCGATGTCGATCACCACCCGGTACTGGTCGGTCGATGCCAGCGTCAGCAGGGTGTCGCCCTGGCGCACCGGCGCGCCGATGGCCTGGCTCAGGTCACCCTGAACCACCAGGCCGTCGAACGGTGCGGTGATGCGCCCGCGCGTGCGCAGTTGTTCAACCAGTGCCAATTGCGCCTGCGCCTCGTTGACGCGCTCGAAGCTGGTCGATGCGCCAACCCTGTCGGACTTGGCCATCGCGGCGGCATAGGCATTTTCGTGCTGCGCCAACTGGCTGGCCCAGCGTTCCTGCTCGCGTTGCAGGTCTTCCTCGATCAGGTCGACCAGCGGCGCCCCGGCCTTGACGCGGTCACCCGGTCGCACATGCGCGATCTTGATGAAGCCGTCACTCGGTGCGGACAACACGCGTTGCTGCGCGCCTTCAACACGCGCCCGGCCACTGACCGAAACCTCCAGCGGTGCCAGCGCCAGGAACAGCAAGGCCGCGACACCGGCCAGCAGCAGGGCACGCGTGGTGCGCCGTTTCGGCTGGCGCAGGTCTGCAAGTGTCTGTGTCAAACCGCGGCGCATGCGCCGGTGCCAGGATTCCTCGCCCTGGCGCATCCAGCGCAATGCGGGTGCGGCCAGCGTCAGCCAGTTCGTCAGTTGCTGCATTTGCGTGTCGGTGATCGGTGCCGCGCCATCGCGCTGTACCGACACGGCGGCAAACACCTCACCGTCAAAACCCAGCGGCAGGCTGGCCACGGCACCGCCCACCAACTGCTGCAGCTGACGATGTTCCAGCCGGATCCGGTCGGTGCTGGTGTTGTCGGACGCGTCGTCGTCGCCGGCGTGTGGCGCCGGCCAGCCCAGTGGCACACCTTGATCGATCGCCTCACCCATGGCGCCAAGTAGCGCCTGCGCCAGTTCGCCCAGTGCCTGTTGTGACACGTCGGATGTGGAACTCGCCAGCAGCCGGGTCTTGCCAGCCTCGTGTAGTGCGATCGTGACCCGGTCAAAACGGCCGAGTCGGGCCAGCTGCGTCACCAGATGGTGGGCCGCCGAAGCAAGACTGGTGGCCGACAACACCTGCGCGTACAGGGCCAGTGCATCCGAAGCCGGGTCAGCCTGCGGGTGCTCAGTCGCCATGGATTGCGCCGGTATCCCGCAGGCCGGTGCGAACACCGCCTGGCACGACCCATGCAAGGGTTTGCCTGCAAGGCATCAACACGGAAGCAGGATAGTCATGGCGGTCATTTTATGGCGCCTAACTGCGGCGACGCGGGAGCGCGTCTGGCGCCGGCGGGTGTCGGAGCTGTCTCATGGTTATTTCTGATGCCATGGATTGGGCAAGCCGGTATGCTGGTGAGGTTGGAAATTTTGAATATTCATCAGAACAGAGAAGGAGTTCGACCATGTACAAACGCATCCTGATGGCCTACGACGGCTCGGAGGCCGGCCAGCACGCCTTGCTCGAATGCAAGGACCTCATGCAATGGACCGGCGCGGCGGTGACACTGGTGGCGGTAATGCCGCACCACATCGACTTCATCGGTGCCGAGGGCGGGTTCTACGACCCTCAGATCACCGAACGCGAGAAGGAAAACTACAAGAAAATCCTGGAGCAGGGCCTGCAAGTCCTGTCCAAGGCCGGCTTCGCGGCCAACGGCGAGGTGCTGGTGGGCGAGACCATCAGCGAGATCACGGGTTATGCGAAAAAGGTCGAGGCCGACCTGATCGTGGTCGGGCACAAGCACCTGGACAGCCTGGCGGCGCGCTGGTGGCGTGGATCGAGTTCTGGAGCCCTGATCGAGCATGCGCATTGCAGCGTGCTGGTCGCCATCACACAATAAGATTCTCTTAGCATTGCGCTAAGCAGTTCTTCAGGGCGCGGTGGCGGCGCTTTTTCTAGACTGGCCGCACGTTTTGTGGTGATTCCGGTGCCTTCGCGCCGGGCTGCGAATCGGTTGCAGACGGCAGTCTGGGAAAGAGGGATTCCGTGAAAAATGAAAATGGTGATCAAGGCGTAACGGCCCGTATGGGCGCGGACGCAGAAGCGCGGGTGGACCTGTACGCAGCCATCCACAAGGCGCTCAGGGCGATGATGTGCGACACGATGCTGTTTTTGGGCCGGCTGGATCCGCTGGACGAGCGCGAGGTCGTGTCCTGCGGCCAGAAAGTGTTTGACCTGCTCGAGAGCTGCCTGGCCCATCTGCAACATGAAAATACCTTCGTACACCCCGCCATGCAGGCGCGGGCGCCGGGCAGTGCCGCGCTTGCGCAGGCGGAACATCTGGAACACGAACAGCAGATCGGTCGATTGAGCCACCTCGCGGGCGCCATGGTCAAGGCACCCGCTGCGCGGCGTGCGTCGTTCGTGACGGCCCTGTACCGCGCCATGGCGCTGTTCTTGTCCGACAACCTGCAGCATATGGCGCATGAGGAGACCCATCACAACAGTGTGTTGTGGGCACATTACAGCGATGCGGAACTGCATGAAATCGAACAACGTCTGGTGGCGTCGATCAGCCCGCAGGACATGCACGCGGTGTTGCGCTGGATGGTTCCCGCGTGCAATCCGCAGCAACGCGCCGGCATTATGTCGGGCATGCGTGCCAAGGCCCCGCCAGCGGCATTCGACGAGGTGCTCGATGTCGTGCGCCCCCAACTCGACAGCACTGCCTGGGGCAAGCTCAGCCGCATGCTGGGACTGGACAAGTTGTCTGATCGTGTCGCTGCGATGGGGTGAGTGGGTGTGACGCCGTTCGGGATTCAGGCCGCGTCGTCAATCAACCGCACAGCTTGCGCAACGACCAGCCTGAAACGGCCGCGGCCCGTCTTCTCGATCCGGATTCCCACCTGATGCTCGGTGAGCCGGCGTTGTAGCAGCAAAAGTCGCGCCTCCAGGTTGTCGGTCAACTCGGGCAGTCCGATGCGCGGGTCCAGACGCAACTCGCGATTGGTAAATGCGCTTCGGCCCTGCTGCTGGTAGTCGCTGATCAGTCTCCAGAAGATCGCGCCGGCCACACCCTTGATCAGGTATTGGTCGTCGATGAACACGCTGTTGTTGACGCGGTAGTGGCGTACGCGCAGCGCTTTCTTGTCCTCCTCGGCTGGCATTGTGGCGCCATCGGTTCGCGCCGACGCCATGCCGATTGCGTCGCTTGGCTCCTGTTCGTCCAGTGGATGCAGCGCCGCGGCTAGCTGGCCGGCCAGCACCACCAGCATGTCCTCCTGTTCGAAGTCGAACTTCAGCTCCTGCGCGCTTTCGGCGAACAACACGCCGCGCAGTTGCCCCGCCGCGACCAGTGGCACCGCCAGCTGGCTGTGTGGTTGTTCCAGTCCAGGATAGGGAATGTCGGTATCGAATGCCAGACCGGGCATGTTGCTGCGCCAGCTGTGGCGCACCGCTGCCTGGTAGAGATAGGCGCTGGTCATGTGCATGATGCGTATCGGCGTGCGCTGCTGAGCCGCCACGCCGATCACGCCGTGACCCAGGTCGATCTCCGATCCCAGTCCCGAGGTGGCGTAGCCGCAACTGGCCACTGTGTAAAGCCGCTGCGTGACCGGATCGAACATCAACACGATGGCGTGCTCGGTATCGAGCAACGCGCATATGGTGTCCAGCGTTGTCGCCAGCAGGGTCTCCAGCGTGGTGCATTGCGCCAATTGCTGGCTGCCGCGGCGCAAGGTCGCCAGCACGGCGCCGCGCGCCGGCGGGGCTGCCAAAGGTTGTCCCGGCACAGACTCAATGGCCTGTACGGTGTAGATGTCCGAGCCACGCAGGTGAAACACGTCGGCCATGCCGGCATGGGAGGCAATGCCGGCGAGCTGGGCCTTCATCGCCTCGAACACCGGACCCTGATCCTCGGTATGCCGATACAACAGGTGCAAGCGAAAAAATGCCGAGGTGTGGGGATGAACCACCAGCACCGTCGCCTGCGGGTTGACCAGAATGTTATGGCGCGTCTTGTTGAAGAACTGGAATGACAACGCGACATGGGCATCGTCGACGTAGAACACCTGGGAGATATAGGCCAGGTTGGGCGTTCCATCGGCCGCGACGGTGGCCATGACGGCCGGCACTGCGCCTTCCAGGCAGGGTCGGATGTCGGCCAGTCGCGCTGGCGCGATGGCGCTGACAGAGTCTGCTTTACCCTGCGGGCTGCGGTGCGAGCTTGCTTGGGGGCGGCCCGGCGCGGCGCTCACAGGAACACCTTCGCCCTGCGGGCTGCGGTGCGAGCTTGCTTGGGGGCGGCCCGGCGCGGCGCTCATGCTGTTGTACTCCGCAGGGTGGCGAGTGCGGATCCCGCATGCGGGCCGGGGGTCTGGTCAAACGCCTGCAGCGGTGTGAAGCTGACAGCGACCAGATCGTCCATGTCGCAGCAGAACATGGCTTTGGAGAAGGCGGCGCCGTAACCGATCAGGCCCAGTTCATGCACCATCGACGCCTTGTATCGTTCAAGTGCGTCCTGGTCGGACGGCGTGGCGGCTCGGATCGCTACCAGGGTGCCCTTGAGCTGAAGCGCCCGGTGCGAGTGCGGTTGTGTGAAGACCACGGCCAGGCGATGGGTGCTGTTGATGTCGCTGAGCAGCTGCACTGACTGGCTGCGCGACAGATAGACGGTGACGGCGCTGCCGTCCGGGGCGACGGTGCTGCCCATGGCGCGCATCAGGCTGGGGCGCAGGTCCAGCCCGCCGGCAGAGACGATGACCGACACACCCTTGACCATCAGGGCCAGCATTTCCGGTGGTATCGAAACACGCATGATCGGATTGCGGTACGGCTTTGCCGAATCTTTGGAGTATAAGTTCGACGTGCGCGAATTTACCAGTCCTCCTTGACCGCCAGCACGACATCATGCCGCGCTGCAGCCCTGGCGCCGAGCCACGCGGTAGCGGTTCCGGCCAGCACGGTGGCCGCGCACAAGGCCAGCAGTTGCGGCCAGGGAAGCAGCAGGTCCATGCTCCAGTGAAAGCTCTGTGGGTTCACCACGTGCACCAGAATGACGCTGACGCCCAGCCCCAGCAACAAGCCGGCCAGTGCACCGATGGCCGTCCAGGCCAGACCTTCGAGTGCGACCAGGGTCAGTATCTGGCGCTGTGTCAGGCCCAGATGCACCAGCAGGCCGAACTCCTTGCGCCGGGCCAGCACCTGGGCGCTGAAGTTGGCCGCCACGCCGAACAGCCCGATCGCGATGGCCACCACCTGCAGCCAGTAGGTGACGGCGAAGCTGCGATCAAATATGCGCAGCGAGGTGGCACGCAGTTCGCCGGCGCTGGCCATTTCCAGCTGCATCGGGCCCTGTGTGCGCTCGACCAGTACGCGCAATGTATTTTGCAGGGCCGTAGTGTCGGCTCCGGGCGCCAGCGACAAGGCCAGATCATTGACCTTGTGGTCATCGGTCAAGCGCACATAGTCGTCCAGGTCGATCGCGATGGCACCGAACTGGCGCGCATAGTCGCGCCATATCCCCGCGACGACGAAATGCGGGCGCGTCGTACTGGCTGCGCCGTCCGCTGGTGTCAGCACGTCGGCCAAGGCCTCGTACGACGCGCCGACCTGCAGACCATACAAGGCGCTCATCGGCTCGCTGACGTAGATGGCGACTGCGCCCGGCGGCGGTGTCTGCAGCGGCCCGACCAGCGCCAGTGCGCGCGCCGGCTCGGTCAACGGACGCGCCAGCAACGCCACGGCCGGCCGACCGGAGACCAGGTTCAAGCTTTGCGAGCGCGCCGCAGCCACCTGGCGCACACCGGGCAAGGCACGCACGGCGTCGACCAGATCGGAGGAAAAACCGGGGCCCTCAAAACCAGCGCCCAGGCGCAGATACAGGTCGGCCGGCAACACTACATCGAGCCAGTCCTGCACCGAGTTGCGGAAGCTGGCCACCATCACCGTCAGCGCGACCGCCAGGCTCAGCGACGCGACCACGCCGCTGATGGCCACTGCTGCGCCCCCGCGCACCCGACGGGCACGCTCGATCGCCAGCATCGGCAACAGGCGATGTCCGAGCAACGGGGCCAGCCTGTCATACAGCAGGGCGATCCAGGACGGCAGGGCGCTGATGCCGCCGATGAGCAGCAGCGCAATGGCCAGGTAGGCCGCCAGTGCCATGCCCCACAATGCCGGCGCCAGTGCCAGCAAGACACTGGCCAGCAACAGGCCCAGTGCCAGCCAGGGATGGTCGTGACCGCGCGCCGGCAGTCCCACGCCTTTGAGCGTAGGGGCCGGTGCCAGGCGGGCAGCCGAGGCAGCCGGCACCCAGGCGCCCACAATGGCCGCCAGCACGCCGAGAAATCCGTAACCCGCCGCCGCGCCGGTACTCCACTGCAACCGGGGTGCGACCCCTTTGAAATAACCGCCGCCCAGGTCACCACCGAGCCAGCGAAGTGCCAGCCATGCCAGTGCCGTTCCGAGCACGATGCCCAGCAGGCTTCCGACCAGACCCAGCATCAGCGACTCCGTCAACACCAGGCGCAGTCGGTCGCGCGCCGGCAGGCCCAGCACGCCGAGCAAGGCGAATTGCTGGGCGCGTTTGCGCACGCTCAGCGCGAGTACCGAGAACACCAGAAAGGCGCCGGTAAACAAGGCCACAAGGGCCAACACCGTGAGGTTGACGCGGTAGGCGCGCGACAGGTTGCTGACACTGCCAGCGGCGTCGGCCGGCGGCTGCACCATCAGGCCGGCCGGCCAGCGCGGATCGGCGCGCAGCCGGGACGCGACGGCAACCGGATCGAGTCCGGGTTGCAGTTGCAGGTCGATACGCGAGAGTTTTCCGGATTGGCCCAACAGGTCCTGTGCGGCGCCGATATCCATCACAGCGAGCGCCGCGCCGCTGGCGCCCACGCTGCCGCTGACCTGCAACCGGTGCGTGCCCGCGCCGGCGTGCACCGTCAATGACGTACCCGCGGTGGGGGAGAGCCCCAGTTCGCGCCATGCAGAGGGATTCAGAAACACCGTGTACGGATCGAACATCGCCAGACGCGGCGCGTCGGCACCGGGCAACGGCGCCAGACCCGGCGCCACACGTACGATCAGCAGGGCATCCACGCCGACGATGCGCAGCGACATCGGACGTTCGGTGCTGTCACGCGGCACCAGCACCCGCGATTCAAGTACCGGTGACGCGGTCCGCACCTGTGCATCGTTGGCGACCAGGCTGTAGATGTCCTCGTCGAAGTGCGCCGTGGCGGCACGCACTTCAAGATCTGCCTGGCCGTTGACCGAGCGCACAGCCTGTGCGAATTCCTGCAGCGCCGACTGGTTGATCAGCGACACCGACAAGGCCAGCGCCACGCCAAGCATGACCGCGGCAACAGCGGCCGCATTGCGCCAGGGGTGGTGGCGCAATTCCTGCCAGGAGAATGTCTTCAACAGTTCGATCACAAGCCAGTATATTGAGCACCTGAACAGAGATGGGCTGCGGTGAAGGATGCGCCAGGTTCTGCCCTGAATGCCGCGCACCAGAGTCGGCCCATTGCCACATTGACGAAAGACACCTGACCCCATGACAAACCTGCCAACCTACGACGACGTTGTTGCCGCCGCTGGCCGAATCGAAGGCCATGCCCACAAGACCCCGGTGCTGCGCTCGCGCACACTCGACGAGCGCCTGGGTGCGCAGCTGTTCTTCAAGTGCGAGAACTTTCAGCGCATGGGGGCATTCAAGTTCCGCGGTGCCTTCAATGCACTCGCGCGTTTCAATGCGAACCAGCGCAAGGCCGGGGCACTGGCGTTTTCCAGCGGAAACCATGCGCAGGCGATTGCGCTGTCGGCGCGGCTGCAAGGTATCAAGGCCGTGATCCTGATGCCGACCGACGCGCCCCAGGCGAAGATTGCCGCCACCCGTGGTTATGGCGCCGAAGTGGTGTTGTTCGACCGTTTTACGCAGGACCGCGAGCAGCTCGCGGCCGATCTGGCGCGCGAGCGCGGCATGACACTGATTCCGCCGTTCGATCATGCCGACGTGATTGCCGGTCAGGGTACCGCCACCAAGGAACTGATCGAGGAGGTCGGCGCGCTGGACTACCTGTTCGTCTGTGTCGGTGGTGGCGGCCTGATCAGCGGCAGTGCCCTGGCCGCGCGTGCGCTGGCGCCGGCCTGCAAGGTGATCGGTGTCGAACCCGAGGCGGGCAACGACGCGCAGCAGTCGATGCGCAGCGGCACCATCGTGCGTATCGACACACCGCGCACAATTGCCGACGGCGCGCAAACGCAATCGGTGGGCAAACTCACCTTTGCCATCATGCGCCGTGATGTCGATGACATCATGACCGTGAGTGATGCGCAACTGGTCGAGAGCATGCGTTTCTTCGCCGAGCGCATGAAGATCATCGTCGAACCCACCGGTTGCCTGGGCGCGGCTGCGGCCACTTTCGGCGGCTTGCCACTGGCCGGCAAACGGGTCGGGGTCATCGTCAGCGGCGGCAATGTCGACCTGGCAAGATTCAGCCATCTGGTCGGAGCGGTTGCGTGATATATCGACCTGTCGGGACAGGCAAGCTGCGCCCGTGACGCCCGGCCGCGCTGCGCGCGGTCCGGGTCCTTGAGCAGATGTTTGCGGGCAAGGCGCCGTGACCGTGCAGGTTTGATCTTTATCAAAGCCCGTCGCTGTCATCGCGCCTGGGTCTTGAAATCCGGGCTAATCTCTTCAACTGGGAAACAGACGGCCCGCCGTGGTGCCGCCAATGACAAATATGCAAGGAGAGACACCATGAATTCCCTGATGACGCATGGCAGTTTGTTCGACGATTTCTTCCGCGACGTGGCGCCCGGCTTCTATGTGCGGCCGCTGCACGGAGACAACCTGCCGACCCCGTCCCAGATCAAGATCGACCTCAAGGAGTCCGACAAGGCCTACACCGTTCAGGCGGAAGTGCCCGGTGTGTCCAAGGACGACATCCATGTATCGATCGAAGGCAACGTGGTGACGCTGCGTGCCGAGGTCAGGCAACAGGATAGCCAGAACGAGGGCGAGAAGGTGCTGCGTACCGAGCGTTATTACGGTGCGGTTGCGCGCAGCTTCCAGTTGCCGCAGGACATTGACCAGGCGCAGGCCAAGGCCAAATACGACAACGGCGTGTTGTCGCTGACCCTGCCCAAGAAAACGGGTGCGGGATCGCAGCGCCTGACGATCGAATAAGTCCTGGCGCTCGGGCCATTGGCCTACAATCCGTCCATCACCGGGGGTGTCGTCGCAGCTTGAGAGCTGGGATGACTGAGAAATACCCCACTCACCTGATCTGGGTAATGCCAGCGTAGGGAGCGTGATGAGATGGGTCCGGCGCAGTCCGTGATCTGTTTTTTCAGGCGCCCGAGGTTGGCGCATTGAAAGGATGGACACGATGTTGCGACGGACTTTTTCTTTTGGCGCGTGGGTTATTGCGGCAACCGGCCTGTTCGCGGGGCATGCGGCCTCGGCGCAGGAACTGCGCGTGCTGGTGCACGGCTCCTTCTCGCTGCCCAAGCCGATGCTGGCGCAGTTCGAAGCGCAATCGGGTGTCAAGCTCAGCATCATCAAGGGCGGCGACGCCGGCGAGATGCTCAACAAGCTCATTCTCACCCACGCCCAACCCATCGCCGATGTGGTGTTCGGCATCGACAACGCACTGATCGTCAAGGCCCAGGCTGCGAATGTGCTGCAAGCCTATTCCGGCGCCGCAAGCCAGCGCATCAGCGCCGTGCCGCTGGACGGTCCGGTGGTTGCAGTGGACTATGGTTTTGTGAACCTGAATTACGACAAGGCCTGGTTTGCCAAGAGTGGTCTGGCCTTGCCCCGCACGCTGGAAGACCTGGCGCAGCCGGCCTACCGCAACCTGCTGGTGGTGCAGAACCCGGCGACCTCGAGCCCGGGTTATGCATTCATGTTGGCCACCATCGCCGGTTTGGGCGAGGAGGCCGCCTACGACTGGTGGGGACGCATGCGTGCCAACGGCATGAAGGTCGCCAAGGGCTGGAGCGAGGCCTACTACACCGAGTTCACACGCAACGGTGGCAGTCGCCCGATTGTGGTCAGTTACGCCAGCAGTCCTGCGGCCGAGGTGTTCTACAGCAAGGAAAAGATCAGCGAGCCGCCGACGGCCAGCCTGTTCCTCAAAGGTGGCGTGTTCCGCCAGGTTGAAGGTGTGGCCCTGGTCAAGGGTGGGCAGCAATTGGAGGCAGCCGGCCAATTCATCGAGTTCATGCGTTCGCCGGCGGTGCAGGAAGCACTGCAGACCACCATGTGGATGTATGCCGCCGAGCCGCGTACGCCGCGCCCCGAGGTGCTGCGCCACGCGCCGGAGCCGACTGCATTTGACAATCCGTCACAGGAACAGATCGCACAGAAGGCGCCCGACTGGGTCAGCCGCTGGACGCGGGTCGTGCTGAAATAAGACGTCGTCGATTCGCGAGAAGAGATCGACCGACCTTCGGTGCGCGCGATGAAACAGATCCGGGTCGCACCGTCGCTCTGGCTTGGCGCGCTGCCGTTGCTGTTTCTGTCCGTGGTCATGCTGGCGCCGCTGCTGCGCATCGCAGCCGAGGCCTTCTCCGGTACCGTCAGCGCCACGGTCGCGCTGGTGGCGGATCTGTGGCGCGACGACTACCTGCGCTGGCGCATTTTGTGGTCGTTTTTGCAGGCTGCCGTGACATGTATTGCGGCACTGTTGCTGGCCCTGCCGGTGTCCTGGGTGCTGGCGCGGTTCCGGTTTCCCGGGCGCTCGCTGGTGCTGCGTCTTTTGATGCTGCCGTTTGTCGTGCCGACCCTGGTGGCGGCCATGGGCGTGCTGGCCTTGTGGGGACCGCAGGGTTTTATGTCGGGCTGGTTTGGCATCGATCTGCAGGACACGCCCTGGTTGTTGCTGTATGGCAATCTGTTCTTCAACCTGTGCCTGGTGGTACGCGCCGGCGTTGACGCGCTCGGTCATGTCAGTGCCGCGCGTGTGGCCGCAGCGCGCACGTTGGGCGCATCACCCTGGCGCGTGTTCTGGCGCGTCGAGTGGCCGGCCATCGTGCCGTGGCTGGCGTCGGCCCTGTGCCTGGTGTTCCTGTATTGCCTGTCAGGTTTCGGTCTCGCGCTGGTGCTCGGTGGCCAGCGTTACGCCACGGCAGAAGTCGAGATCTACACGCTGGTTGCCCATGAGTTGCAGTTGGCACAGGCCGGGGTACTGGCCGTGTGCATGGCGCTGCTGACCGGCCTGGTGGCGCTGGCCTACGCCTGGATCGAGCAGCACCTGGCCGTGCCAGGGCGCCCCGACGCGATTGCACTGCGCCGACCGGCAACGGTGCGGCAATGGGGCGCCGTGCTCGGTGCCATGCTGGTGCTCACCGTGTTTTGCGCCGCGCCGCTGATGGCCATCGTGTTGCGTGCGGCGGGGGCGGGCTCCGCCGCCTGGGCAATGGTGCTCGAGAGCGACAGTCTGCAGGCGATCGGCAATACGCTGCGCTTCACCGCGGCTGCGTTGGTGCTGGCCGTATTGCTGGGTGTGTGCCATGCGTTGGCCGCGCGTCGTTCGGTGGTATTGCGTGCGGCCGCCTTCCTGCCTTTTGTCGTGTCGCCGGTGGCGGTGGCATTCGGCCTGCTGCTGCTGTATCCAGGTTGGACCGCCAGTTTGTGGATTCTGGTTGCAGCCTATGCCTTGCTGGCCTATCCGTTCGTGGCCCAGTCGCTGGGGGCGGCGCTCGACAATCTGCCGCAACACCTGGCGCAGGCGGCGCGTACCCTGGGCGCCACACCCTGGCGGCTGTTCTGGCGCGTGACGCTGCCATTGATTTTGCCGTCGCTGCGCCGGGGCATGGCCTTTGCCGCGGCCACGGCGCTGGGAGAGTTCGCGGTGACCTTGTTCCTGTCCCGTCCGGAATGGACCACATTGACGACCTTGATATACGAACGCCTGGGTCGACCCGGCGCCGGCAACCGCGACGAAGCCCTGGTGCTGGCCGCGGTGCTGATGTTGCTGGCCTTGCTGGCTTTTTTGTTGATCGACCGTCCCGGTGTGCGTGATGCCGGGCGCACCAGAATGGTGGCGGGAGCGGCCCATGCTTGAACTGCGCGCGATTCGCAAGACCTTTGATGACGATGCCGGTGGCCACTGGGTACTGGCCGATGGACTCGACCTGTCGGTCGGTGCCGGCAACACGGTGGCAGTGCTCGGCCCGTCTGGCAGCGGCAAGAGTACCTTGCTCAAGATCATTGCCGGGCTGGAGCGCCAGGACTCCGGCCAGGTGATCTTTGACGGCGTTGACCTGGCCGGCGTGCCAACGGAGCGGCGCCGTTTTGCGCTGATGTTCCAGGATTTCGCGTTGTTTCCGCATCTCAACGTGCTGGACAACGTGGCCTTCGGTCTGGTCGAACAGGGGCTGGGCCGCTCGGGTGCGCGGGCACAGGCGCAGGCCATGCTGGAGGTTTTTGGCATGTTGGGCCATGCGCGCCAGAAGGTCTGGAAGTTGTCAGGCGGCGAGCAGCAGCGTGTGGCGCTGGCGCGCGCGTTGATTACTGCGCCCCGGCTACTGCTGCTCGATGAACCGTTCTCGGCGCTCGATGCGCAGTTGCGCGCCAGTTTGCGCGCCGAATTCAGCCAGCGCATTGCCGCATCCGGTATCGCTGCCGTACTCGTGACCCATGACGAGGCCGAAGCCCGCGCGATGGCACAGCAAGGCTACCGACTGAATGACGGGCGCCTGTACCGGCTCTGGTGAACGCGCACGATCCGTCGGGGTGGTTTGCGCTGCTATGCTTGCGCGCTCATGAACGCGCACCGATTCTCCGATCTGACTCGCCACCGCGACTTCATGCGCTTCTGGGTCGCCCGGTTGTTCGGAACCACGGGCAACCAGATGCTGATGGTGGCCATTGGCTGGCAGATGTACGACCTGACCGGCAGCGCATGGGATCTGGGCCTGGTCGGCCTGTACCAGTTCGTTCCCGCCTTGCTCTTCACACTGGTGGCAGGTCATGTGGCGGACCGTTATCACCGGGGGCGCATCGTGGCGACCTGCATGGTGGCGCAGGCGCTGGTGGCGGCCTTGCTGGTGGCGTCGACCGTGGGTTTCGGTGCCGATGCCGCCTGGGTCTCTCGCGGCCTGCTGCTGTCCGTATCGGTGGCGCTTGGGCTGGCGCGTGCCTTCCAGATGCCGGCGATGCAGTCGCTGACACCCAACCTGTTGCCGTCGCACCTGCTGTCGCGCGGCTTGGCCTTCAGTTCTGCCGGCACCCAGGCGGCCGTCATCGGGGGCCCGGCGCTCGGTGGTGTGTTGTTTGTCGCAGGTGCGCAGGCGGTGTATGCGGCGTGCGTGGTGGCGTTTGCCGTCGGTTGCGTGCTGGTGTTTTTGCTGCGTTACCCGCCTACGGTAAGAACCATCGAGCCGGTGTCCTTGCAGACCATGTTTGCCGGTCTGGCATTTGTCTGGCAGCGCAAGGTTTTGCTGGGCGCGGTATCGCTGGATCTGTTTGCCGTGCTGCTCGGTGGTGCTGTGGCCTTGTTGCCGATGTTTGCCAAGGACATCCTGATGGTGGGGCCCTGGGGCCTGGGTTTGCTGCGAGGCGCGCCGGCGGTCGGTTCGCTGGTGATGTCGGCCTGGTTGACGCGCTGGCCGCTGCGCCGGCGGGTCGGCCGTACGCTGCTGCTGTCGGTCGCGTTGTTCGGCGTGTGTATGCTGGCATTCGGTCTGTCCACCGAATTCTGGTTGTCGATGCTGGCGCTGGCCATATCAGGCGGAGCCGACACCGTCAGCGTGGTGGTGCGCCAGACCCTGGTGCAACTCGATACACCCGACGGCATGCGTGGTCGGGTCAGCGCCATCAACTCGGTCTTCATCGGCGCCAGCAACCAGCTCGGTGAGTTCGAATCGGGTGCCACGGCCGCGTTGCTGGGGCCCGTCGGTTCGGTTGTGCTCGGTGGTGTCGGGACCATCCTGGTGGCATTGGCGTGGATCCGCCTGTTTCCGCTTCTGGCCCAGCGCGATCGGCTCGACGAGCGCTGACACACCCCACTTCACTAAAGGAATACCCGGACCATGAGCACCTTGAACCCCGTGCAGCAAGCCCCCATTGACAGCGCCAGCGACAAAGACCTGCCACCGATGGGACCGCCGATTGCGACCGGTCTGTATCGCCACTACAAGGGCGGCGATTACGAGGTACTGGACGTGGTGCGGCACAGCGAGTCGCTTGAGGAAATGGTGTTGTACCGGGCCTTGTACGGTGCGCACGGTTTGTGGGTGCGTCCGCGTGTCATGTTCGAGGGAACGGTCGAAATCGACGGTGTGCTTGTGCCCCGCTTTGCCCGGGTCGCAGATGCGGATGGCGGGCCAGGCACCGCGGCGTAGCGGCTCGGAAAAGCAGACACTCAGCGCGTTTAACCGGTCCCCGGCCCGGCCAGGGTCAGCCTGTAATGGCCGATTCGTCGGATGCGTGCAACACATGGGACCGGCCCGCGCCGTTCGTCGGCGTGTCTCTGGGACAATGGCGGGGTTGCGCTGGAATTTTTCCCTGCGCCATTTCACGACGAGGCACCCTCACACCCATGCGTATCGCGATTGTTGGCAATTCCGGATCCGGCAAGTCCACGCTGGCGGGCCAATTGGCCCGCGGGCATGATCTGGGCTTGCTCGACCTGGATACCGTGGCATGGGAGCCCGGCAAGATCGCGGTGGCGCGTGAACCCCGCGTGGCGCTGGCCCAGGTTCGCGAATATTGCGCCACCACGCCGCGCTGGGTGGTGGAGGGCTGTTACGCCGGGCTGATCCGCGCCACGCTGGAAGAAGCCGATCTGCTGCTGTTCCTCGAGCCCGGGGTACAGGCCTGCCATGCCAACTGCCATAGCCGGCCCTGGGAGCCGCATAAATTCCGCTCGCCGCAGGAGCAGGATAAACACTTCGACCATCTGCTTGAATGGGTCGACGCGTACTACACGCGTGATGGCGATGCGTCGCTGCGCCAGCACCAGGCGCTGTTCGATGATTTCGAAGGGCGCAAACAAAAGCTGAGCCGGCGTGTCACGCCGGAGTACGTCAGCGCCTTGTGTCTGCAGACCATCTGACGTTGCGCTGTCGCGCGCCCAGCCGCGTTTCATGACCGATTCGGCGCCGCGCACGCCATTCGTGCAGCTGATGCGCGACGTGCGCGCCTGCCAAATCTGTGTTTCTGACCTGCCACTGGGACCCCGGCCGCTATTGCAACTCGATCCGCGGGCGCGTGTGCTCATCGCGGGTCAGGCGCCAGGACGCAAGGCACATGCCGGCGGCATGGCGTTTTCCGATGCCAGCGGCGATCGTTTGCGGGAGTGGATGGGTGTCACGCCACAGCAGTTCTACGACCCGGCATCGGTGGCCATTGTTCCGATGGGCCTGTGTTATCCGGGCACGGGCAACGCGGGCGACCTGCCGCCGCGCCCCGAATGTGCGGCCCATTGGCGCGAACAGCTTCTGGCACAATTGCCGGCGCTGGAGTTGACGCTGGTGATAGGGCGGTATGCACAGGCTTATCACCTGGCAGGTCCGACCCGGTCGGTCACTGACGCGGTGGCGGCATGGCGCGCCACCTGGCCCCGGATATTGCCGCTGCCGCACCCGAGTCCGCGCAACAACATGTGGTTGCGGCGCAACCCCTGGTTCATGCAGGAAACCCTGCCAGCGTTGCAGCGACGGATTGCGCAGCTGCTACCCCCGACATCCTGAGCCAGGCGTTGTCGTAGCGTCTTCAAACGGACTGGCGCCGTCAGATGATCCCCCGAGTGGATCCTGATGTTTTGCAATCATATTTAGGAGTTTCCGTGTACCACTGGTTCTTGCTGGCAGGGGCAATCGCGCTCGAGATTGCCGGTACCACATCGATGAAACTGTCGCAGGGCTTTACCCGGCCGCTGTTTTCGGTTCTTTTATTCGTCTTTTACCTGGGGTCCATCCTGCTGCTGACGCTGGCCTTGAAACGCATCGAGGTCGGTGTGGCCTATGCCATCTGGTCGGGCGTGGGCACGGCGGCAATTGCGGTGATCGGCATCCTGTTTTTCAGCGAGAGCGTCGGACTGGCAAAGATCATCTGCCTCACCATGATCGTCGGTGGTGTGATTGGCCTGAACCTGTTTGGTGTCAAGCACGGCTGAAAGGCTCACGTCCCCTGATGGTCTGCGCGCAGGTGCTCCCATTCAAATGTCACGCCGGTGCCGGGGGTGTCTGGCGCCACGGCCTGGTGGTTCTCCACCACCAGCGGACGGGTCGTGTAAGTGTCGATCGGGAACGAGTGCACCTCGATCCAGCCGGCGTGGGGCTGGCTCGCGGCCAGGCTGACATGCAGCTCCTGCATGCCGTGGCTGCACACGGGCAGGCCGACCTCGCGCGCGCGCTGGGCCACCCGCAACCAGCCGGTGACACCGCCGCAATTGGAGGCGTCGGGCTGGATAAAGGCCAGGCGCGAATGTGTGAACGCGAGCTCGAACTCATGTTCGGTATGCAGGTTCTCGCCCATGGCCAGCGGCATACCGGTGGCCTCGGTGATGGTGGCGTAACCGGTGTAGTCGTCCGGAATCGTCGGCTCCTCGAACCAGACCAGGTTGTAGGGCGTGAAGGCCTTGGCCGCCTCTATCGCCTGGGGCACTGACAAGGCATAGTTGGCGTCGACCATCAGCGCGCGGTCCGGGCCTATCAGTTCGCGCACTGCGCGCACCCGCGCGACGTCATCGGCCAAGTCGGGTTGGCCGACCTTGATCTTCACAGCGTTGAAGCCGCGCGCCAGGTAGCCGCGAATGTTGTCCAGCAGTTTGGGAAGCGGGAAGTTCAGGTCGATGCCGCCACAGTAGGCGTTACAGCGGTCGCTCGCGCCGCCGGCCATCTTCCACAGCGGCTGCTCCAGACGTTTGCCGCGCAGGTCCCACAAGGCGATATCCACCGCCGAGATGGCGAAGGCGGCGATGCCGCCGCGCCCCACATAGTGCACATGCCACAACATCGCGTCATACAGCGCATCGATGTCCGTCGCATCGCGTCCGAGCAACATAGGCGTCAGGTCGTATTCGATCATGGTGCGAATGGCCCGCCCGCCCTTGCCGCCGGTGTAGGTATAGCCCGTGCCTTCGCTGCCGTCGTCCAGGCGTATGGTGGCCGTGATCAGCTCGAAATGGGTATGGTCGCCATGTTTGGCGTCGCTGAGCACTTCACTCAGGGGGATCTGGAATCGGCGTGCCTCGACGCTATGAATTTTGGCCATGGATATCTCCTACTGTGGGATGGACGGAAGATGCCGGCTTGAAGCGCCGTCGGTTATCGGGGTGTGTACTCAGAATTGCGCCGACACGACCAGTACGCCGGCGCCTACCAGCAGCAGGCCGAGCAACTCGTTGCGACTGATTTTTTCGCGGAAAAGGCGGCGCGAGACCAGGTAGCTGAACAGGACCTCAACCAGGCCCACGGTGCGCACCTCGACGACGGATTGCAAAGCAAACGCGGTCAACCAACCGATCGATGCCATTGCGCCCATCATGCCGGCGACGATGGACAGTTTCCAGGCTTTGGCAATCGTGGCCAGTACCTCGGGCTGGCGCCATGCCAGCCAGGCGCCGAGCAACACACTTTGCATCAGTTGCGCCAGCAGGACATTGAAGCCGCCGATCATCCAGGGTGAATGGCCGGCCAATTCAAGTGCCGCGCCCCGGTAACCGACCCCAGACAAGGCGAACAAGGTGCCCGAGGCCAGCCCGAACCAGGCCGCATTGCGGCTGCCTAGCAATACCTTGCCGTCGAGGCGGCGTGGCAACGACAACAGGATCACGCCACCCGTGGCCAGCACCATGGCCAGGCCGGACATCCAGGTTGGAATCTCATGCAGGATCAGCGTGGCAAATATGCCGACCTGCAACACCTCGGTTTTTGAGAAGGCCACGCCAACAATGAAGTTGCGCTGCTTCATCGCCACCAGCAGGCAGGCCGTGGCGGCCAACTGGCACAAAGCGCCGAGCGCCAGCCAGAGCAGGTAGGGCACCTGCACAGTGGGCAACTGCGCCTGTGGCGCAATGAACGTCAGAACCAGCCACAACCAGAGTCCGGCAAATGGCAGCCCGTACAGGAAACGCACCAGGGTGGCTCCCAGCGTACCCATGTCGTTGACCAGGCTGCGTTGCGCGGCATTGCGAATGGTCTGGGCGAACGCCGCCCAGACCACGATCGGGATCCATGCCCAACTGACGAAGTCGGTGGCGGCCATGCCCGCGCCGTGGCCTCAGAGCGGTGCCGGAATCGTGCCCGGCAGCAGAATGCTGCGATCCACGGTCTGGATATCGGTGTGGCCACAAAAGGCCATGGTCACATCGAGTTCCTTGTGGATGATCTCCAACGCCTTCGTGACGCCGGCTTCGCCCATGGCGCCCAGACCATACACCATGGCGCGGCCGATCATGGTGCCGCGCGCGCCCAACGCCCAGGCCTTGAGCACGTCCTGCCCGCTGCGGATGCCACCGTCCATCCAGACCTCGGTCTGATCGCCCACAGCCGCCACGATCGGTGCCAGTGCCTCGATGCTTGAAGGCGCGCCGTCGAGCTGGCGGCCGCCATGGTTGCTGACGATGATGGCGTCGGCGCCGGCCTGCACCGCCAACTTCGCATCTTCGACGTCCATGATGCCCTTGAGTATGAGTTTGCCGCCCCAGCGCTCCTTGACCCAGGCGATATCGGCCCACGACAGACGCGGGTCGAACTGCTCGTTGGTCCAGGATGCCAGTGATGCCATGTCGGAGACTCCTTTGACGTGGCCCACCAGGTTGCGGAAGGTATGGCGCCGGGTCTGCATCATGCCCAGCCACCAGCGTGGCTTGAAGGCAATGTCGATGGCGTTACCGAGCGACGGAATCACCGAGGCGCGCAGCTTGTTCTTCAGGTCCTTGTGGCGTTGGCCGATGACCTGCAGGTCCAGCGTCAGCACCAGCGCGCTGCAACGCGCGGCCTTGCAGCGGTCGATCATCCGCCCCATGGCTTCGCGGTCGCGCATCATGTACAACTGGAACCAGAACGGCGTGCTGGTGTTTTCGGCGATGTCCTCGATCGAGCAGATGCTCATCGTCGACAAGGTGAACGGGATGCCGAATTTCTCGGCCGCGCGCGCGGCGTGAATCTCGCCGTCGGCGTGTTGCATGCCGGTCAGACCCACAGGGGCGATCGCCACCGGCATCTTGGCAACGCAGCCCACCATCCGGATGGCGGTCGTGCGGTTCTCCATGTTGACCGCCACGCGCTGGCGCAGCTTGATCTTGTGGAAATCGTCGGAGTTGGCGCGATAGGTGCCCTCGGTCCACGAGCCGGAATCGGCATAGTCGTAGAACATGCGCGGCACGCGTTTTTGCGCCAGCACGCGCAGGTCTTCGATGGTGGTGATGATGGGCACGGAAGTCTCCTTGGAACGGGAGACATGTTAGCGGCACCTGTTCGCCGGTCGATTGAAACTCGCCCGGGCGGGTTGAAATTTCTTGCAGCCGCATGTACCAAGGCCCGGCGGATCGCCTGGAGCGACCCGCCGGGCCTGGTGGTTTGCCCATGCCAATCGAGGCGGGCTGCGGCACTACGCCGCTGCTGTGCACGATGGGGCAGTAGTTGCCGCGATCAGCCGAGTTTGATCGGCACGAAGATCTTGTCGCCAGCGCGCTCGATCAGCAATGCCACCGATTTGGCGGACTTTTCGACAATCGCGCGCACTTGAGCCACGTCCTTGACCGCGGTGCCGTTGACCGCCAGCACCACGTCACCGGGCGCGATGCCGGCGCGTTCGGCGGCGCCGGCGACCGCCTCGACCACCAGGCCGCTGTCGACACCGGTAGCTGCGCGCTCGTTGGGTTGCAGCGGCCGAAGCGCCAGGCCCAGTCGGCCCTGGTTGGCATGCGAATCCGATTTGGCGACCTGCTGCGCCGAATCCTTGGCATTGCCCAGGCGTGCGTCGATCTGTTGCGCCTCGCCCTTGCGCCATATCTCGAGCGCCATCTTGTCGCCCGGTGTTGCCATGGCCACGATGGCTGGCAGGTCGCCGGAGGATTCAATCACGCGGCCGTCGACCTTGCGGATGACGTCGCCGGTCTGCAGTCCGGCCTTGTCGGCGGGGCCGCCTTTTTCCACCGACGACACCAGTGCGCCTTCGGGTCTGTCGAGCTTGAACGAGTCGGCCAGCGCCTGGTTCACTTCCTGGATCGTCACGCCCAAGCGTGCATGTTCGACCTTGCCGGTGGCGACGATCTGATCCTTGACCTTGAGCACGATGTCGATCGGGATCGCGAATGACAGGCCCTGGTAGCCGCCAGTACGGCTGTAGATCTGGGAGTTCACACCGATCACCTGGCCGCGGGTGTTGAACAGGGGGCCGCCGGAGTTGCCGGGGTTCACCGCCACGTCGGTCTGGATGAATGGCACGGCACTGTCATCGGGCAGCGAGCGGCCCTTGGCGCTGACGACTCCCGCCGTCACCGTGTTCTCAAAACCGAATGGCGAGCCAATGGCCAGCACCCATTCGCCGACACGCAGGTCCTTGATGTTGCCGGTCGCCACGATGGGCAGGTCTTTGGCATCGATCTTGAGCACCGCTATGTCGGTCCGGGGGTCGGATCCGAGCACCTTGGCCGAAAACTCGCGCCGGTCGGTCAGTTTCACCGTGACATCGCTGGCATCGCGTACCACGTGGGCATTGGTCAGAATGATGCCGTCCGCGCTGACGATGAATCCGGAGCCCTGCCCACGCGTGGGTGTCTCGCGCGGCATCTGCTGCTGGCCTTGGCCCTGCTGAAAGCGGCGGAAGAACTGCTGGAACGGGTCGCTGCCGTTGGGCACGCCATCGGACATCGCATCATTGTCGGACGCTTTTGCGCTGCCGATGACGCTGATATTCACGACCGCCGGACCATTTTGTGCCGTGATGCTGGAGAAGTCCGGCAAGGCCATCGGTACGCTGTTCGCGGCTGACGCAATGACTTGCGCAATCGGCGTTGAGGCGTTTGCGGTATGGATGTTCTGAGCGACTGTGACACCGGCGCCGCCGATGACGCCGGCTGCGACCAAGGCGAGTACCAGGCGCGAGGATTTGAGGGACAAATGTTTCATGGTGGCTCCTGGGGAATGAAGTTGCGATACCCAGAATATGCATGGCCAGCCTTAGCGCGCGCTTAAGGCGACGCTCGGGTAGCGTCTGGCGTCAGGGCGGCTCAGCGCTGGCGCTTTTGCCAGCGCCAGAGGCGAGAGTCATGCGCGCAGCCGTTGCAGGGCCTGACGCTTGAAAACTGCTATTTTGATCGTGGTGTTTTGAATGCTACTTCGGCGCGGAGTCCACCCAGCCGATGGGATTCATCCAATGTCAGGCTGGCGCCATGGCGCAGGGCGATGGCTCTGGCGATGGACAGCCCCAGGCCACTTCCGCTGGTCTGCTGCGCGGCGCCGCGCACGAAGCGTTCGAACATGTGTTCACGCTCGTTGTGGGCGATACCGGGCCCGGAATCTTCGACTGAAACGCTTGCGCAGCCGTCCTGCTCCGACACGCAAACGACGACACTGCCGTCTTGCGGGGTGTACTTGACCGCGTTCTCGACCAGGTTGCGCAGCAGGATGGCCAGGTTGTCGGCATGGCCGTCGATCCAGACCGGTGTCTGTCCGTCATGAGGAAACGCCGGGCCGTTCCCAAGTTGCCTCGCACCCCCTCGGGGGGCCTGGCCAAGCCAGGGTTGGGGGCCTTCAAAGCTGAGCGTGATGCCCTTGGCTTGCGCCTGTGGCAAGGCCTCGTCCACCACCTGGACGGACAAGTCCAACAGGTTGATTCGTTGCAGGTATCCGTGATCGGTTTCGTTGGATTCCTGTCGCGCCAGCACCAGCAGTTGCTGCATCAGCGCGATGGCGCGGTCCACGCCCTGATTCAATCTCGTCACGGCCAGTTGCTGCGCTTGCGGATCATTGCTGCGTGCCAACGACTGCGCCTGAATCTTGAGTGCGGTCAGTGGCGATCGCAACTCGTGCGCGGCATTGGCAACGAAGGCGCGCTGCGCGTCGAAGCTTTCGTGCAGGCGGCCGAACAGCAGGTTGATCTCCTGCACCAGGGGCAGGACTTCGTCGGGTAGTCCGCCCTCCGGCAAGGCCGTAAGGTCATCGGCTGCCCGTGCGGCCACCTGCTGACGGGTGCGCTCAAGCGGCGCCATCGAGCGATTGATGATCCACCACAACACCAGCATCAGCAACGGCGCAATCAGCGCCATCGGCAATACGGCATGCGCCGCGAGGTTGCGGGCACGCGCCTGACGGTCATCCATGTTCTGCGCGATCTGGATGGTCTGCACCGGCGTCTGCACCGAAAACACCCGGTAGCGGGTGCCATTCTGGGTTACATCGTCGAATCCCAGCACTGCGCGTGGTGGCAGCACCACGTGGCTGGACTGGAACACATGGGTACCGTCCGCCGACCAGATCTGGATCACGTATCCTGTGCTTCCCTGGCGCGGTTCGTCCAGGCGCAGGGGTGGCAGTGCCGGCCCGCCGAGCAGGCTGTTGGCCATCTGCTGCAGGTGGTAGTCGAACAAGGTGTCGGCCTGCGCCAGCGCGCTGCGGTAGGCAGACACCCCCTGGAACAGCGCACCGATCAGGATCGCTGCCATCACCGACACCAGCAGGCGCCGGCGCAACGAATGGCCAGATGCGGGTTTGGCGGGGGTCATGGCGCGGGAATCATGTAACCCAGACCGCGCACCGTCTCGATCACGGTGCTGCCCAGCTTCTTGCGCAGGCCGTGGATGAACACCTCGACGGCGTTGCTGCTGACCTCGTCTTTCCAGCCGTACAACTTGTCCTCCAGCTGGCTGCGGGAATACACCGCACCGGGACGTGCCATCAGCACCTCCAGTACTGCCCATTCGCGGGCTGACAGCGTAATGGATTCGTCGCCCTGACCGTCATGCGCCAGGCGCACGGCTTCGCGGGTGATCGGGTTCAGGCGCAGGCCGTGCAATTCGCGCACCGAGTCGGCCTGGCCCAGGCTGCGCCGGATCAATGCGCGGATACGCGCCAGCAATTCGTCCAGGTCGTAGGGCTTGAGCACATAGTCGTCGGCGCCGGCGTCCAGTCCGGCAATGCGGTCCTGCACCGCGTCACGCGCGGTGACGATGAGCACCGGCGTGGCACTTCTGCGGGCGCGCAATCTGCGCAATACCTCGATGCCGTCCATACGGGGCAGACCGAGGTCGAGCAACACCAGGTCATAGGACTCGCTTTGCAGCGCAGTGTCGGCCATGGTGCCATCACGCACCCAGTCGACGGCGAAATGCTCGGCACGCAGCACGTCGAGCACCGCCTCGCCGATCATGGTGTCGTCTTCGACCAGTAACAAGCGCATCCGGTAGTCCTCTTCTGTCGTCGTCCATCGACAGGTCGATTGTCGGTGCGGACCCTTAGCGTGCGCTTAAGTTACGGCGCTCAAGTCCCCACGCCCTGTCACCGGGAAGCGCCACTGTGGATGCGCCGGCGCGGTGCGATCAGGGTGCGTCGACGCCAATCAACTGGGCCAGTGCCGGCGTTTCCATCGATCCGCCGCGCGTGACCAGCTGGCCGGTGCGGGCATTCTTGACGACGGTGAACGGCACACCTTCGAGGCCGAGGTTGTTGAACAGCTTGGTATTGGATTCGACGGCCTGTTTGGCTTCGTCGGTCACGTTGGAGCCGCTGCCGATGCCGCCACTGCCTGCCAGCAGCGATTTTTCATGTTCGGTCATGGCCTGCGCCGGATCGGCCGCCGACAGCAGCGTCGCACCCTGGGCCGAACTGGTGGGGTTGATGAGTCCGACCGGCATCCAGACGAATTTGGCTTTCTTCTGCAACGGCTCAGCCGCATTCCACAGGTGGCCGCAATGGGGGCACTGGGGGTCGAAGAACACATAGACGGTCGTGGTGCTCATCATCGAACCCACGGTGAATCCCTTGCCTTCGCTGGCCACGATCTCGACCGTCGGTGCACGTTTGCCCTGGTCGGCGGCGCCAGCTGGCTTGTTGGTGGCGCTGGAGCTGGTTTCTTCGGTTTTGGAGCAGGCGCCCAGAGCCAGGGTCACAGCCAGCAAAACCGGTAGAAGGAAACGGGAGCGGTTCATGTTCGGCGAGCTTTCTAGAAAAGGGGAGGTTGTCGAATCGGGTGGGTCAGGCCAGCCGTTGGCGGTGCCGCGCAATCTGCGCGCGCACCTGCTGTGGCGCCGTGCCGCCCAGGATGTTACGGGCTTGCAGTGAACCGCGCAGGCTCAGCACCTCATAAACATCCTGTTCGATGCGGGAATTGAAACCCTGCAGCACCTGTAAAGGCAACTCGGCCAGGTCGACACCCTGATCAATCGCGCTCTTGACGGCATGGGCCACGGTTTCATGGGCGTCGCGGAACGGCAGGCCTTTGCGTGTCAGGTAGTCGGCCAGATCGGTCGCAGTGGCGTAACCGCGGCTGGCCGCGCGTTCCATCGCTTCAGGGCGCACCGTGATGCCCTGCACCATCTCGGCAAAGATGCGCAGCGTGTCCTTGAGCGTGTCAACGCTGTCGAACAGCGGTTCCTTGTCTTCCTGGTTGTCCTTGTTGTAGGCCAGGGGCTGGCCTTTCATCAAGGTGATCAGGCCCATCAGGTGGCCGACCACACGGCCGGTTTTTCCGCGGGCGAGTTCGGGTACGTCCGGGTTTTTCTTCTGCGGCATGATCGAGCTGCCGGTGCAGAAACGGTCGGCAATGTCGATGAAGCCGAAACTCTGGCTCATCCACAACACCAGTTCTTCGCTCAACCGGCTGAAGTGCACCATGCACAGGCTGGCCGCTGCAGCGAACTCGATGGCGAAGTCGCGGTCGCTGACGGCGTCCAGGCTGTTCTGGCACACGCTGTCCATGCCCAGCGTGGCCGCTACCCGTTCGCGGTCGAGTGGGTAGCTGGTGCCGGCGAGTGCAGCGGCGCCCAGCGGCAGGCGGTTGACACGTCGGCGCACGTCGGCCATGCGCTCAAAATCGCGCGAGAACATCTCGACATAGGCCAGCATGTGGTGGCCAAAAGCCACCGGCTGGGCTACCTGCAGATGCGTGAAGCCGGGCAGGATCACATCGGTGTTCTTCTCCGCCAGATCGACCAGGGCCACCTGCAGCTGGCGCAGCAGGTCGGAGATGACGTCGATCTCGTCACGCAGCCACAGCCGCACGTCGGTGGCGACCTGGTCATTGCGTGAACGACCGGTGTGCAGGCGTTTGCCGGCATCTCCCGCGAGTTGCGTCAATCGCGCCTCGATGTTCAGGTGCACGTCCTCAAGGTCGAGCTTCCATTCAAAAGTACCGGCCTCGATTTCTGCCGTGATGCTTTGCAAACCCGCGACGATGGCATCGTGGTCCTGCTGGCTGATGATGCCCTGATGGCACAACATCTCGGCATGGGCCAGCGAGCCGGCGATGTCTACCCGCCACAGGCGTTTGTCGAAAAACACGCTGGAGGTGTAGCGCTTGACGAGGTCGCTCATGGGCTCGGAGAACAGCGCTGACCACGCGGCCGATTTGTTGTCGAGTTGGTTCTGGGACATGGATGGGGAAAGTTGGTCGGGCCAGGATCTGGTCCGAAGGGAGCAAGATCACCAATAATCGGGGTTACAACCCGAACAATGATGAAAGACAGCCAGATTTTATCGACCTTTCACGAACTCGAGGCCATGCGCGATACCGCGCAGTCGCCACGGGCGCTGATATTCGACGCCTGCCAACTCGGTGTGTTGCTGCGCGCGGTGTTGTTTGTCGAGATGGTGATGGCCGTCGGTGCCTTGTACGGTACGTCCTCGGTGCTGGACTGGGTGCTGCGCCTGTCGATCCTGACCGGCGCGGCCTTGCCGGGAATTCTGGTCTGGATGGTGGTGGCCTGCGGCAGCAAAATCTTGCTGTCCCGGCTGCCGACGCCCTGGCAGTACGCAGCGGGCGTGTCGCTGGGCGCTTTCGCCGGCGTGGCAGGTTGTGCCATGCTGTTGCTCGCGGGGGTGCTTGAAAACGGTCCGTGGCTGGCAAGTGGTGTCACCGGCGCCGCGTTGGCCGCGGCACTGGTGGCCGCGCTGGTGCTACGTGCACAGGCTCGCACACCGGCTGCCACTACAGCGCGCCTGTCCGAATTGCAGTCGCGTATCCGCCCGCATTTTCTATTCAATACGCTCAACAGTGCCATTGCGCTGGTACGTGCCGAGCCCGCCAAGGCCGAGGCCATGCTGGAGGATCTCAGCGACCTGTTCCGACATGCGCTGGTGGACCAGGGCGAATCGGTGACGCTGGCCGACGAAATCGAACTGGCGCGGCGTTACCTGGCCATCGAGCAGGTGCGTTTTGGTGACCGGCTGCGCCTGGAGTGGGACCTCGATCCTGAGGCCGATCGCGCGATGTTGCCACCGCTGTTGCTCCAACCCCTGGTTGAAAACGCGGTGCACCATGGCGTGGAGCCCAGCGATACCGGCGCTACCGTGCACATATCGAGCCAACGCCGCGGTAGCGTCGTCGTGATCAAGGTCACCAACACCGTTCCGGCGGGAGCGGGTCTGCGCGGCCACGGGCTGGCACTTGACAATGTGCGCGCCCGGTTGCGCTTGCTGCATGATGTGCAAGGGCGCTTTCGCAGCGGATTGGTCGATGGCGTGTTCCATGTGCGCATGGAGGTGCCGTTGTGACGCTGAAAGCCTTGATCGTCGACGATGAGGCGCTGGCACGCAGCCGCATGCGCAGCCTGCTGCAAGATTGTGTGTCGCCCAAGATCGCGGTCGAGGGGGAGGCGGCGCATGCAGCGCAGGCGCTGGCCTTGCTGGCGCAGCAGCCATTCGATGTGGTGCTGCTGGATATTCACATGCCGGGCACCGATGGTCTGGCACTGGCACAGCAGATTGCCTGCCGGCCCCATGCGCCTGCGGTGGTGTTTGTCACCGCGCATGCGGGCCATGCAGTGCGGGCGTTCGACCTGGAGGCGGTCGACTATGTGACCAAACCTGTGCGCTTGTCCCGCCTGATTCTGGCGCTGCAGAAGGTCGAGCGTCGCGTTGCAGCGACCCGCGCCTTGTTGCCCGATACAGCGGTCCCGTCGCTGACGATTCAGGATCGCGGGCGCACCGAGCGATTGCCGCTTTCAGAGGTGGTTTATCTCAAGGCCGAACTCAAGTACGTCACGGTGCGCACCGCCGACCGCAACCTGATCCTGGACGGCTCTCTGAGCGAACTGGAAGAGCGCCATGGCGCCTACTTCCTGCGTGTGCATCGCAACGCGCTGGTCGCCCGGCGCCGGGTGCGTGCGTTGGAAAAACATTTCGACGAGGAGGAGGGCGAAGGCTGGGGCGTGCGGCTGCTCGGCGTCGACGAAATGCTGGCCGTCTCGCGCCGGCAGTTGGCGGCGGTGCGCGAACTGCTCAATACGGCGGACTGACGCGCCTGGCAATCCACTCGGACCCGATGAACGAGACGCTGGACACACAAATCCGGGCCTTGCCCTGCTTCACCGGCGTTTCACACGTGGCGGAGCTCCGTGGCGGCATGACCAATCGCAATTACCGGATCGACGACCGATCAGGCTCTTACGTGGTGCGACTGGGTCAGGACATTCCCGAGCATGGTGTGCTGCGCTGGCATGAACTGGCGGCGGCCAGGGCGGCCCATGCCGCAGGTATCTCGCCCGAGGTTGTCTACGCCGCACCGGGTGTGTTGGTCAGCCGCTTCATCGACGGTCGGACCTTGTTGGCGCAGGATCTGCGCGTGGACGGTCAACTGGCGGCACTGGTGCCGCTGCTGCAGCGTTGCCATCGCGAGATTGCCCGCCATTTGACCGGGCCGGTGCTGATGTTCTGGGTGTTCCAGGTGATCCGCAATTACCTGGCGCGACTGCACGATGGCAGCAAAGGCGAACTGCACCATCGGCTGGCCGGGTTTGCCGCGCTGGCGCCGGTGCTGGAGCAGGCTGTGGGACCGGTCGATATCGTGTTCGGGCACAACGACCTGCTGGCGGCCAACTGGATCGACGACGGACAGCGCCTGTGGCTGATCGACTGGGACTACGCCGGTTTCAACAGCCCGTTGTTCGACCTGGCCAATCTGTCGGGCAACAACGCCTTCGACGCGGCGCAGGACCAGGCGTTGTTGCACGCCTACTTTGGGCGAGCGCCCGATGCGGCGTGTATGCGTGCTTTCCTCGCGATGCGTTGCGCGTCAGCATTGCGTGAGACCTTGTGGGCGCTGGTGTCGCAACAGGTCTCGACGGTGGATGTCGACTACGCAAGCTACGCCCGCGACTGGTGTGATCGCCTGGATACGAGCCGACAGGAATTCGAGGCCGGTCGGCGTTTGAGCTGAGGCGCAAATGCCGCACGGGCCTCGACCGGAGGTTCAGCCGGTATTGCGCAAGCCCGCTGCGATACCGTTGATCGAGATATGGATGCCGCGCCGCAGGCGGTCATCGATCTGCCCTGCGCGGTGGCGCCGGATCAGTTCGATCTGCAGATGGTGCAGCGGATCGATGTACGGAAAGCGGTGGCGGATGGAGCGCTGCAAGGCCGCATTGTTGGCCAGCCGGTGCTTGTCGCCGGTGATTTGCGCCAGCGCGGTGGATGTCAGGTGCCATTCGGCCTCGATCATCGCCAGGATTTTCTTGCGCAGCCGTGTGTTGCGCACCAGTTCCGCGTAACGCGATGCCAGGGCCAGGTCGCTCTTGGCCATCACCATATCCATGTTGGACAGCAATGCCCGGAAGAACGGCCACTGGCGCTCCATTTTCTGCAGCGTGGCCATGCGTTCCTTGCGCGAGTCCTCGCCTGGCGTCTGGAGGAATTCGCTGATGGCCGAGCCGAAACCGTACCAGCCTGGCAGTGTCAGCCGGCACTGGCCCCAGCTGAAACCCCAGGGGATGGCGCGCAGGTCTTCGATCGCCTGGGACGGTTTGCGCGAGGCCGGGCGTGAGCCGATGTTGAGTTCGGCGATCTCGCGTATCGGCGTGGCACCGAAAAAATACTCGGTGAAACCGGGCGTCTGGTAAACCAGCTTGCGATATGCCGCCATGCTGGCTTTGGACAAGGCCGTGGCGGTTTCGATGAATACCTTGGGGACCGGCTTGGCCGGCGGCATCAGGGTGGCTTCAAGGGTTGCCGCAACCAGGGTTTCCAGGTTGCGCCGCCCGATATCCGGGTTGGCGTACTTGCTGCCGATGACTTCACCTTGTTCGGTCAGGCGGATCTGGCCGCGCACGGTTCCCGGTGGCTGGGCCAGAATCGCCTGGTAGCTTGGCCCACCGCCCCGTCCGACCGTGCCGCCACGGCCATGGAACATGCGCAGCCGGATCGGTGCCTGGCCGGGCCGTGTGTCGGCCAGTTCGTCGAACAAAGCGACCAGCGCGACTTCGGCCAGATACAACTCCCAGTTGCTGGTGAAGATGCCGCCGTCCTTGTTGCTGTCGGAGTAGCCCAGCATGATGTCCTGCTCGGCGCCGCTGCGCCGCACCATGTCCTGGATCGCCGGCAGCCCGTAAAAGTCACGCATGATGCCGGACGCGTTGCGCAGGTCTTCGATGGTCTCGAACAACGGTACGACGATCAGGTCGGTGCGCGGTTCGCGGTCCAGCGTGTCGTGCATCAGGCCGGTTTCTTTTTGCAGCAGCAATACCTCAAGAAGGTCGCTGACGGTCTCGGTGTGGCTGATGATGTAGTGGCGCAGCGACTGGCGGCCGAATCGCGCCAGCATGTCACGCGCGCAGTCAAAGATGGCGAGCTCGTCTTGGACCAGCGTCGAATAGCCATGGTTGAACACCCGCAGTGGCCGGGCGTCCTTGAGCAGTGTCATCAGCACCTGCTGCTTGGCTGCTTCGTCGAGCTTGGAATAAGCGGGTGTAATGCGTGCCACGGACAGCAACTCGGCCACGACCTCCTCGTGTTTGTCCGAGCTCTGGCGCAGATCGACGGTGGCCAGATGAAATCCGAACACATCAACCGCGCGGATCAGTGGCTGCAGCCGGTTGCTCGCCAGCGCGCCGCTGTGGTTTTCCATCAGCGAGGTCTCGATCGTGCGCAGATCGGCGTTGAACGCCTGCGCATCCGCATACGGGTTCTGCGGTGCCACCGCATGGCGCGCTGCTTCGCCGCCGGTCAGATCCTTGAGCGTGGCGGCCAACCGCGCATAAATGCCGGTCAGCGCGAGTCGGTAAGGCTCGTCCTGACGATGTTCGTTGGTGTCGGGCGAACTCGCCGCCAGTGCCTTCATCTGCGGCGAACAGGTCGCCAGGATGGCCGAGATCGACAGCTCGCCGCCCAGCAGGTGCACTTCGGTCAGGTAGTGGCGCAATGCCACATCGGCCTGGCGCTTGAGCGCATACGCCAGGGTTTGCGCGCTGACGTTCGGATTGCCGTCGCGGTCACCGCCGATCCACTGGCCCATGCGCAGAAAACTGTGGATGTTGCGCTGGCCCAGTTCGCGTTCCAGGTCGGCATAAAGCCGGGGAATCTCGCGCAGGAATGTGGCTTCGTAGTAGCTCAGCGCGTTCTCGATCTCGTCGGCCACGGTGAGCTTGGTGAAACGCAGCAACCGGGTCTGCCAAAGCTGCGTGACCCGGGCCCGGATCAGCGCCTCGTTGCGCGCCAGCTCACGCGGCGTGAATGCGTCCTTGCCGGTCTGCCCGGCCAGCGCCTGCAGGCGTATGGCATCACGGGCGGTGAGCAACTGTGCAATGCCACGCTCGGCGTCCAGAATGCTCTTGCGCTGCACCTCGGTCGGGTGGGCTGTCAACACGGGGGACACAAAACTGCCGGCCAGCGTCTTGACGATGGTCGACGGAACCACACCGGCCCAGCGCAAGCGCGACAAGGCCACATCGATGCTGCCCTCCTGGGTGTTGCCGGCACGCTCGTGAAAGGCCCGCCGGCGGATGTGGTGGCGGTCTTCGGCCAGATTGACCAGATGGCTGAAATAGGTGAATGCGCGGATCACGCTGACCGTCTGGTCGCCACTGAGTCCGACCAGCAACTTCTTGAGCGAGCGGTCGGCGTCCTGGTCGGCATGGCGGCGAAACGCCACGGACAACTTGCGGATCTGCTCGATGACCTCGAAAGCAGCCTCTCCATCCTGGTCGCGGATCACATCGCCCAGAATGCGTCCGAGCAAGCGGATGTCCTCGACCAGTGGGCGTTCGTTTTCGCGCGTGCGGCGGGTTGTTTCGGTCGGTGTCTTACTGGTCATGAAAGGGCATGGATAGGGGGCGGGCGCAGTTGGCCCATGCTAGCATCGCGGCGCCCCATGTGATTACCAACCGGTTACGACTTTGACCCTGTCCGCTCGCCCCTGTCTTGTGATTGCCACCCGTGAAAGCCGGCTGGCTATGTGGCAGGCCCGCCATGTGCAGCAACTGCTCGAGGCCCGGGGCCATCGCGTTCAATTGCTGGGCATGACGACACGCGGCGACCAGATTCTGGACCGCACCTTGAGCAAGGTCGGTGGCAAGGGTCTGTTCGTCAAGGAGTTGGAAACGTCGCTGGAAGATGGCCGGGCCGATCTGGCGGTGCATTCGCTCAAGGATGTGCCGATGCAACTTCCGGATGGTTTTGTCCTGGCCTGCGTGCTGGAGCGCGAAGACCCGCGCGATGCCTGGGTCAGCGCGTCATGCGCGAACCCGTCTGCATTGCCGCAAAACGCGGTGGTCGGCACATCGAGCCTGCGGCGCATGGTGTTGCTGCGCGACATGCTCGACCGGTCAGGACGCCACGATGTCCGGATCGAACCCTTGCGCGGTAATCTGGACACGCGGCTGCGCAAACTCGACGACGGCGGCTACGACGCCATCATTCTGGCGGCCGCCGGTCTCAAACGGCTGGACCTGGCAGCACGGATCCGGCATGTTTTCTCGATAGAGGAAATGCTTCCAGCGGCCGGGCAGGGGGCTTTGGGTATCGAGATCCAGTCGAGGCGGCAAGATCTGGTCGAAGCGTTGGCGCCGTTGTCGCATATGCCGACCTGGCACGTGGTGGCGGCCGAGCGGGCGGTCAGCCGGGCCATGGGCGGCAGTTGCTCGATGCCATTGGCCGCCCACGCGGTGTGGCAGGCGGGCCAGCTGCAGCTGCAAGCCGCCTGGGGTGATGCGCAGCCGCCAGCGGACGGTGCAACTGCCCCTGCACTGGTCCGGGTCATGGGTCAGAATCCTGTGACGACATTGGCGCAGGCCGAACAGTTGGGCGAACGGGTCGCGCAACAGCTGCGCGACGGCGGTGCCCGCGCGGCGCTGCCTGTGGCCTGAGCCCCGGCAGCGCCGTCGCCATGCGCGTGCTAGTGACACGACCGCAGGCAGAGGCCGCGCGATGGGTGCAGGCCCTGGTCCGCGAGCAGATCGACGCGGTTTGCCTTCCCTTGATCGAAATCCGACCCGTTGCTGACGATCGTGCCGTGCGTGCGGCATGGCAGGCCATCGGCCAATTCGATGCCGTGATGTTTGTCAGCGCGGCCGCGGTGACCCATTTTTTTGCCGATCCATCGCGCAATGGCGGGCGCTGGCCGGAGCGCGGGGTGGTACGGGCGTGGGCGCCTGGCCCCGGAACAGCGGCTGCACTGGTTGCGGCGGGTGTTGCGCCAGGCGATATCGATGCACCCGACCCACTCAGCGGGCAGTTCGATTCGGAATCGCTGTGGCAGCAGGTGGGCCCCACGGTCCGTTCTGGCCAGCAGGTGCTGGTGGTGCGCGGCGCACAAGTTGATGGTTTGCCCGTGGCCGATGGCGGCGCGCTCGCAGCAACGCCGCCGCCGGAAGGTGGTCAAGGGCGCGATTGGCTGGCCCGGCAACTGATGACACACGGTGTGCGGGTCCAATTCGTCGCGGTCTACCGGCGCTGCGCGCCGCCCACGGCGGTGTTGCGCAAAGCCGTGCTGACGGCGCTCGGGGTTGCGCCGGCCTGGTGGTTGTTCACCAGTTCCCAGGCCATCGAGAACTTGGTTGCAGCATTGCCCGAGCAGAACTGGGGCCCTGCGCAAGCCCTGGTGACCCACCCCCGGATCGCCGCGGCAGCCGGTGCGGCGGGCTTCGGTGTTGTAAGGGAGACACGCCCGGCGCTTGCCGATGTGGTGGCGTCGATAAAATCCCTGGGATGAACCAGGACGCCAACAACCCGACAGCCACCGAGACAGGTGTTGATCCGGCATCCGCGACGCCGGCCACACCCGCTGCGCCGGCTTCGGCCGAGGCTGCGCCTGCGTCGCCGCCAGTCGATGCCTTGCCCTCATTCAAATATTCCCCGTTGGCGTTGCTGGCGCTGGTGATTGCCGCCGCGGCCATGGCCGGATCCGTCATGGTCTGGCAGCGCTTGTCCGCCACCCAGGAGCAGTTGGCGCGTCAAAGTGGCGAGTCGGCAATGCATGCGGCAGAGGCACGGGCCAGTGCCAAGGCGGCGCAGGACCTGTCGCGCGAAACCGCGGCACGCCTGGCGGTGGCCGAGGTCCGGCTGAGCGAGGTGGCGGTTCAGCGCAACCAGCTCGAGGGGCTGATTCAGAGCATTTCACGTTCGCGTGACGAGAATCTGGTGGTCGACATCGAATCGGCGGTGCGCCTGGCCCAACAGCAGGCCCAGTTGACCGGCAGCGTCGAGCCGCTGGTGGCGGCATTGCGTTCGGCTGACCAGCGCATTGCACGCGCAGCGCAGCCGGGGCTGGCCCAACTGCAAAGGGCGCTGGCGCGTGATATCAGCCGCATCACCGCGTCGTCTTACACCGACACACCGAGTTTGCTGGCGCGTATCGACGAATTGCTGCGTTTGGCCGACGATTTGCCGCTCGCCAACGCCGTGGCGTCGGTCAGTGCCAGCGGCTCGCTCAAGCGCCCGGATGCGCCGGATGCGCCCGAATGGTGGCAACGCGTGTTGACGGTGGTCGGCGAGGAGGCCAGCAAGTTGCTGCGTGTGAGCCGGATCGAACAACCCGAGGCCGCATTGCTGTCACCGGAGCAGTCCTACTTCGTGCGCGAGAACTTCAAGCTCAAGCTGCTCAACGCCCGCCTGGGTCTGCTCGCGCGCCAGCTCGAGTCGGCACGTGCGGACATGGCCTCGGCATCGACGACCCTGTTCCGCTATTTCGACCCGACGTCGCGCAAGACCCAGGCCGCCGCCGGTTTGCTGCAACAGGTGCAGGGGCAGATGAAGAACCTGGAACTGCCGCGTGTCGACGATACGCTCGCAGCGTTGACCACGGCTGCTGCCGGTCGTTGAGGTCGGATCGACATGCGCGTATCGCTCTGGCTTCTCGCCCTGTTTGGCCTTGCCGTGGCCGCCGCCCTGTTTGCCGGCAGCAACCCCGGTTCGGTCACGGTGTTCTGGCCGCCTTACCGGATTGACCTGTCGCTCAATCTGGTGGTGGTGGTGTTGCTGGGTGCATTCCTGACCCTGCATCTGGCGCTGCGCACCCTGTCTGCCTTGTTCGCCATTCCGCGCGAGGCACGGATGTGGCGCCAGCGCCAGCGTGAACGCAGCATGCAGTTGTCCTTGCTCGATGCCTATTCGCAACTGGTGGCCGGTCGCTTCGTGCGCGCCAAGAAGGCCGCCGAGTCGGTGCTCGATCAGGTGCGCAACCTGGCGGCCAGCGACGACAAGCTCAGTTATTCCGACCAGTTGCTTTCCACCGCGCATCTGCTGGCGGCCGAGTCTGCCCATGCGCTGCAGGATCGCGGCGCGCGCGAAGTGCATTACCGCGCGGCGCTGGAGCATGCGTCGCGCGTCGTATCGCCCGAGCCGGGTGAAGGCGCGCGTCTGCGCGGCGCGCGATGGGCGCTGGACGACCGGGACGCGGCGGCGGCGTTGCAGTTGCTTGACGAGGTCGCACAAGGTGCCGGGCGGCGCGTGCTGGCGCTGCGCATGCGGCTCAAGGCCGCGCGTATGGCGGGACGCACCGTGATGGCACTGGAGACGGCACGCCTGCTGGCCAAACACCATGCCTTGTCGCAGGTCGCGGCCCATGGCGTGATACGCGGCCTTGCCTCCGAGCTGATCGCATCGGCCTACGACCCGGCGCAGCTGATGCAGGTGTGGGCCCGGCTGGATCCGAACGAACGGGTCATTCCCGACGTCGCGCTGGCCGCTGCGATGCGCCTTCTGACCTTGCAGGGCGACGCGGCGCTCAGCCGCGAATGGCTGTTGCCGGTATGGGAGCAGATGCTGGAGCAACCATCAGCGCTGGCACTCAGTCAATGCATTGATGTGGTTCGCGTGCTGGAGACCGGTTTTGCCGCCAATGCCGAGACGCTCGAGGGCGAATGGTTGACCCGGATTGAGAGCGCCCAGCTCAGCCATCCCGGTGACCCGGTGCTGCAATACCTGGCCGGCGTGACCTGCATGCGTCTGCAGCTTTGGGGCAAGGCGCACCAGTTGCTGCAGCAATCGCTGGTGCGCCTGCAGGACGTCAGCCTGCGCCGCGATGCCTGGCGCCTGTTGGCAGAGCTAGCGCTGGAACAGGGTGACGAACAGGCGGCCACTGATGCGTGGAAGCGGGCGGCGCAAAGCTGATCCTGCGGTTCGCCCGCCGCTTCAGCGCTGAACGATCGCGATCAGCATCGATTCGAGTCGATCGAAGTCCAGCGGCTTGACCATGTGGTCGTCGAAGCCGGCCGCCAGCGAATTCTTGCGGTCCTGCTCCTGTCCGTAGCCGGTCACGGCGATCAGGATTGCGTCAGCGGTTTCGCTGTGGGCGCGAAGCTGCCGCGCCAGCTCGTTGCCGTCGATATCCGGCAGGCCGATGTCCAGCAGGCAGACGTCGGGCTTCTCGGTGCGCGCACGCTCGAGCGCGACGCGCGAGCCGTGCTCCACGATGACCCGATGGCCCAGTTCCTCGAGAAACATCCCCATCGTGAGCGCCGCATCGACGTTGTCGTCGACGATCATGATCAGCAGCGGCTTCACCACAGCCACCGGCTGGCGAACGGCCGGCACGACTTCGGACTCTGTCTCGTCGGTTTCCAGCAGCGGCAATGTAACGGTAAAGACACTGCCTTGCCCCAAGCCTGCGCTGGCGCCGCTGGCCTTGCCGCCATGCAGCTCCACCAGGCTCTTGACCAGCGCCAGCCCCAGGCCCAGGCCGCCGGCGGAGCGGTCGGAGCTGCGCTCTGACTGGACAAACAGCTCGAAAATGTGCGGGATCAGGTCCGCCGTCAGGCCGATGCCGTCGTCTTCTACCGTCAGCACGACTTGCTTGTGCTCCAAATGCATGGCCAGCCGGATGTTGCCCCCTGCGGGCGTGTACTTGGCGGCATTGCCCAGCAGGTTGGCAACGACCTGAACCAGACGCTTGGCGTCGCCCGACACCCGCGCCGCACCTGGCGCAAGGTGCAGCACCAGGTGGTGACCGCGCTGCTGGATGAGTGGGTTGGCCTGTTCGACCGCATCGACCACCACGTCGCGCATCTCCAGCGGTGCCATTTCCAGTTCGACCTGGCCCCGGCTGACGCGCGACACGTCCAGCAGGTCGTCCACCAGGTTGGTCAGGTGGCTCACTTGGCGATTGATGATGTCGCTGGCGCGCCGGACCCGGGCCTCGTCGACCGTGCCGACCCTGAGCAGTTGCGCCGCAGCACTGATGGCGGCCAGCGGGTTACGCAGCTCGTGCGCCAGCATGGCGAGGAATTCATCCTTGCGCCGGTCGGATGCCTGCAGCTTCTCATGGACCCGCCTGCGTTCACCGATGTCGCGGTAGAGAATGGCCAGGCCGCCTTCGAGCGTGGGATAGGCCCGGACCTCGAACCAGGTGAACGCAATGCTGGAAAACGCATGCCGGTACTCGATGGCCCCCGCGATCCCCGTTTGCATAACCTTGCGGTAGAACCGATCGAGTTCGGTGCCCAATGATTCCGGCCAGGTGTCCCAGTGGCTGCGTCCGATCACGTCAGAACCGGTGCGATGACCGAGCCGCAGTCCTTCGGCATTCATTCTCGTCACGATCCAGTTCCTGTCCAGTATGGCCATGCCCTCGGTCATGCTGTCGAAGATGTGCTGGCTCTGGTCGCGTTCGGCGCGAAGGTCGGCCTGGGCCCGGGCGGCCACGGCCGTGGCCCAGGTGCGTTCGGCCACCTCGGCTGACAACGCGACTTCCTCGGCCGTCCAGTGCCTGGCCTGCGCGTTGTGCAATGAAAGGATGGCGATCATCTGCCCGGACTTGATCAGCGGAAGGACCAGATTGGCCCGCACATCGATCGCTTCATAGGCACCGGCAAAGGCCGCGGTCCTCGGGTCTGTCGCGATGTTGTCGACCACTATTGCCTGGCCGGCCCGAAGCGAGTTGATGATCTCCGGCCCGAAGTCATTGAACTTGCCCGCCTCGCCGGAAATGCGGGTCATGCCTTGGGCGGTCCAGCCGCGCCGGATGGTGTAGGTCCCTGCTGACTCGTTGACCTCGGCGTGCATCACCCGGGATACGTCCAGATGGCGGCCAAGCAGGGCACAGGCCAGGTCGATCGCGGCGTCGGGCGCGCTGAGCGTGCGCAGGCCGTCGGCGAGGGTCCGCAGGAACGCGTGGCGCCGATCCAGTTGCTGCAGCCGATGCACGTTGCCGACCAATTGCGCGTTCAGCCGGCTCTGTTCCAGGCGCGCGTCGCCGCGTTCCCGCTCTACCCGCACCCGCTGGGTCGTTTCCATCGCGATCACCGTCACGCCCAGGATCTGTCCCGATTCGTCGCGGGCCGGGGTGTAGGTGATGGTGAAGAACCTGGCCTGCGGCACGCCGGACGGCTCTATGGCGAATTCCTGATCTTCGAAGTGGACCCGTTCGCCGCCGTCCTGGACTCGCCGGTAGATCGGTTCATTGAAGGCCCACACCTCCGGCCAGCACGCGCGGGTCGGCTGTCCCAGCGCGGCAGGGTGGCGTTCCCCCAGGATCGGTTGACAGGCGTCGTTATAGACCTGGATCAGCTGCGGCCCCCACAACACGATGGTCGGCAGTGGCGAATCCAGCACCGAGCCGACGGCGATCCGCAAACTCGCCGGCCATTGTGCAATCGCGCCGAGCGGTGATTGCGACCAGTCCTTGCCGCGCACCCGCGCGGCCATCTCGCCAGGGCCCGCCGGCCAGTCAATGGAGATATCAGTCAGTTGGATTCCGTTCGCGTCTGGAGTGGATACATGAACCACCATGGTAGAGGCATTCCGCTTGGGCGCCGACGCACAAACCTTCCTGTCAGGGCGCGTCATCACCGGGGCCTGGCCCTGGCCGGCCCAGGATCCAAATAATAAAGGGTCCGTGATTACGCACGGACCCTTTATTGTTGGCAGCGCCCCGATCAACGGGTGCCGCCTTCGTGGCGATCTCAGCTTGCCGACTGTTCGAACGGCAGGTTCAGATTGCGCAGGTCGCGTTTGGTTTCAACCAGCACCAGCGGACCTTCGTCGGACACCACCGGCACCGGGATTTCACGCGGTACATGGATGGGATCGGGTTGCGCGGCAATCGCGGCCTGGGCAATCCTGATCTTCTCGGCGTCGGAGTTGACCCAGTTCAGTCCGGATTGCTCTGCTATCTGCGCCAGTTCGTCGATCGGCAAGTCAAACGACTGCACCTTCGGAAGACCCGTCGCAGGTGTGGCCGCTGCTACCGGCGCTCGGGGCGCCTGAACAGGAGCCGGTTTCGACTCTGCGGCGGGCACCGAAGTCGCCTCCAGGGCTGGCGTGGGCGCTGGCGCCGTGAATCCGTCCAGCGCGGGTTGCGCCGGTGGCTCCGCACGGTCCCGGTCCTGCTGGTGTTCACCCTGGCCGCGGTCATTGCGCTCGCCGCGTGAGCGGTCGCGGCCATATCGGTCGCGTGAACGTTTCTCGCGTGGCTCGGCATTATCGGTCGTCGCGGTCATGTCACCACTGTGGGCGGCTTGTACCTGGCTTTCGGCTGGTGCTGCCACCGGCTGGTTGCCTGCGTCGCCATTCGCCTGGTCGACGGTATTGCCATCGGTTGTCGCGTCGGCAGTTGCTGCCTGGCGATCCGGACGTGGCCGGCGTTCGCGTTGGCGCTCACCGCGGCCTTCACCGCGGCCTTCGCGGCTCTCGCGACCTTCACGACCTTCACGGTTTTCGCGTGTGCCTTGTCCGTCTGCGCCGTCAGCCTGCGCCGGTGCGCCAGCGTTGTCGGCCGAAGCGTCCATCGGCGGGCGATCAGCGCCATTGCTGCGTTCGGCATCGCGGTTGCGATCTCCGCCACGCCCGCCGCGGCCACCACGCTCACCGCGGGATGGACGCTCGGCGCGCGCTTCATTGCGCATGTTGTCGTCAGCACCACCCTGGCGTTGCGCATCTTGCTGCGCTGCTGTGTCGGCGTTGACGTTGGCGTTGCTGGTCTCGCTGCGTTCGCGTGCACCTTGGCCGGCGCGCTCACCGCGCTCACCACCTCGGCCACCGCGACCACCACGACCACCGCGTGAACGGCCTTCGCCTCGGCCTTCACCGCGACCTTCGGTACGGTTGCCATCACGACCTTCGGCGCGACGACCATCCCGACCGCCACGGCCATCACCGCGACCGGCTTCCTTGTTCACCGGAGTCTGCGCAGGTGCCGGCGCGGCCGGCGCAGCTTCTGGCGCTGCGAACAGGCTCTTGACCCAGCCGAGGAAGCCTTTTTCGGCCGGTGCCGACGCCGCCACGGGTGCGGCGACGGGTGCTGCCGCAACGGGCTGCTTGACGGGTTCCGGCTTCGGTGGTGCCACGGGCGCGGGCGCGTCCGGCAGCACACCTTTGATCACCGGGGTCTGGCGGTTGGTTGGCTCCTGGGCCCGGCGCGTCACAGCGGTTGGGTCTTCGACTTCATCGGCCAGCTTGTAAGTGGCTTCGATGTTGTCCAGTCGCGGGTCGTCATGCTTGAGGCGCGTCAGCTTGTAGTTGGGGGTCTCCAGGGTCTTGTTGGGAACCATCAACACGTTGATACGCTGCTTGAGCTCGATCTTGGTGATCTCGGTGCGCTTTTCGTTGAGCAGGAACGAGGCGACGTCGACCGGAACCTGGCACAGCACCGAGGCCGTGTTGTCCTTGAGCGACTCTTCCTGAATGATGCGCAGAATCTGCAACGCCGAGCTCTCGGTGTCGCGGATGTGGCCGGAACCGCCGCATCGTGGACACGGAATGGAGGCGCCTTCGCTCAGCGCCGGGCGCAGGCGCTGGCGGCTCATTTCCATCAAACCGAACTTGCTGATCGATCCGAATTGCACACGTGCACGGTCCTGGCGCAAGGCGTCTCGCAGGCGGTTTTCGACATCGCGCCGGTTGCGGCTCTCTTCCATGTCGATGAAGTCGATGACGATCAGGCCACCGAGGTCGCGCAGACGCATCTGGCGCGCGACTTCATCGGCGGCTTCCAGGTTGGTGCGGGTCGCGGTTTCCTCGATGTCGCCGCCACGAATGGCGCGCGCCGAGTTGACGTCGACCGAGACCAGCGCCTCGGTGTGGTCGATGACGATGGCGCCGCCGCTGGGCAGTTGCACCATGCGGGCATAGGCCGATTCGATCTGGTGCTCGATCTGAAAACGCGAGAACAGGGGGGCGTCGTCGCGGTAACGTTTGACGCGGGCCGCGTGTTCGGGCATCACATGCGCCATGAACTGCTGCGCCTGGTCGTACACGTCATCGGTGTCGATCAGGATGTCGCCGATGTCATGGTTGAAATAGTCGCGGATCGCACGAATCACCAGTGAAGATTCCTGATAGATCAGGAATGCGCCCTTGCCACCTTTGGACGCGCCGTCGACGGCGTTCCAGAGTTTGAGCAGGTAGTTCAAGTCCCACTGCAGCTCGGGTGCACTGCGTCCGATACCGGCGGTACGGGCAATGATGCTCATGCCGTTGGGGTACTCGAGCTGGTCGAGCGCTTCCTTCAGGTCGGCACGGTCGTCGCCTTCGATCCGGCGCGACACGCCACCGCCGCGCGGGTTGTTGGGCATCAGCACGACATATCGACCGGCCAGCGAGATGAACGTGGTCAGCGCGGCGCCTTTGTTGCCGCGTTCTTCCTTTTCGACCTGGACGATCAGTTCCTGGCCTTCGCGGATCGCGTCCTGGATACGTGCCTGGTTGGCTTGCACACCCGGGGCGAAATTCGTGCGTGAGATTTCCTTGAACGGCAGAAAGCCGTGGCGGTCCTCGCCGTAGTCGACAAAGCAGGCCTCGAGCGATGGCTCGACGCGTGTCACTACTGCCTTGTAGATATTTCCTTTGCGCTGTTCGCGCCCTTCGATTTCGATTTCGTAGTCGAGGAGTTTTTGTCCGTCGACGATGGCCAGCCGGCGTTCTTCCGCCTGGGTGGCATTGATCAGCATCCGTTTCATGGGTAGCGTTCCTGTTTCCTGCATCGAACCCGCGCTGCGCTGCCAAATTGCGGCGCCTCGGGTTCCTTTTGGTCTCTTGACCGATTACATGCTCATGACGAGCAAACGATGCCTGACGAACGCTTCGAACCGATGGAAATTGCCTCGGGCCCGGACTCAGATCATGTGTCGGGGCGTTGGCACGGGGATGGGGGCGAGG
>JBBQJP010000021.1:0-73309 GCA_038326025.1 Burkholderiales bacterium
CTTGCGGAACATCTCGACACCCGTGCAGGTGGTCTTGACCGTGTCGCTGATACCGACGATCTCGATCTCTTCACCAACCTTGACAACACCGCGCTCGATCCGACCCGTCACCACGGTGCCGCGGCCCGAGATCGAGAACACGTCTTCCACCGGCATCAGGAACGCGCCGTCAATGGCACGCTCTGGCGTCGGGATGTAGGTGTCCAGCGCTTCGGCCAGCTTCAAAATGGCCAGCTCGCCCAGTTCGCCCTTGTCGCCTTCCATGGCCAGCTTGGCTGAACCGTGGATGATCGGGGTGTCGTCGCCCGGGAACTCGTACTTGTCGAGCAACTCACGCACTTCCATTTCGACCAACTCGAGCAACTCGGCGTCGTCAACCATGTCGCACTTGTTCAGGAACACGATGATGTAAGGAACACCCACCTGGCGCGCCAGCAGGATGTGCTCACGGGTCTGGGGCATCGGGCCGTCAGCGGCCGAACACACCAAAATGGCGCCGTCCATCTGGGCCGCGCCGGAAATCATGTTCTTCACATAGTCAGCGTGGCCGGGGCACTCAACGTGCGCGTAATGGCGGTTGGCAGTCTCGTACTCGACGTGTGCGGTGTTGATCGTGATGCCGCGCGCCTTCTCTTCAGGCGCTGCGTCGATCTGGTCGTAGCCCTTGGCTTCACCGCCGAACTTGGCAGCCAGAATCGTCGTGATGGCAGCCGTCAGGGTGGTCTTGCCATGGTCCACGTGACCAATCGTGCCTACGTTCACGTGGGGCTTGGTACGCGCAAATTTCTCTTTTCCCATTTCTCATTTCTCCAAAAGAACAATGTCAGTGATGACGGTTTAATGTTTCCGATCCGGTCTGGGTCTCTGCTTTCACTGACGCAACAGAGGACACGAATCGAAGACAGGGGTCACAACGAAGGCCACCACACAATGGGAGCGCCCTTCGCCGTGATGAACTTCTGCTTATTTGGCGCGTGCTGCCATGATGGCTTCGGACACATTGCGCGGGGCTTCCGCGTAGTGCTTGAATTCCATCGTGTACGTGGCACGGCCTTGCGACATCGAACGCAGTGTCGTGGAGTAGCCGAACATCTCGGACAGTGGAACTTCGGCCTTGATTGCCTTGCCGCCACCGACCATGTCGTCCATGCCCTGCACCATGCCGCGACGTGACGCGAGGTCACCCATCACGTTGCCGGCATAGTCTTCAGGCGTTTCCACCTCAACGGCCATCATCGGCTCCAGAATCACCGGGCTCGCCTTGCGGCAACCTTCCTTGAAACCGAAGATCGCGGCCATCTTGAACGCATTCTCGTTCGAGTCAACGTCGTGGTAGGAACCGAAATGCAGCGTCACCTTGACGTCCACCACCGGATAACCTGCCAACACACCGGTCGTAAGCGCCTCGATGACACCCTTCTCGACTGCCGGGATGTACTCGCGTGGGACCACGCCACCCTTGATGGCGTCAACGAACTCGAAACCCTTGCCGGCTTCGTTGGGCTCGATCTTGAGCACTACGTGACCGTACTGGCCCTTACCGCCGGACTGGCGCACGAACTTGCCTTCCGAGTCCTCGACCGTCTTGCGAATGGTCTCGCGGTAAGCCACCTGCGGCTTGCCCACGTTGGCTTCAACGCCGAATTCGCGCTTCATGCGGTCAACAATGATCTCGAGGTGCAACTCACCCATACCGGCGATCAGGGTCTGACCCGACTCTTCGTCGGTCTTGACGCGGAACGACGGGTCTTCCTGGGCCAGGCGCTGCAAGGCGATACCCATTTTTTCCTGGTCAGCCTTGGTCTTGGGCTCCACCGCCTGGGTGATCACCGGCTCCGGGAACACCATACGTTCGAGCAACACGATCGCCGTGGGATCGCACAGCGTCTCGCCGGTGGTCACATCCTTCAGGCCCACGCAGGCAGCAATGTCACCGGCGCGGATCTCGCTGACCTCTTCGCGGTTGTTTGCATGCATCTGCACGATACGGCCGATACGCTCTTTCTTGCCGCGGATCGGGTTGTAAACGCTGTCGCCCTTTTGCAGCACGCCGGAATAGACGCGCACAAAGGTCAGCTGACCGACGAACGGGTCCGTCATCAGCTTGAACGCCAGCGCGGAGAATTTCTCACTGTCGTCAGCCCGACGGGTGACAGGCGCCTCGTCTTCATCGGTGCCACCAACCGGCGGAATATCGATGGGCGACGGCATGAACTCGATGATGGCGTCCAGCATGCGCTGCACACCCTTGTTCTTGAATGCCGAGCCGCAGTACATGGGCTGGATCTCGCTGGCAATCGTACGCGTGCGGATGCCCAGCTTGATTTCGTCCTCGGTCAGGTCACCTTCTTCGAGGTACTTGTTCATCAGCTCTTCAGAGGCTTCGGCTGCAGCCTCGACCATCTTCTCGCGCCACTGCTTGGCCAACTCGACCAGCTCCGCGGGAATTTCACGGTATTCGAACTTCATGCCCTGGGTAGCGTCGTCCCAGAAGATGGCGCGCATCTTGATCAGGTCGACGACACCCTTGAAGTTTTCCTCGGCACCGATTGGGATCACCATCGGGATCGGGTTGGCCTTCAGGCGCAGGCGCATCTGGTCATGGACCTTGAAGAAGTTGGCACCGGTACGGTCCATCTTGTTCACGAAGGCCAGACGCGGCACCTTGTACTTGTTCGCCTGGCGCCAGACCGTCTCGGACTGGGGCTGCACGCCACCCACGGCGCAATAAACCATGCACGCGCCGTCAAGCACGCGCATGGAGCGCTCGACTTCAATCGTGAAGTCCACGTGGCCGGGGGTATCAATGATGTTGATGCGGTGCTCATCCAAGGACGCATCCATGCCGCGCCAGAAACAGGTGGTGGCAGCGGACGTGATCGTGATGCCACGCTCCTGCTCCTGCTCCATCCAGTCCATCGTGGCCGCGCCATCATGGACTTCACCAATCTTGTGGTTCACGCCGGTGTAAAAAAGAATACGCTCTGTCGTGGTGGTCTTGCCGGCGTCAATGTGCGCCGAAATACCAATGTTGCGATAGCGTTCGATGGGAGTAACGCGAGCCATGATGAATCCTTAATTGGCCGATAAATACAAAAAGCCGCCTTGCGCAGGCTGCCAATCGGTCCCGGGCAGCTACGGCAAGACTTTGGGAGGTCGGACCAGCAATGGAAGATGGGGCCGACTTCGGCTCCATCAATACCATTGCATCCGACCGACGGCAGTCCGGGCATACCCGGACCGCAACCCCGCTTAGAAACGGAAGTGAGAGAACGCCTTGTTGGCTTCGGCCATGCGGTGCACTTCGTCACGCTTCTTCATGGCACCGCCACGGCCTTCCGTGGCTTCCATCAGTTCATTGGCCAGACGCATGGCCATGGACTTCTCGCCACGCTTGCGCGCAGCTTCCTTGATCCAGCGCATCGACAGCGCCAGACGGCGCACCGGACGCACCTCGACGGGCACCTGGTAGTTCGCGCCACCGACCCGGCGGGACTTGACCTCAACCATCGGCTTGACGTTATTGATGGCCATGGTGAAGGCTTCAACCGGATCCTTGCCCGGGTTCTTCTTCTCGATCTGCTCGAGCGCACCGTAAATGATGCGCTCGGCAACCGCTTTTTTGCCGCCTTCCATGATCACGTTCATGAATTTGGACAACTCGACATTGCCGAACTTGGGATCCGGCAGGATTTCACGTTTAGGGACTTCACGACGACGTGGCATTTTTTCACCTCATTGCTTCAGTTGGCGCTCTTTCGAACACCGCGGGAGTCATCAAACCCCCACTTACTCGACCCATCCGGACAATTCCGGAGTTCGGGTCACTTCGTCCGGAACCACCAGCCAGGGCAGACACCAGACACCGACAACTGAAAATTCAACGCTTTTCTGAGCGCGCGAACCACATCGGCTCGCCAGCATACGGAACGATCAGGCCTTTTTCGGGCGCTTGGCACCGTACTTGGAGCGCGACTGCTTGCGATCCTTGACGCCTTGCAGGTCAAGCGAACCGCGCACGATGTGGTAACGCACACCGGGCAAATCCTTCACACGACCACCGCGCACGAGCACCACCGAGTGTTCCTGCAGGTTGTGACCCTCACCACCGATGTACGAGATAACCTCGAAACCGTTGGTCAGGCGAACCTTGGCAACCTTGCGAAGTGCCGAGTTCGGCTTTTTCGGGGTCGTGGTGTAAACACGGGTGCAAACGCCACGGCGCTGCGGGGAGTTTTCCATCGCAGGGCTCTTGGACTTGATCTTCTCGACCTCGCGCCCCTGACGGACTAGCTGATTAATGGTTGGCACTAAAGCCTCCTAATGACTAAGCGCTTGCGCGTCTATATAAAGCTTGCGCGCTTATATAAACACTTGCGCGCCTATTGTTGAACGTCCCTAAACGTTGGGAATGACAGACTAAGCGGAAAACGTGAACCCTTCGGAAAATTCCGAAAAGCCCTCGAGTATATCAGCGCGAATTGGGCGCCGCAAGCCAAGGCTCACGGTCGCCAGTTGCGGCGGTCCATAGAACGCTTGCGCTTGTCCGCCGCCCGTCCTGCCTCGATCACCAGTATCCTCAATCAGCGTGCGCTGGCGCGCCCCCTCAGCGGATCAGTTCGTACAACGCCGATCCGTCCCCGTTGTCCTTGAGCAGACCGATACCCGGGTGTTGCGCCAGATACCGGGTTGCGGCGCTGGCCGACACAAAGGTCAGCCGAACACCCGGAACGCTCTGGATACGCCAGTTCCCGTCGGCGGAGGGATTCACCGTCTTGCCTGGCGCCCCACCTTCCTGGGCCAGGTACTGGATCAGTGCCTCGCGGTTTTCATCGGGCGAATCAAGCACCACTTTGTCCGCCCCCAGCGCCGGGAAATTGCCACCACCGAACGCGCGGTAGTTGTTGGTCGCGACCAGAAACTTCGCATCCGGCTTGATGGGTGCGCCCTCGAAGCGCAGATCGCGCACCCGGGACGCCTCGGGCGCTACCACTTTCCCTGTAGTGGCGTATTTTGCGGGCTGGGTCAGGTCCAGTTCGTACTGAACGCCGTCAATGGTGTCGAAGTTATAGGACGGAAACGCGTTATTGATCAACGCCTGCTGCGGCGCACCATTGGCGTCGATCTGGTTGAACTGGCCCGCCGACATCTCCAGCCACTCCTTGACCTGGGCGCCGGTCAGCAAAACCGCCTTGAGCGTATTGGGATAGATGTACAAGTCTGCCGTATGCTTGATCGCGAGTGGACCGGCCGGGATGTCGGTGAAATACGACCAGCCTTGCCGGCCACCTGCCTTGAAGGGCGCGGCGGCCGACAAAATCGGGTACTGGCTGTACTCGGTGCCCTGCATGGCACGCCGGACATATGCAATCTGCGCATTCGAGACGATCTGCACCGACGGGTCGTCGGCCACCAGTGCGAAATAGCTGTAGATGGGTGCGCTGCTGACTGCCACCTTGCCGCGCACATAATCCAAAGTGAGCGCATGCTCTTCGGAAAGAGTATTCTCAACCCCGGGGTCGGCATCGACCAATGCTTTTTTGGCGGTGCGATCATAGATCGGTCGGATATGCGATTTGCTGTTCACCACCGCCCACATCCCGCTGCGGTTGTCCAGCGTCAGGTCGACCACACCAAGATGGTCACCCCAGCGCCCCGGCATCACGGCCGCGACGCCATTGATCGTTCCGCGCGCGATATCGACCTTCGGGTATTGCTCGAACGCCTTGGACGGGAACTCCGCATGCGAGTGACCAAACAGAATCACGTCGATGCCGTTGATCTGAGCCAGTCGTGACACCGCGTTCTCGGCAAACTTGCCGGTTTCACCGCGCTCGAATCCCGAGTGCGGAATCGCGACTACCAGTTGCGCGCCTTTGGCACGCATTTCCGGCACCAGTTCACTGGCCACCTCGACCATGTCACGCGTCACCACACGCCCCTCGAGGTGGGTCTTGTCCCACTGCATGATCTGCGGCGGCACGAATCCGATCACACCAATCTTGATCGTGTGGGCCTGACCCTGTGCATCCTTGAACTGGCGATCGAGCAGCAGATAGGGCGTAAAGGCATGGCGCTTGTTGGCGCCGTCCTTGTCATCCAGATATACGTTCGCATTGACGTAGGGGAAATTGGCGCTGCCGATCGCCCGACGCAGGAAGGGCAGGCCGAAGTTGAACTCGTGGTTGCCGATGTTGCCAGCGTCGTAGGCCAGCGTATTCATGACCTTGTAGGCTGGATGCACCTGCCCATCCTTGAGCGGATGAACCTTGGCCACCAGTTCGCCCATCGGGCTGCCCTGGATCAGGTCCCCGTTGTCGAACAGCAGGCTGTTGGGAGCCTCGGCACGCGCTGCCTTGATCAGCGCAATGGTGCGCGACAGCCCATATTGATCGGTCGGTTTGTCCTGGTAGTAGTCATAACTGAGCAGGTTCATGTGCAGATCGGTGGTCTCCAGGATGCGCAGCGACACCTCTGCTGCCATCGACCCCGACGCCAACAACAGACCCGCCAGCCATGTGACGAGAATTTTGCGAACCATGATGCGCCCTCCGGTCTAGTTGACCGGAGGAATTAAAGCACGGCCCTGTTACTTGATCCAGAGCCGGATCGCATCCCAGGCACGTCCCATGATGCCAGCCTGCTGGACATCTTCCAACGCAACCAGCGGCAATTCGGCCACCATTTGCGCGCCGGCAGACACCTTCAGCGTAGCGACGTTCTGGCCTTTGGTGAACGGCGCCACCAGCGGATCGGGGCGAGCCACTTCGGTCTTGATGTCGGCCTTGCTGCCTGCCGGAACCGTGACAATCACCGCCTCGGTGCGACCGAGTTTGAGCGTGGGCGCGGTGCCCTTCCAGACGGCTGGCGACACGACTGCCTGATTGGCATCGAACAGCTTGACCGCCTCAAAGGCCGTGTACCCCCAGTTGATCAACTTCTGCGACTCATTGGCCCGTGCGTTTTCACTCGCCGCACCCAGCACGACGGACAACACACGACGTCCGCCGGTAGCAGCCGCACTGCCGGCCGCTGCGCCAGCCTGCACCAGATTCGGGAAGTCGCGCTTGGCCGTGACGATCATGCAGTAACCGGCCGCCTCGGTATAACCCGTCTTCAGGCCATCGACTGACGGGTCGCGGTACAACAGCAGGTTGCGGTTGTTTTCGTTGCTGGGCGGTGTGCCGGCATAGTGGTATTTCTTGATGGCATAGTAGCCGACGTACTCGGGGAAATCTGTCAGCAGGCGACCGGCCAAGATGGACAAATCACGCGCCGTGGTTGTGTGGCCGGACTCGGTCAGGCCTTCCGGATTGCGGTAACCCGTCGACTTCATACCCAGCGCCTTGGCCTGGTCGTTCATCAGCTTGACGAATTGCTCGACCGTTCCGCCGACACCTTCGGCCAGCGCCACGGTCGCGTCATTGCCCGACTGCACGATCATGCCCTTGATCAGGTCCTCCACCGGAACCTGCATCTTGGGATCGATGAACATGCGCGAGCCTTCCATCTTCCAGGCGCGCACACTGACCGGCAAGGTTTGGCTCAGGCTGATTTTCTTGCTGCGCAGCGCATCAAACACCAGGTAAGCCGTCATCAGCTTGGTCAGCGAGGCCGGTTCCACGCTGGAGTCGGCATCTTTTTCGGCCAGCACCTGACCCGAGGTGATGTCGAGCAACAGATAAGAACGCGCGGCAATTTCTGGCGGCTGCGGCGCCTGGGCACCCACCGACAAGGAAAACACGAGGGCAACAATGGAGATCAGGTATTTCATCGGGTACATGGATTTGGCGTCGCCGGTCTCCGGCTGCATCGGTGCAACTGAGGGGGTCAGCACACGGGCAGCGGAACCGGCAATAAGGGTTCAAAGTCGCTGGGCGATCGCCGCCGCAGCGCGAAACCGCCCATTGTCCGTGAAAAATTGGACGGGCCCGGCGCGGCAACCGTAACAGCCTGATTTCGGTGCCGCTGCGGCAGCGGAATCACCAGGCCCGTTGGGTCAACGCCCCAGATGGGCCGGTGTCAGCAGACGCTGCACCACCTTGCCGTTCTTGAGGTGGGATTCCACGATTTCGTCGATGTCATGGGCATCCACATAGGTGTACCAAACCGCCTCGGGGTACACCACGGCCACCGGACCGGCCGCGCAACGGTCCAGGCAACCCGCCTTGTTTACCCGCACCAGGCCCGGCCCTGACAGCCCCTGCGCCTTGACCTGCTGCTTGCAGCGGTCGAATCCCGCTTGCGCCGCATGCTGGGCACAACATTCTTCGCCATTCTTGCGCTCATTCAGGCAAAAGAAGATATGCCGCTGGTAATAAGACGTTGGTACGATATCGGCAACACTGTCGGGGGAGCTTGAGTTCATGGCCGGATTCTAGTTTTGGCATGCCCGAACCAGACTTGCTGCACCAGATAGACCACTGCCGCATAAGGCCACAACCAGCCCAACCACTGCGCCAGTCCATGGAAACGGATGAAACGCCCTTGCTCCCAGGTCTGCAGCGTCTGCATTAGATAGGGGTCCTCCGGCGACTGGTTGAGCAGCCACAGGTACGCCGCCATGGCCAACAGGGCCAACGCCGCACCCACACGGTACTTGACCGGGGACAACACAACCGCCGCCACCAGCCCGAGGGCCAGCCCGACCTGCACCGGCATCTGCAACCAGTCCCATGCGTGTTCCGGGCCCCAAGTCAGGGTCGCAGTCAGGCTGGTCATGGCTACGCCCACCAGCAGGATGCCGACTGCAAACACGATGCGCCGCGGCGCCGGGCGCACGATGCAATTGGCCAGCAGGCAAGGAATAAGCAAGCCCAGCGCCACGCACAACATCTCGGAGAATGGCAACAGCGGCTGCATTTCGATCTCGCGCACGGGCAACCAAACCAGGAAAGGCGTATCGGCCAACACATCCGCCAACGTCGACTCGACCCGTTCCAGCACCTGCCCCAGCCCCAGTGGCAAGGCCGCCGGGAACAACAAGGCCAGCGGCCACAAGGCCAAAAGTACCAGTGCGCCACGGGCTTGCGCGACAAACCAGCGCGCCCGCACACGGCTCCAGCGATCGATCGTGCCCAGGCGTTCAAGCAGGTACGCCAGCGACGCGCCGAGCCATCCGCCCAGTATGTTCGTTCCCAAGTCGACATTCGACGGAACACGCGATGGCAGATAAATCTGCAAAGTTTCCATGCAGATCGACAACACGCCGCAAACTACCGCCGCACGCGAGACGGCATGGCGCCCGCGGCCGGTGCGCAGCGCGGTGAGCGCCAGAAAAAATCCGGCCGGCATGTAGCCGATGATGTTCGAGCCAATATCGAAACCGGTCCAGTAGCGCGGCCACGGTGCGACCAAAAAGACCCAGGGGCTGACACCCTGGTCGCGCCAATCGGAAAACGGGTACAGGCTGGCGTAGACGATCAGACCGACATAACTCAGCGCAAGGGGCCAGGCAGCGGTTTTTTGAATCAAAACGGTCTCAAAGTGTTGGAGCCAGAGCAAAAATTGCTACGCAATTTTTGCTCTGGCACTCAAGGTCTCAAAAAGGCTTGACCACCACCAGAATCACCGCCGCCAGCAGCAATAGCACTGGAATTTCATTGAACCAGCGAAACCACACATGCCCGTGGTGCTCTGTGCCGGCCTTGAAGCGGCGCAGACGGTGGCCACAGACCTCCTGGTAGACGACGGCCAACGCGACGACGCACAACTTGGCGTACAACCATCCGCTGCCCGGCCCCTGGCCGAAGCCCGGCACACCCCACAACATGACCAGAAGCCAGATGCCCAGCAGCACCGCAGGCCAGGACAACATCGACGTGAACCGATACAACTTGGTCGCCATCAGCAGCAGGCGCTCCCGTTCTGCCGTGGACTTCCGATCCACCATCGCCAGGTTCACAAATATGCGCGGCAGATAGAACAAACCCGCGAACCAGCTCGCTACAAATACGATATGGAATGATTTGACCCAGAGCATGGGGCCAGTTTAGGGCATGGGTCGGCGTCGCCATCACCGAGGGAAAAGCCGCCACGCGGGGCAAAAAAACCCCCCAGCCTTGCGGGCTGGGGGGTTCAAGCCTTTTTTGCTGTCACACATCAAGGCCCCGCTCAGGGAGGAAAAGCGGGGAGCAGCGAACTGCCCAAACAGAACCTAGCAAAGAAGACGCCAGCTTTCAATAGTGATGTTACAAGTGTGTCGTTCTTGCGACAGATGTTGTCTTGGTAGGATCGTTCCTGTTCACCTTGTTGTCGCCAACGGAACCAACTTGCGCCCGGTTATTGAGGCACAATTTTTACCATGACACTTTTTGCCCCCTACCCCCAAGGCCGGCCCCGCCGGTTGCGCCACGACAGCTTCACTCGTAACCTGGTGCGCGAACATGTGCTCACGCCGCACGATCTGATCTACCCGGTGTTCGTGGTTGACGGCCATCAGCAACGCCAGGCGGTCGCCTCCATGCCAGGCGTGGAGCGCCTCAGCCTGGACCTGCTGCTGCCGGTGGCCGAGCAATGCGTCAACCTGGGCATACCCGTCATGGCCTTGTTTCCGGTCATCGATGCGTCGCTCAAGACGCCTGACGGCCAGGAGGCGACCAATCCAGAGGGCCTGGTGCCACGAGTGGTACGCGCCGTCAAGCAGGAATTTCCCACCCTGGGCGTGATGACCGACGTCGCGCTCGACCCCTATACCAGCCACGGCCAGGATGGACTGATCGACCCGGACCCGGCCGTCGACGGCTATATCCTCAATGACGAAACCGTCGACATACTGGTGCGACAGGCTCTGACCCAGGCACAATCCGGCGTCGACATCGTCGCGCCCAGCGACATGATGGACGGGCGCATCGGCGCCATTCGCACGGCGCTCGAGGCCCATCACCTGGTGCATACCCGCATCATGTCCTATAGCGCCAAGTACGCCAGCGCGTTTTACGGCCCGTTTCGTGATGCGGTTGGCTCTGCCGCGAGCCTGGGCAAGAGCAACAAGAAGGTCTACCAGATGGACCCGGGCAACAGCGACGAGGCCTTGCGCGAAGTGGCGATGGACATCCAGGAAGGCGCCGACATGGTGATGGTCAAGCCGGGCATGCCGTATCTGGACGTGGTGCGTCGCGTCAAGGACACGTTCCGCGTGCCCACCTTCGCCTACCAGGTCAGTGGAGAGTACGCGATGCTCAAGGCTGCAGCCCAGAACGGCTGGCTCGATCACGATGCCGTGATGATGGAAAGCCTGCTGGCGTTCAAACGCGCCGGGGCCGATGGCGTGTTGACATACTTTGCGCTGGATGCCGCGCGGCTGTTGCAAAACCGATGATTGGGTCGCGTCGCGACAAGGATCCTGTAACAACAGGTGGCAGTTCCGCCTGAGCGCAGAGCGACCGGCATCCAGCCGGCCGCAAACCGCTCAAGGCCGGGTCTGCAATACGTCGCCGACGAACTGCACCTTGGTGCCAACAGCGACGCCCGGGTCGTTGTCGTAACTCACCGTGCGGCTGCTGCCGTTGTCGAGCCGCACGACGACATCGAAACGGTTGCCGGACTTCACGTTTTTCTCGATCTCGCGCCCCGCCACGGCGCCGCCGACCGCGCCCAGGACGGTGGCAGCGGACTTGCCGTCACCCTTGCCCACCTGGTTGCCCAGCGCCGCGCCAGCGACACCACCGGCGATAGCGCCGATGTAATTGGTCTTACCCTTGACCTTGACCTTGTTGACCGACGCAACCACGCCACAAGTTTCACAGGCTGGCACCGCCACCGCTGCCACAGGGGTTGGTGCCGTGGGTGCGCTGGCGCCAGGCGCCAGATTCTTTGCCACCCGAACGGTCTTGTCGGCCAATGTCAGCGTCACCACCGCAGGGGTCGTGGCGGAGAACTGGTCACGCGTCTTGACCGTGTAGCGCCCGCTATAACGGCCACTGCTTTCTTCCGCCAACGCAAAACTGGAGGCACCGGCATCGAGTGTTACCACCATGCTGCCACCGGGCGTTGCATTGACGATGAAGCTGAGCTCATGGCCGCCGGTAAATCCGCCGGTATTACGTGTCTCGATGCGGCTGATCTGCGGCGCCGGGGGCGTTGCTGCCGCCAACAACTTGCCATGCTCTGCATCCGTCAACAGATGCTGGCCGAGTTGCGTTGATACCTGTTGCGAGCCGACTTTCAAGGTGGCCTTGACCTTGGCGTCGAACGGGATCTTGTCGCGAATGCTGATCGTATAGGCGCCGGCGTAGCTGCCCTGGCTGATCTCGGACAGCCCTAGCTGGGCGGACAGCCCATCAATATCGAGCACCAATTGACCACCCGCGGTTCCGGCCGCCCGGAAGATCAGCTCGGTACCCGGCGAGAGTCTGGGCACCTGCTCCACCGACAGGCTGCGGATCACCGGCACAACGGTCTGCGCCAAGGCTCCCGCCGCGGGCAAGAAGCCGGCAAGAAGAACGATCCAGAAGGTTCCGGAAAAACGTCGAAGATTCATGTGTGTACCCCCTGTCAGACAACACCGTCTGCCAGAATATTATCGCGCCCGGCATGCGCGCAACGGTATCCGTCGCGCGGCCCGGCCAATGCCGCGGCCAGGGTCTGCGCAGTGAAGCAAGGCAGAATTGCATTCGGCGCGTGTCCGGATGTCGGCACGCCCATTGCAAATAGGGTGGGAGACGGCATGCGCATTTTTCAGATCGGTCCAACAGGGATTCAGGAGTCCGATCAATGGCCTGCGCAGATTGCCGGCAATAACACCCTGTGGATATCCTGCAGCCGGGCCGAATTCGAGCTTGAACACCTGTCGATACAAGCCCGGCTGCTGGCCCTGTGCGGTGTCCAACTGGTTGACCTGCATGTCAGCGACCTGCTCAACGCACAATTGCCCTCACGCTACGACTACACCGCGCAATACGACCTGCTGGTGTTCCGGCGCTTGACGACGGCCGGTGAAGGCGTAAAGGCAAACGGCGACGCAACCCTCCCGGCGCGCCGCTCCGGCCCGCCGATCCTGCGTCGCATCGACACCAGCCCGGTGGGATTCGCCCTCTTCGACAACCTGCTGCTCAGCGTGCATCCGGACGACTGCGCAGTACGCGACGCGTATGCCGCGCGTCTGCTGGCCAACGCCACCGACACCTTGCGCGACAACGGCTCGCGCCTTCCCACCAGCGCCGCCGACCTGATGCTGCGCCTCGTGAGCCAGATCGTCGACCGCTACCTCGACATGCGACGGGAGCTGACGCGTCAGCTCGACCACTGGCAGGCAGAGTTGCTGGCGCCGAACGCGCGCTTCACCAACTGGAGTGCCTTGCTCGACGCGCGCCTGGCCTTGCATGCGCTGGACGATGTGGCCGAGGATCAGCGCACCGCGATTCAGGACTGGACGGCTGCGCTGGAAACCTGGCAACCTGCCAGCGACAGCGCAGCCCAGCGTGAACTCGAACTGCTCAAGGTGCGCAGCCGCGACCTGCTCGAACACATCGAGCGCGTGGTGCGCCATGTGCGCCGCCTCGAGCAGAACGCCGAGACCACGGTGCAGATGCATTTCAGTGCGCAGGGTCACCGCACCAACGAGATCATGCGCACGCTGACCGTGCTCACCGCGGTGTTTCTGCCGCTGAACCTGATTACCGGCTTCTTCGGCATGAACTTCGATTTTTTGCCGCTGGTGCATCGCCAGGCCGGCATCTGGTGGGCCGTAGGCATCATGTCGCTGATGGCCGCCGGACTGGTGATCGTGTTCTGGCGCAAACGTTACCTGGCGCGCACCGCGCGCTGAGCACCCGTTTCAGGTGCGCGGCGCCGTGTCAGATGTCGGTCAGCAGCAACCGCTCAGTGGCGAACACCCGTTGCACCGCGGGCCGCTCCAGCACGCGTCTCATATGCGGGCCCAGATGGTGCCGTTCGCGTGCCGGCGCGGCGGAAAAATTGCGCGTCCAGCGACACAACATCAGGCAATAAGCGTCAATGATGGCGTAGTCGCTGCCCAGCAACCACGGTCCACCGTGGCGGGCCAGTTCTGCGTCGAGCTGATCGAGCAACACACCTACCCGTTCCTGTGCATGGGCCTTGAGTTCGGCTGCGCCATCGACGTTGCCCGGGTTCATCCAGCGTTCGGGATAGAAATAGGTCAGCAGGGCGCTTTGCAAGGTGTTGGTCTGCCAGATCAGCCACTTGCAGGCATGCGCCCGCTGCGCGGTGCCCAGCGCCGGCATCAGTCCGGCCGATGGCGCGGTGTCACTCAGGTGCAGGCAGATCGCCGCCGACTCGTACAACACCAGATCGCCGTCGACAAATACCGGAATCAGCCCATTCGGGTTGAGCTTGAGGTACTGCGGCGATTTGTGCGCACTACCTGCTCGATCCACCAGCACCAGTTCGAACGGCTGGCCGATCTCTTCGAGAGCGATATGAACCGCCATGCTGGCGTTCCCCGGAAAATAATGCAGCTGACGCATGAAAGAGGCTCCTCAAGGACACACGGCCGTGGCGCCGGACAATACAACCACCGATTCACAACAACAGCAGGCACCGTGAACCGGTATTCGTACCGCCGCCCCGCCCGGATCAGGGCAAACCGAAAATCGCGGCGGCATTACCCCACGCAATGCCACGCGCCACGTCGGGCGGCAAACCGCCAAGCCAGGTCCGGTAGCCCTGCATCAGATCGTCATAACTGCTCCAGCGCTGGTTGACCCAGGTGTCAGAGCCGATCAGGAAACGCTGCGGGTACTTCAGCATCAGGGCACGCCATTCGGCGCACAACTGACCCTGGCCACAGGTCAGACCGGGACGGTAGGACAACTCCCCCATCAACTGCGGATAACGCTGCATCAACGCGTCGACCCGCTCCGGCGGCGGCCCGCCAATGCCGGTATGGGCCCAGATCAGGCGCAGATTGCGCCCGCCGTCGGACGCATGCGCCATCAGCAGGTCGATCGCCACATCGTCGACATGGGCCAGCACCACCAGCTTGTTCTGGTCGGCAAAGCGCATCAGCTTGGCTGCCACCGGTCCGTTTGCGTTGGCGCTGTCATACAAATGGAATTCGCCAATGCCCCGGTAAGGCCCGCTGGCCGTGCCACGTGCCATTTCCGTCTGCACCATGGTGTAGATGCTCTCGTCGCGGAACCAGTTGTCGTAGTCTGCCCGGTCGCGATAAAGCCGGATGAACGGAACCACCGTCAGCTCGGCCGCCGCGCGCTGCAGCGTCTCGCCTGACGCACCACTGCGCAGCGCCGCCAGCGTACGCGAGCCGTCGTTCGGCCGCGAATTGGCCAGCACGGCCTTGACACCGTTGCGCGCAAACCGCGCCAGCACATCGGCCGGCGGATGCGGACCGGTGCTGCCGTTCCAGGCCTCGACGTTGTAGTGCATGTGGGCGTCGAACAGCGGACCCGCATAAGCCTGCGCCGACGCTGCGATCGGCATGCAGGCGGCGGCCGTCCCGAGGGTCAGCCTGATCAAGCCCGCGCGCAGCGGCTGCGTCCACAAGCGCAATGTTGTTCTCATGGTCATGTAATCGCCGTCAAGCCAGGTGCCGCGCCAGGAAACCCAGCGTGCGCTCGCGCGCCAAAGCGGCAGAGGCCGCGTCAAAGGCGCCGCGCTGATCGCAATTGAAACCATGTTGTGCGTCATAGGTGTGAATCTCTACGTCTGGCTGCGCCTGCGCAAATACCTTCACCCCGTCCATCGGGATGGCATGGTCCTGTTCGCCGAAGTGGCACATGACAGGGCACAGGCTCTCGCGCTGCGCCTCGGCCGGCGCCGTCATGCCGCCGCCATAGTAGGCGATCGCCGCACTAAGGCCCGGCAAGGTGCAGGCACTGCGCCAGACCAGCAGGCCGCCCCAGCAATAACCGACCACGGCCACCTTGCCGCCGCCCTCACCGGCGGCGAATGCGATCGCCGCTGCGATGTCGGCCATCACGCCTGGCGCGGGCAAGGCCTCGGCTGCGGCCTTCAGCTCGCGGCCTTGTGCAACATCTTTCGCGGTGTATCCCAGCTCCACGTCCGGCGACACACGGTGAAAGGCGTGCGGCGCTATCGCCAGATAACCCTGCTCGGCGAATCCGTCGGCCACGCTGCGGATATGGCTGTTGACGCCAAAAATTTCCTGCAATACGACCACGGCACCCCGCACCTTGCCTGCGGGTCGCGCGACGTAGGCCGGGCAAGTGGACCCGTCCTGCACCTTGAGTTGAACCGTCTGCGACATCGCATCCTCCCTGTCTTGTATTGAGCGGCCACCACGGGGCGCCGGCATGTCAGTCGCGAGCGAGTCGACGCTGCAAGAAGTCGAGCCGGTCCTGGCCCCAGAAGATTTCGCCGTCAACACAATAACTCGGCGCGCCGAACACGCCGCCATCGATCGCCGACTGGGTGTATTCGTCATACCGTGCCTGCGCCGCCGGTTCGCGCGACTGGGCCAGGCGCTTGGCCGCGAGTCCGTTTTCCTGCAGCAAAGTCGCCAGCACCGTGGTGTCGGCGATGTCACGCTGTTCGGCCCAAACCGCAGACATTACGGCGCCGGTCAGACGCAACGCCGCCGCAGCGCCATCGGCCAGGTCCACCGCGATGATCAGTCGGGATGCATCGTCACCCGACACCGGGAAGTACTTGGGCTGCACATGCATGGGCAAGCCAAGATGATCAGCAAAGCGGCGCAACTCCAGCAGCCTGTAGGCCTGGCGCTGCGGCGCGCGTTTACCCAGTGGCAGGCCACCGGACACGGCAAACACCTTGCCAAAATCTGCCGGCCGCACACGCACCGCACAACCCGTCTGCGCGGCAATGGCGGCAAAACGCGCGTGGCCCAGATAGGCCCACGGGCTTGGCGCCGAAAAGTAGTAATCAATTTCGGTCTTCAATCTGCACCTCCAGGGAGTTATTGCCGCTGCCGCGGACCACAAGGTCTTCGATGCCGCAGGCTCGTGCCGGCACCGGAATCCGGCTTGCAGCATACAACGCGCCAGCTGCTCGTGTATCGTGCGTACAGGAATAACCCATATCAGGAACCCGTCAGGAACACGTTATGAAACCCGTCGTTTTGATCACCGGTGGCTCGCGCGGCATCGGCGCCGCAACCGCGTTGCGCGCCGCACAACAAGGATTTGCGGTCGCCGTCAACTACGCCCGTGACGCCAAGGCCGCCAACGCGGTTGTGCAGCAAATCGTCAGCGCCGGTGGCACCGCTGTCGCAGTACAGGCCGATGTGGCCGACGAGGCCCAGGTGCTGGCGATGTACCAGGCGATCGACGCGCAACTGGGACCGGTCTCAGCGCTGGTCAACAACGCCGGGGTGGTGGATATCGCGGCGCGCGTCGACGAGATGAGCGTGCAACGCATCCGGCGCATGTTCGACATCAATGTGCTGGGCACCTTCATCTGTACGCGCGAAGCCTTGCAGCGCATGAGCACGCGCCATGGCGGCAAGGGTGGCAGCATCGTCAACGTATCCAGCGTCGCCGCACGGCTAGGCGGCCCGGGCCAGTACGTGGACTACGGCGCGTCCAAGGGCGCGATCGACACCTTTACTGTCGGACTGGCCAAGGAGGTGGCGACCGAAGGCGTACGGGTCAACGCCGTGCGCCCCGGCATCATCGAGACCGACATTCACGCCTCGGGCGGACAACCCGACCGGGCGCAACAGATGGCGCCGCTGGTGCCGATGCAACGCGCGGGCAGCGCCGATGAAGTCGCCAACACCATCGTCTGGCTGCTCGGCCCCGATGCCAGTTACGTCACCGGGGCAAACATCGACGTCGCCGGCGGACGCTGAGGCCGTTCAATCAGGCGAGAAGTCGGGTTCCTGGTGTTGCAACACCTTGACCAGTCGGTTGCTGGTATTGCGCAGGCGCTGCGCCAGCAGTTGCGTGAGCTTGACCAGAATCTTGGCACCGATGGCCGGATGCGCCTGGATCAGATGGGTGATCACGGCGCGTGTCAGGATGCCCGCGCGCACATCCCCGATCGCGATACAACTGGCATAACGTGGCGCCGAGTCGAGCATCGACATCTCGCCGACCGAAGCGCCCTCCTTGACGACGGCCAGACGCGACGCCACGCCGCTGTCGGATCGTTTGATGACGTCGACCGTTCCTTCGAGCACCAGCAGCATCCACTCGCCTACTTCGCCTTGTTCAATCACGGTCTGGCCTGCACGCGCGCGCAGTGTCGGCATCAGCGCGCCCAGGGTGTCGGCCTCTTCGGGCGTCAGATCCTCGAGCAGGGCGGCAGTCTGGCGCCAGTGTTCACCCAGGCTTGAAAGATTGTCGCAAACGCCCTCGACAAGCAGCCCGGCTCGCTCAAAATGCGCCCGCAACTGCAATTGATCCTGGGTCGGCAGGCTCACTTCAGCTCGCTCATCCATTGGGCGATGTCTGCCACCACCGCATCGGTCGCCGCCGTCAGTGCCCGCACCCCGCCGCCGGCGTCGGCGCTCGGTGCCGGGCGTTGCGCCACGAAGGCCCGCTGCGCCACCAGGCGCTCGCTGCCGCGCGAGACCTGCGACACCGTGGCGTGCACGCGCACTTGACCGACACTGCGCCCCGGCGCGTCGAACACGTGGCTGAATTCGTCAAGTTCGAGTCGCAGCACCAGGGGCCGCTGCGTGGCCCCATCGCCTTCGCGGGTGACAAGCGTTTCCTGCGCCAAGAATTGGCGCAGGCGCTGGCGCAGCAACTGGGCCGGAGGCATGCTCCAACGCGCCTGCGCATACGGCTGCAACTGCTGCGCGTCCGCATAAGCCAGCCGGTACAACACGGCGGTGCTGTCCAGCGCACTGGCAGCCTCGACTTCGGCCAGCGCAATCGCCTGGCGTGGCGTGGCCAAAACCGGTGCCGCCGCCGATGGGACAGCGGGACCGAAGTCGAACACCACCGAACGTATCGGCTTGTCCAGCACGGTGCAGCCCGCCAGCAACAACGCGGCGCAAAACAGGCCTGCAAAGCGCGGTAGCCTCGCCCGCCGCTTCAATGAACTCATGGTTTGCCTTTCGGAATCGCAAAGCCGGCCTCACCCGGCCCTGGGACAATCGGGCCATTGCCGAAGATCAAGGATTGCGGGTTGTCGCCCACCGCACTGACCGCGCGATTGACCTGACGTGCGGCCCGCGTCGCCTCGTCACTGGTGCGATTGAGCCGAGGCAAGGTGCCAGCATTGAGTGCCTGCCCGGCCTCGGTCAGTGCCGCGGCGCCTTCTGACAACGCCGCAGCACCTTCGGTCATGCGATCCACCGCGCCGCCTTTGGCATTGAGCTTCTCGGCCATGGCGGTGAAGGCATTGGCGGTCTTGCGAAATTCGACGACTGTCTGGTCCACCCCGACGGCGGTGGTCTGCAGACTCTTGAGCGTCAAGGTGGCGTCGTCAACGAAGCGGGGAATATTGACACGCTGCGGGCCCAGCTGGGCGTTGAGCACGGTATCCAGGTTGGCCGACAACTTCTGCATACGCTCGGCCATGTTCTGCACGCTGCGGGCCGATTCGCCGAACCCGACGATGGTGGCCATCATCTGCTGCTGGTTTTCTTTGGACAGCAACGTATTGACACGTTCGCTGGTCTGCTCAAGTCGGGTTAGGATCGCCACGCCCTGGTCCGACAGCTTGGACAACAAGCTGGCACGCATCGGAATCCGCGCTGGTGACTGCTCGCTGGTGACAAGGCGGTTCTTGTCCTCGCCCGAATCATCGAGTTGCACGAAGGCCAGGCCGGTTACGCCCTGGAATCCCAGCGTGGCAAAGGTAGATCCGGTCACCGGGGCGGATTCGTCAAGCGCGATGCGCACCAGCACATTGCCGGTGGCCTTCGGGTCAAAGCCGATGTCCATCACCTTGCCCACCGGCACGCCGCGGTACCGCACCGCGGCCTGGGGCTGCAAGCCGTTGACGGCTTCCGGGCTGGAGATCTCGTAGACGTTGTGCTCGCCGGTGTCGCGCGTCAACCATACCGCCATGGCGATCAACATCGCGGACACCACCAGGACAAAGATGCCGGCGGCCAATGCATGGGCTTTGTTTTCCATCTGATTGCCTTTCTACACTGCGAACGGGTACTCGCGCAACAACTCCATCGCCCGCTGCCCGCGCTCGCCCAGGAAGAAGTCGTGAACGAACGGATGCGGGAATGCGATCACGTCCTTGGGCGCACCGTGCACGATCACATGCTTGTCGGCCAGCACGGCCACGCGGGTACTCAGTTCGTACAGCGTGTCAAGGTCGTGTGTGACCATCACCACAGTCAACCCGAGCTCACGGTGCAAGGAGCGGATCAGCGCACAGAAAGCGTCCGCGCTGTCCGGATCAAGCCCGGCCGTGGGTTCATCCAGCAACAGCAGCGGCGGATCCATGATCAGCGCGCGGGCCAGCGCAACTCGCTTGATCATGCCGCCGGAGAGATCCGACGGCATCTTGTGCGCGTGCACCGCATCGAGCCCCACCATCTGCAGCTTGACCAGCGCGGCGTCGCGGATCAACGCGTCTGGCAACTGCTTGAGCTCGCGCAGCGGAAAGGCGATGTTGTCCAGCACGCTGAAAGCCGAGAACAAGGCGCCGTGCTGGAACAACATGCCGACCCGACTGGCGGCGCCGACATCCGACAACTGGTCGGCAGGCCGGCCCAGCACGCTGACGCTGCCGCGCGCGGGGGTCTCCAGCCCCAGGATGGTGCGCAGCATCACGGTCTTGCCACTGCCAGAGCCTCCGACCAGCGACATCAGTTCGCCCCGCTCGATATGCAGGTTCAGGTCCTGATGCACGATGTTGTCGCGCCCGGCCACGCGAAATATCGACCACAGGTTGCGGATCTCGACCACACCCGGGGCTTTGGCCTCGGCATCGGTCAACACCTGCGGCAGCGGGTTGGCCGTTCCGCTCATATGACCAGCCTTCGCGCAACGCGCTGCGGCATTCGCCTTGGGGCGGCCCGGCGGCTCATATGCCCACATCCTTGAATACGACAGCGAACAAGGCGTCGACCAGGATCACGACGGTGATCGACGAGACCACCGAGGCGGTCGTGCCTTCACCCAGGCTTTCGGTGTTGGGCTTGATGCGCAGGCCATAGTGGCAGCCCACGAGTGCAATCAACACGCCGAACACCATGGCCTTGGACATGGCCAGCGTCAGGTTGGCGACTTCGACCGTGGCTGGCAAGGCCGATACAAAATAGGCCGGCGTGATGCCCATGGACAGATCCGCCGCGAGGATGCCACCGAACAACGCGGCCAGCGTGGTCCAGACCGTGATCAGTGGCATCGCGATCGCCATGGCGATGGCGCGCGGCATCACCAGCCGGTAACCTTGGGCGATGCCCATGACCCGCATCGCGTCCAGCTCCTCTGTCACGCGCATGACGCCGATCTGCGCGGTTATCGATGAGCCTGAGCGACCGGCGATGAGAATGGCGGCAAGCACCGGCGCAAGTTCACGGATCAGCGCGATGCCCAGCACATCGACGATGAAGGCATCGGCACCGAACTTGCGCAACTGCTGCGACATCAGGTAGGCCAGCACGACGCCAATCAGGAACCCGACCAGCGCGGTAATCGGCAAGGCGGTCGCCCCGATGCGATACAGCTGGCCGGACACATCGCGCCAGGGACCCATCTGCGGCGCACGCAACAAGCGACCGAGATCGAGCAGCAACTGCCCGATCAGCGCCGTCATGTCGCGCGCATGGTCGACCACCTTGTAGACGACTTCGCCGAGCGCCAGAAAGCGCTGCATCGGCGTCAGGGCCCGCACCACCGGTGGCGTCACCGTATGGCGCGCGACCCGCTCGAGCATGGCGCGTTGCCCCGGTGACGCCTGCACCGAAGCCGGCCATTGCCGGCCCCAGGCATTCCACAACACCTGCGCCCCGGTATGGTCCATGCGCTCGAGCTCGCGCAAGTCCCACTGCGCCAGGCCGCGCTCCTGCACCGAGAGAGTCTCGAGCGCCTGGGTTACCGCCTGCCATGCGCCAGGCAGTGCCAGCGCGGCTGCCGACCAGCTGCCATGCAGGATCAGCAGCCGGCCGTCCTGGCTGGCCGCGCTGCGCAGATGCGGGCTGGACTCTTGCATGGTGCAATGAAAGGCAAAAACCTTGTAACAAGACTCAATGGGACCTTTGATCGTACCCGTAGTCGGCGAGGGGATTCGTCTGCGGGTTCGACGCCACCCACGCAGGCAATGCCGGACGCGTCCGGGGGTAAATCCCGATGTCGCATACGCGCCGGACGAAGTACAGTCTCTTCACTCGAAAGACGCCGCACGCGGCGATCTGACTGAGGACCCTGGAGACGATGACAAAACGGTGACCGCCAACCATAAGGTGGCACCTACTGCGAAGGCGCTGGCAACCCCAGCGCCTTTTCTTTTCTCAGGCCTGGCCTGGCATCAAGGTGAGGCGCCCGGCCAGGGCATGTCGGCGGCCTGCCGCGGCGTGCCGATCGGGGCGCCCGACTGGCTCAGGCGTGTCGCAGCAATGTCCTCTTCGCTCGGGTACTGACCCAGCAACCAGTAGTCGAACACCCGACGCGCGATGGGCGCGGCCGCCGCCGCGCCAAAACCGGCATTTTCGACAATCACCGCCACCACAATCCTGGGATTGTCGGCCGGCGCATAGGCCATGTACAAGGCATGGTCGCGCCGGCGCTCTTCCATCTTGGACGCGTTGTACCTGGCGCCAGCGGCAATGCCCACTGCTTGCGCGGTACCGGTCTTGCCTGCGGACGTGTACGGAGTACCGGCGAAAACCCGGGTCGACGTGCCTTCGGTAGTCACTGAGGCCAGTGCGCGCTGGACCACCGCCAGATGCTCGGGTCGTATGCCGAGGTCCTGCCCTGGCGCGGCAGCCACCGGCAACCGGATCCGGTTCACCGCCTCCTGCGTTGCAATGACGATCTGCGGTTTGTGCTTGACACCGTTATTGGCGACGATGGACGTGGCCTGGGCCAGCTGCAGCATCGTGAACGCGTTGTAACCCTGGCCGATACCCAGCGAAATGGTCTCGCCGGCATACCACTTCTGTTGGTCGGCACGTTTGTAATAACCCGCCTTCCAGGCCTTGCTCGGCAAAAGCCCGCGCGACTCGCCCTGGATGTCGATGCCGGTGACCTGGCCAAAACCCAGCGGCGCCATGAAATCATGGATCGCGTCCACGCCCATGTCATTGGCCAGCGAATAGAAATAGACGTTGCTCGACTTGACGATCGCCACATGCATGTCGACCGGCCCCAGCCCATGGTCGCCATGGCTGCGGAACTGGTGTCCGGCAAAAGTCCAGGTGCCGTTGTCCTGGACGATGGTGCTGGCCGCGCGTTTTCCGGTGTGCAAGGCGCCCAGCGCCATGAAGGGTTTGTAGGTCGAGCCGGGCGGGTAGGTGCCACGCAAGGCGCGGTTGAGCAGCGGCTTGTCGATGGACTCGTTAAGGGCCTGCCAGCTTTCGTAGTCGATACCGTCGACGAACAGGTTGGGGTCGAAGGTGGGCTTGCTCACCAGGGCCAGCACTTCGCCGGTTTTGGGATCCATGGCAACCAGTGCGCCGCGGCGGTCGCCATACAGATCCTCGATCATTTTCTGCAGCCGGATGTCGATCGACAAGACCACCGTATCGCCGGGAGTTGACGGGCTGCTGGAGAGCTTTCGCACCGCGCGGCCGCCGGCCGACGTTTCCACCGAATCGACACCGGTGACGCCGTGCAGCTGGTTCTCGAAACTCTGCTCCACGCCCAGCTTGCCGATGTATTCGGTGCCACGGTAGTTGGCAGCGTTCTCCGAGTCGTCCAGCTTGTCTTTTTCGGCCCTGTTGATGCGACCGATGTAACCGATCACATGACTGGCCAGCTCGCCGTACGGATAGTTGCGAAACAGCCGGGCCTTGATCTCCACGCCGGAGAACCCGTAGCGACGGGCCACGAAACGCGCGACTTCATCGTCATTGAGTTTGGTGCGGATCGGCAAGGACTCAAAGCTGCGCGACTCCTCCTGCAGCTTCTTGAAGCGGCGCCGGTCCCGCGGCGTGATCTCGACGATCTCTGCCAGCGCGTTGATGGTCTGCTCCATATCGGGCACACGCGCAGGCGTGATCTCCAGCGTATAGGCGGAGTAATTGTTCGCCAGCACGACACCGTTGCGGTCCAGAATCTGGCCCCGGTTGGGCACCACAGGTACCACCGCCGTGCGGTTGCTTTCCGCCTGCGCGCGCAGATCGTCGTGTCGCACCACCTGCAGCACGATCAGTCGACCCACCACCAGCAGGAAACACAGCAACACGACGACACCGACCACGAACACGCGCAGGCGAAAGCGGGCCAGATCGGCTTCCACATTGCGCAGTTCGGTCATATCGGGGTGTCTCCGTTTTTCCGGTTCACATAGCACCGATCACAAGGGCCGATTGGCATCCGGATCGGGGGCGCGGCGCTGCGGCGCCAGCAGCAGTACGCTGGCAAACGGCCAAAGGAGTGACTCGATCAGCGGGGACAGGAACATCGACATGCCCGGAAAATCGCCGCCAGCCAGCATCTTGACGCTCAGGCTGATGACATGCGCCGCCAGGAATACGGGTAACACCTGCACGGCCTGCGAAGGAACCGAGAACCATAACAACCGCCGATGCATGGCAATGGCGAAGAAACTCAGCACCGTATACGCGAGCGCATTTGCGCCCATCAGGCCGGCCTGGTGCACGTCCATGCAAAGACCGAAGATGAAGGCCGCACCGATACCCACGCGCAGCGGCTGGTGCACGCTCCAGAACACCAGCACCAGGGCCAGGATGTCCGGAACCCAGGCCGCACGCCCCCAGAAGCCGATGTTCTGCACCATGTTGAGCAACAAGGCGATCAGCAGAGTGCCCCAGATGAATAGCGGGTTGGCCGGCAGCAGCAACTGCTGTCCGCGGGGCATGATCATGGCAGGGCTCCCATCCGGATGTGTTTCATTTGCGCGCCGCCGGTTTGCTGGCTGCGATCGTGTCTACCGGTCGGGCCTCGATCTGACTGGCCACTGGCTGCATCACCATGACATGGCTCGTGCCGGCGACCAGCGCAATGGGTGTCAGGCTGATACGGGCAAACACCGACTCGCTGCGCCGCTGCACCTGATTGACCCGCGCCACCGACAGGCCGGGCGGATACACGCCGTTGACGCCGCTGGTGGACAACACGTCACCGACCTGCACATCGGTGTCAGCCGGGGTGAACCGCAACTCCAGCCCGCCGCCCGCGGCAGTGAGGTCGCCGAAAGCCACACCGCGCACGCCGGTGCGGGTGTTGAGCACCGGAATCGCCTGGTCGCCATCGGTGATCAAGGTGACTTCGCTGACCTGCCCATACACGCGGGTGACCTGGCCGAGCACACCAAAACTGTCGATCACCGGAGAGCCGGCGACGACGCCATGCATCGTACCGCGGTCAATGATGATCTTGCGACTGAAAGGATCGGCCGCGTCGTACAACACCTGGGCCGCCATCGCCGACGTCGTGATGCGCTGGCGCAATTCCAGCAACTGGCGCAGCCGCTCGTTTTCCAGCCGCAACGGTTCTGCCTCCTGCGCCTTGAGGGTCTGACGCGCCATTGTCACGCGCATGGCTTCCGTGTCAGCCTGGGCCGAAGACAGGCTCTGAAAGTAGCCCGAACCACCACGAACCCAGTCCACCGGTTGCATCACCAGCCACTGGACCGGATACAGGATCTCGGCAATCGCCGAGCGCAAAGGCCGGACATAGCTGTACCGGACATCGGCCACCATCAGGAACAAGGCCAGCGCGCTGCAAAGCGTCAGCTTGGACAACGCCGACAGACCCTGGCGAAACAGGGGTGGCGGTGTTCTGTCGAGGGTTCCAAGCGGCATGGCGGCCTATTGTCTCTTGTCCGGGCCGGGTGGATCGACCGAAACCCGCAGAAGGTCGCGTAAAGGCGGGCTTTGACGTGATGCAAAGCTGCATGCGCTGGCGCGAAGGTGTCGGTCCTCGCAGCGCGTGAGCGGGATCGGCGTGTCATCCACGCCGCCGCCAGCACGACTTATTCGGAGGTGAAGATCGAGACTGAACGGTCCCAGTGGTCGAGTGCGATGCCGCAGCCGCGCACGACGCAGGTCAGCGGATCTTCCGCCACCAGCACCGGCAGGCCGGTTTCCTCGGCCAGCAGGCGATCGAGGTCACGCAACATGGCGCCACCGCCGGTGAGCATCATGCCCCGGTCGGCAATGTCGGCGCCGAGTTCGGGTGGCGTAAGTTCGAGTGCGTTCTTGACCGCCGACACGATGTTGTTCAGCGGGTCGGTGAGCGCCTCCAGGATCTCGTTGGACGAGACCGTGAAGCTGCGCGGCACACCTTCGGACAGGTTGCGCCCGCGCACTTCCATTTCCTTGACTTCGCTGCCCGGAAAAGCAGAACCGATTTTCTTCTTGATCGCCTCGGCAGTGGGTTCGCCGATCAGCATGCCGTAGTTGCGGCGGATGTAATTGATGATGGCCTCGTCGAACTTGTCGCCGCCGACCCGCACGCTACCCTTGTAGACCATGCCACTGAGCGAGATCACGCCGACCTCGGTCGTGCCGCCGCCAATGTCGACCACCATCGAGCCACTGGCCTCGCCCACCGGCAGGCCTGCGCCCAGCGCAGCAGCCATCGGCTCCTCGATCAGTTGCACGGCGCTGGCGCCGGCGCCCAGCGCGGACTCACGAATCGCCCGGCGCTCGACCTGGGTCGAGCCACAGGGAACGCAGATGATGATGCGCGGGCTGGGCCGAAAGATGCTGCGTGGGTGCACCATCTTGATGAACTGCTTGAGCATCTGCTCTGTAACAGTGAAGTCGGCAATCACGCCGTCCTTCATCGGGCGGATCGCCTCGATATTGCCCGGCACCTTGCCCAGCATGGCCTTGGCCTCGCGGCCCACTGCCTGAATCGTCTTCTTGCCCTGGGGGCCGCCTTCGTGGCGGATCGCCACCACTGAGGGCTCGTCCAGCACGATGCCCTTGTCGCGTACGTAGATCAGGGTATTGGCCGTGCCCAGGTCAATCGCCAAGTCAGTGGAGAAATACTGACGGAATGCTCCAAACATCGAAATCCTCTCGGGCACGGCAAACGCCTCGGTTTGCCGTCGCCATATGACCTGCGTGAGTAGTGTCTGCACATGCCGATTCCCGCTACTGGGGCTTCGGCGCGCAAAGGCGGGATAATACCCTATCGCCTGCTCTGAAACCGACCGCTCATGCGCCTTCCGGCCTGTTTCGACGCCGGTTTTCCGCTAAAACCCGCCATGTCCCTTACATCGTCCGATATCTCGCGCATCGCCAACCTCGCCCGCCTGGAGCTGGATCCAGGCGAAAGTGAGCGCATGCTCAGCCAACTCAACAGTTTCTTCGATGTGGTGCAGCAGATGCGCGCAGTCGACACCACCGGTGTCGTACCGCTGGAGCATCCATTTGCAACCATCCGTGACATCGCCCTGCGCCTGCGCGAAGACACGGTCAGCGAATCCAACCATCGGGAAGCGAATCAGCGCAGCGCACCGGCGGTCGAGTCCGGCCTGTTCCTGGTGCCCAAGGTGATCGAATGAACCTGTGAGCCGATCCGACGTCCCGCCCGAAACACCCCCACCCGCGCACAGCCCAGACCCTAGATGACCCGACCCGATACCGACCTGCATGACCTGAGCCTGGTGGCGCTGACCGCGTTATTACGCCAGCGCAAGGTTTCCGCCGTTGACACCGCACAACATTTCCTGGCCCGCGCCAAAGCCCACGACGCGCTGGGCGCCTTTGTGGCGCGCGACGACGCGGTGACCCTGGCCCAGGCGCGCGCCGCCGACGAGCGGCTCGCCAACGGCAGCGCCGGCGCACTCGAAGGCGTACCGCTGGCTCACAAGGACATTTTTGTGACGCGCGACTTTGTCAGCACTGCGGGCTCACGCATGTTGCGCGACTACCGCTCGCCGTTCGATGCCACCGTCGTGACCCGGCTGGCCGAGCAGGGTGCCGTGACACTGGGCAAGCTCAATTGCGACGAGTTCGCAATGGGATCGGCGAATGAAAATTCAGCCGTCGCGTCGGTGGGCCACAACAAACCCGAACCGGTGCGCAACCCGTGGAACCTGGACCATATTCCCGGCGGCTCGTCCGGCGCCAGCGCGGTTGCCGTGGCGGCGCGCCTGATGCCCGCGAGCACCGGCACTGACACCGGTGGCTCGATCCGTCAGCCGGCCTCGTTTTGCGGTGTGACCGGAATCAAACCCACCTACGGCCGGGCATCGCGTTACGGCATGATCGCCTTCGCGTCCAGCCTGGATCAGGCCGGCCCGATGGCGCGCAGTGCCGAGGACTGCGCCGTGCTGCTCAGCCACATGTGTGGCCCCGATCTGGACCGCGACTCGACCTCGCTCGATGTGCCAATTGAAGACTTCACCCGTTCGCTTGGTGACTCGCTCAAGGGACTGCGCATCGGCGTGCCGGCCGAGTTCTTCGGCCCCGGCGTGTCTGACGACGTGCGCGCCGCGGTCGAAGCCGCACTGGCGCAATACGAGAAGCTGGGCGCGGTACGGGTGCCGGTGTCGCTGCCGCGCACCGAACTGTCGATTCCGGTGTACTACATCATTGCGCCGGCCGAGGCCTCAAGCAACCTGAGCCGCTTCGACGGTGTGAAGTTCGGCCATCGCGCGGCGCAATACACAGACCTGGCCGACATGTACCGCAAGACCCGCAGCGAAGGTTTCGGCGACGAGGTCAAGCGCCGCATCATGATCGGTACCTACGTGTTGTCGCATGGTTATTACGACGCCTACTACCTGCAGGCGCAGAAGATCCGGCGCATGTTGTCCGACGATTTCCAGCAGGCCTTCAAAGACTGCGACGTGATTGCCGGACCGGTCGCGCCCAGCGTGGCCTGGCGCATAGGCGAAAAAAGCCAGGACCCACTGGCCAACTATCTGGCCGACATCTTCACCCTGCCGGCGTCACTGGCCGGCCTGCCCGGCATGAGTGTGCCGGCCGGCTTTGACGCCGCAGGTTTGCCGATCGGCGTGCAACTGATCGGCAACTACCTGCAGGAAAGCCGACTGCTGAACATGGCGCACCAGTTCCAGCTGGCCACCGATTTCCATACCCGCAAGCCCCAGGGGATCCGCACATGAGTGCCCAAAAAGAAAACGCAGCAGCAAGCGCCGCCAAGTCCCTGCTGGTGCGTGGTTACGAGGTCGTGATCGGGTTCGAAACCCACGCCCAGTTGTCCACCCTATCCAAGATCTTCAGCCGCGCATCCACCGCCTTCGGCGCCGAACCCAACACCCAGGCCTGCGCCGTCGATCTGGCCTTGCCCGGCACCTTGCCGGTGATGAACAAGGGCGCGGTCGAACGTGCCATTCGCCTGGGCCTGGCGGTGAACGCGCATATTGCCGACAAGAGCATCTTCGCGCGCAAGAACTACTTCTATCCCGATCTGCCCAAGGGCTACCAGATCAGCCAGTTCGAGATCCCGGTGGTGCAAGGTGGTGATGTCGCCTTCATGCTCGACGGCGAGTCGCGCTCGGTGCGCCTGGTGCGCGCCCACCTCGAAGAAGACGCCGGCAAATCGCTGCACGAAGATTTCATCGGCCAAAGCGGCATCGACCTCAACCGCGCCGGCACACCGTTGCTCGAGATCGTGACCGAGCCCGACATGCGCTCATCCGCCGAGGCGGTGGCTTATGCCCGCGCATTACACGGTCTGGTGACCTGGATCGGCATCTGCGACGGCAACATGCAGGAAGGCAGCTTTCGCTGCGATGCGAATGTCTCGGTGCGCAAGCCCGGCGCGCCGCTGGGCACACGGCGCGAGATCAAGAACCTGAACAGTTTCAAGTTCATGCAGCAGGCCATCGACTACGAGGTGCGCTGGCAGATTGAGCAGATCGAAGATGGCCATATGATCGAACAGGCAACCGTTCTGTTCGACCCCGCCACCGGCGAGACCCGCGCCATGCGCACCAAGGAAGACGCCGCCGACTACCGCTATTTCCCCGACCCGGATCTGCCACCGCTGATGATTGCGCAAAGCTGGATCGACGAGGTGCGTGCGGCGATGCCGGAGTTACCACAGGTACTGCGCGCGCGACTCGTGTCGGAACACGGGCTATCGGAATACGACGCGTCCATCCTGACCCAAAGCAAGGCCATGGCGCAGTACTTTCTTGACGCGGTGGCCGCGGGTGGGCAAGCCAAGCTGGTGTGCAACTGGATCACCGGTGAGATGTCGCGCCGACTCAACGCCACGGAGAGCGATGCGCAAACATCCGCAGTGAGTGCCCCAACGCTGGCCGCACTGGTCAAGCGTATTGCCGACGGCACGATCTCGAACAGCGCGGCACGCCAGGTGTTCGAGATCTTGTGGAGTGGCGAAGGCCAGGATGTCGACACCATCATCGAAGCCAAGGGCCTGCGCCAGATGAACGACAGCAGCGCGTTAGAGGCCATCCTCGACGAGGTCGTGGCGGCCAACGCCAAGAGCGTCGAAGAGTTCCGCCAAGGCAAGGACAAGGCCTTCAACGCCCTGGTCGGCCAGATCATGAAAGCCAGTCGCGGCAAGGCGAATCCGGCCCAGGTCAACGAACTGCTGCGCAAGAAGCTGGGTTGATGACGCGGTCGGGTGCGCAGACAGAAGTGTTGCCAGCAACATGGATCGCTGGCGCATCGCACCCAAACCAAGCCCGCAGAATCAGGACGGTGCGGCGCTCGGCGTAGCGAAATAAAGAGGGAGGCCGAAGGCCGGATGACATTCGCGGAGCCGAGTGCCCCACCGTCCTGATTCCGCCACAGGCTGACGCTTATTCGCCCGAGACTTCCGATAAGAAGAGCCAGCCGCCTCAGTCCTGCAACACCACCGGCGCCTGCGTCGCATCCTGCGCCAGCACCGAACCGATTACGGCAGCGTATTCGTAACCCGCCGTTTGCAGCGCAGCAAGACAGTCCTGTGCCCGGTCCGCCGGCACACTCGCAAGCAAACCGCCGGCTGTCTGCGGATCAAACAACAGCGGATAACGCGGGTGCTGCACAAAGACCTCCTGATTGCGCAGCGCCCGGCGCAGCCGCACATTGGACGCCTGCAACGAGCTGACGATGCCTTGCGCCACACACTCCTGCGCGCCATCGAGTAGCGGCAAAGCGGACAGGAAAATTTGCGCATTCACGCCCGACGGGCCCGTCATCTCGACCAGGTGACCCAGCAACCCGAAACCGGTCAGGTCGGTGCAGGCGCTTGCACCAAACGCCATCAGCACCTGCGCGCCGTCACGATTCGACTGCCGCATGCTGTCCAGCGCTGCCTGCACCCAGCGCCCGCGCGCGACCATTCGGGCATGGGCAGCAAGCAAGGTGCCAGTGCCAATCGGCTTGGTCAGGATCAGCACATCGCCCGTGCGCATGCCGCTCTTGCGCATCACGCCCGCAAGCGACGCATCCACCAGGCCGTTGACGGCAAACCCCAGAGCCAGCTCGCTGCCCTCGCCGGTGTGGCCACCGACCAGCGCGCAGCCGGCCGCGTTGAGCACCTCGACGGCGCCGGTCATCATCTGTGTCAGCAGATCCTCGACCTTGCCGTCCAGCCCAGGCGGCACCGTGGCGATCGCTGTCGCAGTCTGCGGCAACGCACCCATCGCGAAGATATCTCCCAGCGCATGATTGGCCGCGATCTGCCCGAACACGTAGGGGTCGTCGATGAAGGCACGGAAAAAGTCCACCGAGTGCACCATTGCCATGCCGGTCGGCACCGACACGATCGCCGCGTCGTCCGGTGCATGCAGGCCGATCAGCACGTCATCACGTGGCACCGGCGCCAGCGCGGACAAGGCGCGCGACAGCACCGTGGAACCGACCTTGGCGCCGCAGCCGCCACAGCGCATCGCGACAGCGGATATGGCCTGCAGAGACTCCTGCTCCGTCAACGGCAAAGCAGTCGCTGCGGGCGCGGGCGCTGCACGCGAGGTCATGGGCGCAAACTCGGAAAAGCGGCGCATGAAGCGGCGGTCGATCCAGTCCTTCCAGCGCCAGACCCAGGCACCGGCAAACGACAACCGTCCGCGCGAGGCCACGGCATATTTGTCGCCGGTGCTGATCAGCGCCAGCCAGTGTCGTTGTGGTCGATACGCTGCCAAGGGTTGTTCGGCCAGCGCCAGGCGCAGATTGCGCGCCAGGGGCCGCGACATGCGCACGGCAAACACCCCCGCTTTCTCCAGCCGATAGTTTTCCATGCTGGCCACGTCGCCGGCGGCGAACACCCGCGCATCGGTGATCGACTGCAAGGCGTCGTTGACGCGGATGAAGCCGCGATCATCCAGCGCCAGACCGGTTGCGCCCAACCACGGGGCACCACCGGCCTGGGTGACCCAGACGATCTCGTCCGCGTCAAATTTGCGCCCGTCTGCGGTGTGCAAGGACCCGGAAAACACTTGATCTACAGCGGCGTTCTCGTGCACCCACACGCCACGTTGGCGCAAAACATCCGCATACCGGTTTTGCACCTTGCGGTTGTGCGTGGGCAGGATCGTCGCGTCGGCCGTGACCAGTTGAAACACCAGCTGGCCCGGGTCGCGCCCGAGGTCGCGCATCAGTTGGCGCAGACGGAATTCCATGGCCAGTGTCAACTCGACGCCACCGGCACCGCCACCAACGACGGCAATGCTCATGCCGTTCGGATGTTCGCGCACGCGCTCTAGCAGGGCGAGCCAGCGCTGATTGAAACGGTGGATCGGCTTGACCGCCACCACATGCGCCTGCGCTCCCGGCACCATGTCCATCTGCGGTGTGGAGCCGATGTTGATCGACACCAGGTCATACGGAATTGGCGGGCGGTCGCGCAGCAGCAGGCGCCGCTGGGTGCGATCGATGCCGGTGACTTCGGCGCGGATGAAGCGCGCTGCGGCGAACACGCAGAGCCGACTGAGGTCAATGTGCACCTCGTCGTATTCGTAGTGCCCCGCCACATAACCCGGCAACATGCCCGAGTACGGGGTATGCGCGTCAGTGCAGATCAGCGTGATGCGCACACCCGGAACCGGCCGCATCGCAAAGTCGCGCAACACTCCGACATGACTGTGGCCGCCACCGACCAACACGACATCGCGCAGAACCGGTTGACGGGCGTCGTGCACTAGGGCCTGTTACCTGCGCCGGACAGGCGCTCCTGGGCCCGCCACAGTTCGCGCAGCCGCGCCAGCTCCTCGTCAAAGCGCGCATTGATACGTTGGCGCTCGCCTTCCTGCGCCTGGATGAACCGCTCCTGCGACTCCATGTTCAGGCGCACCTGCTCGATCTGGCGGCGCAACAATGGCGGCGCCTTGTTGACGTCTCCCTGATAGAACTCCAGCTCAGCGGTGTTCTTCTTGCGTTCGCCTTGCAATGATTCGATGCGCTTGCGCGCCGCCTCCACCACATCGGCAACCTGTGCCAACGCTTGGGCCCGTTCCTTGTCGTGCACATCCCGCGACGGGTAACGAATCAGCAATGCACGTTCGCGTCTGCGCTCGTCGAGCGCCGCCGCCTTTTCTTCTTCCTCGGCCCTGCGTTTCGCTTCTGCTTCGGCGCGCTCCTGCGCCGTCAATGTCGGGCCGACACGGGCCCGCACCGTGCCACTGGGGTTGAGCACAGTCTGCTCACGGTCGCTGCACTGCGCGATTGGACGGTCTGACCGCAGCTTGCGGCCATTGGCGTCGGTGCAGGAGTAGATACCATTGATCGGCTGCTGACCCTGCTGGGCGGCCGCATGACCCGCCGTCAGCAAGACGAGGGCGACGCACGCGCCGATCGACAGCCATCCTGGCAGCAATCGTCGGTTCAATACGGTTTTCATCGCACCACAGCCTCGTCGTTGACGCCGTAACGTTCCCGGTACGCCATCACCCGCGCATGGTCGGCTGCCAGGCCTTCGCCGCTTTGCTGCGCCAGGTATTGCAGCAGATCCGACAAGCGGGCCACGCTGCACACCTGGAGTCCGAGTTGGTCGCGCACATATTGCACGGCACTGTGTGGGCTGTCATTGCCGTTCTCGGTGGCCATTTCCTGACGATCGAGCGCAATCGCCACCGCATGTGCAGTGGCCCCGGCAGCACGGATGATGGCGATCGACTCGCGTACCGCCGTACCGGCCGACATGACATCGTCGACGATCAGCACCCGCCCCTTGAGCGGCGCACCGACCAGGCTGCCGCCTTCGCCGTGGTCTTTTGCTTCCTTGCGGTTATAGGCAAAGGGCACGTTGCGCCCGAGTCGCGCCAACTCGATCGCCAGGGCGGCCCCGAGCGGAATCCCCTTGTAGGCCGGCCCGAACACCATGTCGAACTCGATGCCGCTGGCCAGCAAACTGCGGGCATAGAATTGCGCCAGAAGCCCGAGCTTGGCGCCATCGTCGAACAGCCCCGCATTGAAAAAGTAGGGACTCAAACGTCCGGCCTTGGTCTTGAACTCGCCAAAACGCAACACGCCGGCCTGGACCGCGAACTGGACAAACTCCAGCGCCAGCGGATCGCGGCCCGGCAAGGCCTGCGTGCGCTGACTATCGCTTGTGCCCATTACTTCCGACATGGAGTCTCCTTTGTTCCAATTGACCAGCCTGAACCTCAACGGCATCCGCTCCGCCACCAGCAAAGGACTTGAATCCTGGCTGGTAAAAACCAGGCCCGATTGTATTTGCGTGCAGGAAGTCAAAGCGCAAGCATCTGACATATCCGGTAAGTTTGAGCAACTCGCCGGGTTGGACGGTCATTTCCACTTTGCCGAGAAGAAGGGATATTCCGGTGTCGGCGTCTACACCCGCAAAGAACCCAGCGACGTAGTGGTCGGTTTTGGCGCGCCGGAATTCGACGCCGAAGGCCGATATGTCGAATTGCGCTTCGATACGCCCGCCCGCAAACTGTCGATCATCAGCTGCTACTTCCCCAGCGGTTCGTCCGGCGAGGAGCGCCAGTTGGCAAAATTCCGTTTTCTGGATCTTCTCTATCTTTACCTGGACAAGCTCAAGAAAAAGCGCGAACTGATCCTGTGCGGCGACGTCAACATTGCGCACAAGGAAATCGACCTGAAAAATTGGAAAAGCAACCAGAAGAACTCCGGCTTCACGCCCGAGGAACGCGCCTGGATGACCAAGTTTCTCGATCAGGCGAAGATGGTCGACGTCTACCGCCAGCTGCATCCCGAAACGACTGGCGAGGCCTATACCTGGTGGAGCAACCGCGGCCAGGCGTATGCAAACAACGTCGGGTGGCGGCTGGACTACCACCTGGCGACGCCCGGCCTTGCGGCATTGGCAAGACGGGCGTCGATCTACAAGGACGAGAAGTTTTCGGATCATGCGCCGCTGACGATCAAGTACGACTTCAGGCTTTGAGTTTGCGTTTCGAGGGCAGGGGTTGTTTAGGTCTATGCGATACCTGCCCGCACGACACCGAGGTACGACGCATGGCGCAGGCTTGAGGGCAGGTGTTGGACAAATCTAAACAGCAGCGACATCAACGGGCCTGCAGGCGGTGTCGACAAACGCTTCAGTGTAGAGACCTCGTGCGCGGGAGCACCCCCGTGGCCGTCAGTGGCAGGTCCCATCCGTGGCAAGACCCGGTCGCGGCGGTGGCATCCCGCATACGGCAGCGGGTCGTTTTGCAACTGCACCGAGCAGCGGTCATGGACCACCAACCCAGGGCATCTGTCGCGGGCGCCGGATCACCACGCCGCTTGCGGCTCGATTAGCTAGCGCTCGCGGCCACCCACCACGTCCCCAAGGAGTAGCGTTTCGTCTGCCCTGGCTCTTCATCACGACGCCAACACCGAAAGCACTCTTCCATGCGCAGCTACCCCCACAACAGCCCCGAAGCCGCTGCACGCATCGTCGCGCTGGTTCTCATCTCCGACGGTTATGTGTGCAGCTCAAAGTTCGACATCCTCAGGCAGATGGGTGCCGAGCGTGAGCTCGGTCTGGAGCCCTATCTCCTGCCGCACATCGTTCACATGGTGTGCGAAGAACTGCTGCTGGGTGGGTACGAGACAGGTTGGCTCATGGGCAACGTCGATGACAGCGCCTTGGCGTCATTGATGGCCGAAATCTCAGATCCTGCGCCGCAGAGGACTGTCTTGCGTCTGTCCTTGGCCGCCGCGCGAGCAGACGGCCACCTGGCCGACGGCGAAGCCATTGTCATGGAGGCCGCCCGGCACCATTGGCAGCTGTTCGATGGTGCGAAGTCGAGCCTGCTGGCGACACGCCGCCACGCCGCTTGGCCGAATCCGCTCAAGCGCATTCAGGGGCGCGCTGCAGCCACCACCTGCAGCACCAGCGGGTGATGCTGCCCGCGGCGCGAGCGAATGGCGTGGATCTCTTCTCGCACACCGTCGCAAGGACCCAAAAGTCGCAGGCCTCGTATCAGCGCCACGTCCGCTGCGCCAAAGCGGCTAACCGGAAACACGCCAAGGCCTCGGGCAGCGAATACGGCAAGCAAAGCACTGTCCTCGAACTCTCCGACGATGTGCGGCCGCAGTCCCTGCGCATCGAACCAGCGGTCCAGACGGGGCCGAAGCGCCGAGTGTCCCGTAGGAAGCAGCACGGGCAGTCTTGCCAGCGACTGCGGAAACCCCGCCACTGCGGCCTTGTGCACCAGGGCCGAGGGCCCGTACCAGTCGACCGGCGACTCGACCAGCCGTTCACTCGTCAAGCGCAGATTCGGGTTGTGGGGTGCAGGTTGGCCCGCCAAAACCAGATCCAGATGATGCAGCGCCAGTTCAGCCAGCAGTTGCTCGAACTCGCCCTCATGGCAGAGCAGCCGCAGCGTCGGCGTCGCTAAGACCGGCGACAGCAGCGCGTGCGCCGCCAGCTTTGAGATTCCGTCGGACAGTCCAACTGCCAAGCGTGCGACTTTGCCACTGGCGGCCTCGCGAACCTCTTCCGGAATGAGCTGCCCCAGCTGATAAATCTCTTCAGCCCGAGCAAAGGCGGCCTGGCCCGCCTCGGTCATTGCAACGCCGCGGCCAGCCGGCTTGAGCAACTGGTGGCCCAACGCCTTCTCGAGTTCCCGGACCTGCGCGCTAATGGTCTGGACCGCCATGCCCAGCCGTTCAGCCGCTCGGGCGAAGCCGCCTTCTTTGGTGACGACCCAGAAATAGTAAAGATGGCGGTAGTTGAGCATGACCACTCCACATCGGAAAAGACGAAGTACGAGTCTTGCTGGTACTGGTTTATTCGAATCTCAAAAAGGGTAAGACTAGCATCCTTTCCTATTCACTAAAGAGGCATCGACCATGTTCTACGCACTCAGCTGGTTTGTCGTGCTCGGAGTTCTGGCGCTTTGGTCGATGGGAGCCTGGGCGTTTCATGCCGTTGCCGTGTGGGCAGTCTCGAATGCCGGCTCGTTGTCAGGCGCTGCATCGGGTATTGCGGGCCTTCGTCTGCCTGATTGGCTGGCCCCCTGGGTGCCGCCGGAGTTGGTGCAGGCAGTAACTTCACTGCTTTCAGGCTTGGCGCCGGTTGTCGAGGGCCTGCTTCAGGCCGTGCCGGCCCTGGCTGGCGGTCTGAGCGTGGCGACCTGGGTGATCTGGGGCCTCGGCAGCGTACTGCTTATTCTGGTGGGTGCGGGACTGCACCTGCTCATTGCGATGGGGCGCCGTCGCGGTGGCGGCGGCACCGGTACCCAGCTGCGGCCGCCGGCGGCCGCATGACGGGCAGCCGCGACCACGGGGCAGCACGCGAGTTGGGCCTTGTGACGGCCCCGCGGGCGGGACAGCTGCGCCCGGCGATACTGCGCCGAGTTCCTCCGCGCCCGCGTATGACGGTGAAACTGGCACTCAAGCCGACTGTTGCGTGTCCCAGTTGGCGTTGCTGTCTGCGTCGGGCAGATTTTCATCGCTGCAGTGCCCGATCATGAACATACTCATTTTTCTTGGTGGTCTGATGCTGCTGGTCATCGGGGCCAACGTGCTCGTTCGCGGCGCGTCCAAACTGGCCCTGTCGTTCGGCATCAGCCCGCTCGTCGTCGGGCTCACCATCGTCGCTCTTGGCACCAGCGCGCCCGAGATCGCAGTGAGTGTCGGTGCCGTGCTCGACGGCAAGACCGACATCGCCATCGGCAACGTGATGGGCAGCAACATCTTCAATGTGCTGTTCATCCTGGGTCTCAGCGCGCTGATCGCGCCGCTGGTTGTCAACATCCAGCTGATCCGGCAGGAAGTGCCGATCATGATCGGTGCCAGCCTGCTGCTGCTGGCGCTGGGGCTGGACGGTCGACTGTCGTTCTTCGACGGTGGAATTCTCTTTGTGCTGCTCGTGTCGTACACGGTGTTCCTCGTCGTGCAGTCGCGCCGCGAAACACAGGCCGCCAAGGATGAGTACGCGCAAGAGATCCAGCCGGCCGAAGCAGGCGCTTGGGACGACCGGCTGCCCGTACAGCTGCTGCTCATCGGTGCCGGCCTGGCGGCTCTGGTCTTCGGGTCCGAGTACCTGGTGCAGGCCTCAGTGCACTTCGCCAGGGCGTTGGGCGTGAGCGACCTGATCATCGGCCTGACCGTCGTTGCCGCTGGTACGAGCATGCCCGAAGTCGCCACCAGCATCACCGCCGCCATCAAGGGCGAGCGCGACATCGCGGTGGGGAACGTGGTCGGCAGCAACACCTTCAACATCCTCGGCTGCCTGGGCTTGTCGGGCCTGGTGTCGGGTGACCTCGGCCTTGCCATGGCGCCGTCGCTGCTGGCCTTCGATATCTGGGTCATGCTGGCCGTGGCGCTGGCTTGCCTGCCGGTTTTCATCACAGGCCGAGAGATTGCGCGCTGGGAAGGCGGCGTCTTTCTTGGGTACTACGTCGCGTACGTGACTTACCTGATCCTGGCCGCGCAGCAGCACGACGCTCTGCAGGCCTTCTCTGCCGTGATGCTCGGCTTCGTCGTGCCGCTGACCGTGGTGACACTGGTGGTGGTGATCCGCCGTACGGCCGCGGCCGGCGCGCCGTGAGTCGATGAGCGCCCCCGACAGACTGCTCGATCCCATCCGTGCCTTGCAGGCAGGCGATGGAGAGGGGTGCCCATCGCGACGTAGCAGCTGGACCGCCAAGCGCACACCCAACTCGCCGGTGAACGACCGATCCACATCGCCGCCGCGGCCGGTAGCGTTTTCGTGCCGCTTTGCAAAATGCGCGGGCAGCCCGATCTCGTCGAGGCAACATGAGAGAGTCCATCGTGCAGCGGCTGCGCGAGGCGGCTGCGACCTTGCCTTCGGAGCGGGTGTCTGTGCACGCCCTGGGGCTGTCGGAGGCGAGGCTGGCGAAGGTGGGGCTGGCGATCGGCGTCACCGCAGGCGTGATGCCGATGGCATGGGCCTGGGGCAGTGAGTGGCTCCTGGGCTGGCTTTCAATATGAACGGAATTCTCAAATGATCTATGCGACCCTCAAGGCCGTTCATGTGCTGTCCATCATCGTGTGGGTCGGCGGCATGGTGTTTGCGCACTTCTTCCTGCGCCCCGCCGTCGTACAGCTTGAAGCACCCGTCCGGTTGCGGCTGATGCACGATGTGCTCGGCCGGTTCTTCCAGGCCGTGGTCGTCGCCTCGTTGCTCGCGCTGGCCAGCGGCGTGTGGATGCTGGGGAGGGTGGCCAAGCAGGTGGTGCAGTCCGGTGGCAGTTTCGAGATGCCGCTGGCCTGGACCATCATGGCGGTGCTGGGCGTCGCGATGGTGGCGATCTTCATGCACATCCGCTTTGCCCTCTACAAGAAGCTCAGCCGGGCCGTTGCGGCGTCCGAGTGGGTTTCCGGTGGCGCGGCGCTTGCACAGATTCGCACTTGGGTGTCGATCAATCTTGGCCTTGGAGTCGTGGTGTTGCTCGTGACGTTGTTGCGCTGGACTGCCTGAGTCGGCAGATGCAGATGATGCAGCTAATGAACGTCGGCTATCGCAAGGGCACAACGGCCGCAATGTGTCGATGGCCGTCGACTAACTTGGTGCGATCAGCGGCCGGGTTCGCCGGACAGCTGACTCTCACTGTGCAGCGCTGGCACCCAGGTACGCTGGCACCTAGACGTATCGGGACCAAATTTCACCCACCAATGTTGACGGCGATTTCAATGACCGCTTGCAGCGAAAGTCAACCGATCTGCATGCCCGCATTGGCAGACGCTCTTCTTTTAATCGCGCTGAGCTCCAGCAAAACCCAGTCTGGTTTGGTTCAGACCACCACCAGTACAGGCCTTTTACGGCGCGCCAAGTCATGGAACTGTGATTGCAAGACTGCCGAGAAACGGTTTCCTTCTAAGCAGATCATCCGAAGTTCGGGAGCAGCTTGCGCCCAATCCAGCAAAGCGCGGCCACCGGCATCACCGATGGAGCAGGTTACTAAACCCAACTCCGTCATCGTTTCAGAAAACGCCCCGGCCAGGGCTACTGCACCGGCGTCTCCCAAATCCGGGTTGTAGCTTGCGCTGAAAGACCTGAGCACCGGGCCGTGGTCAGTGTTCGATTGAATCATCCCTTTCGCAAGCATGCGCGCATCCGCCTGAGTCAGTCCCGCGCTTCGCAAATGCAGATCAAACCCAGCGCTGGTTCGGGTGGACGCGGCCAATTCGTCCGCAACATCCATGCAAACGGGCTTTCCAGTTGATCTCAGAGCGTGGATCAGTGCAGAGAAGTTGATTTCAGGGCTTTCATTGCCAGCGCCCGCAGAAATTGCAGCCAAGGCCGAAGCGACGGGAGTCAGACCGCTAACGCCTGCCACGGTCGTCGTCAGCATCCTGCGCCGAGAAACGTGTCGCTGATAAAAAAGCATGTGCTTCCTTCCTGATTCAGGATAAATGCAATGGCATTGACATGGCGGGCCAAGCAACAAGGTTGCCGCAGCCGGCTACGGTGTGGGCCTTCTTCATACCGGCGCCGGCTGCGCGCGACGCGCCTTGGCCGCCAACAGCGCCTCGTTGGCCATCGGAAGCAAGGCGCGCTTGAGCCGGGCGCCGAACACCGCAACAACGACCATGCCCAGCACAAGCAACCCCAGGCCCGCATATGCAGCCCAGCGCGGATCGAGCGAGTGCCCGAGCTCACCAATGGCCGCGCCCAGCATGACGGACGCAACAGCCCATGCCACGGCACCCAGGATGTCGAGCAATGCGAACCGGCCCCAAGGCAGTTGTGATGCGCCGGCCCCCAGACCGATCAGGCTGTAGGTGCCCTTGGAGAAGCGGTACATCGGCAGCAGCAGGCCCTGGTAGCGATCGACGCCGGCAGCACCAAGTGCCAACCACGGGGCCAGTCCCGTAAACCGTTCAAACAGCCAGGGCGCACCGCGCCGCCCGATCGCAAATCGAACCTGACTGCCGGCGACGGTGCCCGCCAGCACCACCATGATCGCCACCGGTGCCTGCAGCGCGCCGGACGCACTGACAAACCCGGCCACCATGGGCAGCGGTCCGGTCTTGGCCATTGCATAGGCCATCAACAATCCGTAGACCCACAGGTCGTACCGGGCGATCCAGGCCAGGAGTTCATCAACTGTCATGGAAGTCAGGTTTGCACGCTCACGCCCGGGCGACCAGCACGATCGGCCAGTGTCTCTGCCGCAGGGCGCGTTCCCGGCGATCCTGTGGTCTTGACCGGTTTTTGAGATTGCCCTCGCAGCGCAGTTCCAACCGCGACAAGGGCCCCAGGCTTAAAAACGTGTCTCACCGCGCCGGCGCCTCATCGACGGCAATATGGATCTCGTTTCTTCGCCATATTGGCAGTATCCAAGGTGGGTCATAACGCGCCAAGTGCGCCGGACCAGCGGCCGAGAGCTGGCGCATTTGCATCCAAGCCACCAGTGCTTCGGTTTCTTCCTGAATGCGCCCCTCGGTGTTGAACGCACTGTATTTGGCGACGGCTACGCGTCTGGCAGGAACCTCTCGTAGCGTGACCGCATCATTATTAGGCGTTGGCAACGTGGCCATGGAATACTGGCTTGGCATCACAAAATGCACCCGCCAGCGCTGCGCGCCAACCAGCCCAAAGGCATTTGATACTGGCTGAAATGCGACCGGGGCAGTCATCGCCAGCGTGCCCGATTGGCTTTGCGGCTGCATCGTCACGGGTGCGGTCATCGCGATTTTTTCGCTCACTGCGGGTTGGCTTGCTGTGTTGTTGCCAAAGATGTAGTCGGCTATGCGCCTGAATCCCTTGCCCGAAGCGGCGTCCATGTCACCATCGACCCAGGTCTCGGCAACAATGAACGCGCCGTACTGGCGAACTTCAAATCTTGCCTCCTGTAAGACCGTCTCGAACTTTGGTTCTTCAACGGCCATCGCATTGGTTCCCATAGTCAACGCGGCCAGAAAGCAAAATAGAAGTTTCATGTCCAGCCGCCTTATTTGGGCATGATCACGCTGTCGATAACGTGTATGACGCCGTTGTCGGCAACGATGTCGGTTGCGGACACCTTGGCACCGTCAACCGTCACGCCGCCCATCGTCGAGACGGTCAGTTCAGAGCCCTGGACCGTCTTGACCTTGCCCGCCTTGACGTCTGCTGCCATCACTTTGCCTGGTACGACGTGATAAGTCAGGACGGCGGTCAGCTTGGCCTTGTCCTTCAATAGCGCATCCAGATCGGCCTTGGGGATTTTTGCAAAAGCCGCGTCCGTTGGTGCAAACACGGTGTAGGGTCCCTTGCCCTTCAGCGTGTCAACGAGTCCGGCGGCATTAAGGGCGGTTGCCAGCGTCTTGAAGTTGCCTGCACTGACGGCGGTGTCTACGATGTCTTTCGCCTGCACAGAGAAAGCAGCACCAAGGGCCACAACAGTAGCAATAAGTGACTTCTTCATGAAAATCTCCAACAGACAGGTTTCACCTGCACGCACCAAAAGTGAGGTGCGAGTGGAGTTTACAACTCAGCGGTATCCTTAAAACTATATGGTTTTATTGCAGACCTAGCAGTATTTTCTCTGCTTCTCCTGTGCCCCACTTCCACGATGGCATTCCACAACGAGCCATCAGGCGCTTGATTTGACCGGGCCATTGGCCGCAACAGGTCGATAGCTGCCGACCTACTCGGCGTGGTCAGCGACCGGCCTCTTCCTGGCAACTGACGGTCAACTCGCGGGGCTGACGTTCGCCTTGACGGCCGAGAACCAAGGTCCGACACCAGCGCTCGGACATCCAGCATCCTTGTCGGTTTTTTGTGCGAGTTGCTACCATTTGGCAACACCAAGCCTTGCGGCGTTGGCAAAAAGTGCGTTGATCTACAAAGGCGAGAAGTTCTCCGACCACGCGCCCCTGACGATCGGGTACGACTTCAGGCTCTGAAGCCCGCATGAGCGGTCAGGGTCGAACCCGCTGTCGCGGTCATTGCCACCGGCGTATTGGCACGGGTGCCGCGCAGGCCCCCTGAAGACCCGTCAGGCATTGACAAATGATTTGCCATGCCACTATAAAAGTCAGAGGGCGTCCAAGCCACACGACGGAGCGTAGCTGGGTCGGGCGCGGCACCTGGCGACTTTTCGCCGGCGGCAAGAACGGAACGAGGGAGTGAGCGCATGACCGTTCAGCAAATACAGTTCTGCAAGAGCTTCGACGACGCTGACATCGCCTACACCGTTACCGGGCACGGCCCAACGGTCGTCATGCTGCCAAGTTGGCTGACGCACCTGGAGTACCAGTGGCGCAACCTGGCCTGGCGGCCGTGGCTGGATGCGCTGTCGCAGCGCTACCGGTTGGTTCGCTACGACCCGCGCGGGTGCGGTCTGTCGGAACGCTGCATCGACGGTCTTACCTTCGAGACCTGGGTACGTGACTTTGAGGCACTGGCCGATGTGCTGGACTTGCAGGACTTTTCACTCATCGGCATTTGCCAGGGCGGGCCGACGGCAATCGAGTTTGCAGCCCGTCATCCTGGGCGCGTGAAACGGATCGTGCTCTATGGCACCTACGCGCGCGGAAAGGCCTGTCGCTCGGTGCCGATGGAAGCGGAGAAAGCCCGGGTGATGCTGGAGATGCTGCAACTGGGCTGGGGGCGCGAGGATCACTCCTTCATCAGCGTATTTGCCTCCCAGTTTCAGCCCGAAGGCAGTGCACAGCATCTGCGCGCGTGGTGCGAGCTGCAGCGCGCGGCCACCTCGCCCGCCAATGCCGCCGAGCTCACGCGCGTGATGTTCGACCTTGACGTGCTGGCTTCGGCAGCCCTGGTGTCCTGTCCGACGCTGGTCGCCCACTGCGAACGCGACATCGCGGTCCCCGTGGAGGAAGGCCGCCTGCTGGCGCAGACGATTCCCGGCGCTCGACTTGCGCAATTTGACAGCCCCAACCACTTCATGCTGGCCGACGAACCGGCCTGGGCCCGTTTCGTCGAGATGCTTCACGACTTCCTGCCGCGCGGTGACGCTACCCGTGGCGCGTTCGCCGAACTCACCGCGCGTGAGCGTGAACTACTGGAGTTCCTGGCGCGCGGGTTGGACAACCACCAGATTGCGGCCCACCTGGGCATCAGCGAGAAGACGGTGCGCAATCACGTATCCAGCGTGTTCGGCAAGCTTGAGGTTGAATCGCGCGCGCAGGCGATCGTCGTCGCCCGAGAAACCGGCTTCGGCGTCCAGCCGCCCCAGAGCTGAGCCCGGGCGGGACACCAGTCCCACCGATTCGCTGCGTTGGCGGCGTATTCCGGGACGGCGGCCTCTTGCGGGCTGGCACGTCAGCGGCGAGACTTTGATCTCACCCGACCAGTGGTTGGGCCAGATCGAAGGAGATCGTCATGCGCATCAACATCATCATCCCTATTTCCGCGCGCAAGTGCGCCGCCAGCACCTCGCTGTGCTTCGCCGCAGTCGGCGCATCTGCCGCGCCGGACTCGGCCCAGGTCACAACGCTGCAGCAGGCACCAGTAGGGGAACTCATAGTGCTCTATCAGAACTGCAATCGCGAGGCCCTTGCGGGCCGGTTGGACGGCGGCGCGATCATGGGCTGTTCGAAGGTGTACGAGGCCCTCAAGCAGCGAGCGTTCGGCGGCGACTTCGCCAGACTGTTGGCCTGGTCGCGCGTGCAGGAAACTGCCGCCGACAGCCTGTCGCCGAAGGGCACAAACCGGCCGTAGCCGTCTCGCGGCGCCAATTCAAGGCCTGTCACCTGCCGTCGTTCGGGAATGACAGCCGCTGTTCACTGAAATCGATAAGCGTGTCACGGGTCAGCTTGCTGGAGCACAACAATGCTCCAAATGGGCGATCGCGATCTGCTCAGGAAATTGGGTATTTCGCGCTAACTGTCATGATCCGGGCGGTACACCCGGGATGATGGAAGACACTTGAGGGTGTGCGGGCCAGCGCGGGTAGAGGTCGGTCAATTTTTTGATGGCATACTCGACCGCGATCGCTAACTTGACCCGCTGCCGACCACTCGTACCCAGGATTGCCTGCGAGCGTTGCCGGACCTTTTGGGGTCTGGCTGCACTTGACAGCCCACGTTAAAAAGAGCCGCCGAGCTTGTCTCGGCAGGCCGTTGGTCGGCGGCACCTGCGCCGGTCCGCACGCTTGTAATTGTGACTCAAGCTGCAGGAGCCTGGCAATGGATTTGACCCCGATGCACAAGCGCGTGATTGCGCTGGATGTTCACCAAGCGCGGATCACCGCCTGCGCCGTTGTCGAGCATGACGACGGTCGGGTGGAGGTCACCAAACGCGAGTTTGGCGCCTTCAAACGTGACCGCCGCGCCCTGGCGCAGTGGTCGCTGCAGATAAAGCCCGAGGTGGTGGTGATGGAGAGCACGGGGGTGTACTGGAAGAGCCCGTTCGCGGCGCTGGAGGCGGTGGGGATCGTCGCTTGGGTGGTCAACGCGCGTCACGTCAAGGCGGTGCCTGGTCGCAAGACCGACATGGCCGACGCGCAGTGGCTGGCTACGCTGGCACGCGCGGGTTTGCTGCGCGCCTCGTTCATCCCGCCGCTGGACTTTCGCCAGCTTCGGCTGGTGGCGCGCCAGCGCCAAAAGCTCGTGGGCATGTGCAGCGCGGAGAAGAACCGTCTGCACAAGGTGCTGGTGGACGCCGGGATACGGCTCAACGTATTGGTGTCTGACATTCACGGCGCCAGCGCGCGTGCCATGGTCAAGGCGCTCATTGCGCAGCAGCCCATGCACGAGGTGCTGGACCTGCAGGGCCGGCTGCGCGCCAGCCGCGAGGAACTGTGCGAGGCCTTAAGCACCGAGCAGTTCAGCGCCACGCACTGCTTCGTCGCTGATGAGATCATGCAGCACATTGAGCAGTTCGAGGCGCGCATTGCCCGCATGGACCAGTACCTCTTGCGGGGCTTGGAGGCCTGGCAACCGCAGCTCAATTTACTGCAGACCATCCCTGGTATCGACATCAGCGGAGCAGCGATGCTGCTGGTGGAGATCGGCGCAGATATGGGGGTGTTCGGCAGCGCCGAGCGGCTGGCGTCCTGGGTGGGCATCTGCCCGGGCAACAACGAGAGTGCGGGTAAGCGCAAGAGTGGAAAAATCCGCAAAGGCAACGCCTGGGTGCGCCGGCTGTTGTGCGAGTTCGCGCAGGCAGCAGCTCGAACGAGATGTGCCCTGAAGGCCAAGTTTGAGTCGCTGGCCATACGCAAGGGACACAAGAAATCTGTCGTCGCCCTGGCGCACAAGATGCTGCGCACCATCTACGCCATGCTGGCCAGCGGCGCACACTACCTGGACAAAAGCGTGGACTACGAAGCGCTGAGCGTGGCCAAGAACGCCCCACGCTGGATCAAGATGCTGACCAAGCACGGCTTCATGCCAAAACCCGTCGCAGCAGCCTGATCCCTGCACCGCCGCCCCAATCTCGCGCCCCGGCCAGCGTCAGGCCAGGTCCTCGCGCGCCGACGTCGGGGGTGTCTTCCACGTTAACAACTACCACCTGGAGACGCCAGGCCAGGCGGCATTGGCCAAGCGCGCATCAATCTACAAGAATGAGAAATTTTCGGATCACGCGCCGCTGACGGTCAAGTACGACATGCAGCTTTAAACCGTTCCGCCTTTTTCAACCTCCCCGCTTGTAGCCTGACTCACGCTGGCTGCGCATCGCAAGCAAAAACACCGTGTCGATCTGCGCCACATATCGGTACAAGGCCAAATATGCCCGCGAACCGCGCCCGACGAGCAGCCCACGCATGCCACCCCGCCGAATGGATCCAGAAGCGCCATGTGCCGATCGACCTGCCCGGCATGGAGGTGCGCCGGGTTCCGAGCCGAAACACGAATACGCCTTCGGCCATTAGAACCGGTTCGCCAACTCCGGTGCCAAATGCTGCGCCGTGCGCGACCTGGGCAACGACGCGTTTCCGTTTGCAAGCTCGCAGGAGATCGAGATCGGCTATGCGATCGTGCGCGCCAGACGCATCACCTATGTCGGCGAGCTCGGCTGGGAGATTTACATGCCGGCCGAATTCGCGCCGCATGTGTTCGACCGGCTCAAAAGGGCTTTCGCCACTGGGGCCACGACATCGGCATCGAGGACCTGCCATCGAGCGCCGAACTGGCCTTTACCTGCGCGTGGAACAAGCCCGGCGGCTTCATCGGACGCGAGGCCGCACGGGCGTTCCAACAGCAGGGCACACCGCACATGCGCCTGCTGCAGATCAAGCTGGCTGATCCGGCCGAGTTGCTGGTCCACTAATAGCCGATTTTTTCCGATGGCCGTGCCGTAGGCGTGATCACCTCAGGCATGTACGGCCACCGGGTCGAGGCGTCCCTGGCATGGGCTATATGACGCTCGATCAGCCGATCACGCCGGAGCTGATACGCAGCACCCGGTTCGAGATCGGCATCGGAGACCGTCGGGTGGCGGCACAGGCGCATGGGGCGGCTGGCACGACCCGAAGGGCGAACGCATCAAGGTCTGACGCCGTAAGACACCGCCGGGCTTGACTGCCGGGTCGATGTGGAATACGTTAGCCGTTCGACGCCCGTACCGGCCATGGCCCGCCACGGTGGGGGCCGATCGCGACACCCGCAATCGGCCGGGCCGTGGAACGGCTACGATTCGGCGCATGTTCGGGCGGTGCTGGCCAGGGGCCTGGCGCGCAGCCTCCACCACATCGATCCACCAATGAATGAAAGCGAGTGTATGGCCGCGGCTACCAAGGACTGTCCCCGGTGTTCCGTCGCCAATCCGGCGCAAATGCGTTTCTGCGGAAGTTGTGGTGCCGCGCTGACGCAGCAATGCGCACAGTGCGGCTTCAGCAATCCGGCGGGGTTCCGGTTCTGCGGCGGCTGTGCAGCGTCGCTGACCGGCATGGCGCCTGACGCTGCGTTAGCGCGCGCTGAAGGCGCCCCGCCGCCGTCCGGCATCGGACACGACGCGGAGCGCCGGCAGCTGACCGTCCTCTTTGTCGACCTGATCGACTCGGTCCGCCTGTCCGAGTCGCTGCTGGCCGAGGACCTGCGCGACCTGTTGCTCGCCTACCAGGGCGCGGTGGTCAAGGCCATCGAAGAGGGCGGCGGGCATGTCGCGCAGTACCTCGGCGACGGCATCCTGGCCTACTTTGGCTACCCGGTGGCACACGAGGACGACGCCATCCAGGCGGTGCGCGCCGCGCTGCGCTGCGTCTCGGGCATGGGCAGGCTGCGTGAAGCCGGACAGGTGGCCGACGCGATCCACATCCGCGTGGGCGTGCACACCGGCGTCGGCGTGATCGGGGAGATCGGCGCCGGAAGCCACCAGGAACGCCTGGCCATCGGCACGGCGCCGAACATCGCGGCGCGCATCCAGTCGCTGGCCGGCACCGACGAAGTTATGGTCAGCGCGGCCACGCGCGTGCTGGCCGCCGAGATGTTCGAGTATGGGCCCGAGCAGGAGGTCACGCTCAAGGGCATTGCCAAGCCGGTGCAGGTCAGCCGGGTGCTGACTGCGAAGGACACCCAGCATCTGATCGCGCAGAACAAGAAACTGGGCGTGCGGCCGCTCATGGGAAGGGCGCAGCAACTGGCGGTGCTGCAACAGCAGTTCGATGCCGCCGCGCGCCAGCGCGGCAGCACGGTGCTTGTCAGCGGCGAGGCCGGCATCGGCAAATCGCGCCTGATCTACGCCTTTGCGTCCGGGCTGTCCAGCGATGCGCTGCAGCTCAGCGCGCGCTGCGCGCCGCATGAGCAGAATAGCCCCTTGTTGCCGCTGGTGGAGCTATTCGGGCAGATGTTCGGCATCACCTCGCAGAAGCTGGACGCGTTCGACGAGAGGCGCATTCGCCAGCTGCTGCAGCACTCGGAAGACCCGGACGCCTTTGCGCTGCTGATCGACTTCCTGTCGCTCAAGACCAGCGGCACGGTTCCCGATGCGGCGTTGTCATCGGCCAGACGCCGCGACCGCACCCTGAAGCTGCTGCGCGAGTTACTGCTGGGCGAGGCGGCTAAGCGACCGGTGGTGCTGTTCGTCGAGGACATGCACTGGATCGATCCCTCGACGCTTGAGTTCATCGATACGCTGCTCGAAGCCGGCGCCCAGGTCGGGCTGATGCTGGTCTTCACGGCGCGGCCCGCCTTCGAAAGCCCCTGGGGCTATCGGCCCTACCTTATGAAGCTGGAGCTGGAGCGGCTGGGGGCGGCGGAAGCCGAGGCCCTGATGCGCTCGGTCACCGGCGACAAGCAGCTGCCCGACATCGTGCTCAAGGACCTGCTGGCCCGGGCCGACGGCGTGCCGCTATACCTGGAGGAGATGACGAAGGCGGTCATCGAGTCCGGCCTGCTGCGCACCAATGCGGGAAACTACGAGCTCAACCTGCCCTCGACGCTGCGCGACTCGCTGGCCGCGCGGCTGGACCATCTGGGCACCGCCAAGGGTGTCGCCCAGCTGGCGGCGGTGATCGGACGCAGCTTCGCCTACCGCGTGTTGGCGGCCATCTCGCCGGACGACATCCTGGTCTTGCGGCGCCACATCGACCATCTGGTGCGCGTCGAGCTGGTCCACCTGGACCCGTCGGTCGGCCTGGAAACCTATGTGTTCCGGCATGCGCTGATCCGCGATGCGGCCTACGACTCGCTGCTGCGCAAGGAGCGCGAGGAATTGCATGGCCGCGTCGCCACCGCGCTCAAGGCCATCGTCGCCGTCGAATGCGAGCAGCGGCCGGAAATCCTGGCCTGGCACTTGGAGCGCGCAGGACAACTCGACGCAGCCGTGACCAGCTGGACCGAAGCCGGCCAGAAGGCCATGGCACGCGCCGCGCACCGAGAGTCCATCGCCCACCTGAGCCATGCCATCGAACTGCTCGAGCGCCGGCCGGACTCCGCCGTGCGCAAGCAAACCGAGCTCGGCCTGCAGCTCACGCTGGGCGGCAACTACATCGCCACGCAGGGCTGGTCGTCGCCGGGCGTCATGGGCGCCTTCAGCCGGGCCCGCGACATCTGCAACACGTTGGGCCACGGGCGTGAGGTGTTTCCGGCGCTGTGGGGGCTCTGGTCCTACCACCTCGTTACCGGCAACTTCCGTGAAGGCAAGGAGGTCGCGGCGCAATTGCAGGCCATCGCGGAACCCACCGGCGACCCGAGCCTGCTGGTTCCGCTGGGCCACGCGCGCGGCTACAACCTGATGTTCAGCGGCGAGTACCGCGCCGCGCTCGACCTGACGCGCGCCGGCAGCGCACTGTTCGACCTGGAGCTCGAACGCGCACTGGTCGGCGGCTACCAGCAGTCGTCGACGTCGGCGATGTGCAATATCGCGTCGATCTCGCTGTGGGCACTCGGATTTCCGGACCAGGCGCGGCAGATGGCGGCGCGCCAGTCCGAGATCAGCGACATGGTCCGCAACCGGGCCTGCGACGCAGTGGACATGGCCGGGCTGCAATGGGGCGTGGCGTCCTTGATCCGCGACACCGCATGGGTCAGGCAGTGCGAGGAAAAAGGGCTGGCGATCTCCGCCGAGATCGAGAACGTCTTCTGGCCGGCGCTGCTGCGTTTCTATGGTAGCTGGGCCCGGGTCATGGACGGCGACAAACACGCGCTGGTCGACATGGAGGAGTGCCTGCAGATCTGGCGCGGCGGCGGCGCCGGGGTGCTGACCACGATGTTCTATGCCTTGTACCTCGATGCCTGCCTGGCGGCGGGCGAGTTCCGCAAGGGCCTGGATTTCGCGCCCGGCAGCTTCGCCTATGTGGAGAGTTCGGGTGAACACTATTTCGAGACCGAGCTCCACCGCCTGACCGGCGAGCTGCTGGTGGCCCGCCCGGCGGACCGTGCCGACCCCGCCCTCCTCGAAAACGCGCTCGGCCATGTGGAGCGGGCCATCGAACTGGCGCGCGCAACAGGTGCCCGCTCGTTCGAGCTGCGGGCCGCCATCAGCCGGCTGCGCATCAGCCAGGGCGGCGCCCGGCAGGCGCAGGCGCAGGACGCCCTGGCCGAGCTCTACCGCGGCTTCACCGAGGGCTTCGACACGCTGGACCTGCGGGACGCCAAGGCCTTGCTCGGGTCCGACTGAATCCGCCGCAGGTGCGGCCGGGGGGCGCCGGGCACAGGCCGGTGCGCGACAGGTTCAGCGCTCGAAGATCGGAGCATGCGGCATGCCCAGGATCCACGGCGCATTCAACTCGTAGGATCCCAGCACCGAGTCCGCGATGCCGGGCGCCCGGCCGTCGGCCGGAAGGGTTGTGGCGCCCAGGCCGGGCAGGAATTCGGCCTCGATGCGCACCGAGGTACGCAGCGGGCGCAGCGTGGCCTGGCGCCAGTCCTTGTTGAACTGCGACAACACGAAGATCGGTCCCAGTGCGGCAGGCATCTGCGACACCACGCTCTGCGCCAGCATCTCGCGCACCGGGTCGAAATGCGGGAACGCCGCCAGGGGCTGCGGCTCGCCCTCGGCCTCCCAGTCCAGCGCAATCTGGGGTGCGCCGTTCTCGGCATCGATGGCGTAGCGACCTTCACTCAACTTGAACCGCGCCAGCTTCTTGGCGTAGCCCCAGAACATCATGCCACCCAGTGTGGCCAGCACACTGTCCAGGAACAGCCTGGGCATGTAGTAGTAAGGCCCCTGGGCCTGGCTGTCGGAGCGCCCCAGCAGCGCACCCATGGCCCGGCCCAGTGCCCCCGGGCGCAGCATCGTGAACGGGACGCCCACCGTGAACTCCTGGTAGGTCAGGGTAGGCAATAGCGTCGGCACCGACATCACGGCACGGAACATGGAGTTGAATGACAGGATCACCGGGTGCGTGCCCGGCGGGGTGACGCTCTGCGGGCCCAGTTCCAGCCCGGCGGGCAGCAGGCGCAGCACCTGCGCGGCGGGCATGGCCACGGTCACGCCACGCAAGGTGCCGGTGCCATACAGGTTGACCAGGTTGAACGGGTTGTTTGGGCTGCTCATGGTGTTTCCTTCCGGATGCGATCGGTCTCGGGTTTGATGTCGTCGAGGCGCCTGCCGTAATACCAGTCCGCGTCCCAGCTCCCGATGGCGATGAGCAGGCGCTCGCGCTCCGATCCGACGGCATCGCGTCGGATGCAGAAGTCGGGCTTTTGCCAGGCCCGCGACAGGGTGTCGAACAGATCCTGACGCTGGGCCTCGCACAGTTTGCGGGCCATCGCCACCGCCTCGCGCAGCGGCTCGGCAGCGGCCAGCACCTGCTGCAAGCCCGCCGGGCCGGCGCGCCTGGCATCGCCCGGCATGAGCCCCTTCAGCGGGTCCTTGAACAGGCCATCGAGCTTGGTCGCCAGGCCCCAGGCCTGCTGATCGAGGTAGTTGCGGCTGGCGTGCTCTGCTTCCAGAGCCAGCTCCTGGATGCTTTGCAGCGACACCAGCAACTGCGTCGTGGCCGCGAGCAGCCCGGCTTCGTCGGGCCCCTTGCCGCGACCGACGGCGGGATGCTCCGGCGCGTCCGGCAGCAGCCAGGGCGCCAGCGTGTCGAAGTGGTCCTCCATCGCCATGCAGGCCCGGGCGAACCTTTCCTGGCGCGCGATCATCAGGTCCGCGGACGCGCAGAGCCTTTCGGGAAAACCCTGTCGCGCCACCTGCTGCGCAATGAATGCGCGGTACATCGCCGCTTCGGCGTCGAGCCTGCCCGGTCCGCCGCGCGGCAGTCTGGCGGCGGCGTCCATCAAGGCGCGTTGCGCCTGGCGCCAGCGCGCCGTGGTGTCGGCATTGCCCCACTCGCGCGAGAGCATCGCGTCGATCACGATCTGCGGGTCTATCTTCTCGATCGCGAGCCTAGCCGCTGCGACATCGATGGCGCTCGACCCGTTTTCCTTGTTGTTGATGCGTGCATTGGACATCAGCGCACCCATGCGGCAAGGGTCCGTGCGGTCCTGCTGGCGTTCCGCTTCCGGGTTCACCTCCAGCCGGGGACCGTCCTGTGCGCTACCCAACCGGCCCTTGAAGGCCACCGAAGGATCCAGCGTCCATCGCGGCGAACCGGTGCGCGTCATCAGTTGCTCGGCCAGCGACTCGACCATCGTTCCGCGCACATTGAACGGCCGTATCGCCTGGGCGCTGTACAGGACACCGGCGCCATCGTTGTCCAGGCAGGTGGCCACCAAGCCCAGCGTCTCGACGATGGACAGGTTGGGGAAATCGTAGATGCGCACCGCCAGCGTCTCCTCGATCTCGCAGACGTCGACCACCTCCTGCAGGTGGCGCGATACCCGCACCAGGGACTGGAAGCAGGCCTTGTCGGGGTCGGCGGCGTCGCGGAACTGCTTGAGCGAGTACATCGCCAGCGGAGCCTGGTTGCCCAGCAGTTCGAGCGCGAGCGCGCGCGCCACTTTGGCCCGTTGCGGAAACCGGGCTTTCGCGCTCTTCTTGGTGCCCTGCTCCAAGCGCAGGGCCTGCGCCCAGGCGTACGCCTTGTCCTGGGCCGCCAAATGGCCCAGGCCGGCGTTGTCCTCGTTTTGCACGATCTCGACCAGGGGTTGCACCAGGGCCTGCTGCCCGGCCTCCAACGCGGTCCACACTTCGGCGTCCATGCGCAGCAGGCTCTGGCGCGGCTTGTCCACGTCGACCCCGTCGGACAGCCAGGCGCTTGCCGGCTGGACAAAATTGGCGGTGCGCGCGCCCAGACCCTGGCCTTCGAACCGCGATATGGCGGCAATGTTTTCGTCGACGAAGAAATAGGCCGGCACCACGCCCACGCCTTCGGTCACCCATTCGCCGGCCGGCCCTTCGCGCTCCCAGCACACCGGAACCAGAAAGTTCAGCTCGAACCTGGCCCAGTCGCCGACATTGTTGGTCGCCGACGTGACCTCCTTGTAACTGGTGGCGGCCAGGTAGACGTAGGCATATTGACCACCGATCGACTTGGCGCCGTCGGGCAGGAGCTGACCCTCCTCCTCCCGAACGGACTTGCCGACCGGCATTTCCGGGCGCGCCCACACCCGCAACCGCAGCTTGTGGCATCCGTCGTCGCGATCGAGCACCGAATCCTGCAAGGCGCTGTTGATCGACTTGTCCAGGAACGCCTGCAGCTTGTCCTTCATGGCCAGCAGTGGCAGCACGCGCAGGGTGGTCCCGCTGAAGCGGAACGGCCCGGTGATGGATTCGATGGCCGACGACAGTGCAGGGTAGAACCGTGGCGCTGACGGCTCCGGTGGCGAAGTTGCTGCCGTTGCCGATGTTGCCGGCGGCACCGCGTCGGGCGGCATGGGCACGCCGCCGCCATCGCGCCAGCCGCCCTCCTGGCCGCGCCATGCCAGGTTCAGGCTGGGCTGCATGCTCACGTTCACGTCCATCCAGAACGGCAGCACCGGCTTGATCTCGGCCACCTCCACGTCACCGTCGTTCCAGCGCCGTTGCACCTCCAGCCCCAGGGTGCGGGCGATCGGCAGTGTCGAATACGCATGCAACTGGATCGTATGTCCCCCGCTGAGGTCACCCAACAGCGTGCGGTCCTCGCCCAGCAATCCGCCGCCGTTGAAGGCGTGCGTGACCATCGGGCCATTGGTCAGGGCCTGGTAACTCAGCTCCTCGGGCTTGTCGGCGCGGCGAAACTGCTTGAGATTGAGCGAGTTCGTGACCATGCCCGGCCCGCCCGGCGCCAGCGCGGGCGCCATGCGGGCCAGCATCTCCGGCAACATGGCCGGCATCTGGCCGCCCGGCACCTGCGGAAAGATGCGCAGCGCCTGCGCCAGCCACATCGCGTCGCGGCCAAAACCGCCGAGTGCGTCGGCGACCTGCGAGGCGATAGTCCACGGCGCGATGGGGCTGCGCGTGTCGAACGGCACGCGCAGCCCGGACATCGGTGCCTCGCGCCGGACCTCCATGAACACCCGTGACTCCAGTCGCCGACCGGCGTAGGCGGCCGGGAAGACATCGGTCTCGACCCGGGCCAGCGTGACCGGCGCCAGCGGGTCGCGCACCCAGTCGCTATCGACCGCGGTGACCTTGCACAAGACCTTGGGGAAGCCCGACACCGTGCGCCCCAGCGGCACCGAGTAGTTGTCGTTGACATAGATGAACGGCGTAATGGTGGCCCAGTCGTGGAACACCCAGCGCCCGTTGACCTTGCGGTACCACTCCAGCGAGACGGCGAAGAAGACCTCCGTCTGCGCAAACCAGCCCAGGCCGCGCGCCTCGGCCACCTGGCCGTAGTCCAGCACCGACAGGAACACGTACGGCACGGAGGCCCGGAAGCGCCCCACCGACTCCGGCACGAAGTTCATGTAGCTGTTGCACAGGCGCTGCAAGGCATCCAGATTGGCGCGCAGCGGAAACACGCGCGACGACAAGCCATTGAAGACAAACGGCGGCTTGAACGGCAGCGGGTTGTTGCTGAGCGTGGGCAGTTGGCGGCTGAACTCTTCGGGCGTCATGGCGGATCCTTGGTCTTCGGTGAGGCCTAGCTGCGTTCGATGGCCCAGACCGGCAGCGCTTCGATGAAGCGCTTGTCGGGTGAGTCGGGCAAATGGCGGTAGATCTGCGTGAACTCGTGGTGTGCCGCACCGGCCAGGCCATGCGCGACCTGGCGCGCGTAGTCGCAGCAACCATAGCTGTTCATGCGCTCGCGCACCCAGCGCTGGTCGTCGTCGCTGCGATCGACACGCGTTTGACCCAGGAAGTCTTCTAGCCGGGCACGCTCGTCGGGTGCAGCCTGTTCGAACAAGCGGATCAGCATCAGCGTGCGCTTGCCCTCGCGGATGTCACCGCCCAACTCCTTGCCGTAGGCCTTTGCGTCGCCCTCCAGGTTGAGCAGGTCGTCCTGGATCTGGAACGCCGCACCCAGGAAGAAGCCAAAGCGGATCACGCGGTCGATATCGGCACCAGCGACACCGCCGATCAGCGAGCCGATCCGGCTCGGATGGATGGTGGCCAGCCAGCAGGTTTTCTTGAGCACCATCAACAGGTAGTCGGCTTCGGTCACGTCGCTGACGTTGTCGCGTCGCCAGCCCAGTTCCAGCGCCTGGCCCTCGGCCGATTCACGCGCCATGCGCTCGGTTTCCTCCAGAATCTGCAGCGCCAGACTGGAGCCCAGCACATGGCGGTTGTCGAGCAGGGGTTTCATCGACACCAGCGACAGCATGTCGCCGACATTGAGCGCGATCGGCAGCCCTTCGCGCACATGCAACGCCGGCTGGCCGCGGCGCTGCTCGCTCTCGTCCTCGATGTCGTCGTGGATCAGCATGGCGTTGTGCATCAACTCGATCGACACCGCGGTGCGGACCGCGGCCTCGGTGCTGGCGCCGTGCGCGCGCGCGGTGGCGATGCACAGGCTGGGGCGAAAACCCCGGCCACCGCGCCGCGGGTAGTCGGGCAGCAGGTCGTAGAGGTAGCGGCTCGGTTCACCGGTGGGCAGATAACGGAACAACAGCTCGCGCGTGATCGCCGAGTATTCCTTCAGGATCGACACCACGAGCTTTTCGTCGCGGGAGTCGGCGGCGGCTGGCATGGGCGGGCCTCCAGTCAGGCAGCCGCCGTGCCGATGGCGTCACCAGCGCAGTCCTGCGCGATGCGCACCGACAGGCTGCCCCATTCCTGGCCCTGTCCGTCGACCAGCGCGGCCACATGGCGACCGGGAGCGGATTGTTCGCACAGGGCCAGTCGCACATGCACATGGCCTGGCTCGCTGTACACGACCACATCGCCGGGACCGGCGGCGCCGGCTCCCTCGCACGACCATTTGGCGTGCAGCGCAGCAAGGTCGGCACCCGGCTCCAGCGACACCGCCATCTCGGCCGGCTGACGTGCAACGCATTCGACCGTGATCTTGGCACGCGGACCCGTCGCGCTGGCGGGCGCTGCAGGCGACGCTGCAGATGGGGCTGCAGACGTCGCCGCAGATGCCGCTTCGGTGGCACCGGCCGGCGCGCCCGGCGCGGATGGCCAGCCGGCGGCCTGTCCCGCCATCGGGGCCATCGGGGCCAGGCTATCGGCCCAGGCGCGCAACAACAGCACCCACGGCACGGCCATCGACGACGCGGCCTGTCCCAGCGGACCCGCCAGGTTCTGCGCCCACGCGCCGGCCGCGTCGGCGGCAAATCCGGGGTTGGCATATCCGGGGCCGGCAGATCCGAAGCCAGGCGGCGAAAAACGCTGCGCCGCTTCCTGGCCACGGCGCATGTACTCGTCGATCACCTGATAGGCGGTGTTGACGCCGCGCTCGACAAAACCCTGCATCGTGGCCTCGGCCGCGCCGCTCATGGCGCGACTGGTATCCAGGCTCTGGCGTACCGCAGCGCCCATACCCGACCCCAGCGCCGCGCCGAGCGCTCCGTTCAAGGCCGCGCCCATCGAGGGTGGCAGGCCCAGCGGCGGGCGCCGCTCCGGCGCCTGCCGATGCGGTGCGGGACGCCGGACGCGGGTACTGTCGTCGGCTTCGGTTTCAGCTTCATTCATCGGCAATCCTCTGATGGGCCATGTGAAATGGAATCGTGTCGTACGCGGTCAATGGACGGCCCTGCGTATCATGGATGGTCGTAGCCCACGATGTCTTCGAGCGCCGGCAGGCGCGAGATCGCGTGTGCCGCCAGGCGCCCCGAGATCACTGCCGACTCGATGCAGCCGGTGTCCAGGCCGGTGGCGGTCCAGTCGCCGGCGATGGTCAGGTTGTCGAACGACATGTCCAGCGGTGACAGGCGGTAGGCCGGGCTGCCGGGAAGCGACAGCACATAGCGGTCGCTGGCATTGACATTGGCCGTCCAGTACTGGCTGTCGAAGGCGCGTTCGTCGGCCGCGGTGCGGCCGGCGTCGACGCTTGCGTCGGCCGCCACCAGCAGCTCCCACCGAAAACCGCCGTGCGCATGCCGGGCCTGGGGCCAGAGTGCGCTGACATCGCGGTCCAGAAAATGCACCGCATTGGCCCGCACCTGCTGGTGCTGCTGCTGGTGGAACTGGCGGCCATCGGTACCGGCCCGGTCCACATCCGGCAGGACACTGCAGAAATAGGCAATCGACTTCACCGGTTCGGCCAGGCATTCCTCGGGGATCAGGTGGCGCATGTCGGCCCAGGTGTCGAAGGGCTCGACGAAGCCCGACAGGTTGACCGCCGGATGCGGCCAGCCCAGCGTGACCATGTCCTCGCGCATCCATACCTGAAAGGCCTGGGTCGGCACAGTCTTCACATAACTGACCATGTCGCGCCAGCGCGGCTCGCGCGCGATCAGTTCGCCGGCCACCTGCGGCAGTGCGCCGACGCTGACGCCCAGCACGACCAGGTCGAAATCGCGCGCCACGTCCATGCGCACGCTGCGCACCCGGCGCAGGTCCCAGTCGGCCTCGAAGGCTCGGCCCTCGGCGCGCAGCGCGTCGCCGTCCTGCAGTTGCGCATAGTCGGGCTGCGACGGCCAGCATGACACGCCCTGCACATCGACCAGGGGCTGATAGGGCCGTCCGTCCAGCACCTCGGCCTGCAGGTCGAAATGCATGGACTGCACGTGCGGCACCACGCCCGCACGGGCGGGCGACACCGACAGGTCGCGCAGGCGATGGAAAAAGGAAAACTTGACGCCGCGCGCGCGCAGCACCTGGTACAGCGGCGCGAACACCACGTCGCCCATGCCCGCGCTCATGCTGTAGAACAGTGCGCCGCGGTAAGTGAAGAACATGCGCATCGCGCCGCGCAGCGCCACGCCCGCAGCCAGCCGCGGGCGCTCGACGTCGCCATCCTCGAAGGCGAATGCCAGGTCGTAGATGCCGCGCATGAAGCCCGACTGCAAGGAGGCCTCGGACGCGCCATTGGCGCGCAGCCAGTCGCGCCAGTCATGCGCGTTGATCGCGTCGAAGCCGCGCGGATCGAAGGCCAGCCCCTGCAACGTGGCGCCGCGCAGGATGGCCAGGATCAGGTCGATCACCTGCCAAATGCGGCGCAGCTCCACATCCTCGGCAACCAGCATCTCGATGCGCTGGCGCGCAGCGCCTGCCAGCGACTCGATCACTTGCAACAGCGCCGCGCTGCCCTCACGCAGCATCTGCGGCACCCAGGCATCGACGGCCTGCAGCAGCATTTCACTGGCCTGGGCAATCGCGGCCGCGCCGGACAGGTGGCCATAACGCAGCACGGTCTCGACGGCCGCACCGGCCGCCTGCGGTCCGCTGCGCGTCCCCGTCCCGTCAGGTGGCGCAGGCGCGGGTTGCGGCCGCTCCCGTGCGCCGGCCGAACGCACCAATTCGGTCACCAGCAGCGCCGACTGCTTCAGATAGGCCACTACCGTGAACGGGCTGCCCTGGCTGGCGGGATCGCCCGGCTCGCCAGCTCCCGGTGGAAAATGCGCGCGCCAGAAGCTCCAGTCATCGCCCATGCGATCGGCCACCGCCACATCGGCCGCCGGCTTGAACGCGTCGCGCCAGTCCTGGAAGCGCTGCTCCGGGTGCAGCGCCTGCCGCTCGGCATAACAGGCGCGCATCAGCGCAAATGCGTTCTCGTAGAAACCCATCCACAGGTGCAGGCCGTGTTCCTCGATGCGCTGCGATGCGCCCCGCCCCGAGGCGCCCTTGCCGCCGAGCCGCCAGCCCAGCTGGTAGACCGTGATGTCATAGCGCCCGCCGTGCTCGGGGCGGCTCAGTTCGAAGGCGGTGGTCAGGCTCGCGCATCCGCCACCGACCACCGCGACCCGAATCGGCTCGTCGCCGCTCATCCACGCCCCCCGACCTGCCGGCCATCGTTGATGGCTGAGCCCGGGGTTGCCAGCGTGTCAGGGGCCGGCTGACCGTCTTGGCGAAGTGGGCGGGGCAGGTTGAACACGATTTGTTCGGCCTTGCCGAAATTCTCGACATCGCTGCCCGGCCACCAGTCGCACAACTGGTCGACGACTCCCTCGACCAGCGTCTCGGGCACCGATGCGCCCGATGTCAGGCCGACCACATCGCAGCCTTCGAGCCAGTCGCGCTGCAGGTCGGCGGCCGACGCGACCCGATGCGCCGGCCGCCCGCATTGTCCGACGAGTTCGAGCAGGCGCATGGTGTTGGAACTATGCGCCGCACCCACCACCAGCACCACCTGCGAACGCCCGGCCAGTTCGCGTGCGGCAATCTGGCGGTTTTGAGTGGCGTAACAGATGTCGTCCTGCCGGGGCCCCAGGATGGCCGGGAAGCGGCGCTGGAGCACGCTCAGGATGCGCGCGGTGTCGTCCACCGACAAGGTGGTCTGCGTCGCATAGGCCAGCTTGTCGGGGTTGCGCACGGTCACAGTCAGCGCCTCCTGCTCGGTGGAGATCAGGTGGATCTGCGCATCGCCCTGCCCCGTGAAATGGCCCAGCGTTCCGTCGATTTCGGCGTGGCCGGCGTGGCCGACCAGGATCACGCTGCGACCGGCCCGGCCATGGCGCGCGACTTCCTGGTGCACCTTGGTCACCAGCGGACAGGTGGCATCGATCGCGCGCAGCCCGAGCAAACGGGCCTGCTCCGTCACGTCGCGCGACACGCCGTGCGCGCTGAAGATGACCCGGGCGTTGGCGGGCACATCTGCCAGTTCCTCGACAAACCGCGCGCCGCGCGCGCGCAGCCGGTCGACGACGTGGCGGTTGTGCACGATCTCGTGGCGCACGTAGACCGGCTGGCCAAACGCATCGAGGGCACGCTCGACAATCTGAACCGCGCGTTCGACGCCGGCGCAAAACCCGCGTGGATTGGCGATCACGATGTGCATGAAAGAATCACCTCCCGACTTCGCTGTCATCTGCATGCAAGCAGCGCAGGCCACCGGCATGACTGGCGCGGCAAGCGAACGCCGGCGCGACCGGATCCTACGATCAACTCTAACACGCGGTCAACGAATTCAGGGGGAGCAAAGCACCAACGCATGCGCCGCAAGATCGCTGCATCGTCGGAATCGCCATCGCCATCGCCGTCGCTGGCCGTACGCAATGGATCGATCGGCCATCCGAACCAGGACTTGTCTGCATCGCCATCTGCAGCAACAGACAACCATGGCATCCGGATCAGGATGCCCGTTCGCGGGTTACCGCCAGGCACGGGCCGGCGCCACGGCCACCGCGATCTTGGGACCGGTGTCGCGCCACAACCGCCGCATCCCTGGCAGCCCGGAATGCTTCTTGTCAAAGGTCGCGAGCGGCCCAGGTCGAGAACGATAAGCTGTTGCCGCCCTATCCCACGGCATACCAGACGCTCTGGGCCTGGTCGGGAACTTGCGTGCGATGGCATCGGTGAGCAGCTTGAGGTGCACCGGGTCCTGCGCAGCATCTACCACCTGGCGACACCAGGGCTGGCGGCATTGGCCAAGCGGGCGTCGATCTACAAGGACGAGAAGTTCTCCGACCACGCGCCGCTGACGATCGCATATGACGTAAAGCTTTGACGACAGGCCGGTTCGACCCATGTTCGGATACGACCTCTTCGCTCTGTCGTGGACCACCCGATGTCGGTGGAGCAATGGAGGGCGATCCGTACCGACCTGGCACGCACGATCCGCATGGACCTACAGTGGCAGAGCGGCCGCGCCGGCCAGGCAACTGATGCTGGCCACCAGTGTTAGCCTGAGGCGCATCGGCAGCCAGCCGCGCAGCCGACAGCGCGGATACAGCACGCTATCCACTGCAAAACACGCCCATAACAACGCCGCCATCAACAACAACCCGGGCGCCTGACCCAGCAGCAGGGCCGCCCAGCCAAGCAGGCCGGGCACCACGCCCCAGAGCAGAGACGTCACGGGCGGGGAAGGCCACTCGCGCATCGCCAGGCCCCAGTGCAGGGCCCCCAAGAAGCTGACGATGCTCGTCCCCTAACCTAGCAAGGCCAGGCTGACCAACGGTGCGTCACCGGGCCTTGCCACCCAAAGCACGGCTGCCAGGCCCACGCACGGAATCAATCCGCCGAAGCCCAGTCGGCTGGCCCAAGGCGACGGGCCAGTCCTGTCCGCTGTCATCGGTTTGCGTCCTCGTCCTCGGGTTCCGGCTCGGGCTCGAGTGCCTTCACTTCCGACGGGTTGCCCGCGGCGTGGAAACCCATGTCTTCGCCATTCCACTGCTGGCCACACCAGCAACGGCCGCCGGTGTCGATGATGCAGGTGCCGCTGCCGCAGCAGCGAGGGTCTTGGCTCATTCGTAACTCCTGGAGATCATTTCAAGCCGATTCACGAGTGGCCATGCAGTGGTGAAGCCGCCGTCCACTGCAATCGCCGGCTCCGTCGGCGAAGGGGTTGCGATCAGCGGGGCGCGCCATTGCCGGGTTTCGGGCGGCAGGGGCCAGGCCGATCCTGGCGCAAGGCCCAACGCTGCAACGCCGGACGCCAGCGCAGGAAAAGGCGGTAGGTGCGCTCCATGGCCCAGGTCGCACCCGGCAGCCGCCCGGCCCAGGCCAGCCAGCGCCAGCCGGGCAGCGCGGCCCAAAGCGCCAGAAACGCCTGCGCGCCGCTGAGCAATTCACCTTCGCGACTTCGCACGTGGAATCGCGCCAGCAATTGCGCGCGTGTAGTGCCAGGTGGCAGCGGCAGTTCGGCGTCGTTGACGTCGGCATAACACACCGGCCTGTGCGGCTGCAAGCCGCGATAGACGCCAATCTCACGCCGGCAAAGCGGGCACGCGCCGTCATACAGAACGGTCAGGGGCGGCACTTCGTCGACGGGTTCAGTCAACATTGCGGCACCTCATTGACCGCCGGCAAGTCGCAGAGCGTGAGAGAACCGGGCTCGAAGGCCGCGCGCGTTGGCGCAGCGCCCAAACCAAGACCACCAAAGGCCCCGCGGTTATCAGCGTCGACGAGCGCATCGAAAAAACCGAACGCCGCCGCATGAAGGTAAAGCTGGTCGACAGGCACGACGATCAATGAGCGCACATCAGCCGCCTGCAAGCTTGTGGCGTCGGCAGGCATCGGAGCAGTACTTCAGCTCGGCCCAGTTCTTCGCCCAGCGCCGACGCCAGCTCATCGCAAGGCCGCAGCCCACGCAGGGCTTGCTCGGCAATGCGGCCTTGTTGCCGCGGAAACTGGCGCCAGACAGCGTCACAACGCAGCCTGGGCCCAGCCGCGTGTTCACGCCTTCTTGGCCCAGGCACTGCACCAGCCCGCACCGGCCACCTGCTTGCCAGCGAACAGCGGACAGCCGCCCGCCTTGTCGGTGGTCTTTCCCTGATAGAGAGCGCAATTTGTGCAGTTCTGGGCAGCGGTGTGTTTCGGGTACTTCTTGGTGTCGGCACGTTTGGTATCGGCGACATAACCGAGGGCGGCGGCCTGCGCGTCGGTTTCGACGACTAGGGCCTGGGCCTGCGCGCCGGTGGCAAGCGCCGCGCCGGAGGCGGCCAATGTCATGAGAAACACGCGACGGGGTAGAGGTCGTTTCATGGGGAACTCCTTGGATGGGTGATATGAAAGGGTGATGCGTGACGTGGAAAGAGGAGCCGAACAAGTGTCAAGAGCGGGTCACGCGACCAGGCGCCGGGTGGCGCGGCAGCAGCGGCGCACGCGCATTTGCACCAACTGCAAAGCCGGCACGGCCCGCAAGATGATCGTCCGATTTCAGATTTTTGCTGGATGCCATGTGAAGGATGATACATTTTTTTGAGTCATCTTGAGTTCAATTGTATTATTTTTGCAGAGTAAGTTTTATAATACGCTTCAAATACTCTTCAAATCAGTGTCAATATGAAGAACAGCAAGCCATCGCTGCCACCAACCCGACAACCGACGGAAGTGGAGAATCCATCGTTCCTGCGCAGCGGCGCTGTTGCGCGCATGCTGCGCATGCCAGTGGCGACGCTGCGCGTCTGGGAGCGCCGCTACAGGCTGACACAGCCCGGGCTGTCGCCGAGCGGTCAGCGTCTCTACTCTGCCGACGACGTTCGGAGGCTGGTACTGCTCAAGCAGCTGACGGACCTCGGTCACGCGATAGGGAGCCTGGCGCCACTGGACATGCCGCAGCTGCAGCGCGTGGCGTCCACGCACGCGCAAGCGCGCTCAGCCACACAAAGAGTCGAGCACCCGGAGGTGGCCCAGGTGCCACCGATTCGCGCCTGGCGGCTCGCCGTCATTGGCGCGGCGCTGGGCAGCAGGTTGCGGCGGCCGGCGCTGTTGCGCCGGCTTGGTCAGCCGGTCGTGCTGCTTGGGCCGTTCGAAGACGCAACGCAGGCCGCCGCCGCATTGCAAAGCACGGACCTGGATGCCTTGCTCGTCCACGAACCGCAGCTGCACGACGGCTGGTTGGCTTCCATCGAAGCTGCGGCGCCGGCCTTTGTGGGGGTTCCGAAAGCGGTGCTCTACGGCTTTGCTGCCGACCCCGTGTGCGACGCATTGGCAGCAGGGGGCACAGCCTTGCTGCGCGAACCGCAGCCGGATGTGGTTGTGGCGCAATGGCTGCAAAGCCTGTCCTTGGCGACCATGGCGTCGCGGCCCGCGGCGGGCAAGCCGGCGCCTTCGACCGGGCCCGTGCCGCCGCGCCGCTGGGACGATGCGGCTCTGGCCGACTTCGCGGGCCTTTCGACGACGATAGCCTGCGAGTGTCCACGCCACGTGGCCGAGCTGCTCGTGCAGCTGTCGCACTTCGAGGCCTACAGCGCCGAGTGTGGGCACCGCAACGCAGCCGACGCCGAGCTGCACGCCTACTTGCGGCAAGTCACGGCCGCTTCGCGCGCCCGCTTCGAGGCGGCACTGGAGCATGTGGCCCTGCACGAAGGCCTGTTGTTGCCTGCATCGCCGAGGCAGAAAGACACGGCTATGGCACCAAACGCGCAGCGCGCCAAGGTCCTGGCTGCCGCGAGGCCGCGCCGTCCGCCCAGAGCCGAGGCAGAAAAAGCGCCGGATGCTGATATCGATGGCAGCCTGTGACATCTCACCTGCCCCTGAACTACCGTACTCCTTGACCGACTCCCAGACCATGCGCCATTTCCTCCTCTTTCTCACACTCGCCGCCATGCCCATGCTCAGCCACGCGATCGAAGAACCCGACTACGAGGTCATCCGGAAATTCGACAATGTGGAGTTACGCCACTATGCGCCCTACGTCGTGGCCGAGGTGGTGCTTGACACGCCGGCCGACGAAGCGGGCAGCAAGGCTTTCCCCATCCTGGCCGGCTACATCTTCGGCAAGAACAAAGGCGAGAAGACATTCGCGATGACGGCGCCGGTGACGCAGACCGCCGCGCCGATACGCATGGACATGACCGCTCCCGTGACCCAGGCCGCCGTGGCTGGCGGCATGCAGGTGCAGTTCGTTCTGCCCAAGGAGGTGACGCTGGCGACGGCGCCCGAGCCGATCGACCCACGCGTGCAGTTGCGCCAGGTACCCGCCGGCACCTGGGCAGTCATCCGCTATTCGGGCACCTGGTCCCAGTCGAACTACCTCGAGCACCTGGACGCGTTGAAGGCGGCCCTGCAAGCGGCGGGTGTTGCCACGCAAGGCGAGCCCGTTTTGGCGCGCTACAACGCGCCCTTCACGCCGTGGTTCATGCGGCGCAACGAGATCTGGCTGGCATTGCGCTGACTCCGCTACCGGGCATGTGCCGTGGTCACTGGCGCATAGCGGTCACTACCATGCCGCGCTGCCTGGCCCGCCCTTGAACGGGCCAACCAATTCGGGCGTGATCCAGCCGCCATACAAGCCGCCGGGCTGCGGCGTGACGGCTGCGCCGTCAATACGGCAATCGAGCTCAGCCGGATAGAACGACACGCAATCGGCCAGCGCTTGGGCACCGGGCAGCGGCTGCGGGTAGCTCCAGGCAACGCGGGGCAGCCGGCGATCGACCTGCGCCAGGGTCCAGTACTGCGCCGTTCCTTTCCACTCGCAGAAAGAACTGCCGGCTGCCGGCTCCAGCAGATGCCGGGCCACGTCGGACCACGGCAGGTAGACGCTCGGCGGGTGGGCGGTCTCCAGCACGAGCACGGCGCGCCGCGTGCGCGCCACTTCGACATCACCCCAGCGCACCACCACTTCGCGCGCATCCGACACCAGACGCGGCGGGCGCGGGAAGTCCCAGACCGACGTCTGGCCCGGCCCCGGCGCCGTGGCGAAGGGCGGGCGCACCTGGCCTTGCCAGCGCCACTGCTGGCGCGCCGCACGGATCCAGTCGGGAAGCTCGGACATCATTTTGGCAATACGCAAGCTGGATTGGATCGGGGGATCGGATTGCACCTCCGTTTCGAACATTGCACGATCACAGTCGGGCCTGCTGTTCGAAACGGCTCTTGAATTCCTGCATCCGGGAGCGGTTTTTCCCCCAGTCGAACAAGCCGAACAACGAGCGGGACCGGAAGTCGACGCGCTGCCCCTGGGGGTCGATGCGGAAGTCGACCTGGTCCTTGAACCCTGCGGGCGTGGTGAAGATCACCTCCAGCGCCAGAGGCTCGTCGCGAACGACGGTTGCCTCGGGAAAGCTTGCGAGTGTGGCCCGCAGCATGCCCATAACCTGGGCGGGCGTGCCGGCGAACCGCAGTGGCAGCAGGTCGCCGTCGCCACGCGAGCTCACGCAATTGCTGGGCAGCGAACACGCCAGATCCGGATTGCCGGAATCCGCAGCAGCTGTCGCAGAAGGTGTCGGCGCCGTCGCGGCACAAGCACCCAGCAGCAACGCCAATGTCAGGACCAAGAACTTGGATTTCATTTGAACGCTTTTCAATTCAATGCCTATTCCGGCAAATCACCAGTATCGGGCGCGGGACGACACCTTGCTGGAAACAAGGTTTCAACCGAGTGCGGCGAAACCGCCCGCCAAAAACAGATGCCAACGGGCATGCCGAGGCGGCTTGGGCGATCGCCGCCATCGAAACATGCTCACCACCCGCGGCGGGGCCGACCTCAATCGGCTGGACGGAAAATCTCGCGCTGCAATCCCCATTGCTCCATCGCGCTGGAAATGATGATGGACTCGGCGATGTCGACCGTGCCGTCGGAGTGCGCGATGTCGACACACAACCGCAGCAAGCGCTTCTGCAGTTCGGGATTGTCGATTTCGCCGACGATGTCGCGCAATGTGAACTCATCGACCGGACAGGTATTGCCCATGCTCAGTCGCGCACTCGGCGCCAGATCGTCGTATGCGTCGTGCAGCACGGTTGCCAGCGCATCACGGTCGAGTCCGAGTTGTGCGTGCACGTCGGGATGGCCGAGCAGTTCGAATTCTGCGTCGCTGATGTCTCCGTCCGCCAATACGGTCAGGGCGACGATGCGGGCAGCGGCCTGCGGGCTGTTGGTCGGGTATCTGCGCATGGTTAGTCTCTCCTTGGTTGATGGTGGTTGGCTTGGTGGGCGGTCCTGCCGCAGCCTGGTCGATCCCTGGCGCATGTTGTCCGGCTGCCGAACCGGCTGCGCGAGACGGGTCCTGTCTTGGCCGCGCGCTTGCACTGCACATCCCGGACAGGCCGTCGAAGCCATGGCCCAGGCCGATCCGGATCAGCGACCGGTCGAGCGCGGCCTTGACAACGATTGCGTGCGCGCTCTGCTTCTTCGGGCCCGGCCGAGTGGGCCGGGGCTGCTACTCCCCTCGAAGAAATCGCAGTCTGGCACGAACTGTGAAGGCCCCACGGCTATTGCAGAATTTGCGGCCGATGCTGTGGCTCGTCTACCCGAAGTCCAATGTGCTACCCGCGAAAGTCAGGGTCTTCATCGACTTCCTGATGGAGAAGATCGCCATCGCTCCAGTATGGGTCGCGCGAGGGCCTCCAGATCGTGCGGGTATTTCGTGCAAGCAACTACCACCTGGCGACACCAGCCACTGCTGCACTTGCCAGACGCGTATCTATTTACAAGGACGAGCAATTTTCAGATCATGCGCCGCTGACGATCGAATACGACATGAAGCTTTGACGCAGGACTTGGATGGATGAGCTCAAAAGACCTCCAATCAGGCCTATTCCTTGGAATACGGAGTCAGCGCCATTTGATCGAGCAACCGATGCTCGCGACTTGCTGCTTCGGACCCTTGCCCGTTAACGCAACTTGGCGCATGGCGTTGAGCAACTCGGGATCGCGTTCCCCAGCGTTGCCCATCCGAAGATCGTCCAATCGGCCCCGGTATTGCAATTCCCCGCCTTTGTCGAGACCGAAAAATTCGGGCGTGCACACAGCACCAAAGGCGCGACCCACGGTCTGATCTTCGTCCACCAGGTAGGGGAATGCAAAGCCGTGCAGCGCGGCAAAGCGCTTCATGTTCGGCGGCGAGTCCGATGGCACACGGTGGTAGTCGTTGGACATCACCGCCACCACCCGCGTTCCCTCCTCGAGCAGCGTTTGGGTGTCGGCGGCGAGGCGGGCCGCAATGGCCTGCACGTAGGGACAGTGGTTGCAGATGAACATGACCAGCAAGCCCTTGTCGCCCAGATTTTCAGACAGGGTGAAGGCGCGGCCGTCGGAGTCTTTCAGCGTGAAGTCGGGGGCCTTCCAACCAAAAACGCAAACGGGGGTGTCAAGCAACATCGTCTCTCCTTTTCGTGTCATTGATGGTTCATCGCGGCCTTCGCTCAAGAGGTCGGCGCGGCTTCTACCGGCATGGCCGCCAACTGATTCAGGATGCTGGTGAAGTTCTCCACCCCTTGCGCGCCGCTCACCAGGTGGCGCCGGTTGAAAACCACCGCGGGCACGCCCTGGATGCCCTGGCCGGTCCAATACTGCTCGGCCTCACGCACCTCGGCGGCAAACCGCTGATCGGCCAGCACTGCCAGTGCCGCCGTCCGGTCCAGGCCAATTTCTGCAGCCACATCGGCCAACACGGCGTTGTCGGAGAGGTTACGTCCGTGCGTGAAGTGAGCGGCAAAAAGCGCCATTTTCAGATCGTGCATGCGGCCTTGTTGTTCGGCCCAGTGCAAAAGCTGGTGCTGATTGAAGCTGTTGTGCATGCCTTTGTCATCGGCAAAGCGGAACTCAAATCCAACTTCTGCGCCGACCTGCGTCATGTGCACGCGGCTGGCATCCGACTGCTCCTTCGTGGAACCGTATTTTTCGGCCACATGCTCACGGATATTCTGACCTTCGGGTGGCATACCGGGGTTCAATTCAAACGGATGCCAGCGAATTTCGTGTGGCGTACCCGTCGCCTCCAGTGCCGTGGCGAGTTGCCTATAGCCGATGACACACCAGGGGCACATTACATCCGAGACGATGTCGATCTGCAGCTTGGAGGTAGTCGATGTCATGGTCCAGTTCCTTGTAGTTCATTGGGTGACGCCGGTCGGATTGACCAGAGGAAAGTCTGGGCAATCCGCCACGGCATCAAATTCTCCTGCCCAGGGGCGCAATGCTGAATTCTGGCACCCTTGATCAGATTCGTATCGACGGCAACACGTGGATGGACTTCAGCTCGATTTCGGGCGGTTCTATTGACAACGGCAAATGGCGAAGCCCCTGTGAAAGGAGTCTGTCTGCGGCTCACCTTCACCCAAGGTGTTAATCTGGATGCCATTCAGGAGCCCGCACCACCGTGACCCAAATTCGAATCAGCCATACAACGGTCTATCACTACCGCACCGCGGTCAGCCTGAATCCGCATCGGCTGATGCTGCGTCCCAGGGAAAGCCGTGAACTTCAACTCGTGTCGCACGCCTTGAAGGTATCTCCCGACGCGGCGATCGCGTGGGCGCACGATGTATGGGGCAATGCTGTCGCGACGGCATCGTTCAGCAGCAAGACAGACGAATTGCGGATCGAAAGCACGGTCGAACTGGACCTCACCGGCAACCCCTGGCCGATCTTCAATATTGCGGTATCAGCCCTCAATTTTCCTTTTTTCTATTCGAACGATGAACGTGCTGATCTGGGCACCCTGGCGATTCAGCAGTACCTTGACCCGATGGGGCGCCTGCAGAAATGGGCCCGAACTTTCGTGCGGGGCGTCGCACCCGACACGCTGGAACTGCTCAAGGCGATCAGCCACGGTGTATCCGAAGCCCTGCAATACGAGGTGCGCGAAAGCGAAGGCACCCAGACGCCGATCGAATCGCTCGACCGCGGCCGGGGCTCGTGCCGCGATTTCGCCATTCTGTTCGCCGAAGCAGTACGCAGCCTGGACATCGGCGCCCGGATCGTGTCGGGTTATCTGTACGATCCGCAGAGCACTGCAACCGGTTCGTCGGGGTCCGGATCTACCCACGCATGGGCAGAGGTCTATGTGCCTGGGGCCGGCTGGATCAACTTCGATCCGACCAATCGCAGCATCGGCGGATTCAATCTGGTGCCGGTCGCCGTTGCCCGTGACATCACGCTGTTGATGCCGGTGTCGGGAAGTTATGCCGGGGCGGCTGACGCGTTTGCGGGGATGGAAGTCGAGGTCCGGGTGAGTTGAACGGGCCGGGCGCCGGGGATCGAGTGCAGCAGCCGCAAGGTGCGCGCTTCGTCACCGTCGGCGTCCGGCTCGGCCAGGTAGGTCTGCCCCTTCTCCTCGATCAGAACGCCCCGGCGCATGAGCATCTTCATCAGCCGGGTGATGACCGTCAGCAGCAGCGCGTGCAGTTCGTCGTCGCCGGTCACACCGGCTTCGCACCCGAAGCGGGTGGGTGGACCGGGCAATAGTGCCCGGTCAAGAGAACCTATTTAAGCCATTTGTCGGTGACCTTGGCGTAAGCGCCACTGGCCTTCTCTAGGTGCAACCAGGTGTCGAACCAGTTCTTCATGCTGGTGTCGCCACGGGGCAGCATGTAGCCCATTTCACCGTACTGCAAAGGTTTCTCGGGGTTCACGGCGCACAGACCAGGCCGCAATTTTTGTTGCACCATGGTCTCGACCGACTCCGAGATCATGACGTCGGCATTGCCTTTAAGAATCTCGTCAAAGATGGTCACGTTGTCATTGAACACAATGACCTTCGCCAGCGGCAAATTGGCGCGTACAAAGCGCTCATTGCTACCGCCGGGGTTGGTAATGACCGTGGTGGTGGACTTGTTGAGGTCGGCCACGGTCTGGAACTTGCCGACGTTCTCACACTTCGTGATGGGAGCCTTCCCATTGACCATATAAGCGTCGGTGAAGTTAACCTTCTTGGCGCGCTCCGTGCTGACGGAAATGCCGCCCACTGCAACGTCACACTTCTCCAAGTAATCGTTCATCAGCGTGGGCCAGGAGCTTTTCACCATGACCACCTCGACGCCCAGGGACTTGGCCGCGGACTGAATCAAGTCAATGTCGATACCCTCAAAGCTCCCATCGGGCTTGGCATAGCTGAATGGTTTGTAGTCGCCGGGCGAGCAGACGCGCAACTTGCCGGCTTTCATGACGTCATCCAGACGCGAGGGTTCAGCCTGGGCGCTTGCGGCTAACAGTCCAAAGGCCAGGGCGGTGAGTAGATGACGGGTAGTGGACATGGAGACTCCTTTGTCAACGACAATTGAAATTGAACCAAAAACACCAAAAATGGTGATTTAGTATGTCACTTTTGTGACTCGGGGCACCGATCCAAAAAACCGAAACATACCCGGGTTCACAACAACATCGACACAGAAGCTTTGGCATAGGAAAGGGCCCGTCGCAGGACTGGCCTCCAGTGCCCTTTCACCTGGGTCCATCATGCTCGGCGAGGGTCACGTTGCCAGCCAACTGCACTTGATTACGCCCTGCTCGTTTCGCGCGGTATACAGCTGCTTGCGCCCCGGCGATAAGCGCCTCGACCCCGTCATATCGACCGTCAGTCATCACCGCAACGCCCAGGCTGATGGTGACTCGGCCGGCTCTGGCCTGTGGGTGGTACAGATTCAACTCTTCCACCCGCTGTCGAAGACATCACCAGCGCCCCGTCAGCCAGCCAGGACACGCTGGCAGCGCTACACACCTACCGATCGGTGCAGTCGGCGTAAGCAGCAGGGCCACAGCACCCGGGCGCAACCGCACACCTTTCACGCACGACGCGGGATACGCGCCAAAATCGCGGAGAAAATGTGGAGGCCCGCCCAGACGGTCTCCATCTTTGTCAATGAGACTCCCGGTTGTTGCAGCGAGCCGACAGTGCGACCGTTGCGACCGATCAACCGGCGAGCCGGCTTCCGTGGAAGCACAGAACCCGCGCGTGATCGTTATGCGTGATCGCTGGAGTTCTTGGGATGCAGTACATCGAGTTGGCCTTTGTCGTAGTGTGTGCGGTGGCCGTTCTTCAGGCCATCGGCCGCCATGTTCCTGTTCCCATGGCCGCGTTGCAGATCACGGCCGGCGTGGCACTGTCACGCGTCGCCGAACTGGACGATCTGCGCGAACAGTCGGCCCTGCTGTTCGTGATGCTGGTGCCGCCGCTGCTGTATGTCGAGGCGCGCCATATTTCCAAGCGCGAACTGCTGCAGGCCACCAAACCGGTGCTGGGGTTGGCGATCGGCCTGGTGGCGCTCACCATCCTCGTGATCGGCTTCGGCCTGCATGCGCTGGTGCCGAGTGTGCCACTGTCCATGTGTTTCGCGCTCGCGGCCGCGTTGTCGTCGACCGACACCGCCGCGGTGAGTTCCGTGGTGCGCAAGATCCCGCAACCGCCGCGACTGAAGATCCTGCTCAGCGGCGAGAGCCTGCTCAACGATTCGGTCGCGCTGGCCGCGTTCAACGTCGCTGTGGTGGCGTGTGTCACGGCCAGCTTCTCCCCCGGCGAAGCCCCCTTGTCGCTGCTGGCAGTCTCTCCCGGCGGGCTTGCCACCGGCGCCACCCGCGCAGCAATCGCGCGAAAGCGGGAGATCACGAGCGGAACATCTCGCGGTCAGAGGTGTTGCACTGGCCCGTCAAATATCGCGTCTACGAAGAACAGGCGATAGTAAGATGGCCAAGTCGGACGCTCTTGCCGCTCCCGCCGATCGGCTGCTTGATTTCATCATGAGTACACCGTTTCCGTTCAGGCGCACTTGCCCCTTTGACCCGCCGCCTCAGTACGCTGCAGCGCGTGCCGAGGCACCGCTATTCGCGGTGACGTTATGGAATGGCAAGCGTGCGTGGGTAGTGACCCGGCATGCCGAGGTACGTACCGTCCTGATGGACGACAAGTGCTTTTCCGGGCGTATGGCGCAGCCGGACTTTCCAACCGTGACCGAGGCGCGTGTCACCGTGGACCGCAACGAGCGCGCTTTCGTCGGCATGGACAACCCCGACCACGATCGGTACCGGCGCTTCTTCACCCGCGAGTTCA
>JBBQJP010000022.1:0-66960 GCA_038326025.1 Burkholderiales bacterium
CATTGGTGGCTGCGCCCCGGCGGCGGGATCTTGCCGCCCCGCGGCCGGCGGCTTCCGTGTCGGCGCCGGCTCGCGCCGTGGCCGCGTCCCCCGGGTCCGGCCTCTCTTGGCGTGTGGGTGCGGGCGTGGTGGCCGTGGCCGTCGTGGCCCTGCTGCTGGGGCTGATGCTGGGACGGGGCGCCCGCGCGCCCGAGACCCGACTTGCGCAGGCACCAGCCGCTGCCGCGCCGGTGCTGCGGGTCGCGGATGTGCCGCCCGCCCCACTTGCCGCACCCCTGGCGGCGGCGGTCGCGCCCGTGCCGCAGGTTGCGCAAGCCGCGCGGGCGCCTTTGTCGCCAGAAATACGGACCAGCCCTGCCGCCAGGCGCGCCACGCCGACAAAGACGGCACCGCCGGCCGATGCCGCGAGCCCGTCGTCCGCGCCGCCACCGCCCCCGTTGCTTGCCATGGCGCCGGAACGGGAGGAGGCGCCGCAGCGTCTGCAGCCCGCCGATCCGCTTGCCTTGTGTGCCGACAGCAACTTCGTGGCGCGACCGATGTGTATTTTTCGCCAGTGCCAGAAACCGGAGATGGCCGCGCTCCCGCTGTGTATTGAAAACAACGCCCGGCTGCAGAACAGCCGGCGGGCCGACGGGTTTTAGCCAAAAAAGGCCCGGGAATGGCCACAAACGGCCATTAAAAGGGGGCTCGGGCGGTCACGCGCCGGGATATCCCCCATGAGGGCCCCGATTTTGTATAATGGAAGGCTTCGCAGCGATCGGCTGGCCCCGCGGCGAGGCTTGAACCCCACCTAAGAGGTTTCCATCAGAGAAACACCGACCGTGGAAAAGGGCTGCTCAAACCAACTTTTGAAAAGTAAACCCATGACAACTTTCAGCGCAAAACCCGCTGACGTGGTGCATGAGTGGTTTGTGATTGACGCGACCGACAAGGTCCTCGGACGAGTAGCCAGCGAAGTTGCTCTCCGTTTGCGCGGCAAACACAAGGCCATTTATACGCCTCACGTCGATACCGGTGACTTCATCGTCATCATCAACGCAGCCAAGTTGCGTGTCACCGGCGCCAAGTCGACTGACAAGATCTACTACAGCCACTCCGGTTACCCGGGCGGCATTTCGTCGATCAACTTCAAAGACATGCAATCCCGTTTCCCGGGTCGCGCGCTCGAGAAGGCCGTCAAGGGCATGTTGCCCAAGGGCCCGCTCGGTTACGCCATGATCAAGAAGCTCAAGGTTTACGGTGGTGCAGAGCACCCGCATACCGCCCAGCAACCCAAAGTGTTGGAAATTCAAGGAGCTTCGCGATGATCGGTGATTGGAACAATGGCACCGGCCGTCGCAAATCCAGCGTCGCCCGCGTGTTCCTGAAAAAAGGCACAGGCAAGATCACGATCAACGGCAAGGACATTCAGTCGTTCTTCGGCCGCGAAACCTCGATCATGATCTGCAAGCAGCCGCTGCACCTGACCAACCATGTCGAAACCTTCGACATCATGGTCAATGTGGCAGGTGGTGGTGAGTCCGGCCAGGCCGGCGCGACCCGCCACGGCATTACCCGTGCGCTGATCGACTACGACGCGGCCCTCAAGCCCGAGTTGTCGAAAGCCGGTTTCGTGACGCGTGATGCACGCGAAGTGGAGCGTAAAAAGGTCGGTTTGCACGGCGCACGCCGCCGCAAGCAGTTCTCCAAGCGCTAAACCGGATTGCCGTGATGGCACAACGCAGTTCCAGGCTCAGGGTGCAAATCCTGCTGGGGCTGCGGCTGGCTTCACGGCAGCTTGTCAGGTGCGTCACCGATGGGTGGCAAACTCCCGAAAACCGTCCGATCGACGGTTTTTTTGCTTTCTAGCCGGCCATGCGTTTTCGCCTGTTGCGCCGTCGTCTGACCGTCAGCGCGCCGCGCATGGCGGTGCGCAGTGCCTTGCCATGGCCGTTTCGCTGGGCCATGCTTGCCGTGGTGTTCGGTTTTTGCGCCGCCATTGCCTTGTGGGCCTTCGAGTTCGGCAAGGTCATCGCGGGCGTGCACAGCGACGTGCAGGAGGAGGTCGTCACCTTGCGTGCCGATCTCGAAATCATCCGGCGCGAACTCGACGAGGCCCGTGTGGTGGCCAATACCTCGCAGACCCTGATCACCGCCGGCCAGGCGGCGCAGGAGCAATTGCTGGCGCACAACAAGCAGCTCGAACAAGAAGTTCTGGGCCTGCGCGAAGATCTGGGTTTTTTTGAGAAGCTGATCCCGATGGATGGCGCCGAGGGCATCGCTGTGCGCGGGCTGCAGGCCGAGGTGGGCGCCGACAAGCGGCTGAAATGGCGTGTGTTGTTGATCCAGCCCCAGAAAGCTGCGCGCGAATTCCAGGGCGAGATCGAACTCAAGCTGGTCGGGCTGCTGGCCGGCAAACCCTGGCAAATGGCCGGGAGCGAGAAGCCGCAGGGCGTACGGTTCTCCCGGTTCGGCCGTTTCCAGGGGTTTGTGGATCTGCCGGCTCAGGCCGTGGTCAAGAGTATTTCGGTCAGGGTATTGGAAGGTTCCAAGGTCCGGGCGGCGGAGTCCGCCAATCTTTGAAACAACACGACAAACAAGGAGCCTCATCATGTTCAACAAGCGCAAACAGCCCCCCATCAAGAGCTTGCTCGCCCATGGCAGCCATATTGCGGGCAACGTCATGTTTGCCGACGGGCTGCGCATTGATGGTGCCATGGTGGGCGATATCCGCGCCGATGAAGACCGGCCCAGCATCCTGGTCGTGTCCGAGACTGCCAGCATCACGGGAGCGATCTACGCCGACCACATCATTGTCAATGGCCATGTCCATGGCCCGGTGCACGCCCATGTGATGCTCGAACTGCAACCCAAGGCCCGCATCGAGGGCGATGTGCATTACCGTGCGCTTGAAATGCATCAAGGTGCCACCATCTCCGGGTCGATGCATCCGCATGGCGCAGACGAGGTAAAGCCCACACTGAAATTGGCGGCAAACAACAAGTAACCCATCGATTGCCTGCATTGGGTTAGCATCGAAGCAATATTTCCATTTTTCTGGAGTCGCCCATGAGCGCTGTAGCCGAAGCCCTGCCGGTCGAAATGCCGGAACCCATCCTGTTCACAGACAGTGCCGCTGCCAAGGTGGCGGACCTGATCGCCGAAGAAGGCAACCCCGATCTCAAGCTGCGTGTTTTTGTGCAGGGCGGTGGTTGTTCCGGTTTTCAGTATGGCTTCACATTCGACGAAGTCACCAACGAAGACGACACGACGATGACCAAGAATGGCGTCTCGCTGCTGATCGACGCCATGAGCTACCAGTACCTGCTCGGCGCCGAGATCGACTACAAGGAAGACCTCCAGGGCGCGCAGTTCGTCATCAAGAATCCGAACGCCACCAGCACCTGCGGTTGCGGCTCGAGTTTCTCGACCTGATCGTTCGGGTTGGCCCCCACCGGGGCTCAGCGGGGGTAGATAGCCCCGAGAATACGGGCGCCACTGGCGCCCGTAACACTTTGCAGGCTGCCGGTTTCGCGTAACAGCGCCTTGCGCGCCAACCAGGCGAAGGCAGCGGCTTCCACTTGTAACGCGGGCAAGCCATGTGCGTCAGAAGGCTCCACGCGCACCTGTGGCAGCTTCGCCTGCAGCCGACGCATCAGCGCGTGATTGTGCGCGCCACCGCCACAGACGATCAGCAAGGCACTCTGCGGTGCCTGCCGCAGCAGGTCGTTGGCGCAGACCCTTGCGGTGAATTCGCAAAGCGTGGCCTGTACATCGGCCGAAGATGCGGCCGAAGCGACCTCCGACAGTTGTGGGTTCAGCCAGGCCGGGTTGAAGAGGTCGCGGCCGGTGCTCTTGGGTGGGGTGCGCGCCAGGTAGGGCTCGGCCAGCAGGCGCTCCAGCAGCTTTTCGCTCACCACACCGGTTTCCGACCAGGCGCCGCCCCGGTCGAACGGCTGGCCGATATGGCGCAGGCACCAGTAGTCCATCAGTGCATTGCCAGGGCCGCAGTCGAAGCCCAGAACCATGCCGGCCTCGGTGCGACCGGCAGGCGGCAGCAGCGTCAGATTCGAGATACCACCGATATTGACGACGGCCACCGTGGCCTCTGATCGTCCAAACACGTCCTGATGGAAAGCTGGCACCAGTGGCGCACCCTGGCCCCCGGCGGCGACGTCGCGGCTGCGAAAGTCGGCCACCACGTCGATGCCGGTGAATTCAGCCAGCAGCGAGGGATTATTGAGTTGTACCGTGTAACCGCTGCCGTCGAATTCCTGCGGCCGGTGGCGTACCGTTTGTCCGTGCGCGCCAATCGCGGCTACATCTTGCGCATCGACACCTGCAGCTTGCAGCAACGCGCGTACAACATCGGCATAACAACGCGCCAGCGTGTTGGCTGCCAGCGCGCCACGGTGAATTTCGTTGTCTGACGGGCTGTTGAGTGCCAGCAGTTCGGCCGCGAAGCTCGCGTCGAAGGGCTGATAGATGTGGTGCAAGACCACCGGGGAGCCGGAGGCAAACTCGACCAGCACGCCGTCCACACCGTCGAGCGAGGTGCCCGACATCAAACCGGCATAGAGGGTCGCCATGCGGTTCGACGTGGTGGACTTATTCGATCGTTACCCGGCCAACGGTTGCAGCAGCTGCAAGCTGCACACGGGCCATTTCGGCTTTGCGGTTGAATATCGGGCGACCCATGGCGGTGACGGGCACTGCCTCGCTCTTCTGGGCGATGGTCAGCGGATCCTTGTGCACGCCGGCGACGCGGAACTCGAAGTGCAGGTGAGGGCCGGTGGCCCAGCCGGTGGAGCCCACGGCACCGATCACATCGCTCTGGCTGACACTTTGCCCGCGCCGCACATTGATGCGGCTCAGGTGGGCATATACAGTGGTGCTCTGGTTGCGGTGGGCAATAAAGACCACGTTGCCGTAGCCGTTCTGCACGCCGGCGAACTCGACCACGCCGTCGCTGACGGAGCGCACGGCGGTGCCGGTGGGAGATGCATAGTCGACACCCAGGTGGGCGCGCCATTCTTTCTTGATCGGGTGAAAGCGCATCTTGAAGCCGCTGCTCACACGCGAAAATTCCATCGGAGATGCCAGGAAGCTGCGGCGCAGGCTGTCACCATCCAGGGTGTAGTAGCCGCCTTTGGCAGCTGCCACACCGGAATTGGCCGGTGGCTCCTCGAACCACATGGCTTGCAGAGTCTTGCCATTGTTGACGAACTCCGCGCTCAAAACGCGCCCGCTACGCATGGGCTCGCCGTCGCCCTCCAAGGTTTCGTAGACGATGGAGAAGCGGTCACCCTTGCGAAGGGCACGGTGAAAGTCGATGTCGCCCGAGAAAATTTCGGCGACCTGGATGGCCACCGGATCGGGAATGCGCGCGTCGTCGGTCGCCGCAAACAGGGATGACTGGATCACGCCGCTGACCAGGCGCGTCGATGCCACCATGGGCGCGGTCTCGACGCTGGACTCGAAGCCTTTGGCGGTTTTTTCGATCACCAGGCGCTGGAAGTTGCCGCTTTCGTCCTGGCTCCAGCGCGCGGTCAGGCGCAGCAGGTTGTTGTTTTCGTCGGCTTCAACGCGCACATTGCGTCCGGCGCGGCCAATCAGCGATTGGCGCGTCAGCGGGTCACTGCGCAAATGGCTTGAGGCGGCCGGGTCGTTGATGCCCAGGCGTTTGAGCAGGGTGTCGGCCGTGTCATTGGAGCGCGTCAGCTCGGAGCGGTACAGGCGCTGCGTGAATTCGGCCAATTGCTCGATTTGCGCCTGGATCGATTGCGACTCGACCGACTCGACGATCTGCGACACCGCAAGATCGGACGCGTCGGGCGCGAGAGAGGCGATGGACATCGACCCTGCGCCCAGCAGCATGGCTGCTACCAGGGCGGTGAGTCGTTTCGGGTGTTGCGCTATGGCGCGGCTGGCAGCGGTGCAAACTGCACGTACTTCGGTAAGGCGACCGTGAGTCAAATCGAGTTTCCCAACGATTGGTGAATGACCGCGGCATCTGCGTGCCGTCGATGCGGTGTTCATGGTGCGACTTAGAATCAATCGCGCGGAAAAGCAGAAATTATATCGACGCACCTCGATAGTGCAAGCCAAAAAGCGACATGACTGTAACCACAAAGACTGATTTTCCGGTGACCGACGCTGTGCGCGAGGCGTTGGCCGTGACGCTTCGCGGCTGCGAGGAACTGATCCCGCAGGACGACTGGGTGCGCAAACTGGCGCGTGCGCAGGCCACCGGCGTGCCGCTTCGCATCAAGCTCGGCCTGGATCCAACCGCGCCCGACATCCACATCGGCCACACGGTGGTGCTCAACAAGATGCGGCAGTTACAGGATCTGGGCCATACGGTGATTTTCCTGATTGGCGACTTCACGACCATGATCGGGGACCCGTCCGGGCGCAATTCCACCCGTCCGGCGCTGACCCGGGCGCAGATCGAGGCCAACGCGCAAACCTATTACCAGCAGGCGTCGATGGTGCTGGACCCGGCGCGCACCGAGATCCGCTACAACAGCGAGTGGAGCGACCCGCTGGGCGCGCGCGGCATGATCGAGCTGGCGGCCAAGTACAACGTGGCGCGCATGATGGAGCGCGACGACTTCGCCAAGCGGTTCAAGGAGGGGCGCTCGATCAGCGTGCATGAGTTCCTGTACCCCTTGATGCAGGGGTATGACAGCGTTGCGCTCAAGTCGGACCTCGAACTCGGCGGCACCGACCAGAAGTTCAATCTGCTGGTCGGGCGCCACCTGCAGTCCGAATACGGTCAGGAGCCGCAGTGCATCCTGACCATGCCGCTGCTCGAGGGGCTTGACGGCGTGGAAAAGATGTCCAAGAGCAAGAACAACTACATCGGCATCTCGGAAGACCCGAACACCATGTTCGCCAAGGTGCTGAGCATCTCCGACGTATTGATGTGGCGCTGGTACACCTTGCTCAGTTTCCGCTCCGAGGCCGGCATTGCAGCGCTCAAGGCCCAGGTCGACGGCGGGCGCAACCCGAAGGATGCCAAGGTGGCGCTGGCCAAGGAGATCACCGCGCGGTTTCATTCCGCCGCTGCCGCCGATGCGGCCGAATCGGATTTCAACAACCGCTCCCAGGGCGGCATACCCGACGACATCCCGGCTCAGACCCTGGCGCTGGGCGAGGGCGGCGCGCCGCTGGGAATCGGGGCCTTGCTCAAGGCTGCCGGCCTGACCGCCTCGAGCGGCGAGGGCAACCGCCTGATCGACGGCGGCGGCGTGCGTATCGATGCCGTGGCGGTCGGCGACAAGGGGCTCAAACTGGGTGCCGGAACCTATGTGCTGCAAGTCGGTAAACGTAAGTTCGTGCGGCTGACCTTGGTCTGACCCTGGTTTAAGGCGCCCGTGCCCGCCCGGCGGGTCACGTGATCGGCAGTTCCGCCCCCGTTGAGCGATTGCGGCCGTCCGACTTGGACTGATACAGCATCGTGTCGGCCAGGGCCAGCAATACCTCCGGATCGTCCTTGTCGTGCGTGCCTCGAATGCTGGCAACGCCCAGACTTATGGTGACGCATGCATTTACCGCAGAGTCGGCATGCGGGATCTGCTGCGCTGCGACGGCTTGTCGCAAACGCTCAGCCAACTGCATGGCTCCCGGCAGATCGGTTTCGGGCAATATGCAACCGAACTCCTCGCCTCCGTAGCGCGCCACCAGGTCCGCCGGGCGACGTACGCTTTCCTTGAGCGTGCGGGCGACAGTACGCAGGCAGGCGTCACCTTCGAGATGCCCATAGTGGTCGTTGTAGCGCTTGAAATGGTCTACATCGATCAGAATCACACTGATGGCCTCGCCATTGCGTGCCGAACGGCTCCATTCCATCGCCAGCCGTTCGTCGAACAAGCGTCGATTGAAGACAGACGTCAGGCCGTCGATGTAGGCCAGCGAACGCAGCAGGTCGCGTTGCGACTTGAGCGCCAGATGGGTTTTGACGCGTGCCCGCACGATGCGTGTGTTGATCGGCTTGGAGATGAAATCTACGGCGCCGACATCAAGCGCGAGGGTCTCGGCGGATTCGTCGTTGCGGGCCGTGACAAAGACCACCGGTATGTCGCGCAAGCGCTCGTCTGCTTTGAGCTGGCGACATAGTTCGTAGCCGTCCATGTCGGGCATCATCACGTCCAGAAGTATCAAATCGGGCAGCTTGTTTTTACAAACCTGCAAGGCCGCCACGCCGCTGGTCGCCATCAGCACCTGATGATCCTCGGAGAATGTCTGGTACAGCGTCTGGATATTGATCGGCTGGTCATCCACGACCAGCAGACGCGGCTGCCTTTGCGGCTGCAACGCGATGTCGGTCAGTAAATCCTGCGCGTCGGCGAGCCGGTAGATCATGCTGGGTACGCCTCGATCAGTTCATCGCAAAGTTGCATCGCACGTGGAAAATCCAGCCTGTCAATGGTGTCCTGCGCCGCACGCAGCTCACGACCGACCGGATGGCCTCCATAACGCTGGCATAGGTCCTGGATCGTGTCGGTTGCCGCCATGTCCGATTCGCGCAGTTGATCGGCCAGTCGTTGCAATTCCCGTTTCAGATTTGTCGTGGGCGTTTCGGTCCTGGCTGACTCGGCCGATGCCGCCGGCTTTCCGGCCAGAGCCTGGAGCAGCATCTGCACCGCAGGCCGGGCGGCCAACAGGTAGCTGACGGCCTTTTCCACAACGATCGCGTTGTCCACCTGGCGCGGTTGTTGGCGTAGCAACATTTCGACCTCGGCCAGGCCAGCCGACAGCCGGGACGCGCCCAGCGACGCGCTTTGCCCGCGCAGGGAGTGCAACAGCATGCCGATCGCATCGGTGTCCTGCGTCGTCTGCAAGGCGTGAAGTTCCTGAGGCGCGCGATCAACTTCCTCACCAAACAGGCGCAACATGCGAAGGTATACGTCGGTGCGCCCACCCATGCGCCGCACGGCTGCCTGCAAGTCGATGCCGGACTCGGTTGCGGCGGTCTCGACCGCGACCGGCCAAGCGTGGTTGGCGGGCGCAGCCGCCGGGAGCGCGGCGTCTTCAAGGCCGCACTGACGGCGCAGCACCGCAATCAGTGTGTCCAGTTCAAACGGCTTGCCGACGTGGTCGTTCATTCCGGCCGCCCGACAGGCTTCGCGGTCCGAGGCCATGGCATTGGCCGTCATGGCGACGATGGGCAGTGCCGTCAAACCCAGTTTCGAGCGGATATGCCGGGTTGCCGTGAGGCCATCCATCACCGGCATCTGCAAGTCCATCAGGACCACGTCAAACACATGGGCGGGAACTGCCAATATGTCGATTGCCGCCTGGCCATGGGACGCGATGTTGACGATTGCGCCCTCGGCATTGAGCAGCTCGCGCATCACCTCCTGATTGTCCTGGTTGTCTTCCGCCAGCAGCACGCGCAGCCCGGGAAGTCGCTGCTCCAGCACAACCGGGTTTGCCGGCATTTCGGGCGCATCCTCGTCGAGTGCGAAGCGCGCCGCGTCAACAGCCCGTTTCAGCATGGAGGCCGTGATCGGCTTGACAAGGTAACCATTGAGCAGATCCTTTTCGTGGTTGCTGCGGTGCGCCAGCATCTCCCGTCCATGTGCCGAGACCATCAGGATCAACGTGGATTGCGCGCAACCGTCCATTTGCCGAATGCGCTCACACGCCTGCCAACCATCCATCCCGGGCATCTGCCAGTCCATCAGAACCACCTGAAAAGCCGACGGCGTTCCGGCGCGGGCGGCGAGCATTGCCAAGCCACGATCCGCACGTTCGGCGACGGCGACGGCCCATCCGAGGGACTCACCCATCATCTGCAGCATATCCTGCGCAGCGGCGTTGTCGTCAACGACAAGCACCTGCATGGCCTGTGTCGGGGGTCCGATAACCGGCAACTCGGGTGCCGAACTGGCGGGTGCGCTGGGTAATTCCAGCGGAATCGCAAAGCTGAACCGGCTTCCTTCCCCGGTACGGCTTTGCACTTCGATCTTGCCGCCCATCAATTGCACCAGTTTGCTGCTGATGCTCAGGCCCAAGCCCGTGCCGCCGAAGCGGCGGGTGATGGAGCCCTCGGCCTGCGAGAAGGCACTGAAGATACTGGTGTGGTAATCGGTGTCGATTCCAATGCCGGTATCGCGAATCGCAAACTCCAGCACGGCAGTCGAGTCGCTGCGCTCAAGCAGCTGCAGCGACAGCACCACTTCACCATGCTCCGTGAATTTGACCGCATTGCCGCCCAGATTGACCAGCACTTGCTGCAGGCGCAGCTTGTCTCCGACCACAACCGATGGAATCGCGGGATCGACGTCGAACAGCACTTCGAGATGCTTGTTTCCTACGCCGGCGGCCAGGATCACACTGAGATCCTGCAGCATGTCGTCGAGTTCGAATGGTCTGCGTTCGAGTGCCATCTTGCCAGATTCGACCCTGGAGAAATCCAGTACGTCATCGAGCAGTCCGAGCATGGCGCGTGCCGCGTTTTCGGTCTTCACCGCGTAATCGGCCTGTCGCGTGCCCAGCTGGGTTCTGCGTAGCAGGGCCAGCAGACCCAGAATGGCGTTCATCGGCGTACGAATTTCGTGGCTCATGTTGGCCAGGAACTGGCCCTTGGCCCGGGAACTCTCCTGGGCTGCCTCGGTCGCACGTACCAGGTCGCTGATGTCCAGGTGAAGCCCGACGAAATGGCCTCCCGGCAATTTGCGCTCGATCATCCGCACGCTGCGTCCGTCCTGCATCTGCCGCAAGTGCTCGCCCGAGGCTTCGCGAAAACGGGCCAGGCGCCTGGCAACCCATTCAGACTCCCGACCCGTCGCATCCGGCACCAGGCCGTGTTCGACCGATGTTTGCAGGATGTCGCCGAAACGACTGCCCTTCACCAGCATGCTCAGATCACCCTCATAGAGACTGCGGTAGTTCTCGTTGCAGAACACCAGGCGTTCCTGCGCATCGAACAGGACCAGTCCGAGTCCGGCGGCCTCGAGCGCGGTGCGCAGCAGGGTATCGGCCTGACGCGCAAGCTGCTGTGCCTCTTGCTTGGCCAGGGTGACGTCGACGGCCAGGACGACAAAGCCCCGCACCGAAGTCCCTTGCAGGTCGGGCACCAGGTGAACAATGGTGTTTTTGGTCTGGCCGTCGGCCAGTACGGTCTCACTTTCGTAGGCTTGTGGCTCGCCCGCCAATACCCGGTTGACCGCGTCGCCCACATGGGCCATCTGCTTGGGGCTGAGGATGTCGTCGAATCTGCAACCGATGAGCGACTGCGGCGTGCCGCCGAAGAAGTCGTAGTTGGCCTTGTTGGCAAAACGCAGACGTTGCTCGTTGTCAAAATAGGCCAGCTGACCACCCATGTTTTCCGTGACGAGTCGAAGCACGCGATCGCTCTCGTGCAGCGCGGCCTCGGCCTGCTTGCGCAGGTTGATGTCCAGGTTGATGCCGGCCATCCATTCCGGCATTCCCTCGCTGGTGTGTGAGATCAACTTGCCCCGCGCCATCACCCAGACCCAGTGCCCATGCTTGTGACGCACCCGGATTTCGCATTCGTATGCGGGAAGCTCACCTTGAAAGTGGTGATTGATCAGTGACTGTGAACGTGGCTTGTCTGCCGGGTGGATAAAGCCGCGCCAGGTATCTATGCGGCTGAAATCGAGCTCGCCCAGTGCGTACCCCATGATGGCAGCCCAGCGCGCATTGACGCGTATCTCGCCCGTGGCCGCGTTCCATTCCCAGGTGCCGGCATGGGTTCCTTCGATGATGTTGGCCAAGGTCCGGCGTTCATGCGCCAGCTCTTGTTCGATCGCCTTGTTGGTGGTGATGTCGCTGCCGATTTCCATGAATCCGGTCAAACGGCCTTGCGCGTCGTGCATTGGCTGCACCTCGGTATCGATCCAGTACTGGCGCCCGCTCTTTGCGCGGTTCAGGATCTCGACACGGCAACTTTCGCCGGCGGCAACTGACTCGAAGAGCGTTTGCAGTGCCAATGGGTCCGTCTCGCCGCTGCCAAGCAGTTCGCCCGGCGTCTTGCCCCGTGCCTCGTGCATGGCGTAGCCGCTGATCCGGGTGAATCCTTCGTTGATCCAGATGATTTTCTGGTCGCTGTCGCTGATACAGACCGAGTTCGACGTGTGGCGCACAACGGCCGCCAGCCGATCCAGGTCCTGCGTCATTTCCTGCGCCAGTTCCTCGGCCCTGCGGCGGCCACTGGCCTGTTGGCGCAGCAGCAATCCAAGCAGGAAGCTGACGAAGCTCCCCGCGATCAATAGTCCCCAAGCGGGGGCGTAGCTGATTGCGCTTTCAAACAGTGGCGTGCCGGCGATGTGCAGCCTGATGTCGCGTTGGGCCAGCGACAGAACCTGGGTGCGCTTGAAGCGGGCACCACCGCTTGACACCGCGGAAACATTCGCGCCGCCACTGGCGTAAAACGAGCTATCGTCCGGGCCGGTCGCGGTGTGGGTGTCGAACAGCTGAAATTCGATGTCTCCCGCCTCGGCCGCGGCGATGCCTTGCATCAACTCCGAGACCACGATGGGCGAAAACAACAGGCCGATCAACGCCGCGCGCCGCTCTAGCGCGTTGGTTACCGGCATGCCAGGCCGATAGAGCGGGACAAATAGCAGTGCGCCGGCGGTGCGCTGATTGTCCTGAACCAGCACGACGTTTTCGGTCATCGCCGGTTGGCCGGTGGCTATCGCATGTTCTGCCGCGCTGCGACGCACCCGTTCAGACCCGATGTCCAGCCCCTGTGCCCCCTGGTTCCAGGCTGCCGGTTCGATGAAGCGGATGACCAGCAGGTCGTTCAGGTCCTTGTCGTCCAGCTGCCGGATCGCAAATCCTGGGGCACCATCGGCGCGTTCAGCCTGAACCATTAGATCCTGATCCTTGCGCGCTATGCGTTGGATCAGGCCAAAGCCACGAACGCCGGGAAACTCTGCGGGCAGGTTCCGTGCTGCGACAAAGGTCTGGAACTGCCTGCGGCTGACCTGGCCGGACGCGATGAAAAAGGCCCGGACTCCGCTCAGGCCAAGACCACTTTGCTGAAGCCGCCCCTCGATCTCATTGGCGACGCGATCAGCCGCCTGCGCGAATCGTTGGTCCGCCAGGCTGGTGATTTCACGGGCCATGAAAAAGGCACCCGCGCCCGTAATAAGCAGCCCGCACAACACCACGGACAGTGCCCATCCGTTTTCAGACCGCCAACGCGGGTCTAGCATGGCCATCGGTCGTTCTCCCGGAATCGATGGGCCTCGGCAGTCCGGCCTGTGATCAGCAAATGGCGCATTGGCGTTCATTATGGGGGTTGGGCAAGCGTTGTTTGACGGGTCCGGTCGCGCCAGACCCGTGCGGCGCGGCCGCACGATCACCGACAATGCGCCGATGCGATTTGTTCCCAGCCAATACCTGACGCCGCAACATCTGCTGCGCGCATCCGTCGTGGTGGCCATGATCACGATCGTGCTCAAGACGCTGGCCTGGTATGTCACCGACTCGGTGGGCTTGCTGTCCGATGCGATGGAGTCGTTCGTCAACCTGGCCAGTGCTTTGTTCGCGCTGGCGATGGTAACGATTGCCAAGCGCCCGGCGGACGCCGAACATCCTTACGGACACCACAAGGCGGAGTATTTCTCGTCAGGGTTTGAGGGAATTTTGATCATTGGCGCGGCTGGCGGCATCATCTGGGCGGCCGGCCACCGCCTGTTCGACCCGCAGCCGCTGACTTCGGTTGGTTGGGGGCTGGCGCTGTCCGTAGTCAGTTCGGTGTTCAACGGGCTGCTGGCCTGGGTCATGTTCGACGTGGCGCGCAAGCACCGGTCGATTGCGCTGGAGGCCGATGGCAAACACCTGATCACCGACGTCTGGACCTCGGTCGGCGTGGTGATCGGCATTGGCCTGGTCGGCATAACCGATTGGTTGTGGCTGGACCCATTGGTGGCCATTGGCGTGGCCATCAACATCCTGCGTGAAGGCTTTCATCTGGTGTGGCGGTCATCCCAGGGGCTGATGGACGAGGCGCTGGAGCCCGAGGTGCAGGCACAGATCGAGCGCACGCTGAAGGAGTTCGATCACCCGACCATCCGATTCGATCATGTCAGCACACGACGCTCGGGACAGCGCCGCTTTGTCGACCTGCATATGCACATGCCGGCCAGCTGGACGCTCGGGCGCGCAGCGGCCGTGCGCATCAGTGTCGAACAGGCCTTGATGAGCGCGGTGCCGGGCCTGCGCGCCACGATTCAGCTGCTTCCCAGCAACGTCGAGGCGCATTTCGATGATCAGGAGGATTTGATTTGATCGCCTTGTTGCAGCGTGTCAGCCGGGCCTGCGTGACGGTGGACCACGACGTGATCGGTCAGATCGGCCCGGGCTTGCTGGTGTTGTTATGCGCCGAACAGGGCGACCAGGAGAGCGAGGCCGACCGCATGCTGGCGAAAGTATTGAAGCTGCGCATCTTTGGCGATGCGGCCGGCAAGATGAACCGCAGTGTGCAGGACATCGCCGGCGGCTTGCTGGTGGTGAGCCAGTTCACGCTGGCCGCCGACACGTCAGGAGGCAATCGGCCCGGGTTTACCGGTGCCGCGCCACCGGCAGAAGGTTTGCGGCTTTACGAATATTTTCTGGAACGCGCGCGCGCGGCCCACCCGGTGGTGCAGAACGGGCGTTTCGGCGCCGACATGGAGGTGGCGCTGGTCAATGACGGACCGGTAACGATTCCGCTGCGCATCACGGCGCCGGCGGCACGATCGGCGACTCAAGCGTAGGGATCGTCGAAACCCAAAGCTGCCAGGATCGCGGTTTCCCGCGCTTCCATCTCCCGCGCATCCGCCTCGCCGGTTTCATGGTCCCAGCCTTGCGCATGCAGGCTTCCGTGCACGATCAGATGTGCGTAGTGGGCCTGCAGGTCTTTGCCCAAATCGATTGCTTCGCGCGCCACCACCGGCGCGCACAACACCAGATCGGCACACAACGGCGTTTCGTCGTAGTCAAAGGTCAACACGTTGGTGGCGTAGTCCTTTTGCCGATAGTCGCGGTTGAGCGCGCGCCCCTCTTCGGTGTCGACGATGCGCACGGTAATCTGCGCGTCTTCGTCCAACGCGTGGCGGATCCAGCGCGCGACCTTGTGCCGGGGCAGGGCGGCGCGGTGGATGGCTGCCTGCTCCTGCAGCGCAAACTGCAGCGACAGACTGAGTCGATGGGCCATGGTGGGCTGACTCGACGGCGTCAGATCGAAGACCGCTTGCGTGCGGGCGCCACACGGCCTGCGCTGGCATGCAGCGGCGCGTCTTCGGGCGCCTCGCGCCGCTTGTCGTAGGCGTCGACGATGCGCGCCACCAGGGGATGGCGCACCACATCAGCACTGGTCAGGCGACAGATGGCGATGCCCTTGACCCGCTTGAGCACACGCTCGGCATCGATCAGACCACTGAGCTGGGTCTTGGGCAGGTCGATCTGGCTCACGTCGCCGGTGACCACGGCCTTGGCGCCGAAGCCGATGCGTGTCAGGAACATCTTCATCTGCTCTGGCGTGGTGTTCTGCGCCTCGTCCAGGATGATGAAGGCGTTGTTCAGCGTGCGTCCGCGCATGAAAGCCAGTGGCGCAATCTCGATGGCCTGGCGCTCGAAGGCTTTCTGCACCTGGTCAAAGCCCATCAGGTCGTACAAGGCGTCGTACAGCGGGCGCAGGTAGGGGTCGATCTTCTGGTTCAGGTCACCGGGCAGGAAACCCAGGCGTTCGCCGGCTTCGACCGCCGGGCGCGTCAGTACGATGCGCTGCACCGCGCTGCGCTGCAAGGCATCGATCGCGCAGGCCACCGCCAGATAGGTCTTGCCAGTGCCGGCCGGGCCTATACCGAAGGTGATGTCGTGTGCGGTGATGTTGTCCAGGTAGGTGGCCTGGTTAGGCGTACGCGGTTTGAGGTCGGTGCGCCGGGTCTGCAGGCCAGGCCCTTCCGCGTCAATCATCTGGCTGTCGCCTGCGAGCATCAGCTGCACGGTGGCGGGGTCGATCACGCGGTCGGCCATCTCGTACAGGGCCTGCAGCATTTCCATGCCGCGTTTGGCCTTTTCTTTCGGCCCGTCAACCTTGAACTGTTCATGCCGGTGGGCGATGACCACCTGCAATGCAATCTCGATGGTGCGCAGATGTTCATCCATCGGGCCGCACATATTGGTCAGGCGTTTGTTGTTGGGCGGCGAGAAAAGGTGTCTGTAGATCAAGTTGATAATTCCAGCAGTGCGGGGACCATGGGGGTGCCCATGACAAGCAAGGGCAGGTATCCCGATGATAGGCAAATTGACCGGCGTGTTGGGCGAGAAGAATCCTCCCGAGGTTCTGGTGGAGTGTGGCGGCGTCGGATACGAGGTGCTGGTGCCCATGAGCACCTACTACAACCTGCCGGCGCGCGGCGAGCCGGTTAGCCTGCTGACACATTTCGTCGTGCGCGAAGACGCGCAGCTTTTGTACGGGTTTGCCTCCGCCTCCGAGCGCGAATCCTTCCGCCAGCTGATCAAGATTTCGGGTGTCGGGCCACGCACGGCGCTGGCCGTGTTGTCCGGCATGACCGTGGCCGACCTGGCCCAGGCGGTGACGGCGCAGGAATCAGTGCGGCTGGTCAAGGTGCCGGGTATCGGCAAGAAGACCGCCGAGCGACTGTTGCTTGAACTCAAGGGCAAACTCGGCGCCGACATTGGCGTACCGAGCGGCGGCGCGTCCGGCAACCAGGGCGACATCCTGCAGGCGCTGGTGGCGCTGGGTTACAGCGACAAGGAGGCGACATTGGCGCTCAAGGCGCTACCGGCCGATGTCAGCGTCAGCGACGGTATCAAGATGGCGCTCAAGGCCTTGTCGCGCGGCTGAGCCGCCGTCGCTTCGCGGCTGCGCGCCGTCCCAGCGCTACTGCGCGTCGCGTACCACGCGGCCGTTGATCGGCTGCACCGGACGCGCATTGTTCGGGAACTGCTGGGCAAACAGCCGCATCTGCGCCGGGCTCAGCGTCACCGGTTGCTTGAGGATCATCCACAACACGTCTTCGGTGCATGGTGGTGTGGTCAGCGAGCCCATGAACTGGTAGTAACGCTGGTCCTTGGGCAGCAGGCCGCTCAGGTTGACCGACCCGCGCGGCATGATCACCCGGTCGCCTGCGCCCAAAGGCATGAAGGTCCAGAAATTGTGGATCACCGCATTGGCTTCGCCCGGCTCCAGCAACACGGCCACCACGGCCAGCCGGCCCATGTAGTCCTTGTGCACCAGGTGGGCCACCATTGCAAAACCGCGATGGTTGATGCGCTCTTCTGCCGGATGGTGGAAATGCAGCTGCAACAGCTGGTAGCGCGTGCCACGCACCGTCATGCCGTTGTCGCCCGCCATATCGATCTGGATCGTATGCCCGTTGTTAAGCACGCTGGCGCTGCTGGTGCCGTAGTCGAAGGCGATGGCCTCGGCCGGACCGCGCAAGGTCTGCGATTCGTCGATGTTGATCGGCGACTGCAGCTTGCCGTTGCCACAGCTGGCAAATTCGGGTTTGAGGTCGGCCCAGGCCAGCGGTCCACGGGCACCGTCGTAAGCCCAGTGGGCGTCGACATGTTCTGCTGCCATCGGCGCTTGCGCGTCGGTGGTCTTGGCGGCCAATGCGGCGGCTTTGGTCCGAATGGTTTGGCGGCTGGTTTTCGGATTGCGCACCGGCGCGGGCTTTGGGGCGGGGCTGACCGTCAGCATCTTGCCGTCGGCGACTCCGGCTTGCAGGGCCTGGCGCACCTGCTGGCCGATTTGCTGGGCTTCTGATACAGGTGCAGTCGCCTTGGCCGCACCCTGGTCCTGCGCCATGGCCGTCCATGGCGCCATGGCAACGGTCAGTAGCACGGCCGACAACAGGGGCGGTGTTCCGGCGAGTCGGCGCGTTGAGGGGGATGCAAACAAACAGTACATGGGTGGAGCGCGCGCGTGCCGCGATAGGGGAGTCGAATCCAGCGCCGGCCTGAACCTCGGTCACGGGTCATGCATGGGTTATCGGCACAAGGCCGGCCGGACTTGAACCCGATGGCCGCGCAGTATAGTCAGAGGCCCCGTTTTTCCAGACCCCAGCGAGACGCCTGACCGTGACCATCCAGACCGACGATTTTGCTGCCGCACCGGCGCGCCGCGTGATGTCGGCATCGACTGCCTCACCCAACGAGGAGGCGGTGGAGCGGGCCTTGCGTCCCAAGCTGCTGGATGAATATGTGGGCCAGGCCAAGATCCGCGAGCAGCTGGAAATTTTCATCGGCGCCGCCCGAAAACGGGAAGAGGCTCTCGACCATGTGCTGCTGTTCGGCCCGCCGGGCCTGGGTAAAACAACGTTATCGCACATCATCGCGCATGAATTGGGCGTCAATTTACGCCAAACCAGCGGTCCGGTGCTGGAAAAACCCAAGGACCTGGCGGCACTCCTGACCAATCTGGAGAAAAACGACGTCCTGTTTATTGACGAAATTCACCGGCTGTCGCCCGTGGTCGAGGAGATCCTGTATCCGGCGCTGGAAGACTACAAGATCGACATCATGATTGGCGAGGGCCCGGCGGCCCGCTCGATCAAGCTTGATCTGCAACCGTTCACGCTGGTCGGCGCCACCACCCGCGCAGGCATGTTGACCAATCCACTGCGCGACCGATTTGGCATCGTCGCGCGGCTGGAGTTCTATACAGACGATGAACTGGCCCTGATCGTGCGGCGCAGTGCCGGTCTGCTCAAGGTGCCGATCGCCGATGACGGCGGCTTCGAGATCGCCCGCCGCTCGCGCGGCACGCCGCGTATTGCCAACCGACTGCTGCGCCGGGTGCGCGACTATGCCGAGGTCAAGGGAGACGGGGCGATCACGCTGGACATGGCCAACCGCGCCCTGCTCATGCTCGATGTCGATCCGAAAGGCTTCGACGTAATGGACCGCAAACTGCTTGAGGCCGTGGTGCACCGCTTCGACGGTGGCCCGGTCGGCCTGGACAATATTGCGGCGAGCATCGGCGAAGAGCGCGAAACCATCGAGGACGTGATCGAACCCTACCTGATCCAGCAAGGATTCCTGCAGCGCACGCCGCGCGGGCGCATCGCCACGCTGGCCGCCTATCATCACCTGGGTGTGGCCGCACCGAACCGCGGTGGCGACGACATCTTCGGCGACTGAGCTTCTTGCGCATGAAAAGACTTCTGGTCCGCGGCTCGCTGGCACTGCTGGTGATCGCAGTCGTGTTGATCGGTGTGCGCGCCTGGCAAAACCGCCCGGTCGATGTCGACGTGGTGCAGGCGGGTTATGCCCCGTTGGTGCGCAGCCTGCGCTTTTCCGCGCGGGTCGAAGCCTTGTCGCGGGTTGACGTCGGCAGCACCGTGACCGGCCGGGTCGAACGGGTGGTCGTGACCGAAGGTGTGGCCGTGCGCAAGGACGATCTGCTGGTCGAGCTGGAGTCGCAGGAGCAACGTGCCGCCCTGGCACAAGCCCAGGCATCGCGCGCGCAGGCCCAGGCCCGGCTGGCCGGCTTGCGCAGCACCGGGCGCGGCGCGGTGCAGGCATCGCTGGAGCAGGCACAGGCAGCGGCACGGGCGGCCCAGGCCGAATTCGACCGTGTCACGCAACTGGTGGCGCAGAATTTTTTGAGCGCATCGCGGCTGGACGATACACGCCGGGCGCGCGATGTCGCATTGGCGCAGCTGGCGGCTGCGGGCTCCCAGGTGCAGGCGGTGGCCGACAGCGGTACCGAGGTGAAACAAGCCCAGGCCCAGTTGCAGCTGGCCGATGCCGGCATCGCTGCCGCAGCTGCCCGCCTGGCCCAGACCCGCTTGCTTGCACCGGCCGACGCGCAGGTGCTGGCGCGCCAGGTCGAACCGGGTCAGATCGTGCAGCCCGGGCGCGCCTTGCTGACACTGGCCTTGCAGGGGCCGACGCAGCTCACGGCCCAGGTCGACGAACGTTTTCTCGACCAGCTGGCGCTGGCGCAGACGGCGGCGGTGGTGGCCGACGCCTATCCGGGACGCCGCTTTGCCGCACGGGTGTTGTCGATTGCGCCGGCAGTGGACGCGCAACGCGGCGCGATCGAGGTCAAGTTCGCGCTGGTGGGCGAAACGCCGGTCTTTCTGCGCGAAGACATGACCTTGTCGATCGAGGTCGAGACCGGCAGCCGCGCGCGGGCCTTGGTGGTGCCGATCGCCGCATTGACCATTGGCACTGATCCGGCACACGCGACGCTGCGCGTGGTGTTGGACGGGCGCATCGAGGAGCGCGACGTGCGCCTGGGACTGCGCACGCTGGGTGCCGCCGAAGTGCGTGCGGGCCTGGCCGACGGCGAAGAGGTGGTGCTGCGTCCGGCGCTGCCCCACGGCACACGGGTACGCAGCCACGTGGTCGAGGTGTCGCTCGATGCCGCCGGCACCGGCGCCGGTGGCGAAGGTGGCGCGGCGCAGCTGACCAACATGATGGGGCGCTAAGAGCGTGAGTGGCTCCGAGTCCACCATGCAATGGCGCGCCTGGCTGGGTTTCGAGATCCGTGTCGCGGTGCGATTCCTGCGCGAGGGTCGATTGCAGACCGTGCTGATCATGGTCGGGGTGGCAGCTGGCGTGGCGGTGATCGCCTATATTTCGGCGCTGGTCACGGGTTTACAGCAGAACACCTTTGACAAGACCCTGGGCGGTCAGGCCCATATAACGGTGCAGGCGCTGGACGATGTCGTGGCGCCCGCACGCGCGCCAACGCCGGGGACGGTGGTATTGAGCGACGTGCAGTCCAAGGCGCAGCGTCTGCGTTCCGTGGCCGACTGGCAATCACTGTTGCCCTTGCTCGAGAAGATGCCAGGTGTGGCAGCCGCGTCGCCGATCGTCTCCGGTGGTGGGCTGGCGGTGCGCGGCGAGGCGACGCAGTCGATCGCGCTCTCGGGTGTCGACCTCGATCGTTATGACCGCGTCGTGCGTCTGCGCGAGAAAGTCGTGGCTGGCGCGGCCCGGTTGGAGCCCGGCGAGGCCATCATCGGAACCGAACTGGCGTCCGATCTGGGTCTGCGACCGGGCGACCGTTTCGCCGTTCTGACCGGCAGCGTCAGCGAGACGGTGCGGGTGACGGCGCTGGTCGACCTGGGTGTGCGTGAACTCAACCGGCGCACCGTGATTGTTCCGCTGCGCCTGGCGCAGAGTCTGCTCGGCTTGCCGGGCGGCGCCACCAGCCTGGACCTGGCCTTGACTGACGTATGGAGTGCCAAGGATATGGCGCTCGCGTTGCGTGGCCAGTTTCCGTACAAGATCGAGAGTTGGCAGGAAACCAATGCGCAATTGGTGTCGGCGCTCAATGCGCAATCGGTCAGCACCGGCTTGATTCGGCTGATTGTGCTGGTGGTCGTGGTGCTGGGTATTGCCAGCGTGCTGGTGGTGTCGGTGGTGCAAAAACGCCGCGAAATCGGAATCTTGCGAGCCATGGGCGCGACCCAGGGCCAGATGGTGCGGGTGTTTCTGGTGCAAGGCGGAATCGTCGGCGCCGTCGGCTCGGTGCTGGGGCTGGGCCTGGCGTTGTTGATGATCTATTTGTTCACCACCTTCGTGCGTGGCGCGGATGGCCAGCCGCTGTTTGCCATCGTGCTGCCGCTGTCGCTGGGCTTGCAGGTTGCACTGATTGCCAGCGTCTGCGGTGTACTGGCGGCGATCGCCCCGGCGCGGCGCGCGGCGGCGATGGATCCGGCGCAGGCAATCCGGATTTGACGCGGTGACCGCTCTGCCCAACGCTGATCACACAGGCCAGGCCCTGATCGACCTGGCCGATGTGCGCAAATCGTACAACATGGGTTTGCCCAACGAGGCCGAAGTGCTCCACGGCCTGTCGCTGCAGGTGGCTCGGGGCGAATTCGTTGCGCTGATCGGGCCGTCCGGTTCGGGCAAGAGCACCTTGCTCAACATCGTCGGCCTGCTCGAGCGCATGACCCAGGGCAGCTACCACATCAACGGCACCAGCGTGGGCGCACTGGACGACAAGGCGCTGACGCTGTTGCGGCGCGACACGCTGGGTTTCGTCTTTCAGTTCCACCACCTGTTGCCGGCCTTTACTGCACTTGAAAACGTGACCATGCCGGGGCTGATCCGCGAGGGTCATGTGAGCCGCCAGCAACGCGAACGGGCGCGTGAGTTGCTGGCTGCCGTCGGTCTTGCCAATGCGATGGACAAGCGGCCGTCGGAACTCTCCGGCGGGATGCAGCAGCGCGTGGCGATTGCCCGCGCGCTGGTTTTCGACCCGCCGCTGGTGCTGGCGGACGAGCCGACCGGTAACCTGGACACAGCGTCCTCCGACGAGGTGTTTGTCGAACTGCGCCGCATGCACAAGGAGCGTGGCACTTCGTTCATCATCGTCACACACGACCCGCGGCTGGCGGCGCGCTGTGATCGGCTGGTCGAACTGGTCGATGGGCAGATCGCGCGGGATGAGCCGATCGCCCGCGCCTCGTAGGTTCAGTGTTCGTTCAAAGTGCGGGCCGCCCCGGCCCCTGTGTGCCGTAGGCCCGTGCCGACAGATACGCATGCAGATCGGCCAGATGGGCGTTCACGCTGGGTTCGCCGTCCATCGCCGGCATGTTCAGCGGGTATTCCTGGCGTCGGATGATGCTGTCGACCAGGGCGTCCAGCGCGGCGCCGTCGCTGCGCGGTTGGTTGGCCAGCTGGCTCCAGTCGTAGCGTTTGAGTACATGGCTGACAAAGCGCCGCGAATCCATGTCGCGCACGCGCGCCAGCAGGTTGGGGCCGTTGGCGGTGCCGGTGGCGTCCGGACCGTGGCAGCCGGCGCATTTATTCTGGAACACGCGCCACCCCACATAGGTCGATCCCGGCGGCTGGGCTTCGCGGGCCACTTGCTGGGCGGCCTGCCGGTTCTGCAGTTCCAGCGCGCATCCACCCAGCAACAAGGCAGCCAGGCTTGCGACGCCGATCAGCCGCCACCGGCGTCTGGTGACCGGGTTCAAGGCGGTGCGGGAGGTCGATGGGCGCGGGGTCATTGGCGGGGTCCTTTCTGCGCGTCGACCGGGTCCGATGGCCAGTCTATGCGTGACGTTGCGGGCGGGGCCTCTTGCCGTTCGCCTTTGTTTCATTCTGGGCTGCGCCGACGATGTGTTTATTGCCTCAAGTCAATTGCAGGTCGATCAGTCGCCCGTGGCAGGACCGCTTGGCCGCCGGTGGCCATGGTGGGCATGTTGAACACGATCAAGATCTGCGCCAGGTAATAGCAGAGCAGGACCCACAGGCTGGACAACGGTATGGGTGTGACAAAGCGGTTGATCGCGATCAACGCATCACTGACCATGAACACGCAGGCACCGAGCGCGACAAGCCTGGCGCCCGGGTCGCGCAACTGGGTCGCCCGGCCCACTGCCTGCGCGCCCATCAGGCAGATCATCAGCACATAAACCGGGACAGCGGCACGCAGCATCGGATCGCCGAGTTGTGGCCACAGCATCAGCAGCATGGCGGCACCTACGGCCAGCGTGAGCGCCAACGCCGTGCGGTTCGGGAACCAGGCGACGCCCTGGCGGAACAGGGCGATGTAAAACACGTGTGTCACCAGGAACGACACCATGCCGGGGATGAAGGCGTTGGTCGGCAACATCAGGAACACGTCACCGGCCAGAGAAGCCGTCAACGCGGCGGCCAGCAGCCAATTGCCAGCGGCGGGTCGCCCGAAAACAGCGTCGCTGCGGTTGATCACCAGCCACACGGCCAGCACCATGGTCAGCGGTTTGAACAGGTAGTGCCACTCCAGCGGGCCCAATGTGGCAGTGGCCGTGGCCAGCACCGCTGCCTGAATCATCGATGCGCCGAGCACCGATAAACGCGATTGCAGCACCGCGCCCATCGACCAGAACGTGACGATCAGCACCAGACTCCAGATCACGACCTCCAGCATCGCCATCTGGTGCGCAAACCACAATACCAGGCCCACCCCGGCCAGCAGCACGACAAAACCGATGCCGGCATAACGCTTGACTGCGCTACTGACCGGCGGGTCGTAACGTTGCACCTGTGCCAGGTCAAACGCCGGTTTCGGCCAGCGCGCCGCGACATCGGCCGGCCGCCAGCCCGGCGGCTTGAACCAGACGCGGATCTTGTCGGCCCAGTTGCGCGCACGCCAGCTGTCCTGCAGCAATTGCCAGTAGACCTCGGCATTCGCCCATAACGGGTCCCAGCTGCGCAGACCACTGCGCGTGCCGTAGACGCAGGCTTCGTCCTCTTCGCGAAAGCTGCCGAACAGCCGGTCCCACAGGATCAGGATGCCGCCATAGTTCTTGTCCAGATAACGGTCGTTGACGGCATGATGGACCCGGTGGTTGCTCGGTGAGCAGAACACCCGGTCGAACCAGCCGAGTTTGCGTACCAGTTCGGTATGCACCCAGAACTGGTAGAGCAGGTCGATCAGCGCCACGATGCCGAATATCAGCGGCGGCACGCCGGCCACGGCCATTGGCATGTAGAAAATCCAGCCGAGCAGGGCGCCGCTGCTGGTCTGGCGCAAGGCGGTCGACAGGTTGTATTGCTGGCTTTGGTGGTGCACCACATGCGCGGCCCAGAACACCGCGACCTCATGGCCCGCGCGGTGCAGCCAGTAGTAGCAGAAGTCGTAGAAGATCAGTGCCAGCACGACGCCGTACCAGGTGCTCCAGAAGGCCTTGTCCGGGAACAGCGCAACCCATTGGTAAACCCCGGTGTAGATGCCAACGGCCAGCAGCTTCGTGAACAGGCCGCTCAACTGGCTCAGTCCGCCCAGGCTCAGGCTGTTGATCGCGTCGCTGAACCGGTAGACCACAACGCCGCGCTTGCGTGCCAGCACGAGTTCGCCCAGCATCATCAGCAGGAAAACCGGTATCGCGAGAACGATGACCTGGCTCGGTGTCATGCCATGCGTTGGTTGGGGTCAGCGCGTTGCGCGTGATCTAGCTGATGGTCTCGTCACGCCAACCTTCCTTGTCCAGGTGTCGGGTATCAGACCAGCCGACGATGCTCATGCCGTCAGGGGTCCACAGCAAGCGGTTGATGCTGGCATTGCCCAACGCCCAGTTGCGCTGCGGTTCGACACCCTGGCGCGTCGCGAAACGGTACAACATGTCGAGCACCCCACCGTGGGCGACCAACACGATCTGCTCGCCGCGATGGCGTTGCGCCAGGATATCGGTGACGCCACGGATGCGCTCGCCCAGTGCCAGCAGGGATTCGCCACCGGGCGGGGCCCAGGACGGATCACGTGCGCGCCAGCGTGCGATCTCGGCGGGCCATTGGCGCTCAAGCGCATCAAACGTCTGGCCCTCGTAGATGCCAAAGCCGCGTTCGCGCAAGCGGGTGTCGCTGATGACGTTCAGAGCGAAAGCCTGGGCGATGGCGCTGGCGGTGCCGTGGGCGCGCGCCAGGTCGCTGGTATACACCGCCGTGACCATCTCATCGGCCACCAGCGACTGCGCCGCTTGCTGCGCTTGCCAGCGGCCCTTGTCGTTCAACGCGATGTCGGTGTGGCCCTGAATGCGGGCACTGGCGTTCCAGTCGGTTTCTCCGTGTCGAACGGCAATGATGCGGGTGGTGTCCATGGAGGGATTTTAGGTGGGCAGGCCTATTGCCCCGGGCCGGACGGCAGGACGGCGGCCGAATGGATCAGCGCGGAATCTCGATATTGATTCTGCGTAGGCCGGCAGGCGGATTCGGGAAGTCGCGCAACGCGGCCTCGAACATCGCGGGCAGCACGGCGCTGTCGTCGGCCCAGTACCCGTCACTGCGCGCGTTGCTCTCGAACACCAGCACGCCGTCGGATAGGCGGCGCATCAACAGGCTCACCTCGCGCCGGTACCAGGGCATTTCCATCACGATCAAGGGCGCGCGGTAGTGGTAGACCACCCCGTGCGGGGTGGCGACCGGATAAGCAGAGAAGTATCCGCCCCCAAATCCAGCGTCACTCCACGGCGAGCGCGCATCGCGCTGTACACGCAGGTCGAAACGTACGCTGTATTGCGGGGCTGCGTCGTCACGGCGCATGCCCACCTTGTCCAGTTCGGCCTGCACCATGTCCTGCAACGCGAACCGCTGCTCATGCGGGGCCTGCTGCGACGGCAGCAACTCGAAGCGGTAGGTGGCGGGCACCGAAACAGGCTGGGCCGTGGTGTAGGCGCGCACGTCGGAGTCGACGATGCGCAAGCCCGAGCAGCCGGTGAGTGCCAGCATCAGCAAGCACAAGCCGATCCATCCTGTTTTCATGGTTCGCGCCCTCCAGTCAATTCAGTCAAGTTTTGTCGCCGACACAGCCGGGTCGGACGCGGCGCGGCGCTGTGTCAGTTGTCGAAGCGCACGACCTGCAGCGCCGGCAGGCTCGTCGGAGCAGCAGTAGCGAATTCCTCGCTATCGAACGCCTTGTCGCCGTCTTCGCTGGCCACGCCGGTAACTTTAAGACCCTTGAAATCGTGCCGGGTTCCATCCATCAGGTGAGATGGAACGACGTTTTGTAACGCCGTGAACATGCTCTCGATGCGCCCGGGATGCTGCTTTTCCCAATCCTGCAGCATGCGCGACACCTGCTTGCGCTGCAGATTGGTCTGGCTGCCACACAAGGTGCAGGGAATGATTGGAAACTCGCGGTGCGCGGCCCAGCGCACCAGGTCTTTTTCTGCCACCTGCGCCATCGGGCGGATCACGATATGGCGACCGTCGTCGCTGACCAGTTTGGGTGGCATGCCTTTGAGCTTGCCACCGAAGAACATGTTCAGGAAGAAAGTCTGCAGGATGTCGTCGCGGTGGTGGCCCAGCGCGATCTTGGTGGCGCCGAGTTCGTCGGCCACCCGGTACAGAATGCCGCGGCGCAGCCGGCTGCAAAGACTGCACAGCGTCTTGCCTTCGGGGATCAGCCGTTTGACGATGGAGTAAGTGTCCTGGTTTTCGATGTGAAACGGCACACCCAACTGCTCCAGGTACTGCGGCAGCACATGCTCGGGAAAACCGGGTTGTTTCTGGTCCAGATTCACGGCGATCAGATCGAAACGCACCGGCGCACGGGCCTGCATCTTGAGCAGGATGTCAAGCATGGCGTAGCTGTCCTTGCCGCCGCTGACGCACACCATGACCTTGTCGCCTTCTTCGATCATGTTGTAGTCGACGATGGCCTGGCCGACCTGCCGGCAAAGGCGTTTCTCGAGTTTGTGCGTCTCGCGTTCGATCTTGACGCGCGCATCAAAGCGCGTGTTGGTAGTTTCGGCCTCGACCCAGGTTGTTTGCATCACCACTGTCCGGTTTCTACGCGAATCGCCACTTCGCAGTCATCAAAAATCTCGAGTTTGGCAATCTTCACGCGCACACCCAATACGCCCGGGATCTGCATCAGCCGCTGCGCCAGTTTGCCGATCAGCGATTCGAGCAGGTTCACGTGTTGCGACGTGCATTCGTCGATGATGATCTGGCGGACCTTTCGGTAGTCCAGCACATGGTTGATCTCGTCGTCGACCGGGTGCAGGTCTTGCTCGCCGATATTGAGTTCGGCGTCAACCTGGATCGGCTGGGGGCCAGTCTTCTCGACATCAAGGATGCCCAGGTTGGCGGCAAAGCGCAAGCCGGTCAGGTTCAGGGTCTGGTTGCCGCGGGTTCTGGTCATGGGGTGATCTTTGGTCAGGTGGCTGGGCCGGCGCTTACATCAGCGAAAAATCGCGTGGGAACCGCAACAGATGCTGGCCGCCGTCGACCAGCAGCGAGGTTCCGGTGATGGAGCGATTGTCGAGCGCAAAGCGCACGGTGTCTGCGACATCGGCCGGCGTGGACGAATGGTCGAGCAAGGCCAGCTTGTGGCGTTGCCTGAACTGTTCGTCGCTGAGCAGGTTGCTGGTCAGCGTCAGCCCGGGCGCCACCCCGACCACCCGCACGGCTGGCGCCAGCGCCAGTGCCAGCATGGTGGTGGCGGCCTCCAGAGCCGCCTTGGACAAGGTGTAGCTGACGAAGTCCGGGTTCTGGTTCCACAGCTTCTGGTCCAGCAGATTGATCACCACGCCTTGCGTCTGTGGCGCGTTGCCTTTGCGGGGTTCATCGCCTTCGCCTGGTTCATCGGCATTCTTTGCCGCGGCGTTGCTTGCTGCGGTCTCACTGCGCCGCTGCAGGATATGGTCATGCAAGGACTGCGCGAGGAGGATCGCCGCGCCGGCATTGCTGCGCATGTGTTTTTCCATGGCCGCGAAGCCGAAGGTGGCGGTGCTGTCTTGCTCGAACGTCGACGCGCTGTTGACCACCGCGTCAACATGACCGAAATGGGCAATCACGGCTGGCAGCAGATTCTGCACCGCCTTCTCATTGGCCAGGTTGGTCCGAAATGACTTGCTGTTGCCCGACAACTTGGCGCACTCGGCGCTGGTGCGATGTGCTTCTTCGACCGAATCGCGGTAATGCACGGCCACATGCCAGCCGCTGCCAGCCAGATTCAGGGCAATCTCACGGCCAAGGCGCTTGGCAGCACCGGTAACGAGGACGACGCGAGGGCGGGCAGAGGCAGACATTCGGGGACAATCGGAGCGGATGGAGATACCCCCGAGTTTAACGAGCGCCCTGCAGGAGCACCTGAAGCAGGCGCTGCGCGTTCACGGGGGCTGGCTCGGCTTCGACCAGTTCATGGAACGGGCGCTGTACACGCCGGGCCTGGGTTACTACGCCCGTGACGGCGGCCAGATCGGGCAACTTCCGGCGCGAAATGGCGCCGCCGCGGGCAGCGACTTCGTCACCGCGCCGACCCTGTCACCGTTGTTTGGCCGGGCGTTGGCTGTGCAGGTGGCGCAGGCATTGCAGATGACCGCCACACGTACGGTCTGGGAGTTTGGCGCGGGCACCGGCGCCATGGCGGCGCAATTGCTGCAGGCCCTGGGTGATGAGGTGGACAGCTACACCATTGTCGACCTGTCGGGTACGTTGCGGGCGCGGCAGCGCGAGACGCTGGCCGCGTTTTCCGACAAGGTGCTGTGGGTTGACCAACTGCCGGACTCCATGCAGGGTGTGGTGGTGGGCAACGAGCTCATCGATGCCATGCCGGTCAAGTTGCTGGCGCGTGTCGGCGGTGTCTGGTTTGAGCGTGGTGTAGTGCTGGACCCGGACGGTGTACTGGCCTGGCAGGACAGACCCACCACGCTGCGCCCGCCGGTGGACATTGCCGGCGATCACGACTACCTGACCGAGATTCATCCGCTGGCCGAGGCTTTCATGTGCACGCTGGTCGACCGCCTGACCCTGGGCGCGTTGTTCCTGATCGACTACGGATTCCCCGAGAGTGAGTACTACCATGTGCAGCGATCCATGGGTACGCTGATGTGCCATCAGGCCCATCGCATGGACGACCAGCCGCTGCGCGATATCGGCACCAAGGACATTACGGCGCATGTGAACTTCACTGGCCTGGCGCTCGCCGCGCAGGACGCAGCCGATGCCGCCACGTCAGGCACCGCGCCGTGGCATCTGCTGGGTTACACCAGCCAGGCGCGGTTCCTGATCAATTGCGGCATCGGCCCGATGCTCGACGCGGCCAGCTTGCCGGAGCGCACGATGGCGCAGAAACTGCTGCTGGAGCATGAAATGGGTGAATTGTTCAAGGTGATAGCTTTTGCCCGCGGCGCGCACTGGGATGCACTGGGCTTTGCCGACGGCGATCGCAGCCACACTTTATGAAGTCTTTATTCCGGATCTTTCCCGTCGCCGTCCGTCTGCCAAGGTGGTGCGGGTGCGGGGTCAGGCCCAACCCTTGCAGTTGTCGACTACAAGGTACAGGCCTGACCCTCGGTATGGGGAGCACGCCATGATCCGCTGGCTGATCGTGGTTTTCATCGTGCTGATCCTGCTCAATTTCTTTGCGCCATTTCTGGACAAGATAGGTTATGGCCGGTTGCCGGGCGACTTCCGGTTCCGGTTGTTTGGCCGGCCGTTTTTCCTGCCGGTGGCCACTACCGTGCTGATCAGCCTGATTGCCGCGGCGCTGGTGCGGATTTTGTGAAACCGGGCCGGTGGTCGGGCCGGTTATCGGGCCATGTACTGCTGCTGGGCCTGATCTACCTGGCCTTCGTCAGCCTGGGTCTGCCGGACAGCGTGCTCGGCGTGGCCTGGCCCGCCATGCGCAGCGAATTCGGACAGTCGCTGGAAGACGCCGGATGGCTGACGATGATTCTGACCACCTGTTCGGCGTTATCGGGTTTTGCCAGCGGATTCGTGTTGTCGCGCCTGGGTACCGGCAAGGTGGTGGTCATCAGTGGCTTCATGACCAGCCTGGCCTTGCTGGGGTTTGCGCTGGCGCCCGGCTTTCACTGGATTGTCCTGCTGGTCATTCCGCTGGGCCTGGGTGCGGGGTCGGTGGATGCGGGTTTGAACCATTTTGTGGCACGGCATTACAGCGCCCGGCACATGAACTGGTTGCATGGCTGCTGGGGTATCGGCGCCACCATCGGGCCGGTTGTCATGGGCGCGGCATTGGCCGGGCGCTTTGGCTGGCAAGGGGGGTATGCCGTGATCGCGGCGCTCCAGTTGTTGCTGGCGCTGCTGTTTCTGCGCAGCCTGCGGCTATGGCAGGCCGAACCCGAAGCGGTTGCGCCGGGCCAGGCGTCCGCCGACGAGGGTCATAAGGCCAGGCATGCACGGGTGCCGGCCTGGGCGAGTTGGCTGGCGCCGGCCATGTACCTGGCCTACACCACGATCGAACTGGGCACCGGTTTGTGGGCGGCCAGCATTCTCATCGAGGGCCGTGGCACGGACCCTGCGCGCGCCGGTTTGTGGGTTGCCGGCTTCTTCGGCGCCATCATGGTCGGGCGTTTCGCCATCGGCTTGTTCGCGAACCGGCTGGGCAATCGCCTGCTGGTGCGACTGGGAATCCTGACGGCATTGGCGGGTGCCGTGCTGTTTGCCATCCCGATTTTGCCAAACATGGTCAACCTGTCGGGGCTGGTGATGCTCGGCCTGGGTTGTGCGCCGATCTACCCGTCACTGATGCATGAGGCCACGAACCGGTTCGATGCCGGCACCGCCCGCGCCGTGATTGGCCGCCAGGTGGCGTTCGCGTATCTCGGCTGTGCGCTGGGGCCAGCGGCGCTGGGCCTGCTCGGTGCCCATCTGGGGCTTTGGGCCATCACGCCGGCGGTTTGCCTGGTGCTGCTGCTGTTGCTGTACATGAACTGGAAACTGGACCAGGTGACCTGAGCGCTTTGCCCGCGTCGCCGTTTGACCTCGCGCAACCGCTGGCGCTTGAATTGTGCCGAGCCGGCGCCATCTGCGGGGTTGTAGCGTCGATCGCGATTCGGCGCCTTTCAGATACAGCCAACCGGATTCCAACCATGACAACAAGCCCCGCACACATTGTCTGCCCGCACTGCCATACCACCAACCGTGTGTCCGACGCGGACCGAACCCATGCACCGGACTGCGGTCGCTGCCACAAACCCTTGTTTACCGCGCATTCCACTGCCATGAACACCGAGCAGTTCGACAAGCACATCACGCGCAATGACCTGCCAGTGCTGGTCGACTTCTGGGCGCCCTGGTGCGGCCCGTGCCGCCAGATGGCGCCGGCGTTCGAGCAGGCCGCAGGCGAACTCGAACCCGATGTGCGCCTGGCCAAGGTGAACACCGAAGAAGCGCAGGAGTTGGGTCAGCGCTTCAATATTCGCAGCATCCCCACGCTGGCGCTGTTCAAGGGCGGCCGCGAAATTGCGCGCCAGGCTGGTGCCATGGGTGCGGCGGACATCGTGCGCTGGACACGGCAACAACTGGCCGGCATGGGCTGAGGTCCACGGATCAGCCGCCTTAAAGCGCGGTAGCATCGCTTCTACCGTCGACGCCAAAGCCTTGCCAGTGACCTCTTCGCCTGTTCCCAAGTTGTTTGACCGGGTTGACCGACCCTGGGGCTGGTACGAAACCGTGTCCAATGTGCCAGGCAACCTGATCAAGCGCATCCGTGTCCATCCTGGCCAGCAAATCAGTCTGCAGAAACACCTGCACCGCGCCGAACACTGGTTGGTCGTGCTCGGCACCGCGCATGTCACCGTAGGCGCGCGCGAGTTCGATCTCGTGGTCGGTGAACACACGGATATCGCGATCGGCGAGGTGCACCGACTCGCCAATCGCACTTTGCTACCAGTTGAAGTGATCGAGGTGCAGTTGGGTACGTTGCTCGACGAGTCCGACATCGTGCGTCTGCAGGATGATTTCGGACGGGTCTGAAAGTCTGACGCGATCAGCTACAGATATATGCACCGTGAACTGGTGTTCATCACCCACCCGGATGTCCTGATCAGTGCCGATGTGCCGGTGCCGCAATGGTCACTGTCCGAGCGCGGGCGCGAGCGCATGCGTGCCGGCTTGCGCCAGCCCTGGGTGGCCGGGATCGGTGCGGTTTATTGCAGCACCGAACAAAAGGCGCGTGATGGGGCGGCCATCCTGGCCGGGCATCGCGGCTTGCCTGTGACGGAGATCGAGGCGCTGGGAGAGAACGATCGTTCTGCTACCGGGTTTCTCGCGCCACAGGAATTCGAGCGCACAGCAGATGCATTTTTTGCCCAGCCTGCCGTGTCGGTGCGTGGCTGGGAGCGCGCCATCGACGCGCAGGCGCGAATCGTGCACGCGGTTCGGGCGCTGGCGGCTGCTGACACCTCGGCTGGCCTGATCGCCATCTTGTCGCATGGCGCGGTCGGCACCTTGTTGTACTGCCACCTGGCAGGTCATGCGATTGCCCGCAAGTGGGACCAGCCACCCAATCGCGGTGGCAATTTTTTCCGTTTTTCGCTGCAGCCGCTTGCCGTGGCGGCCTGGTGGCAAGCCATCGACGAGGGCGTTGGCTGAGCCATTGGTGCGCTGTCCGCGCATGCTTGATAGTTACGAACAGGTTACGTTCCGCGCGGACGCGTTGCGCTGGTACGATGCGGACATGGGGCCCATGCAGACCCTGTATAGCGCCCTTACGGGGGTGTTGCAGCGGTCGCCGGCACACACTGGCACTGGCCGCTTTTCCAGCACTGAACAGGATCGCGAATTGAACAGCAGTCAGGCTCCTCACGGCAGCGAAGTTGCCACGGTATTCGACAACATGCAGGGCACACGCCTGTGTGTGGACGTGGGCGGCACCAAGGTGGCGGTCAGCGTCGCCGACCGCAACGGTATTCGGGGCCGGCTCGCCGAGCCGACCGCGAAGGAGGGCAACAATGACGCGCTGGCATTGCAGATATCGCGGCTGATCGATAGCAGCTGTGCGCTTGCGCAGGTGCAGGCCGCCGATGTGACGGCGGTCGGTGTGTCTTCGTGTGGTCCCTTTTTGATTCGTGATGGCTGCATCGAACTGGCTGCGCCCAATATCTGTGGTGGTATGGCAGGCGAAGCGCGAGGCTTGCCCAATGACTGGCACAGCGCACTTCTGGAAGCGCCGCTGCGTGCGCGTTTTCCCGGCGTGTTGGTCGCCAACGATGCCATTGCCGCATTGCAGGCCGAGCGCCGCTGGGGCGCCTTGCAGGGCATGGATCACTGCGGCTACCTGACCTGGAGCACCGGCATCGGCGTCGGCCTTTGTGTCGACGCTCATGTGTTGCGTGGCAAAAACGGCAACGCCGGCCATGCCGGTCACATGTTTGTCGATGACAACAACGATGCCTTGTGTGGTTGCGGCAACATCGGCGATGTGGAAGGCCAGGTCGCCGGTAATGCGATGGCGCGGCGCTTTGCCTCGGCCGGTTTTTCCGATGCGGCAGCGTTGCTGCAGGCGGCGCGCGATGGCAATACGCAAGCCGTTGCCATTGTCGACAACTTGTGCCGCGTGATGGGGCGCGCCTTGTACAACCTGGTTGTCACGCTCGACCTGCAGCGCATCAGCATCGGCGGCAGCGTGTTCTGGCACAACCGCGACTACCTGCTGCCGCGCCTGCAATCCCATATTGACGGACACCTGCCTTCGTTGACCGAAGGTTTTGCGTTGGTGCCGGCCGGTCTGGGCGCGCATGTCGGTGACTACGCCGCGCTGGCGCTGGTTGCCTGAATCGGGGCCCGCGCACATCGTCAGTCGAATCCGTGGCTCGCGCGTGGTGGCATTGCCCGGCTACTGCTTTGCGACGTCGTCAGACCGATACCCAGGCACCGGTTTTTTCCGACGTGAACAAGGCATCGATGACGCGCATGTTGCGCACCGCGTCGTCAACGCCCCATGGCAGCGGCGTTTGCGTTCGCACCGCGCGCGCAAATGCATCACCCTGCAGGGCGTACTGGTCGCATGGCGGAAAGGTCTCGGTGCGAATGCCGCGGCCGTCCAGTGCCGAGCCGTCGTCGGTCTGCACGTCGGTGCTCTGGTGCGGCCCCGCGTTGAACGGTAACTTCACCTCGATGCGCTGGCGTTCGCCGATGATCTGCACGCGCTGGTAGGGCACGCTCTGGGTTGACGCGGTAAACACCAGGCGGCGGCCGGAGCCGAAGTCGAGCAGGGCGCTGACGGTGCGGTCGGTACCGAAGGTCGGGTCGCGATCGAACAGTGCGATCACGCGCTGGGGCTCGCAGTCGAACAGATAACGCGCGGTGACGACGGCGTAACAGCCGATGTCGTACAAGGCGCCGCCGCCTTGCGCAAGCTGGTTGCGGATGTTGTCCGGGTTGCGGTTGAAATACGAAAACCAGGTCTGGATCGTGCGCACCGGACCCAGGTCGCCGCAGCGTACACGCTCGCGCACATGTTGCCATTGCGGATGAAAACGCACCATGAAGGCTTCCATGATGTGCACTTTCGTGGCCGCTTCGCGTAACTGCGCCGCCTGCTCGGCGTCCAGCGCCAGCGGCTTTTCGCACAACACATGTTTGCCCGCGCGCGCCGCCTGCAGCGTCAGTGCCACATGCTGGTCGTTGGGCAGCGGGTTGTAGATGGCCTCGACGGCAGGATCGGCCAGCAACTCCTCATAACTTCCGTACGCGACCGCCATACCCAGCGCACTGGCCGCCTGTTGTGCCCGCTCCAGCGATCGGGACGCAATGGCGCGCATGTCGCACAGTCTGGCAGACTGCATCGCGGGGATGACCTTTTCGCGGCCGATTTTGGCGGTGCTTAGCACGCCCCACACAAGCTTTTTCATCAGGTTTCCACAGTTTGGCGTCTTGTTCGCCGGGCTTTCGTATCGACGGGATCCAAGTCTGCCAGGTTGCATGGTCGCTGCGGGCACTACGTCGGCCGGTTGCCGATGGCAGCGGCTACCGGTCATGGTAGTCAAGGAATGGGCTTGGCACCAGTGCGGCATGCTCACGACCATCACCATCCGATTTCATGCCGACGAGAGCCTGCATACCAAAGGCACAAGCAGTCACACACAGCAGGATTTTTCGACACCCTCTATGCTCTGGGCTCCCGCTGGCCCCGCGCAGGCGGCCCCTTGCAACTACTGTCCTTCGTATCGACCCATCCCATGAGCATGTTGTTTTCCCCATTCGCGCTGCGCGAACTCACTCTCTCCAACCGCATCGTCATATCGCCCATGTGCCAATACTCGGCCGTTGACGGCATGGCCCAGGCCTGGCACATGATCCATCTCGGGCATCTCGCACTGTCGGGTGCCGGCATGTTGTGTCTCGAGGCCACGGCGGTGGAGGCGCAAGGCCGGATCACGCCGGGCGACCTGGGTTTGTGGAACGATGCCACCGAGGCGGCGCTGGTGCCGGTGCTGGCGGCCATCCGCCAGCACGCGCCGATTCCGGTCGTGGTCCAGCTGGCCCACGCCGGGCGCAAGGCATCGAGCCGGGCACCGTGGCAGGGCGGCCAGCAGATACCGGTGTCCGAAGGCGGCTGGCTGGGCCTCGCGCCGTCCGCTGTGCCGATCAAGGACGGAGAAGTAGCGCCGACCGCGCTCGACCAGGCCGGAATGGACCGGATCCGCAAGGCGTTTGCGGAGTCTGCGAAACGTGCGGCCAGACTGGGCCTGGACGGCATCGAAGTGCATGCGGCCCATGGTTACCTGCTGCATGAGTTCCTGTCGCCGATCTCCAACCAGCGCAGCGACGCTTACGGCGGCTCGCTCGAGAACCGCATCCGTTTCCCGCTCGAGGTGTTCGATGCCGTGCGTGCGGCCTTCCCGGATGGCAAGCCGGTGGGTGTGCGGGTCTCGGCCACCGACTGGATGGACAAAGGCTGGGATGTTGCGCAGACCCTTGTTTTCGCCGAAGCGCTGAAGGCGCGCGGCGTCGACTGGATCGATGTGTCCAGTGGCGGTATCTCACCAAAACAGCAACTGGTGATCGGGCCGTCCTACCAGGTACCGTTTGCCGAGCAGGTGAAAAAGGCCACCGGTGTAGCCACGATGTCGGTCGGTCTGATCACCGAAGCCCTGCAGGCCGAATCGATTCTGACCGACGGCAAGGCCGACCTGATCGCCTTGGGGCGCGCGATGATCTTCGACCCGCGTTGGCCCTGGCATGCCGCCGCCACGCTGGGTGCGCAGGTGGTGGCTCCGTGTCAGTACTGGCGCTCGCCGCCGCGCGAACTCGGTCATCTTTTTGGCGAGACGGTGCTGGGCATGCGCTGACGCGACGTCCGCGTCGCAGCTTGCGGCCGGTTTGCCTGGGCCAGCGTCAGGTCGAGTCAGGACGCGTCAGGAGCCTGCGGATTGGCCAAGATCGCCGCGACCGCTTCGACCCGCGCGGCGTGGATGGCCGCGCCGACATCCGGGCCTGACAGACCCGCGGCCATGACACGGCGTGCAACGGTCTCGGTGACAACGCCCTGCGCCGCGGCCAGGGCCGAGAGCAGTCGTGCGCGCGTGGCGTAACCTGGCGGGTCCTCCTCAGGCGAGGTCTGGGCCATGACAGCGTAAACCTGCAGCAGGTCGGCGAAACGTGCCGGTTTGCGCAAGGCATCACAACGCTCCAGCAACTGCACCAGGGATGGCGCGTCGAGAGCCGTGCTGGCGTTCACTGCTTCGCGTTCACGCGCGGCCAGCAGCGCCAGATCGCGACTGTCATTGGGCACACGCAGGCGCATTGCGACCCGGTTGCGCGCTTCGTCGTCGGCCATGAACAGGCCGGCGATGGCATAACGCACGGCCAGCGGCGCTTGAGAGTGTGCCGCCAGATCAAGTCTGTTGGCCAACGCTGGAACACGGTCTGCGGCATCATCGCGCGGCGTCGTCCATTCGGGCAGCAGATGGCCCAGTGCGTCGCAGTCGGCCAGCACGGCCAGCAAACGCGACGGCGCATGCTCCATCAGGCCTCTTGCAAGTTCATGCCAGACGCGTTCGGCCACCAGCGCGTCGACATCGCCAAGCGCCACCATGCGTCGCATCAGCGCGCAGGTTTCGTCGGCCACACGGAAGTCGGAAAAGCGGGCGGCAAAACGGGCCACACGCAGGATACGCACCGGGTCTTCCTGAAACGCATCGGTGACATGACGCAATTGGCGTTGCTGCAGGTCACGTCGCCCGTGGAACGGATCGTCGAGTTGTACCTGCGTCGGATCGAAGTTGCCTTTGGCGTCGAGTTGCTCAAGCGACACCGCCATGGCGTTGATGGTCAGATCGCGGCGGGCCAGATCCTGCTCGAGCGTCACATCGGGTGCGGCGTGGATGGCGAAACCCTTGTAGCCGGGCGCGGTGTTGCGTTCGGTGCGCGCCAGCGCGTATTCCTCGTGGCTCCTTGGGTGCAGGAAAACGGGGAAGTCCTTGCCCACCGGGGTATAGCCCTGGGCGAGCAACTGCTGCGGCGAGGCGCCGACAACAACCCAGTCGCGGTCTTTGACCGGCAGGCCGAGCAAGGTGTCGCGGACCGCGCCACCCACCAGATAAATTTCCATGGGTGGCAGTTTAGGGCCAATGGTTCACGCAACAGGCCGCGATCGCCTTGCTGCCATGTCTTGGCAACTCCGGCTGCGCGGTCACCACGACTCAGGGTTTGAGCCGGTACGGCTCCTCGAAATCGAGAAAGTCGTTCTCCTTGAGCGCGTCGTCGATCCAGGCTTTCACGCCGGGTAGCGCAGCCACGCGCTGCACATAGCTGGAGATTGCGTCGGGCAATGGCAACGCGAAGCTGCGCAGGCGCATGCATACCGGCGCGAACATCGCGTCGGTTATGCCGAATTTGCCGAACAGCATCGGCCCCTTGTGCTCCGCCAGCAGTTCGGTCCACATGGCAACGATGCGCGCTACGTCGGCGCGCACTGCCGGCTTGTCGCGCCAGATTAGCGCGCCTGCCTGCGCCAGGTCGGCTTCGATATTCATGCCGCAGGCACCGCGCAGGTTCTGGAAGCCCGAGTGCATTTCGGCGCAGAGGCTGCGGGCCCGTGCGCGGGCCCGGGTATCGGCCGGCCACAGGCCACGCTCGGGGAATTTCTCGGCCAGGTATTCGGCGATGGCCAGTGTGTCCCAGATCGCGAATCCATCGTCCACCAGGACCGGCACCTTGCCGGCAGGATTGATAGCACCCATGGTGCGTTTGAACGCGGAATCGGCAGAAAACGCGTCAAAGCGCACCATCACTTCCTCGAACGGAATCTGCGCCTGCTTGAGCAGCACCCAGGGCCGCATGGACCAGGACGAGTAGTTCTTGTTGCCGACATAAAGTGTGAGCATGGGTTTCCTTTGCTGGTGAGGATGGTCGCGCCGCCCGCTGCGTGTCTGGCCGACGACGGGAGGCATGTTCTGCAAAAGTCTGAATGCTATGTGGAAATTGCCGCTGGTTTGATGCTCAGACACTGCGCCATTGATGCGCAGCACGCACAACGCAGACTGGGAGTCGTGCCTTGGCCTGTAGCGTACTCAGTCGCGCCGCGGCACGTCAAGCCCGCGCGCGACCGCCGGGCGTGCGACAAAGGCTTGCAGCACCCGGTTGACCTGTGCGAAATCCGCCATGCCGACCAACTCGCCGGCGCCGTAGAAGCCGACCAGGTTGCGCACCCACGGAAACACGGCGATGTCGGCGACGCTGTAGTCGTCACCGACGATCCAGGCTTGATCGTCGAGTTGCCGGTCCAGCACACCCAGCAGACGCCGGGCTTCGGCGACATAGTGGTCGCGCGGGCGTTTGTCGTCATACGCGCTGCCGGCGAACTTGTGGAAGAACCCGACCTGGCCGAACATCGGCCCCAGTCCCGCCATCTGGAACATCAGCCACTGCAGCGTGGTGTAGCGCCCTGCGGCGTCCTGCGGCATGAACTGCCCGGTCTTTTCGGCCAGGTAGACAAGGATCGCACCGCTCTCCCACAGCGTCAGCGGCGCGCCGCCCGGTCCGTTCGGATCGATGATGGCCGGTATCTTGTTGTTCGGGTTCAGCGACAGGAACTCTGGCGTCTTCTGGTCCTGCGCGTCGAAGCGCACCAGGTGGGCTTCGTACGGCAGACCGGTTTCTTCCAGCATGATGGACACCTTCACGCCGTTAGGCGTGGGCAAGGAATACAGCTGAAGCCGATCCGGGTGCACGGCGGCCCATTTGCGGGTGATGGGGAAGTCGTCGGGGAATGGCATGGTTGGGAGCAAAATAACGGCCTGATTGTCGTCGGGTTGCCGACCGCCAGGCGGATGGTGAGCGGCTGCTTGCGCGACCGGTCAGGTCCATCACAATAAGCCATGAACACGATTTCCGAACTGACCATCATCTTGCGCGGGCATCGCACGATCGCCGTGGTGGGGCTGTCAGCCGAATGGCATCGGCCGAGTTACTTCGCGGCCAAGTACATGCAGTCACACGGCTACCGGATCGTACCGGTCAATCCGCGTTATGCGGCAAGCGGCACCGAGATCCTGGGCGAGAGGGTTTATGCCGATCTGGCCGACATCCCGTTCCCGGTCGACATGGTCGACGTGTTCCGCCGCACCGAGGACGTATTGCCGATTGCACAGCAGGCCGTCGCGATCGGCGCCAAGTGCCTGTGGCAGCAGATCGGCGTCGTCAACCAGCAGGCCGATCGTCTGGTGCGCGAGGTCGGGCTGGACTCGGTGATGGACCGTTGCGTCAAGATCGAGCACGCCCGGTTGTTCGGCGGCCTGAACTGGATCGGCGTCAATACCAGGGTCATCTCGGCGAAACGGCGCGCGGCATGAAACGGACGATGAACCATGGCTGACCACGAATTCCAACCTGAAACCCTGGCCATCCACGCCGGGCAGGTACCCGACAGCGCCACCGGCGCGCGTGCGCTTCCGATCTACCAGACCAGCAGCTTCGTGTTCGACAGCGCCGACCATGCGGCCAGCCTGTTTAACCTGCAGACCTTCGGCAACGTCTACTCGCGCTTGTCGAATCCGACCGTGGCGGCGCTCGAGGAACGCGTCGCAGCGCTCGAAGGCGGACGTGCCGGGCTGGCATCGTCCAGCGGCATGGCGGCTGAAGCCATGGCCTTGATGACGATCCTGCAGCAGGGCGACCACGTCGTCGCCGGCGGTGCCCTGTACGGCGGCAGCGTGACGATGCTGGCGGTCAACCTGAAACGTTTCGGCATCGAGACCACGTTCGTCAAGGCCACCGATCCCGATGCTTTCGCCGCGGCGATGCGGCCCAATACCCGTGCGGTGTTTGCCGAGAGCCTGGGCAACCCCAGCTTGAGCGTTCTTGACATCGCGGCCGTGGCCGACGTGGCGCATGCGCATGGCGTGCCGCTGATCGTCGACAACACAGTTCCCTCACCGTTCCTGTGCAATCCGCTCAAGCTGGGCGCTGACATCATCGTGCATTCGGCCACCAAATACCTCGGCGGTCACGGCACCAGCCTGGCCGGGGTGATGGTCGAGAGCGGCAAATTTCCGTGGGACAACGGCAAGTTTCCGGGCATGACCGAACCCTCGCCGGGTTACCACGGCGTCAAATTCTTCGAGACCTTCGGCGACTTCGCGTATTGCACGCGCGCACGTATGGAGGTGCTACGCGTCTACGGGGCGACGCTGTCGCCGTTCAATGCCTGGCAGATCCTGCAGGGCACCGAGAGTCTGCATGTGCGCATGGAGCGCCATTGCAGCAATACACGCAAGGTGGCGCAGTACCTGAAGGACGATCCGCGTGTCAGCTGGGTCAACTATCCCGGCCTTCCCGACCATCCGCAATACGATCTGGTCGAAAAGCAGATGCGTTCGGTGGACGGCCTGCCCGGCGCATCGGGTCTGCTCGCCTTTGGTGTGCTGGGCGGGCTCGAAGCCGGTGTGCGTTTCATCGAGGCCGCGCAGTTCATGAGCCACCTGGCCAACATCGGCGACACCCGCACGCTGATCATTCACCCGGCGTCGACGACACACCGGCAATTAGATGCGCAGCAACAACTCGATGCCGGCGTATTGCCCGACATGATCCGCATGTCGGTCGGGATCGAACATATCGACGATATCCTGTGGGACATCGACCAGGCGCTGGACGCCCGCGCCCGGTGACATTGCAACCCGAGCCTTTGGAGAGACGATCATGACCACCAGCCCATCCGACGCCTGCCTGCTGAGCCACAAAGACGATCGTGGCGTATTGACGTTGACGCTGAACCGGCCGACGGCCTTCAATGCTCTGTCGGAGGAATTGCTGGATGCGTTGCAGCAGATGTTCGCGCAGATCGCCGAAGATGCCTCGGTGCGCGTCGTCGTGTTGCAGGCCGCTGGCAAGGCGTTTTGTGCCGGCCACGATCTCAAGCAGATGCGCGCCGACCCGTCGCTGGAGTATTACCAGAAACTATTCCATCAGTGCAGCGACATGATGCTGGCGCTGCAGCAACTGCCGGTGCCGGTAATCGCAAAGGTGCAGGGCATGGCAACCGCGGCGGGCTGCCAGCTGGTGGCGATGTGCGACATGGCGGCCGCGTCACGTGACGCCCGTTTTGCCGTCAGTGGCGTCAACTTCGGGTTGTTCTGCTCGACACCGAGCGTCGCTTTGTCTCGCAACGTCGGGCGCAAGGCCGCATTCGAGATGCTGGTCACCGGCGACTTCATCAGCGCCGATGCCGCACTCGCGCGGGGCCTTGTCAACCGGGTCACCGAGGCTTCGGAACTCGGCGCGGCGGTCGAGTCCTGGGTCAAGGCGATTTTGTCCAAACCCCGCATCGCGCTGGCACTGGGCAAGTCGCTGTTCTACCGCCAACTCGAGAAAGGCATTGAAGCCGCCTACACCGACGCGGCCCAGACCATGGCCTGCAACATGATGGACGATGTGGCGCTCGAAGGTGTGCAGGCGTTCATCGATAAGCGCCAGCCCAACTGGCGCGGCTGATTCGGACCTGTTTTGACGCAGCGCATACGCGCTGGAGCCCATCGCGGCACACAATGGAGGTTTCAGAACGAGGTGCACCATGTATTTCATTGCCGAATCCGACAAGACCTTCGATCAGGCTTCAAGCGATCTGGATGCCGCGGTCAAACGCAACGGCTTCGGCGTGTTGCACGTACATGATCTGGGTGCCACCCTGCGTAGCAAGGGCATCGAATTCGCCGAGCAGTGCAAGGTATTCGAGGTCTGCAATCCAGCCCAGGCAGCCAAGGTGTTGGCGGCGGACATGCGCCTGAACATGGCCTTGCCGTGCCGCATCTCGGTCTACACCGAGAAAGGGCAGACCCGGCTCGGGCTGATCACACCGGTGACCATGCTGACATCCTTGTCGCAGGACCCGGACCTGGTGCCGGTGGCGCGCGAGGTAGAAGAAAAAACGATTCGCATGATTGAAGAAGCCAAGTAACAGCGGCGGGTTGACGCGCGGCCTGAGATGGTTGTCGGGTGCAAGACCCTGATGACGGCCCAGGTAATGGCCCTTGAAGTTTTACTTTATTCCATATTTCCATGAAAATAGAATCATGGAAGAAAAAGCCGCTGTTACCGCGCTGGCTGCGTTGGCCCAGGAAATGCGTTTGCGCATTTTTCGCGCACTGATCGGTGCCGCCGCCCAGGGTTTGACCCCGGGAAGCCTGTCCGCCATGCTGGACGTACCTGCCTCAACGCTGTCGTTTCACCTCAAGGAACTGATGTTCGCCGGTCTGTTGACGCAGGAGCGCGACGGACGCAGCCTGATCTACCGCCCCCATATCGCGCAGATGAACGGTCTGCTTGAATACCTGACTGCCCATTGCTGCCAAGGCGCAGAGTGTCATGTAGCGACCCGTGACGACTGCTCCCATTGCTGAAAAGGACAATCCCGTGAACCGAGTCCCTGTTGATCTGAAGGAGGCTGGCAAATCGCGGCCATCCAAGGTTTTGTACGCACTGCGGCAACGCTGGCAACACTGGCTGGACGAAATGGCCTGCCCATCCAGCACGCGATGTACGGTGCGTCGCTGGTTGTGTTGCTGGGGCTGAAGCGTTTTAAGGTCGGCCTGGCTTGTCGCCGTGCACCCGGGTCGCCTTCGGCTCACCCGCGCCGCTATTGCGTGTTGTTCGCTGCGCCACGAGCGCTGTTTTTTTGAATGAGGATGACCCCATGGGTTTGTTTGAGCGTTACCTGAGCCTGTGGGTCGGTTTGGGCATGTTGGCCGGTGTCGGTCTGGGTCTGTGGATTCCCGGCCTGTTCCAGGCGGTCGCGGGCATGGAGTGGGCGCACGTCAATCTGGTCGTGGCCGCCTTCATCTGGGTCATGGTGTACCCGATGATGATCCAGATCGACCTTGCGGCCGTGAAGGACGTGGGCCGCAGGCCGCGTGGCCTGATCCTGACGCTGGTTATCAACTGGCTGGTCAAGCCGTTCACGATGGCGGCGCTGGCCGTGTTGTTTTTCAAGTACCTGTTCGCGCCCTGGGTTGATCCGCAGTCGGCCAGCGAATACATCGCCGGCATGATCCTGCTCGGCGTGGCGCCTTGCACCGCCATGGTGTTCGTCTGGAGCCAACTCACCCGGGGCGACCCCAACTACACGCTGGTGCAGGTATCGGTCAACGACCTGATCATGGTGTTCGCCTTCGCACCGATCGCCGCCTTCCTGCTCGGCGTCACCGACGTCAGTGTGCCGTGGCAGACGCTGCTGCTGTCGACCCTGCTGTACGTGGTGTTGCCGCTGGTCGCCGGCGTTGCCACACGCAGTTTCTGGATGGCGCGCGGCGGTGCGGCGCGGTTGTCCCGCGGCGTGGCAGCGCTCAAACCCTGGTCGGTTCTGGGCCTGATTGCCACGGTGGTGCTGTTGTTCGGCTTTCAGGCCGAAACCCTGGTGGCCAAGCCGCTGGTCATAGCCTTGATTGCAGTGCCGTTGGTGCTGCAGAGTTACGGCATCTTCGCCATTGCCTACGTCGCGGCCTACCGGATGCGTCTGCCGCACAACATCGCAGCGCCGGCCTGCATGATCGGCACGTCGAACTTCTTCGAACTGGCCGTGGCCGTGGCGATTTCGCTGTTCGGCCTGCATTCGGGCGCCGCACTGGCCACGGTGGTCGGCGTGCTGGTCGAGGTGCCGGTGATGTTGTCGCTGGTGGCATTTGCCAACCGCACCCGGCATTGGTTCCCTGCCTGATGTCAACCGTGTGGCGCGCCAAACAACGCCACGTGAACTCAGGGCGCCGGGTCCTGCAGGGCGCGGCGTACCGGCATGATGTGGATACCCTGCGGGTCGATCTCCAGATACACGACGCTTTCAGAGCGCAGCGAGTTTTGCCGCGCAAAACGCGTCGGCACATCCAGATGCACCCGTGCCAGCGGCAGACCCAAAGGCTGGCATTCGAGCGTAGCAATCTCGCCCAAATGACGCAGCCCGCGCAGCGTGCAGGCCACCAGGTTGGGGCCGCCGGATGGCAACACATGGACCTGCACATGTTCGCCCGACAACACCCAGCGCACCGTCGAGCCGTCATCCAATCGGCCTTTGTCGCGCGTCTGCAGGTCGATGCCCTGGTCGGCATCCCCCCAGCACAGTCGTGCCATGCCGCCGGTCGTCGCAGCCTTGTAAAAGACGCCCTGATGGATATCGCGCAGCCCCACCAGCGACGCGACCCTGGCATTGCGTGGCTGCGACATGACCTGTTCGGGGCGGCCGTCCTGCAAGGTGATGCCGGCGTCCAGGATACAGATGCGGTCGGCCAGCAGGCGCGCTTCGCGCAGGTCGTGCGTCACCATGATGATCGGCAGCGGCACCCGGGTACGCAACTTGATCAGCTCGTCATACAGTGACTGCCGCGTCGGCTGATCGACGGCCGAAAAAGCCTCGTCGAGCAGCAGCACCGCCGGGTCGCGCGCCAGTGCACGCGCCAGCGCAACGCGCTGACGCTGCCCGCCGGAGAGTTCATGCGGTTTGCGCGCCGCCAGTCCATCGAGCTGCATGTCGGCCAGCAGGCGCAGCGCCGCTTCGGTGCCGCTGTGGGTGGGCAGGGCCAGGCGCACGTTGTCCAGCGCACTGAGGTGGGGAAACAAGGCGTAGTGCTGGAACACCATGCCCACCGGACGCTGCTCGGCCGGTATGTCGATGCGCCGCGCAGAGTCGAACCAGACGGTATCGCCCAGGCAGATATGGCCTTGGGCCGGGCGCAACAGGCCGGCCACGGCGCGCAATACGCTGGTCTTGCCGCTGCCCGAGGGGCCCACCAGGGCCAGCAGTTCGCCGGCGGCGCATTGGATACGCGCCTGCAGCGGAATCGGTCCGTCCTGAATCAACTGGGCTTGCAGCATGAAATCGGTGCTCAGCTGCGCGCCATTCGCGACGAAGGCCGTGACAGCCAGGTCGACACCAGCAAGGTCAGCATGGACAGCGCGAGCAAGGTGGCTGACATGATGCCTGCGGCCTGCATGTCGAAGGCCTGCACCTTGTCGTAGATCGAGATGGCGATGGTGCGGGTTTCTCCCGGAATGCTGCCGCCTACCATCAGCACCACGCCGAACTCGCCCAGCGTATGGGTGGCGGTCATGATCATGCCGCTGGCGATGCCGCGACGGGCCAGCGGCAGTTCGATCAACCACAACCTGCGCCAGCGCGACAGGCCGCAGGTGCGTGCGGCGTCGTGCAGTTCGGTCGGTATGGCTTCAAAGGCCCGCTGCATCGGCATCAGCGCAAACGGAATGTTGAAGATCACGCTGGCCACCAGCAGGCCAGAGAAGGAAAACGCCAGCGTGTGCCCGAACACCTGCTGGAACAGCGCACCCAGCGTCGATCCACCACCCATGGCCACCAACAGGTAGAAACCCAGCACCGTCGGCGGCAACACCAGCGGCAGTGTGAGCATGGCCTCGAACACCGGTTTGAGCGCATGTGGGCTGGTGGCCAGCCAACGCGCCGCCAGCACGCCGAGCGGTAGCAGGATGGCGGCAGTGGCCAGTGCCAGCTGCACCGACAACCAGAGCGCGGACCAGTCCATGGCTGTGTCAGTTCAGCGTCTCGCCCGGCAGCGCAAAACCGTGGCGTTTGAACACGGCGCGCGCCGCGCTCTGTTGCAGGTAGTCATAAAAGACCCGTGCGGTCGGGCCGGCCTTGCGCGTGAGCACCATGCGCTGGCGCAGCGGCTGGTGCAGCTTGTCGGGAATCAGCACATATTGGCCACGCGCGCCGAACGCGGGAGCCAAAACCAGCGAATACGCGAATATGCCGCCCTGGGCCGACCCGGAGGCCGCGAACTGCGCCGACTGCGACACGTTTTCACCCATCACCAGGCGCGGCCGCAACACATCCCACAGACCGGCCGATTGCAGCGCCTGTTTCGCGGCACGGCCATACGGCGCATGCTCCGGGTTGGCAATGGCAAAACGCACGATGCGCCCGTCCGACGCGGCGGCGCGCAGGTCGGTCAACTGCGCGTCGGGTTTGAGCGGCGAGCCATTGGGCGCAAACAACACGATGCGGCCAATCGCATACAGCAGACCGCGGTCCGGCGTGTGGTTTTGCTCGGCGAGCTGGAATACATAGGATTCGTCGGCTGAGAGAAACAGCTCGAACGGCGCATCCTGCGCGATCTGCCGCGCGAAGTTGCCCGATGACCCGTAGCTGATGCGCAGCTGCTGCCCGGTGTCCTTGCGGAAGGTCTCGGCGATCTCGTCCAGCGCGAATTTCAGATCTGACGCCGCGGCAATGGCGGGCGCCGGCTGCGCCGATGCGACGGCACCCGCGATCAGCAGCCACCCTGCGAGCAGGCAATTCCTCCGGCGCAACATCAATCGGGGTCCTTCATCGTTTTCATGCCGATCCAAGTCTAGTGGACTCGGCGCTGCCGCGGCGCGGCAAAGTATCAGGCCGGCACCGATGCCGCCATGGGCGCAGGCCGAATCCAGCGTGCCACCAACCACGGCATGGCGATGGCATAGGCGGCCACCGAACCGGCCAGCCAGGTCAACGGCACGCCAGTTTGCAGTGCGTGGCCCAATAGTGGCGGCGAGGCGGCGGTAGACAACACCATCAATGCGGTGAACACACCCCGCACCATGCCCAGTTGCTGCACGCCGAACAGTTCGGCCCACAAGGCCCCCGACAACACGCTTTGCGTGCCCGAGGCCATGCCCATGCCCAGGAACAGTCCCCACACCGCATACGCCGGTGGTGCGAAACCGCCCAGCAACATGCCGGCCGCCAGCGGCCACAGATAGAAGCGGAAGATTCCGCGCGCGCCGTAGCGATCGACCCAGCGACCGCTGACCCATGTGGTACCCGCCTGGATCAGCGCAAACGCCAAAATACCCATCGCCACCTGGGCCAGTGTCCAGTCGCGGGCGGCTGACAGCGCGCCCTGGTGCAGGAACACCGATGTCACGACAAAGGGCAGCGTCAGCATCACTGGCAAGGCGGCCAGGAAGGCAGGATGGCGCAACAGTTGTTGGCGCGCCATGGCCGCGGGCGCTGGCTGGGAAGGCGAACGCGGCAATTCCAAAGGCAGCGGCGCGGCAATGCGCCGCAGCGTCGGCAGGGCGACCAGCAACACCAGCGCCCCGGCACAGGCCCAGACCCAGCGCCAGTCGATCCAGCCCAGCAAGGCGGTCACTAGCAGTGGGAGCAAGGCCTCGCCGAGGATGTAGCCAAACGCGGCGGTGGCGATGCTGCGTCCGCGATGCAGCGCGTGACGTGCCGCCGTGACGATGGCCAGATGCGCGCACAAACCCTGGCCACCCAGGCGCAAACAGAAAAATCCCAGCAGCAGCATCCAGGGCGCCTGGGCCGTGGCCATCAGCACCGTGCCGCAGGCCAGCACGATCAAGGCGATGGTGATCGCGCGGCGCGCAGGCACCCGGTCGGCCAGCGCACCGAGCCAGAACATCAGCAGGCCGCTGGCGCCCGTGGCCAGCCCGTACAGCGCCCCCCATTGCGCGCTTTGCAGACCCAATGCCGACTGCACCGGCGCGCCGAACATGCCAATGAAGAAGGACTGGCCGAAACTCGAGATCAGCGCCGCCCCCAGGCCGAAGCCGGCGGCGCGTCGATGAAAGCTGACGGTGCCGCCCATCAAGACCTGACGGACCAGCGCCGTGTACGTTGTGGCTGGCCGCCGTCAGGCTGGCTGGCCGCCGCGGGTGAGCTGCAGGGTTGCGAGCGCCATCACCTTGGCCGAATCCACCATGTCCTGGATGCCGACATATTCGTCCGGCTGGTGGGCCAGGTCCAGGATGCCCGGGCCGTAGGCCACGCAGTGGTTCATCTTGCCGGTGCGCACGATGTGTTTCTGGTCGTAGGTGCCGGGGCTGGAGATATAGCCGGGTTCGCGCCCGAGCACGCGTGCGATCGCGCGCGCCGTGGCGTCCACCACGGGTGCGTCCTTCGGCGTGGCCGTAGGCAGGAAGCTCATGATCTCGCGCAGGCCGTAGTCGAAGCCGGGCCGCGTGGCCTTGAGTTCTTCGAGCATGGCGACGATCTCGGCCTTGACCGCGTCCAGTGTCTCCTCGGCGATGAAGCGGCGGTCGAGCACCGCGCGGCAGCTGTGTGCCACCACAGGCGAGGGCAGGTCACCGGTGGGCCGGCCCTGGTCGTCCAGGCTGTAGCGCTGCTCGACCTGTCCGCCGTGCACGCTGTTGATGTTGAGCGTGCTCACGCGCGCGCCGGGCGGTTCGACCGGCTGGGCTGTGCGCCGATCGCGCAGCTTGGGCCCGAGTTCGGCCTCGAGCAGGTGCAGGAAGGCACTCATGTGGCTGATCGCCGAGTCGCCCAGGAACGGCATCGAACCATGCGCGATGCGGCCACGGGTCTCGACTTCGGCCCAATACACGCCGCGGTGTCCCAGACAGATGCGGTCGACGCCGAGCGGTTCGGGAATGATGACGTGGTGTACCTTGGGGCGGCTGAAGTAACCCAGGCCGGCGAGATAGCCGACACCGGCGTAACCGCCGGATTCTTCATCGACCGTGCCGCTGATCTCGATGGCGCCCGGAAACCGGATGCCGGCATCCAGAATGGACTCGACAGCGATCACGCTGGCCGCGATGCCGCCCTTCATGTCGCAGGTGCCGCGGCCGTACACACGGCCGTCCCGGACCTGGGCGCCGAACGGGTCTTCGGTCCAGCCCGGGCCGGGTTCGACGACGTCGATGTGGCCGTTGAAGTGCACACATTCGCCACTGCCCTGGCCCTCATAGCGGGCCACCATATTGACGCGCGGATGGCTGTCCTTGTCACCCGGTGCACCTTCGGCGCGCAGGTACTCGACCGTAAAGCCACGCTTGCGCAGGCGTTCGCCGAGCAGCCGCGCGCAAGCCTCATAGGCATCACCCGGTGGGTTCACGGTGGGAATGCGCACCAGAGCCTGGGTCAGGGCGACCAGTTCGTCCTGTTTGGCGTCAATGCGCGAGAGCAAGTTTTCGGTGTCAGCGGACATGGGTGGATTCTAGTGCCGTGGTTTTGATCACCGTTACCGCGTGCAGGGTCGCCGAAGCAGCGTCGGTGCAGCGTCGGTGCGCCGCAGGATCGGTAAAAATAGTATGGCGCTCTGCGCCTGTCCGCTACAGTCGCCCGGACAGGCGACGGTACGTGAGCAGCGGGTCCGTCACACCCGGCCTCAGGTAGGTGGGTACGATGGCGCCTGGTGACGACGGCGTAATGCCCAGCATGTCCAGCCCTGGCAAGACACCCGAGGCGACATTGTCGACCTGCATCGACAACAGGTTGTCGCGGCTCATCAAAGGTGCACCCGGCAGCATCTCCATCACGCGCGCTTGCAGCCTGCCGAGTGACGGCGACAACGCCACCACCGGACGGGGGTGGCCGCTGATTCGACCGGCCAGCTCTACCAGTTCGCGCAAGGTGTAGACATCCGGTCCGCAGGCTTCGAACACCGATGCTTGCACTGGATGTGTCAGACCTGCAATGGCCCCAGGTTGGCGCAGTAGCCGGATGATCGCTTGTGCCACGTCCTGCACCCAGACCGGCTGGAACCGGCTATCGGCGCTGGCCAGCGGTATCACCGGCAGCATCGCCTGCATTTTGGCGAACAGGTTCAGGAATCGATCGTACGCGCCGAACACCACACTCGGGCGCAGGATGCTTTGCGCCAGTTTGCTGCCGGTCAACACGGCTTCGCCCTGTGCCTTGCTGCGCTGGTACAGCGACGGCGCATCGGCGGCGGCGCCCAGTGCACTCACATGCACCAGCCGAGTCACACCGGCATCCTGGCAGGCGCGCGCCAGCTTTTGCACCAGGGTCACATGGACATGGTCGAAGGCCGCCGCATCGCCATGCAGGATGGCCACCAGGTTGACCACTGCATCATGCCCGCGCACCAGTCGGGCGAGTTGGGCTTCGTCATGGATATCGGCCTCGATCACATCGACCCAGGGCAGCGGCGAGACCGTGCGGGCGTTGATCATGCGCCGGCTCGGCACCGTCAAGCGGCAGTTCAGCTGTCCGGCCTTTTCGCAGACGTGGCGACCGATGAAGCCACTGCCGCCCAGAACGAGGATTCGTTTCATGTTGTCAATCTCCGGGTCGTCGTGTCGGGGTGGTGCAGCAGTCACTGTCGATCATCAGGGCAGGTCCTTGTTCTCGGCGGCTGCGTTGTTTGCGCGTGGCCCGACCATGCCTAACCGCGCCTTGAGCGACTGCGGCTGGCCTGTGGTGATGGCGGCGTAGTTGGTGGTGTTGCTGAGCACCTTCTTGACGTAGTCGCGGGTTTCGCTGAATGGGATGTTTTCAGCCCAGATGGCAGCCTCGATCACCGGTCCGTTGCGCCAGTTGCGCGGGCGTCCCGGGCCAGCGTTGTAGGCCGCCGCAGCCAGCGGCATGGAGCCGGCGAAGTCGTCCAGTGCCAGCTTCAGGTAGGCCGTGCCGATGGTTATGTTGACGTCGCGGTCGTTGATCTGCTGGGGCTTGAAGTCGGTCATGCCGATTTTCTTTGCAGTCCAGCGCGCCGTAGCCGGCATGACCTGCATCAGCCCTGACGCGCCCACGCCCGAGCGCGCATCCATCAGGAAGCGGCTTTCCTGGCGGATCAGCCCGTAAACATAGGCCGGATCCAGGCCGATCTCACGGGAGCGCGGCAGCACCGCATCGTGCATGGGCATCGGAAAGCGCTGATTGAAGGCCATGAAGCTGCGCGTGCGCTCGCTGGTGTTGATGCAGTTAATCCAGTCTTCGCGCGCGCAGGCCAGGTCGGCGGTCGCCAGCAGGTTGCGGTCGTCCATGCCGCCGGGCTCGTGCAGGCGCACTGCGTAGTTCCACTCGCGGTTGCCTTCATTGCGCAGACCCAGGCCTATTGCGTAGGCGCTGCGTATCAACGCCGGATTGGTCCTGGCAGTTTCCTTTTCCTTGTCGCTCAAAGCGGGCGGGGCGGGCGGAACCGTGATCTTGCGGCCCAATTCTTCCAGCGCCAATTGCTCGTAAAAGCCACGCTCGCTGGCAATGCTCTCGAGCATCGTGGTGGCCTGCGCCCGATCGGACGCCGGTCGACCGGCCGACATCAGAGCGCGGGCGCGCCAGTAGATCCAGGTTGGATCCAGACGCTGGCTTTCGTCCATGGCGGCGGTGGCATCGAGCACCTGCGACCATTTGCCGGCGCGCAAGGCTGCGCGGACCTTCCATTCCAGATGCTCCGGCTGCAGGAATTTGTCCTGGGCATTGGCGAAATAACCGGGCGCCTCATCCGACAGTCGCATCGCCGCACGTTTTCCGATCACGCCCCATACATAGCTGCGCTCCTCTTCCGTCAACTGCATGCGCCAGCGCAACTTGCTGACCTGCTCGGCGGCCGCTGCAGGATCGTCCGCGGCCAGCCGGATCAGGCCCAGGGTGACCAGTTCCTTGGTGCGCGGCAACAAGGCCGTGTGTTTCTCATCCAGGTAGCGGTCCGGGCCGGAGAAGATGGTCTTGACCTTGTTGGTCCAGTCCGGGTTGAGCAGGCCGATCGCCTGGGTGACCACCGACAGGCGGCCCGACTCCATGCCACCGCGGGCCCGTTGCCAGGCGACGTCGGGTTTCATCTTGCGCGCCTTGAGCAGTTCTTCGGCCGCATGGGCGCATCCGTCGTCTGCGTCGCGCTGCGCCAGCCACAAGGTCTGAACCTGCGCCGCGACATCGGCGCCACTGGTATTGAAGTCGGTGAGAAGCGCATAACAACGCACCTCGCGGTCGTCATTCATGCGAAAACTTGGATATTCGGCCATGAACGTGGCCCAGTCCCGGACCTGGCCGAGCAGCAGCAACCAGTCGTTGCGCAGCCGGTCTTCCTGGTAGGTTCCGGCGTACTTGCGCAGGAACGCGCGGATCTCGTCGTTCGACACATCGGGCATGCGGGCGCGCAGTTCCCAGTATGCAGCCCAGGGCTCGAGCACATGGCCCCGGGCCTGGGGCAGCAAGGCGCTCAAACGTTTGCGATCAGACTTGCGGAAAGCATCTTTCATCTCGAGCACGGCCTCATCGGCCTTGCTCGCAGCGTTGCTCTGCGCCTGCGCCAATGATGGTGTGGTCAGTGCCGCGGTCGTCAATACGGCGATCGATGTCAAAATGGCTGCAAACTTCATAGCGAGATTATGGACAACTCCGAAGGCAGGCAGGCGCAGGAGAAGAAAGCCCTTCGCAAGGCGCTGATCGAAGAGCGGCTGAATATGACGGACCGCCAGCAACGTGCGGCCGTGTTGCAGGACGTGATGCGCATCTGGCTGGTCGGGCGCCCCGATACCGTGGTGGGCGCCTACTGGCCGATCAAGGGAGAGTTCGACCCCTTGCCTGCCTTGCACCGCTGGAAAGAGGACGGCGAGTTGATTGATCAGCCGCAGCCGCGCCGCATTGGGTTGCCGGTGGTCGACAAGGTCCACAAGACCATGGTGTTTCACGCCTGGTACCCGGGTTGTCGCATGGAGGAAGACGCCTACGGCATCCCCAAGCCCAAGGACACCGAGGTAATCGTGCCCACCTTGTTGTTCATCTCCTGTGTCGGCTACGGCCCCGGCGGGCATCGACTCGGTTACGGCGGCGGCTTCTACGACCGCACGCTGGCCAGTCTGCAGCCTCGCCCGTTCACCGTCGGGCTGGGTTTCACGCACGGATTCCTGCCCGAACTCGATGCCGAGTCGCACGATATCCCGCTGGACGCCATCCTCAACGAGAATGGAGCGGTCTGGCCGGTGTGAGCGGACCCTGATGGGTCGGCTTGCAAGGCCTTGTCAGCGGCTTCAGCTGCGCGGCAGTGTTACCAGATTGCCCTGCGGCGTTGCACGGCTGTTCTCAAGGGGCGCGTCTGGCTCCCCCATGGCTTGACGCGAGATTGCGGCCTGGGCCTGCAGCCAGGCGCAGAAGGCGATGACCTCCGGGCGGTTTGCGGCGCGTGGTCCGGTGACCTGCCAATAAGACAGCGGTGAGTCGATACGCATGCCAGGCAATACCTCGACCAGATCGCCATTGGCCAGGGCCTCCGAGATCAACGGCATGCGGGCCAGCACAACGCCCTGGCCGGCAATTGCGGCCTGCACCATCTGGTAGGCATAGTCGAAATACAGCCAGCGCTTGGGTTCCACCCGCCCCTTGTTTCCCGTCTGATAGGTGTCGAACCAGCGTTGCCAGGCCAGGATCTCGAAGTTGCGGTTTCGCACGTCACCGGCCTCGATCAGGGTGAAACGACCCAGGTCGGCTACGCTGGCCAGGGTCTTGCCACCCTTGAGCAGCCAGGGGCTGGCCACGGGCGCGAGCTGTTCGCCGAACATGCGCACGCCGTGTGATGCGACGCGCGAGGGGGTGGTGTAACGCAGCGCCAGATCGGCGTCCGACATATCCAGGTCAACGATGCCGTCGGTGGTGTCGATGCGGATGTCGATGTCCGGATGCTGATCCTGAAAACCTTCCAGGCGCGGAATCAGCCACATCGAGGCAAAAGAAGCCCAGGTCGTGATCGCCACATGCTTGCGACCTGCGTTTTGCCGGATATGGCGCACCGTGCCATCGAGGCGTTCGAGCGCGGGAACCACGGCTGCCAGCAAACTGGCACCGGCGCCAGTGAGATCGACGGCGCGGGTGTGACGCAGGAACAGCGCCACGCCAATCTCGTCCTCCAGCGCCTGGATCTGGCGGCTCACCGCGCTTTGTGTCAGCGACAACTCTTCTGCCGCGGCGCGGAAGTTGAGGTTGCGCGCGACCGCTTCGAAGGCACGCAGATGTCCGGCAGACAAGGGGCGGGTACGGACGCGGTAGTCGGGCTGTTGCATGGCATTCGGCGCCGGATCACGGCTTTCTGATTGATGCGAATCGGGAATGAATAGTGTAGGCCGTTTTCATTGGACGCAAGCGTTTTCGCGCGAGATCATTGACGCCTACCTTTTGATTAGGAGAGAGCCATGTCAACCCATCATGCAACGCAACTGGCGCCACAACCATTGGGCATCGGTCTGGCCGGCAGTTGGAGTTTGCCATCGTCGCGCGCCATCAAACTCGGCGCCGCCTCAAGCGGATACCTGCGGGTGGCCCAGGGTACCGTGTGGGCCACACTCGACGGCCCGCACCACGGACCGGCCAATGACTGGGGCGACCTGGTTCTGGGCTGCGGCACCCGCATCCACCTCACAGCCGGGCAGCAGGTGGTGCTCGAGTCTTATCAAAGTGCGGCCAACGAGCCGGCCCGCTTCAGTTGGGAGCCCGATGCCTTGCCATCCGAGGCGGTTTCACGCAAAGGTGCTTTGCGTACCAGCGTGGGTGTCTGGCTGGCTCGCCTGCTGACGCCGAAGCAGGCACCTGCACCAGAGTGGCCGACACCCACAGGTGCGCCGAGAGGCGATCAGGCGCGTCAGGCGGCGTGGCACTATTTGCGCCAGATGCGCATCAATCCGCCTTGATGTGACCCGTGCGATTGGCGCAACCTGGCGCGCCGGCCCGTGAAACGGTTTCAGCCGCCAGGTGGCTTGTTCGACTTGCTTCGAGTGACCGGTTTGCGTTTGGTCTTGAGGCTTTGGGCCTGCAGTGCGGTGCCCAGCGCCAGGCGGGCCCATGGTTCCATGGCCAGCGCGGACTCCATGGCGTCGACCGGCACGCTGTAGTAACCCATGCTCACCTGTTTCGGGCCGTCCTTCTTCTGCATCGTCATCGCGAAGCGCCTGCCACCGGCAGCTTCGAACTGCGCCACGGTCTGCGGATCAGCCTTGAGCCATAACTTCTCGCCGTCGCCCAGATCGGCAATGATGGCGAAGGTAAGTCCATCGAGCGACAGGCCCCAGCCACCGAACATGCGTTTGGCGATGCAGGGCCCCACGCTGGAGAGCAACTCGCAGCAGTAGTCGGCAAAGTCGCGGTTGGCGGCCATGGCGCCAGTGTACGCGGGGCCGTGCGCAGACCTGCGGCGCGCGCCCAAGATTGCCCTCGGCCTTACGCCCGTCAGACTCGCTGAGCCAAAGCCAGAATCTAGCTGCCAGAATAGGGCCCTGATCGTGCTTTTTCGCCCATGACCCCAGAACTTTCCCAGAAGCTTGCCGCGGCAGTGGATCGCATGCCGGCGTTTCCGCGCAGCGTCCAGCAGATTTTGCAGCTGACCCGCGATGTGAATTGCTCGCCCAAGGACCTGGTGCGCGTCATCGACCATGATCCGGTGGTGACGGTCAAGATCCTGCGGGTCGTGAATTCGGCGTACTACAGCCTGCCCAAGCAGATCACGTCGATCAACCATGCGGTGGTCTACATGGGCTTCAACAGCCTGAAAAACCTGGCACTGAGCATTGCCGCCATCGGCATGTTGCCCAAGGAAAACCTGGCCGGATTCGATGCCCAGGAATACCTGCTGCATTCACTGACTACCGCCAACATCGCCAAGATGCTGGCGCCTCGGGTCGGCAATGTCGATCCGACCGACTGTTTCATCGCCGGCCTGCTGCATGACTTCGGCAAGGTGGTGTTTGCGCAATACATGCCCAAGGAGTTCCGCGAGGCGCTGATGATGAGTGAGTGGTCCGAGACGTCCCTGCACCTGTCCTTGCGCCAGATTATCGGAACCGATCATGCGGTAGTGGGCGCGATGCTGGTCGAAAAATGGCGTTTCGCCGCGCCGCTGGTGGAGACCATCCGCCATCAGTTCCCCGACGATCTGCTCGACACCGAGATGATTGCCTGCGTTTTTGCAGCCAACCAGATCAGCAAGAAACTCAAGTTCGGCTCGGGTGGAAATCCCACGGTCGAAGAACTGCCGCCGACCATCGCGGCACGACTCGGTGGCAACCTGGACGAGGTGATAACCTCGCTGGGCGACCTTGATCGCATGTACGAAGAGGCCAAGGTGTTCTCCAGTTCCTGACCTTTCATGACGACCCAGATGTCAATCCCCCCAGAAATACAGGGGTTTTCCCTGATGCGGCGCTTTGGTGTGAACTTTCCGCCAGTGCCAGCCTCCATCGTCGGCACATCGCGTGTTCTCTTTATCGTTGTTTCACCCATTTTTTACTTCGGGAGTCCCCATGAAACTTGTCGCATCACTCGTTCTTGCCGCTGTCACCAGCACCATGGCGCTCTCCGCCCATGCCCAGTTCGCAAAACCCGAAGACGCCATCAAGTACCGAAGAGCGGCGCTGTCCGTCATGGGGACCCATTTCGGTCGGGTCGCAGCCATGGCCAACGGACGCATACCGTTCGATGCCGCCGCGGCGGCCAGCAACGCTGCGACCGCAGAGATGATGTCCAAGCTGCCGTATGCCGGATTCATAGACGGCTCCGACAAGGGGGACACCAAGGCCAAACCCGAAATCTGGACCGATCGCGCCAAGTTCAATGCGGCAGCAGAAAAGATGCAAGGTGAGATGACCAAATTGGCGGCCGTCGCCAAGGGCGGCAATCTCGATGCCATCAAAACCCAGGTCGGTGCAACCGGCGGCTCCTGCAAGGCATGCCACGACGACTTCCGCAAGGAATAACGCGTCGTCAAGGTCCGTTTTTGCTGGCTCAGCGCTCCGTTGCGCGGCCAGCTATTGCGTGCAGCGCGCACACCGGGGCGCAGGCAAAAACTGTTGAAACAGCGGCGTCTTCTGCCGATCGGCAGGGGCTCCATCGGCGCTGGCGAATACGAATTTGTGCCCGCGGCTGCGCATTACCGGTACTGGCGGTAGCCGGCGCGCGATGTGCCCGCACTCGTCACCGGGTTTCCATGCCCACAGATGACGCACCATGGTGCCGATGCAAGCCGGCGGTCGGTTTGCCGCCGGCGACTCCCCGCCCGACAACTCCGTGACTTGCGCAATTGCCGATTCGCCGCAACCATGGCGACATGCGCATGGTCGCAAAGTGGTTCAACTATGCGTAATCAATTACGAATAGTTAAAATCCCCGGATTCAACAGGAGCCCCTCATGTCTGCATCTCCCGCCAATACCACCAAGGCTTTCGCATCCCAGGCTGACCTGGACGACAAGAAGATCACGTTCGAGCAACTTAGCGCCCATTGCTGGGCCTACACCGCCGAAGGCGACCCGAATTCCGGCGTCATCATTGGCGACAAGTTCATCATGGTCAGCGACGCCACCGCCACACCGGCCATGGCGCAGGACCTGATCGCGCGTATCCGCAACATCAGTGACAAACCCATCAAATACGTATTGCTGACGCATTACCACGCCGTGCGTGTGCTCGGCGCCAGTGCCTACGTGGCCGAAGGCGCCACAGAAGTCATCGCCAGCCAGGGCACGCTGGAACTGATCCGTGAACGCGGCGCGCAGGACATGAAGAGCGAAATGGAGCGTTTCCCACGCCTTTTCCGCAATGCCGAGTCGGTGCCGGGTCTGACCTGGCCGACGCTGGTAATCGGTGGTGGTGACCCGACCCGGGGCGAGGTGCCGGGGAAGCTGACGCTGGATCTCGGCGGCGTGACGGTGGACATCTGGCATCCGGGCCCGGGGCATACGCGCGGCGACACCATCGCCTGGGTTGGTACTGAGAAGGTGTTGTTCAGCGGTGACCTGGTCGAGTACCAGGCCGGTGTCTATACCGGCGACGCCCAGTTGCAGGAGTGGCCGGCCACGCTGGAAGCCTTGCGCGCACTGAACGCCGAGGCGATCGTGCCGGGCCGCGGCGAAGCCATGAAGGGGGCGCTAGACGTGAACAAGGCGCTCGACTACACCAAATTGTGGGTCGAGACACTGTTCAAATGTGGCAAGGAGGCCGCAGCGGCCGACATGGACCTGAAAACGGCCATGGCCCATACGCGCAAAAGCATGGACCCGATCTTCGGGCAGGTATTCATCTACGAACACTGCCTGCCGTTTGACGTCAGCCGTGCGTTCGACGAAGCCAAGGGCATAAAGAATCCGCGCATCTGGACGGCCGAGCGCGACCAGGAAATGTGGGCCGCGCTGCAGAACTGAACACAGCGCCACACACCGGTCCGGCGGCCGAACGACGACGACCGGACTTGCGTGTTTGCAAATTGCTGCGCGTGGATCGCTGCGCCGCAATCACAGGGCCCTTCGGGGCCTTTTTTCACGCCGGCAGTTGCCCGGACATGTGGCGCGCCATCGGCGGCAGGACCGACACTTTCTGCACCAGCTGGCGAATGGTCTCGCTGCAGGTCTTCATGCGGATGCTGCGCAACTGGGTGCGTACGGTGGAGATACGCACGCCATGATTGGTGGCGATCTGCGCCGGTCGCAAACCTTTGCATACCTGGGCCAGCACCTGCCCTTCGGCGCTGGTGAGTCCGCGTTCGCGCGCAAACAGGGCCATCGTCGAGTCGTCACACAGATGTTGCTTGGCAAACACCAGCAGCGCATAACTCTCGGGAACGTCCGAGCCCAATGTGGTGCGCAGCCGAGGCTCGGCAGTCGGATGCTGCGTGCCCAGAGGCAACACGGCCACTGCGGCGTCCTGGCCGGCATCACCCAGGCACAGAAAGTCGCGCAGGCCGGACTTGGTGCGCTCGAGCGCGCGGCGCAGCAGTTCGGTATCCACCGGGCGGTAGCCGATCACGCGCCCGTGCAACACACGCAGGCCATGACAGGGGCGCGCGCCGCCATCTGCCGTGGCGGGCGCCAGCAGGGCGGCTTGCCCCTGCGCATTGGCGAACTGCAACGCGCCGTTGTCCGCGTCTACGACCACCAGGCCATAGTCGACCAGGTTCAGTGTCTGGCGCAGAAGGCGCAGTTCGGATAGATCAAAGGTTTGCGAAGCCGGGCGTGTGCTGGCGGTCAGCGGCAGGTGCGCCGAATCGTGTTCTGCGTAGGCCATGAATGTCTTCCCCTTTTGGCGCACCGGGGTCGCGAAAGCGATCCTGGGTCAGTGCGTCGGATTCAGGTTAAGAAAAACCCGGCTGCTTGGGATGTGAACCTGACCAGCAGAATTTGTGACGTATGCACCAACGCGGCCTTGCCAACGCGCGTCTTACCACCGCTGGGGCAACTTGCCCATGAGCACAATCTGGCGCTCTTCGATCGCCAGGTAGCTGCCCAGCATCAGGTCTTTCAGGATGCGGCTGACCATCTCGCGGCTGCAGCCGACCCGGCTGGCGATTTCCTGGTGCGTGATGCGCTCGGCAATGCGGCGGCGCCCGTCGGGCTGGGGGCAGGCCAGCTCGTTGAGCAGGCGCGTCAGGCGCCCATAGACGTCGATGAAAGCGAGGTTGCGCGCATCGCGGGTCGCCAGGCGAAGGCGATGAATCACCTTGGACAACATCTCGAACGAGAACTCGGGGTATTGCACGATGAATGTGCGAATGTCGCTGCGGCGCACCACGGCGCATCCCGTGGGCTCGAGCGTGATCACGCTGGCTGATCGCAGGCCGCCATCGAGCGCCATTTCGCCGACGTATTCACCCGCACCAAACAGCCCGAACGTGATCTCCCTGGCGTTTTCGTCCATGCAATAGATCTTGACCCGACCGCTGAGCACGACGAACAACGTGTCGCCCAGGTCGCCCTCGTGGATCAGGATCGTGCCCTTGCGAAAGCGCCGCACATCGCCCCGCTTGGCCAGCGCGCGAAGTGTGGCCGGGTACTCCGGGTTGGCAACGAACAGGTCCAACTCGCTGGGCATGAGGCATCTCCTTGTATTTAAAGGCGGCGACGCGCTGACTGTAACAAGGTGTGGCTCGACACAGGTCGCGCACTTCGCTACCTGTCCACGCAATGGGGGATGCGCGAATCAGTGCGCCATGCTCAGTTCGCGCGCGTCGCGTTCGTAGGTGGCCAGCCGCGTCACGGCACGGCTGCGCTGTTCGGCGGTCGTGCTGTTGTGCAGGCGCGCATAGGTCTGGCAGTTTTCCTGCAGTGCAGTGTCGACCTGCGCGCGGTAAAGCGGGTCGGGTGAACGCAATGTGCGCTCGACATAGGCGCGCAAGGCGGCAGCCGCTTGCGCCATATCGGCCGCTGATGGACTGCCGTTGCCCGCGTCTGCGAGGCCGCGCAAGGTCTGCAGCATGTCCTGCTGGCGGCGCACGCGCTCGGCAAAGGCAAGCTGCGGATCAAACGTCGAACGGCTCACCGCGTCCTGCAGCAGCTTGCGCTGCGGGTTGTCAAGTGTGCCGTAGAACTGCTCGGCCCGATCGAGTTCGGTCTCCACGCGTTTGGCCACGCGCACGGCGCGCTCGCGTGATCCCCGCTCGCGGCGCCACTCCTGATTACCTTTGGCGAACCGTGTTTCAAGGTGTTTGAATTGCACCGGCGTCAGCTGCATGGCCAGCGCGACTGTGCCGGGATCCGCCAGTGCCTGCGTCGTGACCGCTTCAAAGCGGGCACGGATGTCGCCATACAGCCGGCAAATCTGCTCGCCGCTGGTGTCGGCCGGCGCGATTTGCTGGATCTGTCGCAGCAGGTCGGCGATCCGGGGTAACTCGGTTTTGCGATGCCAAGTGTGCAATCGCGCCAGCTCTGCTCGCAGCAACAGGGTCTGCGGCTCGTTCAGGTCGGCATAACCATCGACCCACCAGTAGGTTACGTCAGGCAGGTTGTTGTAGGCCAGCTTCACGGCGCTGCAACCTGCCAGCACGGCCAGTAACGAGGCGGCCAGCAGCAGACGGATAATCCGACTCCAGGACATAACCAGCGAACGGAACTTAGATATGGCAGCAGCAGGTGCAGGCATCGTGGATGTGGTGATCATGGCAGCGGGCAAGGGCACTCGCATGAAAAGCAAGTTGCCCAAAGTATTGCACCCCTTGGCCGGACGTGCACTGGTGCACCATGTATTGGCGACCGCGAGCGCGCTCGGCGCGCGTCAGGCGGTGCTGATCACCGGCCACGGCGCCGAAGAGGTCGAGGCGGCTTGTGGTCCTGACAGTGGTGCGCTGGGCGCGCTGCAATTGCAATGTGTGCGCCAGGAGCCGCAACTCGGTACCGGCCACGCAGTGCAGCAGGCCTTGCCGGTGCTGGCCGACGACGGCATCGTGGTGGTGCTCAGTGGCGATGTGCCACTCACGCGGGTCGAGACGCTGCGAGAGCTGATTACCGTGAGCGGTGGCGACAAGCTGGCGCTTCTGACGCTGCAGTTGGATAACCCCATGGGTTATGGCCGCATCGTGCGCGACGGCGGTGGCGACAACGCGCCGGTACGGGCCATCGTCGAGCAAAAGGATGCCGGCCCCGATCAGCTGGCGATCCGCGAAATTTACAGCGGCATCATGGCGGTGCCGGCGTGCCTGCTCAAGACCTGGCTGGCGCGCTTGAAGAACAACAACGCCCAGAAAGAGTATTACCTGACCGACATCGTCAAGTTCGCCGTTGCCGACGGCGTGGCCGTGCTGGCGCACCGCATCACCGATGCGGTGCAGGTGGCCGGCGTCAACAGCCCGGTGCAACTGGCCGAACTCGAGCGTGCCCACCAGTTGCGGCAGGCGAACCTGTTGATGGAGCAGGGTGTGCGTATTTCCGACCCGGCCCGATTCGATCTGCGGGGCAGCCTGGAGTGTGGTCAGGACGTGTCAATCGACGTGAATTGCGTGTTTGAAGGCAACGTGATGCTGGGCGACGACGTGCACGTTGGCGCGAACTGCGTGATCGCCAACGCTGTCATCGACGCGGGCGCGGTTATACACCCGTTCACCCATATCGACGGTGAGAAGCAGGGGGTGAAGATTGGTGCGGGCGCACTGGTTGGCCCGTTTGCGCGCCTGCGTCCTGGCGCCGATCTGGGGCCGCTGGTGCATATCGGTAACTTTGTCGAGGTGAAGAATTCGACGTTGGCGCGTGGCGCCAAGGCCAATCACCTGGCCTACCTGGGCGATGCGACCGTGGGCGAACGTGTCAACTATGGCGCCGGCAGCATCACGGCCAACTATGACGGCGCATTCAAGCACCGCACGACGATCGAGGCCGACGTGCATGTGGGCAGCAACTGCGTGCTGGTTGCGCCGGTCACGATTGGTGCTGGCGGCACCATCGGCGGCGGCTCGACGATCACCAAAGACACGGCGGCCGGCGCGCTCAGCGTCGCGCGGGGCAAACAAGTATCGATTCCCGGATGGAAACGCCCGAGCAAGTGAGCCCTGCTGGTACCGCGGCGGTGTCCGCGCAGCAGCAGTTGTTGCGGCTCGAACGCGAGCTGGCCCAGTCGCGCCAGGCGATGGAAGAGTTCACGGCGTCGGTGTCGCATGACCTGCGCGCGCCGCTGCGCCACGTCAGCGCCTTTGTGCGCATTGCGCGCGAAGACCTGGGTGACGATGTGGACCCTGACGTGGCCTCCCATCTGGACAAGGCTGAGAGTGCGGCGACACATCTGGGCCTGTTGATGGACGGACTGCTCGCGTTGTCACGTATCGGGCGGGCCGAGTTGCAGCCCGGGCCGGTGGATATGGCCCGCCTGGTGGACGACATTCGTCACCAGATGCAAGTGCAGCTTCAGGGGCGTGACGTCGTGTGGCAGGTGGCGCCCGATCTGCCGCCAGCGTTTGGCGACGTGGCACTGCTGCATCAGTTGATGGTGCAGTTGCTGGACAACGCGCTCAAGTTCACGCGCGATTGCCCGCAGGCCCGGATCGAGATCGACGGGAAATCAACCGTAAGGGGCGGTACCGAGATCCAGGTGCGGGACAACGGCGTGGGGTTTGATCCGCGCCAGCATGACCGCCTGTTTCGCCCGTTTCAGCGCCTGCACAGTGCCAAGGCCTTCGAGGGCATCGGCATCGGGCTGGCATTGGCACGCCGCGTGGTCGAGCGCCATGGTGGCGACATTGCCGCCTCGGGCGAGGTCGGCAAGGGGTGCTGTATCACGGTGTGCCTGCCGCCGGCACGCGCCTGAGCGGCAAGCGCGCGCCGAACTTGGCGCGTTTGACACTGAAAAATGCCTTGACGTTGCGCACGTTCGCGTCCGACGTGAAAAGTCGCTGCGCAATGGCCAGATAGTCGGGCATGTCGCGCGCGTGGATCACCAGTACGAAGTCCGGCCCCGGTGACACGCGATAACACTGCTGCACATCGTCGTCGGCTGTCACCTGCTGCTCGAACTGATCCAGCCATTCGCTACCCTGGCGGTCGAGCGAAATCTCCACGATAGCGCTCAAGCCGTGCCCCAGCATCGGAGCCAGACGGTCGGGCGACAAATGGGCGACCTGTTGCTCGATCACCCCGGTTTCGCGCAGCCGCTTGACCCGGCGCAGGCAGGTCGGGGGAGAGGTGAAGGCCTTCTGCGCGAGCTCCAGGTTGCTCAGCGAGGCGTCTTGTTGCAGCAGGTCCAGCAGACGCAGGTCGATGTCATCGAGTTCAATTTGTTCCATTATTCAATCATCTATGAAATTATTAGTCTTAATATACTGAAGTTGAAATAAATAATCAAATATGACAACAATTTGGCAGATGATTTACAACGACACCACGTACCATCGGCGCCAGAACTTTTGGAGTAAGTCTTATGTGCGGCATTGTTGGGTCGGTTTCCACCCGTAATATTGTTCCAGTCCTGGTGCAGGGGCTGCAGCGGCTCGAATACCGGGGCTACGACTCCTGCGGCGTGGCGGTTTATGTGGACGGCTTGCAGCGTGCCCGCAGCACCTCGCGTGTGGCAGAGTTGGCCGAGCAGGTGGCCAAGACCCAGCTCCAGGGTACGACCGGCATTGCCCATACCCGCTGGGCCACGCACGGCGCACCGGCGGTGCACAACGCGCATCCGCATTTCAGCCACGGCACTGGGGCCGATGCCTATGACCGCCCCGGGCGTATCGCACTGGTACACAACGGCATCATCGAGAACCACGACGAACTGCGCGCTTCGCTTACCGCCAAAGGTTATTTGTTCCAGAGCCAGACCGATACCGAGGTTATTGCCCACCTGGTCGACAGCCTCTACGACGGTGACTTGTTCGACGCCGTCAAGCAGGCCATTCACGAGTTGCGCGGCGCTTATGCCATCGCGGTGTTCTGCAAGGATGAGCCGCAACGTTTGATTGGCGCACGGGCCGGCTCGCCGCTGATCCTGGGAGTCGGCAAAGACGGCAAGGAACACTTTTTGGCCAGCGACGCGATGGCGCTGGTTGGTGTGACCGATCAAATCGTCTACCTGGAAGAGGGTGATGTGGTGGATGTGCAGCTGGGTAAATACTGGCTCGTCGACAAGTCCCACAAACCGGTCGAGCCCGCCCAGCGCCCGGTCAAAACCGTGCTGGCGCACAGCGGCGCGGCCGAACTGGGGCCGTACCGCCATTACATGCAGAAGGAAATTTTCGAGCAGCCACGCGCGATTGCCGACACGCTCGAAGGTGTGCTTGGCGTCGTGCCTGAACTGTTTGATGGCGCGGATGCCAGCGCCGCGCGGGTCTTCAAGGAGATTGACTCGGTGCTGATCCTGGCCTGCGGCACCAGCTATTACAGCGGCTGCACTGCCAAGTACTGGCTCGAGAGCATTGCCGGCATTCCGACCCAGGTGGAAGTGGCCAGCGAATACCGCTATCGCACCTCGGTGCCCAACCCCAGGACGCTGGTCGTCACCATCACCCAGTCGGGCGAAACCGCTGACACGCTGGCGGCACTGCGCCATGCGCAAAGCCTGGGCATGTTGCACACGCTGACGATCTGCAACGTGGCCACCAGCGCCATGGTGCGCGAATGCAAGCTGGCCTACATCACGCGCGCCGGCATCGAGATCGGCGTGGCGTCAACCAAGGCCTTCACAGCGCAACTGGCTGGCCTTTTCCTGCTCACGTTGGCATTGGCGCAAAGCCGCGGCAAGTTGAGCCAGGAGCAGGAAGACGATCATCTCAAGGCCATGCGCCACCTGCCCGTCGCGTTGCAGGCGGTGCTGGCGCTCGAACCCCAGGTCATCGCCTGGGCGCAGGACTTCGCCAAGATGGAAAACGCGCTGTTCCTCGGGCGCGGCCTGCACTACCCGATTGCGCTGGAAGGTGCCTTGAAACTCAAGGAGATCAGCTACATACACGCCGAAGCCTACCCGGCTGGCGAACTCAAACACGGACCGCTGGCGCTGGTGACCAGCGCCATGCCGGTGGTGACAGTGGCGCCAAACGACACGCTACTGGAAAAACTCAAGAGCAACATGCACGAAGTCCGTGCGCGCGGCGGTGTGCTCTATGTGCTGGCCGACGGCGACACGCGCATCGAACGGGCGGAGGGCATCAACGTGATCCGCATGCCCGAGCATTACGGCGCGCTGTCGCCGCTGCTGCATGTGGTGCCGCTGCAGTTGCTGGCGTATCACACGGCGGTTGCGCGGGGGACGGATGTGGACAAGCCGAGGAATCTGGCCAAGAGTGTCACCGTCGAATGAAGGTGTCACTCTTGCAGTCCATTGTTCCGTGGGAATAAGGTCTGTCGGGCCCGTAATAGGGTCTGTCGGGACTAGGCACGCCAGGCAAGCTTGTTACAAATTGGCCCGCGAGTTCGCGGGCCGCATCATCCGCCAACCGCCCCACGCAACGAAATGCTGACCCTGGGGCGGCGGCGCCAGGGATGTCGGCCACGGGTTATGGGATGGCCGCCTCATTGGCCATGAGCTTCAGCTCGGCCTGTACGACCTCGTGCATGACAGCGCCAATGCGTGCGGCGCGCGCTGGGTCGTTCAACAGCCCGCCAAGCAGATGCGGCGCCGGACTGGTGGCGCCCTGCCACATTTTGATCAGCTTCCCCTCGTCACCCACCGGCGTGAACAGGTCGGCTATTTCCTAAAGCAATGTGTATGGATAGCATTCAGGCATTGCCTTTTGCACAAGCTTTGCTTCCACCACCTATGACAACCCCCACCATTTCCTCGCGCCACGACGCCTCACCCCTGGCCATGGCGAGCGCCGCAGCCGCCCAAAAGGCGGCTTTCTGGAATCGCATCGCGCGCAAGTACGCGGCCGACCCGATCGCAGACATGGCAGGTTACGAGGCCACGCTGCGGCGCGTGCAGGGCCTGCTGTCAGCCGAACACGATGTGCTGGAGATCGGTTGTGGTACCGGGACCACCGCGCTGCGCCTGGCACCCTCGACCCGACACCTGCTGGCCACCGACGTCTCGGCTGACATGATTGTTATCGCCCGTGAAAAACTGGCGGCCCAGCCAGTGCCGCAGCTGAGCTTCGCGGTGGCCGACGCCGACGCGCCGGTGTTCGGGCAGGGCGCATACGACGTGGCGCTGGCCCTCAACCTGTTGCACCTGGTGAGCGATCTCGACCATGCGTTGGGGCTTGCTGTGCGGGCATTGCGGCCAGGCGGCTTGTTGATCTCCAAAACGCCCTGTATCGCCGAGATGAATCCACTCGTCCCCTACCTCGCGCTGCCGCTGATGCGTGCCATCGGCAAGGCGCCCCACGTGCTGTGCTTCAACGAGAAAGAGCTGAAGTCGGCGATCACCCGGCAGGGTATGGAGATCGTGGCGGTC
>JBBQJP010000023.1:0-66109 GCA_038326025.1 Burkholderiales bacterium
TTCAAATACCAAGACCCGATGCTATCTTCACGATAGCATCGGGTCTTCGTTTTGACAGGTCGCCAACGGCGCCCATGAGTCTGTGCCGATTCCTTTCAGTGCGATGACGACCATTGCCGTCGATTGCATGGGTGGCGACCACGGTGCGTCCGTCACCTTGCCTGCGTGCCGGCATTTTCTTGCCGCCCATCCCCAAGCCCGATTGATCCTGGTGGGTTTGCCGGATGCCATTCGTGGCATGGACGGCGATCGCATCACGACCGTCCTCGCCAGTGAAGTGGTGGGTATGGATGATTCGATCGAGGTGGCGCTGCGCCGCAAGAAGGATTCGTCCATGCGGGTTGCGGTGCAGCAAGTGCGCGACGGCGCGGCCCAGGCGGCTGTGTCGGCGGGCAATACGGGCGCGCTGATGGCGATCTCGCGTTACCTGCTAAAGACGCTCGAGGGCATCGACCGCCCGGCAATCGCCACCCAGTTACCCAACGCCAAGGGCGGTGCTACGACGGTGCTCGATCTGGGGGCCAATGTCGACTGCACCGCCGAGCATTTGTTGCAGTTCGCTGTCATGGGCTCCGCGCTGGTATCGGCATTGCAGGATCGGCCCGACCCCAGCGTTGGCTTGCTCAACATCGGCGAAGAGGTGATCAAGGGAAGCGAGGTCATCAAGAAAGCCGGCGAGTTGCTGCGCGCGGCCGCCAGCGCCGGCGAGATCCGTTTCGCGGGCAATGTCGAAGGCAATGACATCTTCAAGGGTACGGTCGACATCGTCGTTTGCGACGGATTTGTCGGCAATGTCGCGCTCAAGGCCACCGAGGGCGTCGCCAGCATGATCGGCGGCTTCCTGCGCGCCGAGTTCTCACGCAACCTGCTCACGCGAATGGCGGCACTGGTGGCCTATCCGGTGCTGGCATCGTTCAAGCGGCGGGTCGATCATCGACGTTACAACGGTGCCGCCTTGCTGGGCCTGCGCGGCCTGGTCTTCAAAAGCCACGGTTCAGCTGATGCGCTGGCATTCGAGCATGCACTGGCGCGCGCGTATGATGCGGCGGGTAACAACCTGCTCGAACGCGTGCAGGGTCGGATTGCCCGCGCTGCGCCTTTGCTGGCCGACGCCGGCACAGACCCGTCTTCACGCCAAGACCCTTGAACTGAGATGAGACGATATTCCCGAATCACCGGCACCGGTAGTTATCTGCCGCCGCGCCGATTGCGCAATACGGACCTGGTCCAGGAACTGGCAACCAGGGGCGTCGAGACCAGCGACGAATGGATCGTGGAGCGCACGGGTATTGAGGCGCGCCATTTTGCCGCGCCCGATGTGTGCAGCAGCGACCTGGCCCTGCAGGCCGCACATCAGGCGCTGGAGGCCGCGGGCGTACAGGCAGATCAACTCGACCTGATCATTGTGGCGACATCCACACCGGACATGGTGTTTCCTTCCACCGCTTGCATCCTGCAGAACAAGTTGGGGGCCAATGGCTGCGCCGCGTTTGATGTACAGGCTGTGTGCAGTGGTTTCGTCTACGCTCTGAGCGTGGCCGACGCGATGATCCAGACTGGTGCGGCCAATCGGGCGCTGGTGATTGGTGCTGAAGTGTTTTCGCGCATTCTGGACTTCAGCGACCGCACCACGTGCGTTTTGTTCGGTGACGGCGCGGGCGCCGTGGTGCTGGAGGCGTCCGAGCAGCCCGGCATCCTGGCCAGCGATCTGCATGCGGACGGCAAACACGTCGGCATCCTTTGTGTGCCGGGCCATGTGTCGGGCGGGCAGGTTCTGGGCGATCCGGTTTTGAAGATGGACGGTCAGGCGGTGTTCAAACTCGCGGTGGGCGTGCTGGAGCAGTCTGCGAGGGCTACGCTGGCCAAAGCCGGCAAGACGGCCGAAGATCTGGACTGGTTGATTCCGCATCAGGCCAATATCCGCATCATGCAAAGTACCGCGAAAAGGCTCAAGCTGGGCATGGACAAGGTGATCGTGACGGTAGACCAGCATGGCAATACGTCGGCAGCGTCTATACCTCTGGCGCTGGATCATGGCGTGCGCGCCGGCAAGATCCGCCCGGGCCAGTTACTGTTGCTCGAAGGCGTCGGTGGCGGATTTACCTGGGGTTCGGTGCTACTGACCCTGTAGCCCACTATCGTTTTTCCTGCTGGCACCGTGCTTGCGGGACCAAGTTGAGGATGAACCGATGAAGCCTTTCGCGTTTGTATTTCCGGGCCAGGGCTCACAGGCCGTTGGCATGCTCGATGCCTGGGGCGACCATCCGGTCGTGGCTGAGACCGTGCGCGAAGCCTCCGACGCCTTGTCGCAGGATATTGGGGAACTGATCCGCAGCGGCCCCAAAGAGGTTTTGGCACTGACCACCAATACGCAACCCGTGATGTTGGTGGCCGGTGTGGCCGCCTACCGCGCCTGGATGGACCACGGCGGTGCGGCGCCCAGTGCGGTTGCGGGCCATTCCCTGGGTGAATATGCCGCGCTGGTGGCTGCCGGTGTGATCACCTTGGCGCAGGCCGCGCCACTGGTGCGTCTGCGCGCCCAGGCCATGCAGGATGCCGTGCCGGTGGGGACTGGATCGATGGCGGCGGTGCTGGGACTGGAAGCTGCCCGTGTCTCCGAACTTTGTGCGCAGGTGCAGTCGGAAATGGCGAATGATGCGATGGCCGTGGTAGCGGCGGCCAACTTCAATGATCCAGGGCAGACCGTCATCTCGGGCAGCAAGGCGGCCGTGGAGCGCGCTTGCGAATTGCTCAAGGCCAACGGCGCCCGCCGCGCCATGATCTTGCCAGTGTCGGCACCTTTTCATTGCCGGCTGATGTTGCCGGCGGCCGAGAAACTGCGCGAGGCTCTGAAATCTGTCGTGTTTCAGGCGCCGACGATGCCGCTGATCAACAATGTTGATGTGGCTGTCGCGGTGGATGCCGACGGTATCCGGGATGCCTTGTACCGGCAGGCCTTTGGCCCGGTGCGCTGGGTCGAGTGTGTGCAGGCGCTCAAAACGCGTGGCGTGCGCCATATCGTCGAGTGCGGCCCAGGCAAGGTGCTCGCCGGCATGGTGGCGCGCATCGATCCGGAATTGACCGGCCTGCCCTTGTCCGACCCTGCGACACTGTCAGCGGTTGAGGCGGCACTGGCCTGAGAGGGAATCATGACCGATGTGAAGAACGACAAGCAAGTGGCCCTGGTGACTGGCGCCTCGCGGGGTATCGGACGTGCGATAGCGCTGGCATTGGCAGGCAGTGGATATGCGGTTGTCGGCACGGCCACGACTGCGTCCGGCGCAGAAGGTGTCGCCCAGAGCCTGGCCGCGTTCGCTGGCTGCTCGGGTGAAGTGCTCGACGTCAACGATTCGCCCGCGGCAGAGGCGCTGATCGGGCGCATCGTGCAGCAACAGGGTGGATTGCATGTGCTGATCAACAACGCAGGTATCACACGCGATATGCTGGCCATGCGCCTCAAGGATGAAGACTGGGATGCGGTGCTCGACACCAATCTGAAGTCGGTTTTTCAGATGAGCCGTGCGGTCATGCGGCCGATGATGAAGCAGCGCTACGGACGCATCATCAACATCACGTCCGTGGTGGGCGCATCGGGCAATCCCGGGCAAAGCAATTACGCGGCGGCCAAAGCCGGAGTGGCAGGCATGTCGCGCGCACTCGCGCGCGAACTGGGGTCGCGCAACATCACGGTCAATTGTGTGGCGCCGGGCTTCATCGCCACCGACATGACGGCGGCATTGGCCCCTGAGCAGCAAAAGGCCTTGTTGGGCCAGATTCCGCTGGGCCGGCTTGGTCAGCCGGACGAAATCGCGCATGCCGTCGTCTATCTGGCGTCGGCTCAAGCCGCCTACATCACGGGGCAGGAACTGCACGTGAACGGCGGAATGTACATGTAGGTCGTATGGACCTCATCAAGCCGGGTGATCTGTTCGGCAGCTGCCTTGGGCCCGTATCGGCAAGACGGCTAAAATCACAGATTCTTTTACAACCCTTTGAGGGATTCCATGAGCGATATTGAAGCGCGCGTCAAGAAAATCATTGCAGAACAACTCGGTGTCGAAGAGGCGCAAGTTACCAACGAGAAGGCTTTCGTCGCTGACCTTGGTGCAGACTCACTGGATACCGTTGAACTGGTGATGGCTCTCGAAGACGAGTTCGGCATCGAGATCCCTGACGAGGATGCGGAGAAGATCACGACAGTGCAGAACGCGATCGACTACGCCAACACCCATCCGAAAGCCTGACATGCCGCGTCCCGGGGTTGGCAATCTGTCTTGCCGTCCCGCGATACCCGTGCCGAATTCCGGCTAGCCTGGGGCGCCGTTGCAGGGGGAACCTCTGTTCGCGACGGCGTTCCGCATAGAAATTAGGCGTTGAATCTCATGTCCCGTCGTCGTGTCGTCGTAACCGGTCTGGGCTGTGTCAGCCCCGTCGGAAACACCGTCGCCGAATCCTGGAACAACCTGCTGGCAGGTCAATCCGGAATTGGTGCGATCACCCGTTTTGACGCGGCGGCATCTGCCTGCAAAATTGCCGGCGAGGTCAAGGGCTTCGAACTCGAATCCTATGTGCGGGCCAAGGAGGCGCGCACCATGGACACCTTCATCCACTACGGCATTGCCGCCGCGGTGCAGGCCGTGCAGGACGCCGGACTGCCCATTGGCGAGGCGCTCGATGACGAGCTCGCCACGCGCATTGGCTGCGTGATTGGGTCGGGCATCGGGGGCCTGCCGTTGATCGAGGCCACCCACGAGGAATTGACGAACCGCGGACCGCGGCGCATTTCCCCGTTTTTCGTTCCTGCCTCGATCATCAACATGATCGCTGGCCATGTGTCGATGCGGTTCGGCTTCAAAGGCCCCAATATCGCTATCGTCACCGCATGCACGACTGGCTTGCATTGCATCGGCGAAGCCGGACGCATGATCGAATACGGCGATGCCGACATCATGGTGGCCGGCGGTGCCGAGGCGACGGTGTCGCCGCTGGGCATTGGCGGTTTTGCTGCGATGCGGGCATTGTCGACCCGCAACGATGATCCCCAAACGGCTTCGCGGCCTTTTGATCGTGATCGTGATGGTTTTGTGCTGGGTGAAGGTGCCGGTGTTCTGGTGCTCGAGGAACTCGACCACGCTCGGGCACGTGGCGCCAAGATCTACGCGGAACTGGCCGGATTCGGCATGAGCGCCGACGCCGGCCACATGACGGCGCCGAACATGGATGGTCCGCGTCGCGCGATGCTCAACGCACTGCGGAATGCGGGCATCAATGCCGATCAGGTGAATTATCTCAATGCACATGGCACGTCGACCCCCTTGGGCGACATCAACGAGACCAACGCCATCAAGGCGGCTCTGGGCGACCATGCCTACAAGGTGGTGGTCAATTCCACCAAGTCCATGACCGGCCATCTGCTGGGCGGGGCAGGGGGCATCGAGTCGGTGTTTACCGTGTTGGCCATCCACCATCAGAAAAGCCCGCCGACAATCAACATCTTCAACCAGGATCCCGAGTGCGACCTGGACTATTGCGCCAACACCGCACGTGACATGAAGATCGACGTCGCCTTGAAGAACAACTTCGGGTTCGGTGGCACCAACGGAGCGCTTGCATTCCGTCGCGTGTAGTCACACCGGCATCAAACCTGCGTTCGACTCCACGAGTTTGCACACCGGCACCATGCACCAGGCCCCATCGGGTGTTTACCCGCTGGGCAATGCGCAAGCCTTGCGCAGGTGGGTGGCAATGGTTTGGGCCCTGGTGATCGCGATTGACGTGTTTTGGCTGGTTCAGGCCCAATGGCCGGACTGGAAGCTCCTGGCAGGTCTTGCGTTGACATGTCTGGCGGGTGCCTTCGCATACCGGTTTTGGCCCGCACGTGAGAACGGGGTATTGTTATGGGACGGAAGCGCATGGTCTTGTCGTGAGAGCGAGCGTGAGATTGCCGGCCTTGTAACGGTGCATCTGGATCTGCAGTCTGCGCTGCTGGTGTTTTGGGCGCCAGCGGTCGGGACAGGTACCTGGCACTGGCTCAGTTCTGCGGCGCAGCCGTCGCGGTGGTTGGCTTTGCGCCGCGCAGTTTTTGCGTCAGATCGGATGGCGCAAGGTGATAGCGAGCGGGCCGACCTGGTTGCGCGGCCATGACCGACCCCAGGATCCCTGATGACGCGATGATCGCGCCGGAATCGCCCGACAGCGATCGCATGCTGGTCGCGCGAACGGTGGCCGGCGACGACCGGGCGTTTGAACTGCTGGTCATCAAATACCAGCGACGAATTCAGCGACTGATAGGCCGCATGGTGCGCGACGTCGACCTGATCGAAGATATTGCCCAGGAAACCTTCATCCGGGCCTACCGGGCCCTGCATCAGTTCCGGGGCGACGCGCAGTTCTATACCTGGCTATACCGGATTGCCGTCAATACCGCGAAGAAGGCGTTGATGGATCTGAAGCGGGACCCGACGGTCTCCGAGGCCGCATTTCGAATGTCGGACGACGAAGATGAAACTTCCCGGCCCGGAATTGAACCAATAGCAGACGAGACGCCCGAATCGGTACTGGCCGCCAAGGAAATTGGTGCCATGGTGAATTCCGCCATGGATGCTTTACCGGCCGATTTGCGTGAAGCTCTGGTCCTGCGTGAGATCGAGGGCCTGAGTTATGAGGAGATTGCGATGGCCATGAACTGCCCGATCGGAACCGTGCGCTCGCGAATATTTCGCGCTCGCGAGGCGGTGTCGGTTCGTATTCGTCCGCTGCTGGAAATGCAGACAGGCAAGCGCTGGTGATGGTTTCCGAGGAAAAAGTGATGCAAGTAGACGACAAATTGAACGAGTTGGAGTGGGTATCTGCCATGGCCGACGGAGAGTTGGATGGAAAAGAACTCTCGGCGGTAGCTGCCATCACGGGCGCGTCGGAGGATGCCCGCGCGGCCTGGCATTCCTATCACGTGATTGGTGATGTGTTGCGCTGCGCCGACCTGCCCGATTGCGCAGGCGACAGGGCTTTTGTCGAGCGTCTGCGTGCAAGCTTGGCGACGCAGTCGCCGGATTTGCCGTTGACCAGGCCCAGTGACGATCTCCCGCTACGTGTGCTGCCGCTTGAGCCAGCCGTGCAGCCGGGCCACAGCAATCGCTTTGGCCGACGCAGTGCCAATGATCCGGTCGTGCAGTGGAAATGGCTGGCGATGGCTGCGTCGTTGGCCGCAGTGGCCGTGCTGGGCTGGCAAGTCAGCAAACCGGCGGCGGATTCAGGAGCGCAGTTGGCAGGTGGTGCACCCGCCGCGCAACCAGTCGTGGTCGCAGTCCAGCCTGTTGCCCCACAGCAGCCGCAGGTCATGTTGCGAGATCCGCGCCTGGACGAGTTGCTCGCTGCACATCGTCAGAGCGGTGGCGCATCGGCTTTGCCGACATCTGCCGGCTTCTTGCGCAACGCCACCTTCGAGCAGTCGGGTCGCTGACTTCAAACGCCATGGGTCGCATGTATCACTTGTTCCGTCGTCTGTTGTCGGTCGCGTTGGCGATCACCGCGGGATCGATGCTTCCCGCTGGCGGGGCGTGGTCCCAGGTAACGGCTGTGCCTGCCAACGTCGCTGCGCCCAAGACCGCTGAGCTCAGCATATCCGAATGGTTGACACGTCTGCACGCGGCTTCGCGGCGGCGCAACTATATTGGGACGTTTGTGGTGTCGTCCGGCGCCCACATGTCCAGCGCCAAGATATGGCACGTCTGCGACGGTGATCTGCAGGTCGAGCGGGTGGAATCGCTCAGCGGGGATCCGCGTTCGACATTCCGGCGCAATGACCAGGTGATCACGTTCCTGCCGCAGACCCGTGTGGCCATTGCGGAAAAGCGCGCATCGCTCGGCCTGTTTCCGGAGTTGCTGCGCGCGACCGACCCGTCGATCGCCCAGTTTTACAGTGCCCTGGAAGGTGGGTCCGAGCGGGTTGCCGGCCACGATGCCGATGTCGTGCAACTGCAGGCAAAGGATGGACTGCGATTCGGCTACCGCATCTGGAGCGAGAAATCCACGGGAATGTTGATGAAGGTCCAGACGCTGGACGTCGACGGCTCCGTGCTGGAGCAGTCCGCATTTTCCGAACTACAGTTGGATGCGCCGGTCAGTGTAAGCAAACTGATGCGCATGATGGACAACACCGAGGGTTACCGGGTTGACCGTCCAGCGTTGATCAAGACCACGGCCGCGGCTGAAGGCTGGGCCATGAAAAACCCGGTTGCCGGCTTTCGACCGATCAGTTGCCACAAGCGGCCGGTCGCCGGCGCTGACCCGATCAAGGCGGCCGGCACGATGCAGTGGGTATTTTCGGACGGGCTGGCATCTGTCTCGCTGTTTGTAGAGGCCTTTGACGCGCGGCGCCACAAGGTCGAGGGCGTGATGGCCATGGGCGCGACCCACGCACTGACCCGGCGCATGCAGGATAAATCGGGCGAGTGGTGGCTGACGGTAATTGGCGAGGTGCCACGCAATACCTTGGCCGGATTTGCGCAAGGGCTTGAGCGCGCGCGTTGAGCCCCCATCTGTGGGTTTTGCAGCCGCTCGCAGACTTGCGTGCCAGGTAGATGGGCGTACGGCGCCAACGGAACGAATTTGTAATTGTGGAAGGGATGAAAATGTTGAAGGTCAACTGGATGGGTTTGCGTCGATGGACACTTGCGCTGGCCGCAACGGGTTTGCTGGGATTTGTCGCCTCGGCGCCGGCCGGGGCACAGACAAGGGGACTTCCCGATTTCACCGACCTGGTGGAGCAGGTCGGACCCTCTGTCGTGAACATTCGCACCCTGGAAAAAGTCGCTGCACGTTCGCGTGACGGTAGCGGCAATGGCATCGATGAAGACATGCTGGAGTTCTTCCGTCGTTTTGGCGTTCCGATCCCCAACATCCCGCGCCAGCAGCCCGGTCCCCGTTCCAATCGACCGCAGCCGCAGGAAGAAGATCAGCCACGCGGCGTCGGATCAGGCTTTATCCTGACATCAGATGGCTACATCATGACCAACGCCCATGTGGTCGACGGTGCGGATGAAGTCATGGTGACTTTGACCGATGATCGCGAATTCAAGGCGCGTATCGTGGGTGCTGACAAACGTACCGACGTGGCGGTGGTGAAGATCGAAGCCACCGGTTTGCCCGCGGTAAAAGTGGGCGATGTCAATCGCCTCAAGGTAGGTGAGTGGGTAATGGCCATCGGCTCGCCGTTCGGATTGAAGAACACCGTCACCGCAGGTATCGTCAGCGCCAAGCTGCGCGACACGGGCGACTATCTGCCTTTCATCCAGACTGACGTGGCGATCAACCCGGGCAACTCCGGTGGGCCCCTGATCAACATGCGCGGTGAGGTGGTGGGCATCAACAGCCAGATCTACTCCCGATCGGGCGGCTTCATGGGAATCTCGTTTGCGATTCCCATGGATGAGGCGATCCGCGTCAGTGATCAGCTGCGCACGTCAGGGCGGGTGTCGCGGGGCCGTATCGGCGTGCAGATCGACCAGGTCACCAAGGATGTCGCCGAGTCGATCGGATTGGGCAAACCCACTGGCGCGTTGGTGCGGGGTGTCGAGACCGGTTCACCGGCGGATAAGGCCGGTATCGAGGCAGGTGATGTCATCTTGCGCTTTGACGGCAAGACGATCGAGCGGCACAACGACCTGCCACGACTGGTTGGCAATATCAAGCCCGGAACGCGCAGCAACCTGACGGTCTTTCGCCGCGGCAGCAACAAGGATCTGACGATCCTGATCGGTGAGATCGAAGCCGAAACCGTGGCACAGAAAGCGCCCGAGCGCGAAGAAAAGCCGAAAGCCTCTGCTGCGGCGCAGGCATTGGGTCTGGTGGTCAGCGACATGACGGACGCGCAGCGCAAGGATCTCAAGCTCAAGGGTGGTGTCAAGGTCGAGTCGGTTGCTGATGCGGCGCAACGCGCCGGCATCCGCGAAGGTGATGTGATTGTTGCCATCGCCAACACGGAGATCGCCAGCATGAAGGATTTCGATGCGGTGCTGGCCAAGGTGGAGCGCAACAAGCCGATCAATATTCTGTTCCGTCGTGGCGACTGGGTGCAATACGCTGTAATTCGACCGAGCCGTTAAGCGAACCGGAACCCGGCCGGGGGTGCGTAAAAGTCCACTGGTTTGACGGGTTATTCGTTGGTTTGCCGCCAAACCGGTGACCGGAAATGACCCTAAATCTCCGTTGGGAAAATTCCTTGAAAGTTTGCGGTTACTGACTTTCCCCGAGTCAGCCGCGAATTTGGTTAGAATGGCGGCCGGTGAAACGCACTTTTCGGCATATCAATACGCCATTAATCCACGATATGGGATGGCCATGACGAAGCCCACAGCCGATCCACAGTTCACCCACATGTTGTTCAGCGACTTTTGCAAAACCTGTTGATAAGCTGTGAATTGTTTTCCTGTTGCTGCCCTGCAACGACTTGTTTTTCCTGCGAGAGATCTGGGCTTCGAAGCCTTTTTGCCTACAATGAAGTTCCAACTATCGCAGTTGCCAATGATTGTTGGTTCAGGGCGCGTCATTAACTGACGCGCCCTTTTTTCTTATCGCTCCTCTTTCCAATTCAATTACTTAAGCGTTCTCGTTGATGGATCACATCAGAAACTTTTCAATCATTGCGCATATCGATCACGGTAAATCGACGCTCGCCGATCGCTTGATTCAGACGTGCGGCGGTCTTGCTGTGCGTGAGATGCAGGCGCAGGTTCTGGACTCGATGGACATCGAGAAAGAGCGTGGGATAACCATCAAGGCACAGACCGCATCATTGCGCTACAAGGCGAACGATGGTGTGGTTTACAACCTCAATCTGATCGACACGCCGGGCCATGTGGATTTCTCGTACGAGGTGAGTCGTTCATTGTCCGCATGCGAAGGCGCATTGCTGGTCGTCGACGCGAGCCAAGGCGTCGAAGCGCAGACAGTTGCCAACTGCTATACCGCATTGGACCTCGGTGTTGAAGTGCTGCCTGTGCTCAACAAGATGGATCTGCCCAACGCCGATCCCGAAAACGCACGCAGCGAGATCGAAGATGTCATCGGGATCGATGCGTCACACGCAATCGCATGTTCTGCCAAGTCCGGCTTGGGTGTCGCGGAAATCCTTGAAGCCATCGTGGCGCGCATTCCTGCGCCACGTGGCAATCCCCAGGGCCCCTTGCGCGCGATGATCATCGACAGCTGGTTCGATACCTATGTCGGTGTCGTGATGCTGGTGCGAGTCGTCGACGGCCGACTGGCCAAGGGCGAACGCATCAAGATGATGGCCACAGGCACGACCTATGACGCCGATAACCTGGGTGTGTTCACACCGGCCGACGAGCCACGCGAATCGTTAGAGGCCGGCGAGGTGGGATACATCATTGCCGGTATTCGCGAATTGCAGGCGGCCAAGGTCGGGGACACCATCACCCTGGTCAAGACCGGCACTGGTGCTGCGGCCTTCACGGCCACAGAGGCCTTGCCGGGCTTCAAGGAAATCCAGCCCCAGGTTTTTGCCGGGCTGTATCCGACCGAGGCCAACCAGTATGAAGGACTGCGCGACAGCCTGGAGAAACTCAAGCTCAATGATTCTTCGCTGCGCTATGAACCCGAAGTCTCGCAGGCGCTGGGATTCGGATTTCGCTGCGGCTTCCTCGGCCTGCTGCACATGGAGATCGTGCAGGAGCGCCTCGAACGCGAGTTTGATCAGGACCTGATCACCACCGCGCCCAGCGTGGTTTATGAAGTGGTCAAGGCCGATGGCACGGTCGTCATGGTCGAGAACCCGTCCAAGATGCCGGACCAGGGCCGGACCGAAGAGGTCCGCGAGCCGATCGTTACGGTCCACCTGTACATGCCGCAGGAATATGTCGGCGGCGTCATGACGCTGGCCAATCAGAAACGCGGCGTGCAGATGAATATGGCCTATCACGGCCGGCAGGTCATGCTGACTTACGAAATGCCGCTGGGTGAGATCGTGCTCGACTTTTTCGACAAGCTCAAATCAGTCAGCCGCGGTTACGCGTCCATGGACTACGAGTTCAAAGAATACCGGACAGCCGACGTCGTAAAGGTCGACATTCTGCTTAACGGCGAGAAAGTCGATGCCTTGTCAATCATCGTGCATCGCTCGCAGTCGATCTACCGTGCACGTGCCGTGGTGTCGAAGATGCGCGAGGTGATTTCGCGCCAGATGTATGACGTCGCGATCCAGGCAGCGATCGGGGCCAACGTAATTGCCCGTGAGACAATCAAGGCGCTGCGCAAGAACGTTCTTGCCAAGTGTTATGGCGGTGATATTTCGCGCAAGCGCAAACTGCTCGAGAAGCAAAAAGCAGGCAAGAAAAGAATGAAACAGATCGGCTCGGTCGAGGTGCCGCAAGAGGCATTTCTCGCAATTCTGCAGGTGGACGGTTGATGCAGGTCTTGACATCGTTGATTCTGGGCGCCTTTGTGCTGTACGGTGGCGCCTGGTACGTTGGGCGCATCGACGGTAATTTCGCCCTGTTGTTGTTCATGGCGGTGGTCGTCACCGGCGTCTACTGGCTGGCTGAGAAGTTCTACTTCTGGCCCCAGCGTCGGCGTGCGGCGCTTGAATTGCAAGCCCACGCGGAACGCCGACGGGACGAATTGCGCAATCGGGGCGTGAGCGAGGTCGATGGCGATATTGACAAAGCGCGCTCGCATTTGCTGGCCCAACCCTGGTGGCTGGACTGGACGGCAGGGCTGTTTCCTGTGATTCTGGCGGTGTTTTTGCTGCGCTCGTTTCTGTTCGAGCCTTTCAAGATTCCGTCGGGGTCGATGATTCCGACCCTGATGATCGGTGACCTGATCCTGGTCAACAAATACCACTACGGCCTGCGCTTGCCGGTGCTCAACACCAAGATCACCGAAGGCACTCCACCGCAACGTGGCGACGTGATGGTGTTCCGTTATCCACCAAAACCCAGCCTGGATTACATCAAGCGGGTGGTTGGCGTGCCTGGTGATGAGATCAGCTATTTGAACAAGCGCCTGACGGTCAATGGGACGCCAGTCGAAATTCGCGAGGTCGAGGACTTCTTCGATGAAGAGTCGATGCGTTATGCAAAGCAGTTCGAGGAAAAGCTTGGCAAGGAGCCGCACCGCTTGCTGATCAATGATGATCGTCCGGCCTTCGTTCCCGGCGCGTCGGAGTTTCCGAATCGCGACAATTGCCACTACAGTGTTGAGGGCGTGGTGTGCAAGGTCCCGCCGGGTCACTATTTCATGATGGGTGACAACCGGGACAATTCGCTGGATTCACGCTACTGGGGTTTTGTCCCGGACAAGAATATCGTGGGACGCGCGTTCTTCGTCTGGATGAATTTCAGCAGTCTCAGCCGGATCGGTTCCTTCCATTGAGTCAGGTTTATCCAGCGAGAGGTGATTCATGACGATCCAACCAAAATCAAGACAACGCGGCATTTCTTTTCTCGGGCTGATCTTCGTCGGCGGTGTGCTTGCGATTTCCGGCGTGATCGCGGCCCAGGTGTTTCCCACCTTTATCGAGTACCAGGCGGTCACCAAAGCAGTGCAAAAGGCCAGCGAAGGCAGCACCGTGATCGAGGTGCGTTCGATTTTTGGTCGGGCGGCAGAGATCGATGCCATCACGTCGATCCGAGCCGAGAACCTCGAGGTCACAAAAGTAGACGACCGCATCGTGGTCAAGTTTGCCTACCAGCGCGAAATCCCTCTGGCGGGGCCTGCCTACCTGACGCTCAAATACGCTGGACGATCCAAATAAAGTGAATCCTGGCTGGCTGGCATTGCAGCAGAGGTTGCAGCATGTTTTCTCCAATGCCGATCTGCTCGATCAGGCGCTGACCCATCGCAGTTTCGGCGCCGACCACTACGAACGGCTGGAGTTCCTGGGCGACTCGGTGTTGAATCTGGCGGTTTCCGACCTGTTGTTCCAGCGCTTGACCCAGCTCGACGAGGGCGATCTGTCCCGCGTTCGCGCCAATCTGGTCAAGCAGGAGACCTTGCATCAACTGGCCGTCGAACTCGGACTGCCGGCCTGCATCCGCCTGGGTGAGGGCGAGATGCGCTCAGGGGGCAAGAAGCGGCCTTCAATCCTGGCCGATACACTTGAGGCGCTGATCGGCGCGGTCTATCTGGACGCGGGTTTCATTGCGGCGCAGCAGCTGGTCCACCGTCTGTTCAAGAACGTCGAGATCAATCCGAACATGGCGGCATTGGGCAAGGACCCAAAGACCGAGTTGCAGGAATGGTTGCAGGGGCGCAAGATGAAGATTCCGCAATACCGCGTGGTGGCCACCATGGGGGCTGCACACCAGCAGTCATTCGATGTCGAATGCGAAGTCTCCGAGCTGGGATTGTGCGAGCGGGGTATTGGCGGATCACGTCGCGCGGGGGAACAGGCCGCCGCAGCGGCCATGTTGCAGACCCTGAAGAACCGGACCCATCCATGACCATGGCATCAGATACTCCCGCGCAGCAGAATGAGACTGCGCAACCCGACGTTGCGAGCGGCACACGCTGCGGCTTGATTGCCATCGTGGGCAAGCCCAATGTGGGCAAGTCCACTTTGCTCAATGCATTGGTCGGCCAGAAAATCAGCATCACATCACGCAAGGCGCAGACGACGCGGCACCGCATTACCGGCATGCACACGCTGGGGCAGACCCAGTTCGTGTTTGTCGACACGCCGGGTTTCCAGACCCTGCATGCCAATGCACTGAACCGGTCTTTGAACCAGACCGTGCGCGGCGCAGTGCAGGATGTCGATCTGGTGCTGTTCGTCACGGAGGCGGGTCGCTTCAATCAGGCCGATGCCAAGGTTCTCGCCTTGCTGGGCGACGGCATTCCCACGCTGCTGGTGGCCAACAAACTCGACCAGGTGACGCAGCGGGCCGCTCTGGCGCCGTGGCTGCAGGAAATGCAGCAGCGGCGGGCTTTTGCCGAGTTCGTGCCGATGTCGGCCAAGAACACCCGGGACGTTGCGCGTTTGCTAGGAATCTGCGAAAAATTCCTGCCCGAGCAGCCCTGGTTCTATGACGCCGACGAACTGACCGATCGCAGCGAACGTTTCATGGCCGGCGAGATGGTGCGCGAGAAGCTGTTCCGCCTGACGGGTGACGAACTCCCATACACCTCGACCGTGATCGTGGACCAGTTTGCCGAAGAGCCACCCGAGCGCAAGGGGCAAAAGCGCCTGGTGCGCATTGCCGCCACCATCGTGGTGGAGCGCGACGGTCACAAGGCGATGGTGATCGGCGACAAGGGAGAACGTATCAAGCGCATCGGCACCGAGACCCGGGTCGAGCTCGAGCGCCTGTTCGATGCCAAGGTGTTCATCGAACTATGGGTCAAGGTGCGCTCGGGCTGGGCCGATGACGAAGCACGGGTACGCAGCTTCGGATACGACTGATCAGCGGGGCGCGCGTGGCCAGCCAGCGTATCGCGGATGAACCTGCTTATGTCTTGCACCGGCACGACTGGAGCGAGTCGAGCCTGATCCTGGAGGTCTTCACGCGCAACCATGGACGGGTGGCCTTGGTGGCCAAGGGCGCCAAGCGACCGAGTTCGGGCTTGCGGCCGATCCTGTTGCCGCTACAACCGCTGCATGTAGCATTCGGCGGCGATGCCGAGATTCGCACGCTCAGAAGCGCCGAGTGGCAGGGTGGGCATGTCATGCCCAGCGGCGACGCCTTGCTGTCGGGCTACTACATCAACGAACTGGTGCTGACGCTGCTGGCGCGAGATGATCCGCATCCCGGCCTGTTCGACATCTATGCCAGCGTCGTGGCCGTCATATGCTCCGACCATGGCGACGCGTTGCAGACTGCCTTGCGCGCCTTCGAACTGCTGCTGCTGCGCGAGATCGGCCTGTTGCCGGCGCTCGACATCCAGACCCTGACGCTGGCCCGGTTGCAGGCCCAGGCGCGCTACAACCTGGTGGCCGAAGGAGGTCTGCGCCTGAGCCTGGACGGCGAGCGTGCCAGCATCCCGGGTTCGCAATGGCTCACATTGCAACAGGCGATGGACAGCTCGGCCTGTTTCACCGACACCTTGCACGCCTGCGCGCCCGTGGTTTCCGAGCTCAAGCCGCAACTGCGCAACCTGCTCCATTACCATTGCGGCGTGACGACGCTTCGTACCCGGCAAATGATGATCGACCTTCAATCGTTATGAAAAAGACTGCACTCTCCGTCAATCTGAACAAGGTCGCGCTGGTACGCAATACCCGCCACCTGGGTATTCCGTCGCTGACCCGCGCCGCGGACATCTGTCTCACCCAGGGCGCCCGTGGCATTACCGTCCATCCGCGGCCGGACGAACGGCATATCCGCAGTGCGGACGTACATGAACTGTCTGCCCTGGTTCAGCGCTGGCCCGATCGGGAATTCAACATCGAAGGCAATCCGTTCCAGAACCTGATGGGGTTCGTGCAGGCGTTGAGGCCTCACCAATGCACGCTGGTGCCCGACAGCGAAGGCCAGTTCACGAGCGACCATGGCTGGAACCTTGCGCAGGATGGTGAGCGTCTGCGACCCGTCATTGCACAGGCCAAGGCGCTTGGTGTGCGGGTCAGCCTGTTCATGGACCCCGACCCGGCCGCGATGGCGATGGCGCACGCGATCGGCGCGGACCGGGTCGAGTTGTACACCGAGCCTTATGCCAGGGCCTGGGGCACGCGCGAACAGCAGGCCCAGATCGCCATGTTCGCGGCGGCGGCGGCGGCCGCGCGCCAGGTGGGCCTGGGCATCAATGCCGGACATGACCTTAGCCGCGACAACCTGACCGATTTCCTGCGCGGGGTTGCCGGGGTGCAGGAGGTGTCGATTGGCCATGCACTGATCTCCGATGCACTGGAGCTCGGCTACGCCGGCGCCGTGCAGGACTATCTGCGCTGCATCGATGCCGCGTTCTCCGACGCGCCGGGGCGCACATGATCTACGGCATCGGCACCGACATTTGCGATGTACGGCGCATTCGTGCGAGCCTGGAGCGCCATGGCGATCGTTTTGCCCGCAAGATCCTCAGCGACGGTGAACTCGTGACCTGGCAGGCCCGCAGCGTGCGCTGGCCGGAGCGCGGCGTACGTTACCTGGCCACCCGATTCAGCGCCAAGGAAGCCTTCAGCAAGGCGATCGGCATGGGCATGCGCATGCCGATGACCTGGCGCCTGTGCGAAATAGACAAACTGCCCGCGGATCATGCCAATGCCGGCAAGCCGTGCATCGTGTTGCACGGCGAGCTGCGCCAATGGTTCGAATCACAAGGGCTGCAAGCCCATGTCAGCGTGACTGATGAGACCGACTACGCTGCCAGTTTCTGTGTGGTCGAAACCCGAAGCTGACCTTGGTCCGACCCGACTTCCCGGGCCCCTTACCCTTACAGGGTGCCAAACCCTGATTGCGACTCCACCATGCAAACCCACGCCCCCCTGATCATCGATATCGCCGGCCTGCAGTTGTCGGCGGTCGACCGCCGCCGTCTGCTCCATCCATTGGTGGGCGGCATCATCCTGTTCGCCCGCAACTGGGCTAGCCGCCAGCAGTTGACGGCGCTGTGCGGCGAGATCAGGCGCCTGCGTGGCGATCTGCTGATTCTGGTGGACCATGAAGGCGGGCGGGTGCAGCGCTTCAAGACCGATGGTTTCACCCATCTTCCGCCGATGCGCGTGCTCGGTCAGATGTGGCAGGGAAAACCAGGCTCGGATGCGCAGGCCAATGCCTTGCAGGCCATGCGCGCGGCGACGGCTTGCGGCTATGTGCTGGGCGCGGAACTGCGCGCCTGTGGTGTGGACCTGAGTTTCACGCCGGTGCTCGATCTGGACTATGGCCCCAGTGGCGTAATTGGCGACAGGGCATTCGCGCGCGACGCATCGGTTGTCAGCGTGTTGGCCAAGAGTCTGATGCAGGGGCTGCTGCAAAGTGGCATGGCCAACTGCGGGAAACATTTTCCAGGCCATGGTTTTGTCGCCGCCGACTCGCACACCGACATGCCGGTCGACAAACGCAGTCTTAAAGCCATCATGGCGGCCGATGCCGCACCTTATGGCTGGCTGGGCACCGCGCTTTCCAGTGTCATGCCCGCCCATGTGGTCTACCCGCGGGTGGACTCAAAGCCTGCCGGTTTCTCGTCGCATTGGCTGCAGGAAATGCTGCGCAACCGACTCGGTTTTGGCGGTGCCATCATCAGTGACGACCTGAGCATGGCCGGTGCACGGCAGCTCGACGGTCGACCCGTCAGTTACGCCCAGGCCGCGGTGGCGGCGCTGGAGGCTGGCTGCGACATGGTATTGCTGTGCAACCAGTGTCTGGATGGCAATCCTGCGATCGACGAGTTGCTGGCCGACATGACACAGGCGATACAGGCAGGTTTTTGGCGCGCTTCACCTGCCAGCGAGCAGCGCCGGCTGGAATTGCTGCCTGCGCCGTTCGGTTGTGAGTGGGATGCCCTGATGGTGCAACCGCTGTACATGCGCTCGCTCGACCTCATTCCCTGACAAGTGGGGCAGTTGGACGTGCCACGCGCTCAACGCGTGGTGTTGCGGGTATTCGAATCGATGCGATCGGACCGACCCACTCGCCGACGCTGTGCTGCCTGGCCCCACCAAAAAGCCAGCAGCAGCGCCAGTACCCCCAGTTCAATCGGGCCCGACACCCCACCGCCACCACCGGAACCCGGTGCCACGACCGAGATGTTGACGTAGCGGGTGTCGCCGCTGAGCAAACCGTCTGTGGGTGTGATGCCAATCGTGTAGTTGCCGACCGGATCGGCCCGTTCCCAGACAAAGCTGCCGCTCGTGCCATCGAAGGTGGCACCCCGCGGCAACGTGCTGGCATAAAAACTGACGGCGTCACCCTGCGCATCGCTTGCAGTAGCGGTGAAAGTCAGCGAACTGCCGACGACCACCACCAGGTTACCGACCTCGGCCATCTGCGGTGCTGTGTTGTTCGACAACACGGTGAGGTCGACAAAAGCCGATTGACCGTTGCGGTCGGTGGCGCGGAAGCGAAACACCAGGCTGCTGCCACTGGCCGGCACTTCAAACGATGCTGTGCGGCTATTGGCGCCGCTCAATACCACCGCCGTTCCGGCAATCTGGGTCCACGACACCGCGGCAATTCCCAGACCGAAGCGGCCGGCGTAGTCAGAACCGATGATCTGCACGGTGGCGCCGTGCAGCGCAACTCCGGTCGGCGTTTGGCGGGCGCTGACCACCGGCGCGTTGTCGGCCACGACGTCGCTGACCGCTGTATTGGCGTCGAGCAGACCGGCGCCGCAAGTGAACAGGCCGGCGCAGAATGTGCCGCCGGGGTGCGGGCGTGCTGCGTTGAGCAGGCGCGAGTGCAGTTCGTCGGGTGTGATGGCGGGTTTGCTCTGGACCATCAACGCGGCTACGGCAGATACATGTGCGGTGGCCATGCTGGTGCCGCGTTTGGCCTCGATGCGGTCGACTTCCGGCGTGGTCGTTCCGGTATTGCTGGTGGAGTAGATCGGGGCTCCGCTGCCCAGTACCCGCGCGCCATTGCCGCCGCCAGGTGCGCTGATGGCTGTGCCCACGCCGATATTCGCGTAACTGGCGTTGTCGCCTTCGATGGTATGGGCCGTGACCGCAATCACGCCGACACAGTTCGCCGGTTGCAGGATGGCCTTGGCACTGTCATTGCCGGCGGCCGCCACGATGATGCTGCCGGCGGCGCGGACCTCGGTTACGGCATCCTGGAAGGTGGGCGAGCAATTGCCGGGCCGTCCCAGACTCATGTTCAGCACCTTGGCGATCTGGGTGTTGGCAGGAATGCCCGGGACCGGCAGTCCGGCGGCCCAGCGCATGCCAGCGGCGATGTCGGAAACATAACCGCCGCACGCGCCCAGCACGCGTACCGGCAGCAATTTGGCATCATAGGCCGCACCCGCCACGCCGACGTTGTTGTTGGTCAACGCGGCCACGATACCGGCGACATGGGTGCCGTGCCAGCTGGAGTTCGATACCGCACAATCACCTTGTGCGCTCCAGTCTCCCGGATCGCGGGCGTCGCTGTCGCGGCCATCGCCGTCGTTGGCGGTGGTGAACGAGCCGTCCGGGTCGGCTGATATGAAATCGTATCCGGCCAGAATGTTGGCGAACAGGTCGGCGTGGGGCCGGAATCCCCCGTCGAGAATCGCAACAATGACGCCCGCGCCGGTCGCCAGATTCCAGGCCGCCGTGAAATTCGCAGCGCCGGCGCCGCTGGCCACCGATCGCAGGTTCCACTGGCGTGGCGCGAAATCGGGATCGTTGGGCGTTAACTGCGCCGTGACCCGCTCGTCGATTTCTGCTGACGCCACTTGGGGGTCCCGTGCCAGCTCGCGCGCATATGCAGACAGCTCCACGCGGGTCAAGCGCCGACTGGTCAATGCGACATGGGTACGCGGGGCAATCGACCTGTGGTAGCGCAGTTCGACTGGCTGCTCTGAATTCGCAGGCGCTCGACGTGTTCGGCCCAGGGCCTGCAATTCGCGCGCGGGATCGGCATTGGTGCTTTGCGCCCGCATGCCGGATGATGCCGACGCGTCCGGACGGAACCGGATGATGAGCCGGTTGAGTCCATTGACGTCGCTCGAAACGGCCGCCGTGGCCGCAGCAGTGGCACCAGCGGCCGCGGTGGTGTCCGTCTGCTGTGCATGCACCGCCGGGTACAACCACAACATCGTGGTCATCGAGGCAACCCGCAAGAATTGGCAGCGGCTCATGGGAGACTCCACCAAGCGCCATCTTTCGTCGGGAGGCAGCTGAGGCAGGGGCGGATTCGCATGGTGAGCCTCTGCAACCGTGGGGTCAGTTCGGCGGTGTCTCGCGTCGCAAGGCCGGAAACAGGATCACGTCGCGGATGCTGGGACTGTCGGTCAACAACATCATCAGGCGATCGAGACCGACTCCGCATCCACCGGTCGGTGGCATGCCGTACTCAAGGGCACGGATGAAGTCGTGGTCGTAGAACATGGCTTCATCATCGCCGCTTTCCTTGGCCTCGACCTGGGCCTGAAACCTCGCGGCCTGAACTTCGGCGTCATTGAGTTCGCTGAAACCGTTGCCGAATTCGCGCCCGGTGATGTAGAGCTCGAAACGCTCGGTGACGCCCGGATTCTGGTCACTGGCGCGGGCCAGCGGCGAGATTTCGACCGGATGCTCACAGATGAAGGTGGGCTCCCACAACAGGTGCTCGACCTTCTCTTCGAAATACATCACCTGCAAGCTGGGCAGGCTGCGCTTGCCCAGTTGATCCTTCTCATCCGTCTTGCCAAGTTTGCGCAATGCAGCGCGCAGGAAGTCCGCGTCATGGGCGCCGGCGCCGGCATCGGTGTGCTTATCGATCGCCTGCACAATGGTCAGGCGCTCAAAAGGTTTGGACAGATCGACTGGCTTGCCGTCGTAGGTGAGCTGCAGGCGGCCGAGCGCCTTTTGCGCGGCGTCGCGCACAAGTTGCTCGGTGAAGTCCATCAGATCCAGGTAGTTCCAGTAGGCCGCGTAGAACTCCATCATGGTGAACTCGGGGTTGTGCCGTACCGAGATGCCTTCGTTGCGAAAGCTCCGGTTGATCTCGAACACCCGGTCAAAGCCGCCCACGATCAAGCGCTTGAGGTAAAGCTCAGGTGCAATGCGCAGGTACATCTCCTGGTCCAGCGCGTTGTGGTGCGTGACAAAGGGTTTGGCATTCGCACCGCCCGGAATCGGATGCAGCATCGGCGTCTCCACCTCGAGAAAACCGTGGCTGACCATGAAGTCACGAATCCCGCTGACGGCGCGACTGCGTGCCACGAAACGCTGGCGCGTGGTGTCGTCCATCATCAGGTCGACATAACGCTGGCGGTACTTCATCTCCTGGTCATGGATGCCATGGAACTTGTCCGGCATCGGGCGCAGGCTCTTGACCAGCAAGCGCAGCGAGGTGGCATGGATCGACAACTCGCCGGTGCGGGTGCGGAACATGCGGCCCTGCACCGCGACGATGTCGCCCAGGTCCCAGTGCTTGAAGTCCTCGTAGAGATCAGCGCCGACTTCTTCGCCCTTGATATACACCTGTATACGGCCGGTGCTGTCCTGCAGGGTGGCAAAGCTGGCCTTGCCCATGACACGCTTGAGCATCATGCGCCCGGCCATGCTGACCATGGGCGCCTGGGCTGTCAGTTCCTCGGCCGTTTGCTCGGCATGGGTCTGTGCCAGTTGGGCGGCCGCATGCGTCGGCTTGAAATCGTTGGGGAAGGCGACTCCCTGTCCTTGCACCTGGCGCGCGCGCAGAACTTGCAGCTTCTCGCGCCGCTCCGCAATCAACTGGTTGTCGTCAAGGATGGGTTCGGTGGTAGGCTGGTCAGACATGGCAGTGGGACGGCGGCGCACCCGTTTGTGTTCGGGGCGACCTGCGTCGGATCATCAGGGTTGCAAGAATGTGTCGAGACAGGTGTGGATACCCGGTCACGGCGTTGTGCGTTATAAAGGCCCACCCCAGTCGCGCGAGCCGCGGCACAGGGTGCAAAAGCTTCCTATTATCGCCAGTGCGGCATCACTTTGACGGATACATGCTTTATCAAATTTTCAGCTTCCTGCTGCAGATCGCCACCGGGCTCCTGGTGGGATTGTGTCTGCTGCGCCTGTATATGCAATACCACCGGGTTCCGCTGTCGGCCCGCTCGGGCAACCCAATCGGGCCGCTGATATTTGCGCTGACCGACTGGCTTGTAGTGCCACTGCGTCGATTGGTCCCCGCGGTGGGGCGGTTAGATACTGCCAGCCTGATCGCGGCGCTGCTCATCGAGCTGGCGCAATACACCTTGTTGTGGCTGATCGACGGTAGGGGAATGTCGCCGGCGTTCGTGGTCCTGCTGGCCTTGTTCGGCGTCGTGCGGATGGCGCTGACAGGACTCAGTGTGCTGGTGATCGTCTATGCCGTGTTGTCCTGGGTGCAGACCCATTCGCCGATGATGGGGTTGCTGGCGCGGCTGGTGTCGCCATTGCTGCAGCCGATCCGCCGGATTTTGCCGCTGGTGGGCGGAATCGACCTGTCGCCCCTGGTGTTGCTGGTCCTGCTGCAGGTTGGCGGCATCGTACTGGAGTCGGTGCTTGCCGGCCTTGTTGGCGTCGTGATCTGACCAAGCGCGCCTGCCCCGCATGGCCTGAGACCTGCCGGTTCAAAACACTGCGTCGGCTGGCTGGCGTTGCAGCATGGCCAGCGCGTTGGCCACCACCTTGCGCAGTTCGCGCCGGTCGACGACCATGTCCACCGCGCCTTTTTCCTGCAGGAATTCCGAGCGCTGAAAGCCTTCCGGCAGAGTGACGCGCAGCGTGGACTCGATCACACGCGGGCCGGCAAACCCGATCAGGGCCTTGGGCTCTGCGATCACGATATCGCCCATGAACGCGAAACTGGCGCTGACGCCGCCGGTGGTCGGATCGGTCAGGATGCTGATGAACGGCAGGCCCTTCTTGGCCAGCCGGGTCAATGCGGCGTTGGTCTTGGCCATCTGCATCAGGCTGAGCAGGCCCTCCTGCATGCGGGCACCGCCGGTGGCGGTAAAACAAACGAAGGCGGTTTTCTGTTCGATGGCCGTCTCGACGCCGCGCACGAAACGCTCGCCGACCACGGACCCCATGCTTCCAGCCATGAAGTCGAACTCGAAACAGGCCACCACCAGGTTGATGTTGTGCACCGTCCCGCCCATGACCACCAGTGCGTCGGTCTCGCCGGTGTTGTCCATCGCCTCCTTTAGGCGCTCCGGGTACTTGCGGCTGTCCTTGAATTTCAACGGATCGACAGGGATGACCTCCTGGCCGATCTCGAAACGTCCTTCGTTGTCCAGGAACATGTTGAGTCGTGCACGCGCGCCGATGCGGTGGTGGCGACTACAGGTCGGGCAGACATTCTGGTTCTGCTCCAGGTCGGTCTTGTAGAGCACCGTTTCGCAGCTCGGGCATTTGATCCACAAGCCTTCGGGCACGCTGCGCCGGTCGGCCGGGTCGGTGTGCTGGATCTTGGGGGGAAGAAGTTTTTCTAACCAGCTCATGGGCCTACTCCTGTGTCCTGGTGGAAGATGTCTGTTCTGCGGCTTGCTTGTCGAGCGCCGCACGGATGCCTTGCAAAAAATCGCGCGCAGCCGGCGCGACCTGATCGCGTGGCAGGTCATTGATCAGCTGGATGATGCGACTGCCGATCACGACCGCGTCTGCGCTTCGGGCCACGGCACAGGCCGACTGTGCGTCACGGATGCCGAAACCCACGCCCAGCGGCAGTTTCACATGTTGGCGAATGCGCGGCAACATCGCTTCGACCGCCACCACATCGAGGTTGCCCGCACCTGTCACTCCTTTGAGCGACACGTAATAGACATAACCACTGGCGACCGCTGCGACCTGGGCCATGCGCCGCTCGGTGCTGGTGGGCGCCAGCAGGAAGATCAGGTCCATGCCGTTGCGTCGCAGGTCGCTGGCAAAAGCCTCGCATTCCTCGGGTGGATAGTCGACGATCAGCAGGCCGTCGACGCCGGCACTGGCGGCATCGCGTATGAATGCGCTGTCCTTGTCGGTCGAAGCAGTCTCATGCTTCTGGTCGTAACGTTCGACCGGATTCGCATATCCCATCAGCACGACCGGCGTGGTGTCGTCTTTCTGGCGAAAGACGCGAACCATGTCCAGAACCTGACGCAACCCGATGCCCGCGGCCAGAGCCTTGTCTCCAGCCTTCTGGATCACCGCGCCGTCCGCACTGGGATCGGAGAAGGGCACGCCGAGTTCGATCACGTCCGCACCTGCTTGCACCATTGCGTGCATCAGTTCAGGCGTGATGTCGGGAAAGGGGAAACCAGCGGTCACGTACGGAATCAGCGCTTTGCGCTGACCTGCCTGGAGCCTGGCAAAGGTTTTCTTGATGCGGCTCATGCGAGCACTCCATTGGCTGGCATTGCGACTTTGACGCCACCCTTGACGGCCTCGCCCTTGCAACTGGGGCGGCAAAAGAACTCGGCGTTGCTGAGGTCGGCAACCGTGCCGATGTCCTTGTCGCCGCGTCCGGACAGGTTGACCAGGATGGACTGGTCCGGTCGCATGGTCTTGGCGAGTTTCATCGCATACGCGACCGCATGGCTGGATTCGAGCGCCGGGATGATGCCCTCGGTGCGGCACAGATGATGAAAGGCCTGCAAGGCCTCTGCATCCGTGATGCCCACGTATTCGGCCCGGCCGATGTCCTTGAGCCAGGCGTGCTCCGGTCCGACGCCGGGATAGTCCAGACCGGCGCTGATGCTGTGGGTTTCGGTGACCTGGCCGTCGTCGTCTTGCAGGATGTAGGTTCGGTTGCCGTGCAGGACGCCCGGGCTGCCGCGTTGCAGCGATGCCGAATGTTTGCCACTGTCCAGGCCTTCGCCGGCCGCCTCGACGCCGATCAGCCGGGTACCCTCATGCGGGATGTAGGGATAAAAGATGCCCATGGCATTGCTGCCGCCACCGACGCACGCCACCACCACATCGGGCTGGGCCATGTGACAGGATTGATCGGCCAGCATCTCGGGCATCTGCCGCAGGCACTCCTCACCGATCACACTCTGGAAGTCGCGCACCATCATCGGGTAGGGGTGTGGCCCGGCGACCGTGCCGATGATGTAGAACGTGTTGTCCACGTTGGCGACCCAGTCGCGCATCGCCTCGTTGAGGGCATCCTTCAGGGTCCTGCTGCCGCTGTCCACCGGCACCACCGTGGCACCCAGCAGATGCATGCGATACACATTGGGGCTCTGGCGCTTGACGTCCTCACTCCCCATGTAGACCACACACTCGAGGCCGTATCGTGCGCAGATCGTGGCGGTTGCCACACCGTGCTGGCCGGCGCCTGTCTCGGCGATGATGCGCTTCTTGCCCATGCGCCGGGCCAACATGGCCTGACCGATGGTGTTGTTGATCTTGTGCGCGCCGGTATGGTTGAGATCCTCGCGCTTGAGATAAATCTGCGCACCGCCTTGTTCGCGGCTCATGCGCGCGGCGTGATATATCGGCGAAGGACGTCCAACGAAATGGGCCAGCTCGTACTTGAATTCGGCAACGAATTCCGGATCGTGCTGGTAGCGTGCGTAGGCTTGTTGCAGTTCTTCGATGGCAAGCGTCAATGTTTCACTGATGAAGCTGCCGCCGTATTTTCCGAAGTGGCCTGTCGGATCAGGTTGTTGGTAGGAAAGCATGAGAGGACCTTGCAAGTTGCTCATCGGCTGCGCGGACCGCAGCGACGAACTGATGGATCTTGCCGGCGTCCTTGATGCCTTTGGACATCTCGACGCCGGAGCTGACATCAACGGCCAGCGTTCTGCAACGCGGCCGTACCTGCAATATGCCATCGGTCACGTTTGCAGGCGTGAGTCCACCACTTAAGACGAGGTGACAGTTGACGCTTGGAGGAAGCAGTGACCAATTGAAAACCTTGCCGCCACCACCAAACCCGTCAACATGGGCGTCGAGCAGGATGGCATTGGCGCTCGTGAATGAAGATGCGTATTTTACGAGATCGAACAGGGCTGCATCATCCCCAAGCGGAATGCGTGCGGCTCGCATATACGGCCGGGCGCCACGACCGGTTGCTGCCAGACAATCCGCCTCGGTTTCGTCACCATGAAACTGCACCAGGGCGCCGGGCAAATGGTCGCAGTCGCTGCGGATGCGATCGGCTTGTTCGTTCACATAGAGCAGGACCGGTGTCACAAACGGGGGCAGGCGAGCCGCCAATTCTGCCGCCCGTTCAATCGACACCACCCTTGGGCTAGGCGCATAACGGACGAACCCGATGGCATCGACGCCCGCGCGCACGGCCGCATCGACATCCTGTTCGCGTGTCAGGCCGCAGATCTTGATGCGGGTGCGGTGCAGTCCGGGCAAACAGTCGTTCATGGCAGGCCATCATACGCGGGCACACGTTCGGGCAGACCCCAGTGCGGGTCGTATCGCGGCCCCAGAAAATACAGGCCGTCTGGCGAAAACGTCGGTGCCGCGTGCCGGCGTTCGCGCGCATGCAGCACCTCGCGCACCCAGTCGACTGGCTGCTTGCCGGCGCCGACGGCGATCAGGCAGCCCATGATGTTGCGGATCATGTGGTGCAGGAAGGCATTGGCCTCGAACTCAAAGCGAAGGTAGGGCCCGCGCTGGGTGATCGTGATGCTGTGCATCTGCTTGATGGGTGACAGTGCCTGGCACTGCGATGCCCTGAACGAAGAGAAATCGTGGTCACCAATCAAGTGCTGCGCGCCGGCGCGCATGAGATCGGGATCGAGTGACGTCATGACCCAACCGACACGTCCATGGTCGATGCTCGGACGCACGGGCGACTGGAAGAGCACGTAGGCATAACGACGCGACAAGGCACTGGCCCGGCAGTGAAAGGCCGCTGGAACCTCACGCGCCCATTCAACGCTGATATCGCGGGGTAGCAAGGCATTGGTCCCGCGCACCCAGGAGATCTCGCGGCGCACGGCCGAGGTATCGAAATGCGCCACCTGCATCAGTGCATGCACGCCCGCATCGGTGCGGCCACTGCACAGTGTCGAGATCGGGTGAGCGGCCAGCTGGCTCAAGGCCTTCTCCAGCTGGTCCTGCACGGTTTGCCCTGACAACTGGCTTTGCCAGCCCTGATATGCCCGTCCGTTGTAACTGACTCCGAGCGCGATTCTCACGCCAGCAATACAGGAACGGCGGTCATTACGCGACCGGCGCGCACTCAGCCCAGGCTGGCCAGAGCACGTTTTGCCTTGGCCTTCAAGTCACCGGTTGCCTCCGAGATGACTTCCTCGATCAAGGCACGCGCACCATCATCGTCCCCGATGGAGACGAACTCCTCAGCCAGCGCCAGCTTGGTGGCCAGGGGATCTTCCGGCTCGGTGGCCATTTGTTCGGACCCGGATTCGTCGGTGTCCAAGTCGAGCGACAAGGTGCCCAGGTCGAATTCCAGCATGCCAGCTTCGGGCTCGGATGGCGGATTGAATGGCGCCTGCGATGCCGTCAGTCTATTTGGCGCCGTGGAGTCAAAACTGATGCCGGCTTTGTCGCTGTCGGCCGGCGTGACGGTGGTGTCTTCGTCGGTAACGGACAAGGGCGCTGGACTGGTGGAGCCGAAACTCACCGCTGCTTGCTGGCGGAAGTCGTCGCTGTCCGCCTTGCCTAGCGCGACGGTGTCGTCGGCACTGTCGATATCGGGCAGAGTGAATTCAACCGGTTGCTCAAGGTTGGATTGGCGAACCGTCATGGATTCGGTTGATACGCCGAAGTCGACACCCAGATCCGCAGGCTGCGAGTCTACTGATTGCATGGCGACTGTGGGTTCGAGCTGGCTTGGACGGGCCTCCTCGATCGCACTGACCGGTTCTTCGTCGAGCGAAAAATCGAGGTCAAGATCGAGATCCATCGGGGCCGAAGTTTGCGCCTCCACGGGTTCGCCGGACCGGTCGATCTTCTGGGTGGCCAAGCTGCCGGCGGCCATGATGCCCATGGGGCCGGTCGCCGACGGTGAAGCCTCATTTGCAGGGCTGCTGCCAGGACGATACAGGGGATTGGATGGGTCTATGCCTTGACCCTGCTCGCAGATGCGGGCCCATTCCGGGCTGTCTGCACCCGAAAGGCGGAACGCCTCCGTGGCCATTCCTTCATACGCCTGCGTATCACGGCGTTTGGCATAGATGTCGAGCAGTTTCTGGTGAACGGCAATGCGACCCGGGTGCGTGCGCAAAGCCTCTTTCAGAATCTCCTCGGCCTGCAGGTCCCGCCCGTAGGCTAGGTAGACGTCGGCCTCGGCAACGGGATCGACATCGTCGGCCGCATCGAGCTGGCTCGGCGAATAGACCATGGACGAGCCGGTAACGGCACCGTCGTTCGTATCCACGCGTTGTCCGCCACTGGCTCCGAAGAACGAATCCGGTTGCAGTCGGCTCTCCAGGAAAGCGCTGTCAACCTCGGCCGCATCACGCCGCTGGCGAGCTTTGTAGAAACCCAGACCGGCCAACAACGCGATCAGTAGGCCGCCGCCCCACAGCGCCAGGGGGTTGTCCAGCAGTTCGTCGAGCATTCCCGCTTCGGCAACCGGTGCCGGCGCAGGCGCTGCCACAGGTGCGGCCACGGGGGCCGGCGCTGCTTCCGATACGGCCGCGGTGACGGGTGCGATTTCGGCGGCTGCGGACACGGCTGCGATAGGCGCCGCTGCGGTGATGGCCAATGGTGCGGATTCGGACGGTGTGGACGCGGCAGCGGCGGGCGCCGCCAGCGGTGCAGCTGTGCCAGATGCTGCCGATGCAGCGCTGATGCTGCTCAGATCCTTGACATTGCGGGTCAGCTCCGCAGCCCGTTTGGTCGCATCCTCGGCGGCTTTGGCTTGTGCCACCTTCTCCTCGGCAGCTTTGGCATCGGCGGTGCCTTTGGACAAGGTCAGCTTGTCGGGTGTCGCGGTGGCGCTGCGCGTGTCTTCGACCTGGGCTTTCACCGCGCCACCGGCGGAGCGATCAGCGGCTTCGACTTTTTGTTGCGGGGCATTGCTGGCCAGCTTGTTGCGGAAGTCGTTGAAGTCGCGGCTTTGGGCTACAACCGTTCGGGACGCGTCAGCTTCCGACGTTGCACTTGCCTGCTCTTCGGTGGGCATGGTCAGAACGGCACCTGCCTTTAGCAGGTTGAGGTTGCCATTGATGAACGCATTCTGGTTGGCACGCAGCAAGGCCACGAGCATCTGGTCGAGGGACACAGCGGCGGGCTTGTTGGCGCGGGCGATTTCGCTGGCGGTGTCGCCGCGTTGCACCGTCAACTGTCGGGTCTGGGATTGCCGTGTCGGTGCAGCGGGGGCCGCCGCAACTCGGGTGGGTGCGGCTGGCGCAGTTGCCGCCGCTGGTGCGACTGGCGCGGGTGCTACGCGGGCCGGGGCAATGGGAGTAGCCGCGACCTGGGGTGGGATCGGCGCGGCCGGGGTCCGCGCACGCAACGTGGGCGGGTCGAGCAGGATTGTGTAATCCCGAACAATTCGACCGCTCGCCCAACTCGCCTGCACGATCAGGTCGACAAAAGGCTCTGACACCGCCCGATCGCTGACAAGGCGTATGTAGGCCCGACCGTCCGCGCGCCGTTGCAATGAAATCTGCACACCGGCCAATGCCGGGTTGTACTCCAGGCCTGCGGCCCGAAACGCACCGGGCGCGGCAAGGGCCGGCTTGAGTGAAGCCGCTTCGTCGGCATTGATCTCCGGAATGTCGATTTCGGCACGTAGCGGCTCACCGAGCGCCGATTGGACGGTAATACGTCCGAGTGCCAGGGCAAAGGCCGATGACGCAGGCAGGCCAAATAGCGCAATGACCAAAGATGCAACCGCGGTCTTGCGCCAGCCATGTGACTTAGGGATCAATTTAGTAGCCTCCGATGCTCGCGCACTTCATCATGACTGCGTAATATGGGTGCAGATGTCGCGACACCCTAACCTTAAAAAGGACCATAACATCAATGTTTTAGGCTGACAAGGTGAGAAAGTGCTCAAATCTTTCCACACCCTCGGCGCTCCGCGCGAACCGGCCTGTTTGTTGTCATCGGACAACGCTTGGGGGCACACGCAACGTGTTGTCCGATGGCGGGGATGGCGTGCTCAGCGTTCGAGCAAAATGCGCAACATGCGGCGCAAGGGTTCGGCCGCGCCCCACAATAACTGGTCGCCGATCGTGAAGGCGCCGACGTATTCTGGACCCATGGCCAGTTTACGGATCCGACCAACTGGAATATCCATCGTCCCGGTCACCGCGACCGGAGTCAGTTGCGCCATCGTTGCTTCCCGATTGTTAGGAACCACCTTGGCCCAGGCATTGTCGGCCGCGATCATTGCCTCGATATCCGCGACAGGAACGTTCTTTTTCAGCTTGAATGTCAGCGCCTGGCTGTGGCAGCGCATCGCGCCGACGCGGACACAGAAACCATCCACCGGAATGGCAGCGGACTCGAAGCCCGGGCCTCGCCCGAGGATCTTGTTGCTTTCGGCGCCACCTTTCCATTCTTCTTTGCTCATGCCGTCACCCAGATCCTTGTCGATCCAGGGGATCAGACTGCCACCGAGCGGCACGCCGAAGTTGGCGGTCTCAGCAGCGTTCATCGACTGCTGCCGGGCCAGCACCTTGCGGTCGATTTCCAGAATGGCCGAGCGCGGATCGTCGAGCAAACTGCGCACCTCAGAGTTCAGGCTGCCATACTGGGTCAGCAACTCGCGCATGTGTTGCGCGCCACCACCCGAGGCTGCCTGATAGGTCATGGAACTCATCCATTCGACCAGATCGGCCTTGAACAACGCGCCCACACCCATCAGCATGCAGCTGACGGTGCAGTTGCCACCGATCCAGTTGCGCCCGCCTTTGGCCATCGCGGCCTGGATTACCGGCATGTTGACAGGATCAAGAATGATGACAGCATCTTCCTGCATGCGCAGGCTCGAGGCCGCGTCGATCCAGTGACCGTTCCAGCCTGCGCTGCGCAGCTTGCCGAAAACAGCACTGGTGTAGTCGCCACCCTGGGCTGTGATGATGACGTCGCAACGCTTGAGAGCGGCAATGTCCATGGCGTCCTGAAGCTGCTCGCCAGACTTGCCGTAGGCCGGGGCAGCACCACCGGCATTGGAGGTCGAAAAGAAGATCGGATCGATCAGGTCGAAGTCGCCCTCGGCCTGCATGCGATCCATCAGCACGGAGCCCACCATGCCGCGCCAGCCGACCAGACCTGTTACTTTCCTTGCGCCGCTCATTTGCATCACCCTTTGTCAAACTGAATATTGGGAGCCATTCAGCTGTCCGGCTCGTCCAGCCGGGTAGGGCGCGACGAACCGGGCTGCTTCAGCCTTTGGTGGTGGTCGTCTTGGTAATGGACGAGCCAGTTGGCAAACGGTCACGTTGCCGCGCGGACGCCGCGCTGGAGCGACGGTTTGCCATGGAAAACATCGCCCGATTGTAGGGGATTCAACCCCGCAAAACCTTGACAACCGCTTCCCCCATTTCGACAGTACCGACCTTGGTCGTACCCTCGCTGTAGATATCAGCGGTGCGCAGGCCTTGTTCGAGCACCTGGGCCACGGCGGCTTCGATGCGATCGGCGGCTTCGGCCTGGTTCAAACTGAAGCGCAGCATCATGGCCGCGCTCATGATCGTCGCCAGCGGATTCGCGATGCCCTGGCCGGCAATATCCGGTGCACTGCCATGGCTGGGTTCGTACAGGCCCTGGTTGCTGGCGTTCAGGCTGGCCGACGGCAACATTCCGATCGATCCGGTCAGCATCGCAGCCTCGTCGCTGAGGATGTCTCCGAACATGTTGCCGGTGACAATCACGTCGAACTTCTTGGGTGCCTTGACCAGTTGCATGGCGGCGTTGTCGACATACATGTGGTCGAGCGTGACATCGGGGTATTCGAGGCCGACTTCTGTCACCACATCCTTCCAGAACTGGAAGGTTTCGAGCACGTTGGCCTTGTCCACGCTGGTGACCTTCTTGCCACGTTTGCGCGCCGCCTGGAAGGCCACATGCGCAATGCGTTCGATCTCCGGGCGCGAATAACGCATGGTGTCGAAAGCTTCCTCACTGCCGGGGAAGTGTCCGTCGGTCGCGGTGCGCCGACCCCGCGGCTGACCAAAATAGATGTCACCAGTCAGTTCGCGAATGATGAGCAGGTCCAGGCCTGCGATCAGTTCGGGTTTGAGGCTGGAGGCACCCACCAAAGGCGCATGACAGATTGCCGGACGCAGGTTGGCAAACAGGCCCAGTGCCTTGCGCAGTCCCAGAATGGCCTGCTCCGGGCGCAGAGACCGCTCGAGCTTGTCATATTTCCAGTCGCCCACGGCGCCAAAAAGGATGGCGTCGGATTGCTTGGCCAATTTCAGTGTCGATTCCGGCAGCGGGTGACCATGGGCCTCGTAGGCAGCGCCACCCACCAGGGCTGTTTCGGTTTCGAATTTCAGGTCCAGTGCGCCCAGGACCTTGACGGCCTGCGCAACTATTTCTGTGCCAATGCCGTCGCCGGGAAGGATCGCTATCTTCATGGTCGTGTTGTCAATTCCATCGGTTGTCAAAAATTAGGCTGCTCAGCCCGGTGATTCGCGGTTTTGTTCCTGCAGCAAACGGCGGCGTTGCTCGATGAGCGAGTCGAATCCAGTTTCCGCCTTGGTCAACTCGGCGCACAGGTAGCTGTTCTGCATTGGCCTCCCTACCGCGGCCAGGCACAGTTCGCGCAACGATGCTGCCGCCCTGGGTTGTGCCATCAGCAGACGCAACTCTGCCGGCATGTTCGCGAGGCGCGCCGCATCTTCGGCCTGCTGGCAGAACGTCGCATTGCGTTGCTTGAATGCCGGGTCGGCGCAGTTGCGCGTGATGATGGGCAGCTCAGGCAGGCGACCCAGCAGTGACTGGATGGCCGGCACCGAAAGCAGGTCTTCCAGTATTCCCGCATGCGCCGGTTGAACGATACACCCCGCAGATAACAACATGGCAAACAAGTATTTCTGCATGGTGGCACCTCATGTCAAGAAAAAGTATGGGCCAGCCAGGGTTTGGCGGCCAAGCGCTCGGCTTCAAACGCCTTGATCTTGTCGGCATGACGCAAGGTCAGGCCGATGTCGTCGAAACCGTTGAGCAGACAGTACTTGCGAAACGCCTGGACGTCAAAGGCGATTTCTTCGCCCTGCGGCTGTACGATGACCTGGCGCTCGAGATCGACCGTCAGGCTGTAGCCAGGATAAGCGGCAACCGCGTCGAACAGCATGCCGATTTTGGCTTCGGACAGCACGATCGGCAGCAGGCCGTTCTTGAAGCTGTTGTTGAAGAAGATGTCAGCGAAACTGGGCGCCAGGATGGCACGAAAACCGTACTGGTCCAGCGCCCAGGGCGCGTGTTCACGTGACGAACCGCAGCCGAAGTTCTTGCGTGCCAGCAAGATCGAGGCTCCGGCGTAGCGTGGCTGATTCAGCACGAAGTCGGGATTGGGCTTGCGGCTCTTCGGGTCCTGGCCCGGAAATCCCGGATCCAGGTAGCGCCAGGCGTCGAACAGGTTCTCGCCAAATCCGGTCTTGCGAATCGACTTGAGGAACTGCTTGGGAATGATCGCGTCGGTGTCGACGTTCTCGCGATCCATCGGCGCAACCAGGCCCTTGTGTACGGTAAATTTCTGCATCACTTCTTCTTTACGACGTCCTGAACTTTTCACCGGCCTCATGTTGGTGTTGCCGCATATCGTGCACGGTTTTGCATCCGGCAATTGCAACAATCCGCTGTGGCGCCTTGGCGAAAAGCAGGAAAAGTTTCACGATTTTCGGATTGGCTCTCAGATGAACCTGCGGATATCGATGAAGTGGCCGTGCACCGCAGCCGCTGCCGCCATGGCAGGGCTGACCAGATGGGTCCGCCCGCCAGCTCCCTGGCGACCTTCGAAGTTGCGATTGCTGGTGGAGGCGCAACGCTCGCCTGGCTCAAGCCGATCGGCATTCATGGCCAGACACATGGAACAGCCGGGCTCACGCCATTCGAAGCCGGCGGCCTTGAAAATTTCGTGTAATCCTTCTTTCTCCGCCTGCTGTTTGACCAGCCCGGAGCCCGGTACCACCATGGCCAGCTTGACATTTCTGGCGACTTTCTGGCCCATCTTTTTGACCATCGCTGCGGCTTCGCGCATGTCTTCGATCCGGCTATTGGTGCATGAGCCGATGAAGACTTTGTCGACATAGATGTCGTTCAAGGCTTTGCCGGGCTCCAGGCCCATATAGATCAGTGCCCGCTCGATTGCGTCGCGCTTGCTGGCGTCCTTTTCCTTGTCCGGGTCTGGTACGTGGCCATCCACACCCAGCACCATCTCCGGAGAGGTGCCCCATGTCACCTGCGGCACGATGCTCGAAGCATCGAGATCGACCACGGTGTCGAATTTGGCATCCGGGTCCGATTGCAGCGTGCGCCAATATGCGGCTGCGTGGTCCCAGGCAACACCGGTCGGAGCCAATGGACGGCCCTTGACGTAGTCGATGGTCTTCTGGTCGACGGCAACCAGGCCTGCACGCGCGCCCGCTTCGATGGCCATGTTGCAGACCGTCATGCGGCCTTCCACGCTCAGCGCACGAATCGCCGCGCCGGCAAATTCGATGGTGTAGCCCGTGCCGCCGGCTGTGCCGATACGGCCGATGATGGCCAGCACGATGTCCTTGGCGACACAGCCCGCCGGCAACACGCCTTCGACGCGAACCAGCATGTTCTTGGCCTTCTTGGCCAGCAGGGTCTGCGTGGCCAGCACGTGTTCGACTTCACTGGTTCCAATGCCATGCGCCAGCGCGCCGAACGCACCGTGGGTAGACGTATGCGAATCGCCGCAGACAACCGTCATGCCAGGCAGCGTGGCGCCGTTTTCCGGGCCGATCACATGAACGATGCCTTGGCGCTTGGACAGGAAGGGAAAGTACGCGGCCGCGCCATATTGCGCGATATTGGCGTCCAGTGTGGTGATCTGTTCCCGGCTGATCGGGTCGGTGATGCCATCGTAGCCGAGCTCCCAGCCCGTGGTGGGCGTGTTGTGGTCGGCTGTCGCCACCACCGAACTGACGCGCCAGACCTTGCGGCCGGCCTGGCGCAAACCCTCATAGGCTTGCGGGCTGGTGACCTCATGCACCAGGTGTCGGTCGATATAGAGGACGGACGTGCCGTCTTCCTCGGTATGGACGACGTGCTCGTCCCAGATCTTGTCGTACAGCGTGCGGCTCATGGCTTTTCTTCCGGTATGGCGCGATTTTACGCCGCCCCCCTCACGGGCGGGCGGCGCATGTCACTCGGCGAGTGACGGTTCGGGTCAGCGTTTGCCGACGGCCACCACGTCGCGTTGCGCCGCGCCGGTGAACAACTGGCGCGGGCGGCCGATCTTGTAGTCAGGGTCACCGATCATCTCGTCGAGTTGGGCAATCCAGCCGACCGTGCGGGCCAAGGCGAAGATGGCGGTGAACATCGATGTCGGGATGCCGATCGCGCGTTGCACGATGCCGGAGTAAAAGTCGACGTTCGGATACAGCTTGCGTTGCACGAAGTAGTCGTCTTCCAGGGCAATCTTTTCCAGCGCCATGGCCAGCTTGAACAGGGGGTCGTTCTCCAGGCCCAGGGCGCTGAGGACTTCCTTGCAGGATTCCTGCATCAGCTTGGCACGGGGATCGTAGTTCTTGTAGACCCGGTGACCAAAACCCATCAGTTTGACGCTGGAGTTCTTGTCCTTGACCTGGTTGATGAATTCGCCGATTTTCTCGACGCCACCCATGACCTGGATTTCTTCCAGCATTTTCAGGGCGGCCTCGTTTGCGCCTCCGTGTGCCGGGCCCCACAGACAGGCGACGCCTGCGGCGATGGCTGCGAATGGGTTGGTGCCCGAGCTGCCGCACAACCGCACAGTTGATGTCGACGCATTTTGCTCATGGTCGGCATGCAGGATGAAGATGCGGTCGAGCGCGCGCTCGATCACCGGGTTGACAACGTATTCTTCACACGGATTGGCGAACATCATGTGCAGCAGGTTGCCTGCATAGCTCAGGTTGTTGCGCGGATACATGTACGGCTGGCCCGCGTTGTACTTGTACGCCATAGCGACCAGCGTCGGCATTTTGGCGATCAGCCGGATGGCCGAGATCTTGCGGTGCTCCGGATTGTGGATGTCGGTGCTGTCATGGTAGAAGGCCGATAGGGCGCCGACCAGACCGGTCAGGATGGCCATCGGGTGTGCGTCGCGACGGAAACCACGCACAAAGAAATGCATCTGCTCATGCACCATCGTGTGCTTGGTGACCAGGTCATTGAACTCGGTCTTGGCGGCCTGGTTGGGCAGGTCCCCGTACAAGAGCAGGTAGCAGGTCTCCATGAAGTCGCAGTTGGTCGCCAACTGTTCGATCGGATAACCGCGGTACAGCAGTTCGCCCTTGTCGCCATCGATGTAGGTTATCGCCGACTCGCACGCTGCGGTCGACATGAAACCGGGGTCATAGGTGAACATTCCGGTCTGCCCATACAGCTTGCGGATGTCGACTACGTCCGGCCCCATGGTTCCGGTATAGACGGGAAACTCGATGTTTGGAGATCCATTGCTGAACGACAGCGTCGCTTTGTTGTCAGCCAATTTCATAATTCACCCTTTCAGTTAGATTCTCTCAACATGGCCAGGACCTCGACTACATCCGGGTCGTCCAGCCCTGCATCTACATCTGCCAGTGCCCTGCGCGCGAGGTGCAGGTCCAACAGGTCATTGTCACTCAGGTCCATCAGGTGGGTCAGTGCCCGTCCGTGCCGTTCAGTCAAGGTTTGACCGTGCCGCAGAAAGAACCGTTCCAGGAACAGGTCGTTCTCCAGCATGCCGCGCCGGCACCTCCAACGCAGCTTGCTCAATGCCCGTTCGTCCAGCAGGGGTTCCGGGGCAAGGGTTGCCAAAATTTGTCTCCTGATCCCGGACGGTTCAAACCGTCCGGTAAACCATCATTTCCTTGATCTTGCCGATCGCCACGGTCGGATTCAGCCCTTTGGGGCAGACGTCGACACAGTTCATGATCGTGTGGCAGCGGAACAGGCGATAGGGGTCTTCCAGGTTGTCCAGACGCTCGCCGGTCGCCTCGTCGCGGCTGTCGGCGATGAAGCGGTATGCCTGCAGCAACCCGGCCGGCCCGACGAACTTGTCGGGGTTCCACCAGAAGCTGGGACAGCTGGTCGAGCAACTGGCGCACAGGATGCACTCGTACAGCCCGTTGAGCTCTTCGCGCTCCTGCGGGCTTTGCAGCCGCTCCTTCTCGGGAGGCACGTTGTCGTTGATCAAGTAAGGCTTGATCGAGTTGTACTGGGTAAAGAACTGGGTCATGTCGACGATCAGATCGCGAACGACCGGCAGACCCGGCAGCGGCTTGAGCGTGATCACACCGGGCAAGGTCAGCATGTTGGTCAGGCAGGCCAGGCCGTTCTTGCCGTTGATATTCATGGCGTCGGAGCCGCATACACCCTCACGGCAGGAGCGTCGGAACGAGATGCTGGGGTCGACGGCCTTGAGCTTCATCAGGGCATCGAGCAACATGCGTTCATTGCCGTCGAGTTCGACCTCGATGGTCTGCATGTAGGGCTTGGTGTCCTTGTCTGGATCGTAGCGATAGATCTTGAACGTACGTTTTTGCATGTTGAACTCCGGTCGGGTCGGCAGGTGACTGGGTCACCTGCGCGATAGGGGCACGATCAAAAAATCGGTGGCGCGCTCAGAAAGTGCGAACCTTGGGCGGGACGGAGTCGACCGTCAGTGGTTTGAGTTGCACGGCCTTGTAACGCAGTTCGTTGCCGTCGCGGTACCACAGGCTGTGTTTCATCCATTGCGCATCATTGCGGCCGTTCGGATGCTCGGGCGTGTCGCCGTAGTCGTCGACCGTATGGGCGCCACGGCTCTCGCGCCGTGCCGCCGCCGACACGATGGTCGCCTGGGCCGCCTCGATCAGGTTCTCGACTTCAAGTGCTTCGATGCGCGCGGTGTTGAAAATCTGGGACTTGTCCTTGAGGTCGATGTTCGCCACGCGCTCGCGCAGCGCGGCGATGGCCGTCACTCCCTGGTCCAGTTTGGCCTGGGTGCGGAACACGCTGGCATGGGCCTGCATGGTGCTGCGAATGTCGTTGGCCACGTCTTGTGCGTATTCACCACCCTTGGCGTCGTCGAGCCGGGCCAGGCGTACCTGCGTCTGATCGGCGGCGTCGGCCGGCAATGGCTTGTGCACCTTGTTCTTGTTGTGGAATTCGACAATATGGTTGCCTGCCGCGCGGCCGAACACCAGCAGGTCGAGCAGCGAATTCGTGCCCAGGCGGTTGGCACCATGCACGCTGACGCAGGAGCATTCGCCCACCGCGTACAGCCCTTGCACTGGCGTGTTGTCGTTGCCGTCCTTCTGCATGACGACCTGACCGTTGATGTTGGTCGGAATGCCTCCCATCTGGTAGTGGATGGTCGGCACCACCGGAATGGCCTCGCGCGTGACATCCACGTTGGCGAAGTTGACGCCGATCTCGTGTACCGAGGGCAGGCGTTTCATGATGGTGTCGGCGCCCAGGTGGTCGAGCTTGAGCAGCACGTAGTCCTTGTTCGGACCACAACCACGGCCTTCCTTGATCTCCTGGTCCATGCAGCGCGACACAAAATCGCGTGGGGCCAGATCCTTGAGGGTCGGGGCATACCGTTCCATGAAACGCTCGCCGCTGCTGTTGACCAGAATCGCACCTTCGCCACGGCAACCTTCGGTCAGCAACACGCCGGCGCCGGCAACACCGGTCGGGTGGAACTGCCAGAACTCCATGTCCTCGAGCGCCAGGCCGGCACGCGCTGCCATGCCCAGACCGTCGCCGGTGTTGATGAAGGCGTTGGTGGACGCCGCAAAGATGCGGCCAGCCCCGCCGGTGGCCAGCATCGTGGTTTTGGCTTCCAGGATGTGCAGGTCGCCGGTTTCCATTTCCAATGCGGTCACACCGACCACATCGCCTTCGGCGTCACGGATCAGGTCGAGTGCCATCCATTCAACGAAGAAGGCGGTCTTGGCCTTGACGTTCTGCTGATACAGCGTATGGAGCATGGCATGACCGGTGCGGTCGGCTGCGGCGCAAGCGCGCTCGACGGATTTCTCTCCGTAGTTGGCAGTGTGGCCGCCAAACGGGCGCTGGTAAATCGTGCCGTCCGGATTGCGGTCAAACGGCATGCCCATGTGCTCCAGGTCATAAACAACCTTGGGCGCCTCGCGACACATGAATTCGATCGCGTCCTGGTCGCCGAGCCAGTCAGAGCCCTTGACGGTGTCGTAGAAGTGGTAGTGCCAGTTGTCCTCGTTCATGTTGCCAAGCGAGGCACCGATGCCGCCTTGCGCCGCCACGGTATGCGAGCGTGTGGGGAATACTTTGGACAACACAGCAACATTGAGGCCGGCGCGGGCGAGTTGCAGCGATGCGCGCATCCCGGAGCCGCCGGCTCCGACGATGACAACATCGAATTTGCGTTTGGAGATGGTTTTGGTCATGAATGGGGTCGCAATGTAGTGGGTTTCGCGGGTCGCGCCTCAAAGCCGCCAGAGCACCTGGATGGCCCAGCCGGCGCAGCCGACGAGCCAGGCAATCGAGACCACCTGCAGCAGCAGGCGCACGGAAACAGATTGCACGTAATCCATCCAGATGTCCCGAATGCCTACCCAGACGTGGTAGAGCAGGGCCAGGATGACCACGAAGGTCAGGACTTTCATCCACTGCGCGGCGAAGATGCCGGCCCAGCCGTTGTATCCGAGTTCGCCGCGGGTCAGCAGAACCTGCGCCAGCACGACAAAGGTGAAAACTGCCATCAGGCCGGCCGTGACGCGCTGGCTGAGCCAGTCTCGCAGGCCGTAGTGCGCGCCGACCACGATGCGGCGGGTACCGAAATTGACTGCCATGAAGTGTTTTCCTTTCAATCGGGGGTGCCAACGCGTCTGAAGCGCAAGGCACCCGGTAATACCGGGGATCTGGATGCGATCAGTACAGGCCGAAGAGCTTTGCGCCCAGGACCACGGTCAGCAGGATACTGACGACCAGCGTCGTGGCAGCCGAAATGCGACCAAACTCCTTGCTCACGGCGGCATGGCTCATGTCCATCCACAGATGGCGCAGGCCGGCAATCAGGTGGTGCAGATAGGCCCATATCAGTGCCAGCGCAATCAATTTCAGGAACCATCCGCTGCCGACGGCGCCAAACGCGTGCATCAGCCGCGCATAGGAAATTTCCGAAGACACCGACATGTCGAACATCCAGATGATGAACGGCAGCAGCAGGAACATCAGCGCTCCGCTGATCCTGTGCAGGATGGAGACCAGGCCGGCCAACGGCAGGCGATAGCTCGGAAGATCCGTGAATGCGTTGATGTTGCGAAACACGGGGCGTGAAGCGCGTGCGCTGGGGTCCAGTTCATTCATGGGTTTGTTTTCTCGTCGGATCTGGGGGTTTCATCTGATTGCGCCAAGGAAAAAATTCTATTCGAACCCGATCTGCTGACGTGCCGCTTGCAACAAGCGCTTTTTCCGCGCAGGGGATTGTTGCGCGACGGTGCTCGTGGCTCATTGCAGCTCGTTGCGATAGTAGTGCTTGTCGGTCCGGTACAGGCCGCGGCGCATTTCCATCGGCTTGCCATCATAGGTGAAAGCCACACGCTCGACGCTGAGCAGTGCGGTCGTGGTTGTCACCTGCAGCAATCGGGCCTGGTCCTGGTCCGGCAGAACGGCCCGGATCTGCTCCTGCGCCCGGACCATGCGCACGCCGAATTCTGTTTCGAACAAGGCGTACATCGGTCCGTCGTAGGCGGCTAGGCGTGTGGCGGTCAGTCCCTTGAACGGCGTTCCCGGCAACCAGATGTCCTCCAGGATGGTGGGCTCATGCGCCAGTGACAAGACCCGTCGAACCTGCAGTACGGCGTCGCCAGTGTGCAGGGCGAGGGCCCGTGCCACATCCGCGCTGGCGCGCTGGCGCCGGCAATCGACGATTTCGCGCTCGGCGGGTCCCTCCTGGCCTACATCGCCGAAGTCGGGCACTAGCTTGAGAAATCGATACTGGACATGCTGCTCGGAATGGGTGGCAACGAAGGTGCCCTTGCCCTGGCGCCGCACCAGCAGGTTCTCGGCGGCCAACTCGTCGATCGCCTTGCGCACCGTGCCCTGGCTGACGCGAAACCGCGCGGCCAGGTCCATCTCGCTGGGGATGGACTCGCCCGGTTTCCATTCACCGGCCTGCAGACTCCTGAGGATCAGCCCCTTGATCTGCCGATACAGCGGACTGAACGACGGCGCACCCGCGCCAGCCGTATGGGACGGCAGGTCGTTGGCCGGGTCAGTGAGGGGTGTGGTCTGCATGGCTATCGGGCTTGCGCAACCCATGCCAAACACGGAGCGGAAGTGGGCCGAATCATATCTTATATAAGACATAAGACAAATTGACCGAGCGGGAAGTTCAAAGGTAAACTCGCTGGGTTTTGACGGGTGCGCGGGAGCGCTGCGCTTGCGCACCTGTTCCGGTTCCCTCACTTTTCTGGAGTCAAGCTCATGAGTAAGAAACCCGTTCGCGTTGCTGTCACTGGTGCCGCGGGTCAGATTGGATATGCGTTGCTGTTTCGTATCGCCAGTGGCGCCATGCTGGGTGCCGACCAGCCGGTGATCCTGCAATTGCTGGAGATCCCTGACGAGAAGGCGCAAAACGCGCTCAAGGGTGTGATGATGGAGCTTCAGGACTGCGCATTCCCGCTGCTCGTCGGCATGGAGGCCCATGGTGACCCGATGACCGCGTTCAAGGACACCGACTACGCGTTGCTGGTAGGTGCCCGTCCGCGTGGCCCCGGGATGGAGCGTTCGGATCTGCTGGCTGCCAATGCCCAGATTTTCACGGCGCAGGGCAAGGCGCTCAATGCGGTCGCCAGCCGCAATGTCAAGGTGCTGGTGGTGGGCAACCCCGCCAACACGAATGCCTATATCGCCATGAAGAGCGCGCCCGATCTGCCGCGCCGCAACTTCACCGCCATGCTGCGACTGGACCACAATCGTGCGCTCAGCCAGATCGCGGCAAAAACCGGCAAGGCAGTGTCCGACATCGAGAAACTGGTGGTCTGGGGCAATCACTCGCCAACCATGTATGCCGACTACCGTTTCGCCACGATCAAGGGCGAAGGTGTCAAGGACATGATCAACGACCAGGAGTGGAACGCCAACACCTTCCTGCCGACCGTGGGCAAGCGTGGCGCTGCCATCATTGCCGCGCGGGGGGTCTCTTCGGCGGCGTCGGCGGCCAATGCGGCCATCGACCATATGCATGACTGGGCGCTTGGAACGCAGGGCAAATGGGTCACGATGGGTATCGCCTCGGACGGTCAGTACGGCATTCCGAAGGACACCATGTTCGGTTTTGCGGTCACCTGCGAAGGCGGAGAGTACAAATTGGTCGAGGGTCTGGACATCGATGCTTTCAGCCAGGAGTGCATCAACAAGACGCTCAAGGAGTTGCAGGAAGAGCAGGCCGGCGTGGCGCACTTGCTGTAGATCGTTCGTGCAGCATCCGCGCGACGTCCTGCTGGGTGCCCAGGCCACCACGGGCTTTCTGCCCGTGTGTGACCACTACAGCGGTGTTCCGGCGCGCATGCGCAAGAGCCTGGCGCTGCAGGCCGAGCTGATTGAGGAGTTCGGCGCCTGCGTATTCGATGTCACTCTCGACTGCGAAGACGGGGCGCCGGTCGGTGCAGAGCAGGAGCATGCCGAGTGCGTGGTCGACCTGATCCGTTCGACGCCAGGTCTGGACCATCCGGTAGGCGAAATCACACGGCCCCGTGTGGCCGTGCGGGTTCATCCGGTGGACCACCCGGCGTTTGACGCCGATGTTTTGACGATTGCCCGCGGCGCGGGCGCCTTGTTGAGTCACCTGATGATTCCCAAGGTGGAGTCTGTGGACGATGTCGACCGCGCCGTGCAGGCGCTGGCGCAGGCCACATCTGATGCGCTTGCGCAGGCCTTGCCTTTGCATGTGTTGATCGAGTCACCGGCAGCGGTGCACCGGGCGTTCGAGATTGCGGCACACCCGCGCGTGCAGTCCATCAGTTTCGGGCTGATGGACTTCGTGTCGGCCCATGGCGGCGCTATCCCGGCCGATGGAATGTCCGGCGACGGCCAGTTCTCGCATCCTCTGGTGGTTCGCGCAAAACTTGAGATTGCATCTGCCTGCCACGCGCATGGCAAGGCGCCGTCCCATTGTGTAGTTACCGAATTCCGCGATGCGGCAGTGATTGAAAAAGCAGCCCGAATAGCCTCTGCTCAGCTGGGGTTCACCAGAATGTGGAGCATCCACCCGGACCAGATCAGGCCGATCCTGTCGGCTTTTGCCCCACGTGCAAGTGATGTTGCGGTGGCAGCCGAGATCATCGACCGTGCCCAGAGCGCCCAGTGGGCGCCCATTGCCTACCAGGGCCAGTTGCACGACAGGGCGAGTTATCGCCTGTTCTGGCATGTGCTGGAGCGTGCGTTTCGCACAGGTCAGCCACTTCCACAGACTGCAAGGCGACATTTTGGTCTGGCGTTGCAATAATGCGGTTCTCCCAACTGCGAGGATTCCGGTCATGAAAACATGTCTTGGCATGGCAGCATCGTTGCTGCTTGCGTCCGCCGCGATGGCTCAAAACGCGGTGTTGACCGCGGCGCATCTCGAAACCGCACTTAAGGTTCAGGTGGGCACCTTGCCTTGCGAGTTGGGCCAGACCGTGATGCTGGAGGCCGATCCCGCCGCGATCGGATTTTTTAATCTTCGCATTGGCAAACTGCGTTACCGCCTGTCGCCGGAACTGACCACCACCGGTGCGATCAGGCTCGAAGACAAAGCTGCCGGTATTGTCTGGCTTCAACTTGCCAACAAATCGATGTTGATGAATCAGAAGCAGGGCCGGCGCATCGCCGATGAATGCCAGAGTACGGTCCAGCTGCAGGTGGCCGAGGAACTGCGCAAGACGCCGCAGGCCAGCGTGCTGGACAGTGCGGCACCGACCGAAGTCGTAAAGAAATGAAGCGATCGACCGATCTACGGCCCGCCGCAACCCTAACCAAATTCAGTAATTGATCAGGAGTGAGAAACATGTTGGAGAACTACCGTGCCCACGTTGCAGAGCGCGCTGCGCTGGGAATCCCGCCCTTGCCTTTGTCGGCCGAACAGGTGGCCGAATTGGTGGAGCAGCTCAAGACGACTTCGGCAGGTGACGGCGCCGAGATGGTCGAACTGTTGACGCAACGCGTTCCGGCCGGCGTCGACGATGCCGCCAAGGTCAAAGCCAGCTACCTGGCGGCCGTGGCCCATGGCACCGAAAAATGCGCGCTGATCAGCCGTGAGAAAGCCACGGAACTGCTGGGCACCATGCTGGGTGGCTACAACATCAGTCCATTGGTGGACCTGTTGGACGACGGGGAACTGGCTGCCGTGGCGGCGCAAGGCTTGAAAAATACACTGCTGATGTTCGATCAATTCCATGATGTAAAGGAAAAGTCAGACAAGGGCAATGCGCATGCCAAAGCGGTCCTGCAAAGCTGGGCCGACGGCGAGTGGTTCACCAGCCGTCCGGAGGTGCCAAAAAGCATTACGGTCAGCATCTTCAAGGTGGCGGGCGAGGTCAATACCGACGATCTGTCTCCGGCACCCGATGCCTGGAGTCGGCCCGACATCCCGTTGCATGCATTGGCCATGCACAAGAATCCGCGTCCCGGCATCGAGCCCGAGCAGGAGGGCAAACGCGGTCCGGTCAAGTTCATCGGGGAGTTGCTTGCGCGCGGCAACCAGGTGGCCTATGTCGGTGACGTTGTGGGTACCGGTTCGAGCCGCAAGTCGGCGACGAATTCGGTGCTTTGGTTCACTGGTCAAGACATCCCGTTTGTGCCGAACAAGCGCTTTGGAGGCGTCTGCCTCGGCGGCAAGATTGCGCCAATTTTCTACAACACGATGGAAGATTCGGGCGCGCTGCCAATCGAACTCGATGTGAGCCAGATGGAAATGGGCGACGTGGTTGAACTGCGTCCATATGACGGAAAAGCGCTCAAGGATGGCAAGGTGATCGCCGAGTTCCAGCTCAAGAGCGATGTGTTGTTCGACGAAGTGCGTGCCGGTGGCCGAATTCCGCTGATCATCGGCCGCGGTTTGACGGCCAAGGCGCGTGAAGCGCTGGGTCTGGCTCCGAGCACCTTGTTCCGCCTGCCGCAGAATCCTGCCGTCAGCAAGGCGGGTTTCACGTTGGCGCAGAAGATGGTCGGGCGTGCGGTCGGACTGCCGAAAGGCCAGGGCGTTCGCCCCGGCACTTACTGCGAGCCGCGCATGACCTCGGTCGGATCGCAAGACACCACCGGCCCGATGACACGCGATGAACTCAAGGACCTGGCGTGTCTGGGTTTCAGTGCCGACCTGGTGATGCAGTCGTTCTGCCACACCGCTGCGTATCCGAAACCGGTCGATGTCAAGATGCACCACGAGTTGCCGGATTTCATCAGCAATCGCGGAGGCATCAGTTTGCGCCCGGGAGACGGCATCATCCACAGCTGGCTCAATCGGATGTTGTTGCCTGACACCGTGGGTACCGGTGGTGACAGCCACACCCGTTTCCCGATCGGCATCAGCTTCCCGGCCGGTTCCGGCCTGGTGGCCTTTGGCGCCGCCACCGGTGTGATGCCGCTGGACATGCCCGAAAGCGTACTGGTGCGGTTCAAAGGCAAGTTGCAGCCGGGCGTGACCCTGCGTGACCTGGTCAATGCCATCCCGTTGTATGCCATTCGTGCCGGGCTGTTGACGGTTGCCAAACAAGGCAAGAAGAACATTTTCTCCGGTCGCATCCTTGAGATCGAAGGTCTGCCCGATCTGAAAGTGGAGCAGGCATTCGAACTCAGCGATGCTTCGGCAGAGCGTTCGGCCGCCGGTTGCACGGTGCATCTGGACAAGGCTCCGATCGTCGAATACATCACTAGCAACGTCACGATGCTCAAATGGATGATTGCCAATGGATACTCGGATGTGCGCACGATCGAACGCCGTATAAAGGCGATGGAGGCCTGGCTGGCCGATCCGCTGCTGATGAAGGCCGATGCGAATGCCGAGTATGCGGCAGTGATCGAGATCGATCTGGCAGACGTGCATGAACCCATCGTGGCTTGCCCCAACGACCCCGACGACGTCAAGACCCTCAGTGAGGTCGCTGGCGCCAAAATCGACGAGGTGTTCATCGGCAGTTGCATGACCAATATCGGTCACTTCCGCGCGGCCTCCAAGCTGCTCGAAAACAAGCGCGATATTCCGGTCAAGCTCTGGATGGCGCCGCCTACCAAAATGGATGCGCAGCAACTGACCGAAGAGGGCCATTACGGCGTGCTCGGCAGCGCCGGCGCCCGTATGGAGATGCCGGGCTGCAGCTTGTGCATGGGCAACCAGGCACAGGTCAAGGAAGGTGCAACGGTGTTCAGCACTTCCACGCGCAACTTTCCGAATCGTCTGGGCAAAAACTCCAATGTGTACCTTGGCTCGGCCGAACTGGCGGCGATCTGCTCGAAACTCGGTCGTATTCCGACCAAGGAGGAGTACATGGTCGACATGGGTGTGCTGACCGCGTCCAGTGACACGATCTACAAGTACCTGAACTTCGACCGCATTGAGACATTCACCGACGCTGCGGCCGGCGTCAAGGAAACCTCCACGGCGAGTTGATGACCGGGACAGCCGCAGATCCGGTGGCAGCGCGGCCGTTGCCGGATCTGGCGGCGTCACGCGCCCGCACTTGCACCCGAAAGTTTGCCTGCGTCGAATTGCTGCGTGTGGCGCAGTGAACTGACGGTGTATCGGGCGCGGCTGGCCATTGACCACCCGGACCGGTTACGTCGGCCTTATCCGGTCGGCGGCTTGGGGCCCGGATCGGGTTGACAATTCATCCATGAAAAACAAGTCTGTCGCGACCTTGCTCGCCTTGCTGGGCGGCCCACTGGGCCTGCACCGGTTCTACCTCCATGGTTGGCGTGATGTCTGGGGTTGGCTGTTGCCGCTTCCTACGCTGGTGGGGGTCGTTGGCGTGCTGCGGACACGGCAGTTGGGTGTCGATGACCAGATCGCCTGGTTATTGACGCCTGTGTTGGGTTTCGTTTTCGCCGCCTGTGCGCTGACAGCCATTGTTTATGGCCTGACGTCGGCCGAACGCTGGAACCAGCGTTTCAACCCAGCCGGCGATCCGGATGCGGCAGCGGGGGTTACCCGATGGTTCACGATCTGCATGGTGGTTGTGGCAATGTTCATCGGCACGACGGCGCTGGTGTCGGCGTTGGCTTACACCTTCCAGCATGTTTTCGAGTATCAGACCCTGAACCGCTGATATTTGCGCGTGTGCTGCGGTCCCGGAGCGGTGTCGATGTGGTTCTGCAATGCAGCTTGTCGCGCATCAGAGTTGCGCCATGGTCCCGCTTGCCCCATCATTGCGTGAAACAGGGACTCGGCGAATGCGGGCGCGGTGCGGGCAGTACCGCGGACCGGGTCCAATCAGACTAGCGTAGCGGAAGGGGGCGCAATGTTTCCATGAACGGCATCTTCATCAGCTATCGGCGCGAAGATTCAGCCGGCTATTCCGGACGGCTGTACGACCGTCTGGCGGGGCATTTCGGGCCGGAGCGCGTGTTCATGGATGTCGAGGGCATCGCGCCTGGCCTCGATTTTGTCGAGGCCATCGAGCAGGCCGTCGGCTCCTGCCGGGTCTTGATCGTCATGATCGGAGATGAATGGGCCACGACAACAGATGCCTCGGGTCGACGTCGGCTCGACGACCCCCGTGACTTTGTCCGACTAGAAACTGCTACCGCACTCAAGCGCAATATTCGGGTCGTGCCGGTTCTGGTGGGCAGGGCCGCGATGCCAAATGTGGACGAATTGCCCGATGACCTCAAGGCACTGACGCGGCGCCAAGCGGTCGAGGTCGACCACAAGCAATGGGAGGCATCGACAGGCGAGCTGATCCGCGCGCTCGAAACCATTCTCGCGTTGGATGCGCCGTCACCGGCACCGTCTTCTGCGGCAGCATCGACGGCACGCGTGTCGTCTGCTGCCGTGTCCGACGCCCAGGCGGTTGGAAGCACGGCGCGCAGCGAAGCAGTGGAATTCGGCCCTTCCCATGGCGCTGTAAGTGTCAGAACCTGGCTGACGGTCGCGGCAGGCTTGGTGTTGCTTGCTGCCGCCATCTGGTGGGGATTCGGTCGCTCGCGAGATGAATCCGCCCAAGTCACATCGGATGCTGCAACGCCGTCTCAATCCATTGCGACGGCCAGTCCGGCATCCAGCGCAAGCGCATCCCGAAAGATCGATCCCGCACCGGTGGTGGCGATGGCGCCCGAACCGCAAGCAAGGCCAACACAGCCGACGCCAGCGGCGCCAACTTCTGCCGCCCGTGTGCCGGCCGAATCTGCCATTGCCGTTGCGCCTAGTCCCGCTCCGGTTCCGGTTCCGACACCGACACCGACGCCAAAGCCAACACCGACACCAACACCGACACCGACACCGACACCGACACCGACACCGACACCGACACCGACACCAACGCCAACGCCAACGCCAACACCAACGCCAACGCCAACGCCAACGCCAACGCCAACGCCAACGCCAACGCCAACGCCAACGCCAACGCCGGCTCCCGCTGCCGCGCCGGCGCCTTCGCCTGACACTGCTCCCACGAAGACGCCCGACGCCATGCCGGCGCCGACCATTCGCGCATTCACCGTGCAAGCGGCGGGAAGCCAGGTGCGCCTTTGTTACCGCGTCAGCGATGCGACCAGGCTGGAACTCGCACCGCGGCCGGGCAGTCTCACCAGAGTCGATCAAGATTGCGTGACCGTCGCGATCGATGCACCGACCATATTCACGCTCACGGCGCGCAGTGGCAACCAAACCACCAGCAAGCGGCTTGCCGCGATGCCGCCAGTGGCAAACGCAACCACGCGGCCTGACCCTTCCGCGACCGCGGCCGCACGGGCACCGGCAGCTGCACCCATCACGACACCAGCGCCAGCTCCGACGCCAGCGCCAGCTCCGACGCCAGTGCCAACTCCGGCACCGGCAGCGACCGGCACGGCGACGGCGAAACCGGATGTTGCAGCGGGCGACGTCGCAACATCCACCGCTGCCGCGACGTCGCCCGCGATCGCACCCGCCGCCGGACCCGTGGCGGGCGAACGCTGGATCTACCGCTCGTCGGGCAAGTGGCGCACCAGTCCGAAACGGCGCATCGAGATCGTCGCGCGTTCCGTCGTCGGCACGGTGGTGACCGATGCGCTGAACGTGCTCGAGCCCGAGACGGCAGGGGGCTCGGAGTTGCGGCGCTCACGCGGCGACAGGCCCGATTTCATACCGTGGGGAACGATAGGCCCGGAGTTCAGCCCGTATTTCGGCGCCTTCGTCGACCTGCTGCAACAAGGCGTGCTGTCCGGCCTGGCGACACCCGATATCGATACGCAGTGGTCGGGCTGGTACTCCGAAGCCAAGGTGTTGGGCCGGGAATCGGTCCAGGTGCCGGCCGGCAGCTTCGAGGCGATCAAGGTCGAGGTATGGAGCACCCGCAGGCAGACCGGGTCTTCATCGCAGGCGCGGGTGGAACCGGTGCGGGTGCATTACCTGATCTGGTACGTTCCGCAGCTCAAGCGTTACGTGCGGATGCAGCGGCGCATCACGACTGCCGGCCACAGCGAAAGCGAGAAAGACGTGTTCGAACTGGTGTCGCACCGCCTGCCATGAGTCCTAAGGTCGGCAAAGGGTCTGACTGGCGGTTGCACGCCGCTTGACGAGGAAGGTAGTGGAACTGCACGCACGCATCTTGGGCGCAGGAAACCCGACGCGGTAGCAAGCCTGGCAAGTCTTGCAGCCACGGACTTGGCGGCGCAAGATGGGGGCGACATCACGCCTGTTCGCGGGATGTAAACCAGCGCGTCAAGCCAGCGCGGAATATTTGAAGACAGGCGTAATACCTAGCAACACGAAAACACCCATACGCACCCCATCGACAACGGAGCAGCAACCATGGCAACCACGAAAGACAGCAAGGGCAACGCCAACAGCAACAGCAACAGCAACAGCAACAGCAACGGTAGCAGCACAATCAAACCATCCGGCAAGCACGCCGACGATTCCCCCATCGTCTTCGTCGCCGTCGGCGACCCGATAGTGGCCTCCGACACGACTGCCGCAAACGCAGGAGGTAGCGCACCTTCTACGGCACGCGGCGGCGCCGGCGGAGCAACTGGACTGTCGCCCGGCCGCGTGCGCGGTATCCGCATCGGTGGCAGCGCCACTGCGGCGCGCAGCGGCGGGAGCGTGCGGCAGGACACGCAGCGCGTGCAGAGCCAACCCGGCGAAGACATCGTCGTGTTGACGATCGGCGTGCCGGGCACGCGCGACCAGGATTCTGGGCCGCCGCTGCGGCTGCGGCTGCATCCGGCGCATGCGCGTGACCTGTTGCGCGCGCAATCCGGCGCCGAGCTGTCGGCCGCCGGCGGCGCGGCGCGGGGGGAGGGCGGCGACGGAGCAGGCGTGGTCCAGGTGCCGCTCAACGCCCAGTGGCGCGGCTTCGAGGGCGGAGCCGGCACATCGCGCGGAATGGCCAGCGACCTGGCTTTCAAGGCGCTGGAACTCGTCGGCTTGGACTCCAGGGACGTGCTGGCCAAGCTGGCGGCGAACGAACTCGGGCGTCGGCTGGACGCGCAGGTCAACGAGGGTGTGTACGCGCTCAAGCTGCAATCGCTGGAAAACCTGAAAAAAACCGGGATGCCGCTGGCGAATCTGCCTGCAGCGCCCGAGGCCGGCGCGCCGACGCTGGTGCTGGTGCACGGCACCTTCGTCGACACGGCGTCGAGTTTCGGCAAATGGTGGCGCAACCATTCCGGGCTGGTGGCGCAGCTGTTCAAGTTCTACGGCAATCGCGTCTATGCGCTCGACCACGGCACGGTGATGCGCAGCCCGATCGACAACGCGCTGACGCTGGCGCGCACCCTGCCAGCCGGCGCGCGGCTGCACCTGGTGACGCATTCGCGCGGCGGCCTGGTGGCCGAGGTGCTGGCGCGCGCCGCGCATGGGGTGAGCGACGCTGACCTGGCCCTGTTCAAGGGCGCCGACTACCAGAAGCACAGGGCCGGTTTGATCGAACTGGCGCAGCTGCTGCAAAGCCGCAAGGTGGTGGTGGAACGCATTGTGCGGGTCGCCTGCCCGGCGTATGGCACCTTGCTGGCGTCGAACCGGCTTGACGCCTATTTGAGCGTGCTGGCCTGGCTGATCGAACGCGCCGGCCTGCCGCTGCTGCCCGAACTGGTGCGTTTTGCCGACGCGGTAGCGCGCGAACGCACCGACCCGCAATCCCTGCCGGGCATCGAGGCAATGCGCCGCAGCAGCGCCGTGATCGACTGGCTGAACCGCGCGACGGACCAACCGGCGCCAGGCAGCTTGCGCGTCGTGGCCGGCGACATCACCGGCGACTCGCTGGTGTCGTGGGTCAAGACGCTGCTGGCCGACAGTTATTACTGGACCGACAACGACCTCGTCGTACAGACCAGTTCCATGTATGGCGGCGTCGCACGCGCCGAAGGCAAGGCGACGTTTCTGCTCGACCGCAGCGGCAAGACCGACCACTTCCACTATTTCACCAATGACCGCACTGCCAACGCCATCGCCAAGGCGCTGGTCGAGGACTCGCCCGAGGGTTTCGTCACCATCGGCCCGCTGTCGCGCCAGGGATTGAGTGCAGGCGGATTGCGCGCCCTGCCCGACGCGCGGTCGCAGGCGACAGACCCGTCGCGACCGGCGGTGCTGGTATTGCCCGGTATCCTGGGCAGCAACCTCAAGCGCGGCGACGAGCGCCAATGGTTTGTCTGGTGGCGCATCTTCGGACTGATCGACAAGATCGCGATGGGTGTCGACGGCGTGCAGCAGGACGGGCCGGTGGACAGTTATTACCGCGACCTGATGGGCCATCTGGCAGCGACGCACGAGGTCGTTCCCGCAGCGTTCGACTGGCGCGTCTCGCTGAGCGAGAGTGCTGCGCTGCTGGCGAAGCTGGTGAAAGAGAAGCTCGACGCGCGTGCGACCAGCAAGCAGCCGGTGCGCCTGCTGGCGCATTCCATGGGCAGCGTGCTGCTGCGCGTGATGCGCCTGGAGCACCCTGATGTATGGCAGCGGATGATGCAGCGCGACGGCGCCCGGGTGCTGATGCTGGGCCCTCCCAACGGCGGGTCGTGGGCACCGATGACGATCTACACCGGCGACGACAGCACCGGCCGTTTCCTGTCCACCGTCGGCGGCGGGTTTCAAGAGTTGAAGGCGCGCCAGACCATGGTGCAATTCGTAGGACTGCTGCAATTGCAGGCTGGCCTGACCAACCCGGCGCTCGGCCTGGCTGATGCACAGCATTGGACCGAGATGGCCGCACGCGATCTGAAGGCGGCGCGCAATTCGCACCTTTGGCACAACACGGGTGAGCAGGTGGCGGCCTACGAATGGGCCGTGCCGTCGCAGGCCGATCTGGACAATGCAGCAGCGTTGCGCCGCCGGCTCGACGCGCAACTCACCGATCTCGGGTCCGATGCGGCCAAGATGGCGATCGTGCTGGGACAGGCGCCGGACACGCCGTGCGGTGTGAACTGGGGCGAGAGCGGCATGTCCTACTTGTCTACGCGCGACGGTGATGGCCGCGTCACCTGGGATGCGGCGCGTCTGCCCGGTGTGCCGACCTGGAAAACCGACCTTGCCCACGGCGACCTGCCCAAGGTGCGGCGCAATTTTGAAGCCTATACCGAATTGCTGCAACGCGGCAGCACGATGCGGCTCGACACCTTTGGCGCCACAGCGCGCGGTGCGGTGGCGGTCGGCGCTGACGGCTTGCCGCTGACCGCGGCGCCGGTGACAGTGATGCCGCGCCTGCGCGACAGCCGACTTGATTTGCCGCCGACGCCACTGGGAGAGGACGACGTGCTTGCAGCGGCGCTGGGCAGCCTGTCGCTGGCGCCCGATGCGCAGCGTTCGCTGTCGGCGCGGCTGCCGGGTCCGCCGCTGACGGTCGAAATCGTGCACGGCGACCTGAAGTTCATCCGCGATCCACTGTTGCTGGGCCATTCGCGCTCGCTGGCGTTGACGGGTACCGAAGCGGTGCTCGACGGCCTGATGGGCCATGCACTGCAGCAGGCGATGGACATGGGCCTGTATCCGGACAAGCCGGGGCAGCACCAGCTCTTTATCAACAGCCACAAGGGCGACGACAACCCGTATGCGTTCCCGCGACCGCAGTCGGCGATCGTCGTTGGGCTCGGCGAGGAGAGCGACCTGCAGCCGCAGGTGCTGGCAGACACTGTGCGCCAAGGCGTGCTGGCCTACCAGCGCCGCGTCGAGCCCGACCATCCGGCAGGCGCCGACGGCATCACGCTGGCCAGCACCACGCTGGGCAGTGGCGGCAGCCTGTCGGTCAGCCAGTCAGTGCTGGCGCTGACACAGGGTGTGGTCAACGCCAACAGTCGCCTGGCCGGCGCGGGTGCGCAAGTGGGCTGGCCGCCGGTGGCGCGGCTGCGCATCATCGAGTTGTACGGCAGCCGGGCTCAGGAGGCCTGGCACGCGTTGAACGCGGCGATCGGCGCCGGGCAATTGCCGGTGAACCTGCTGCCCCAGGTCAGTGCCTCCAGCGGCGGGCGCAGCCATCCACCTGGCGGCACCTACCGCAGCGCCGGATACGACCTGGTGCGCATCTGCCAGCAACCACAAGCCGTGGCGGGTCAGACTTTGGCGCAGGCCGAGCTGGAGTATTCGCTCTACACCCGGCGCGCTCGCTCCGAGGTGCGCGGCAAGGCGACGCAACTGGCGCTGGTGGCGCAGTTGATCGCCGTGGCCGAGCGCCAGCCGGTTTACGACGCGGACCTGGCGTGCAGCCTTTACCAGTTGCTCGTGCCGCACGAACTCAAGGCCTACCTCGGCACCGCCGAGACGCTGGTACTCGAGGTCGACGCCGACACCGCGCGCTATCCCTGGGAAATGCTCGATGACAGCGGTGGAGCGCGCGGCGCCAGCGACAAGCCGCTGACGCTTCGATTGGGCGGCACCGTGCTGCGCAAGATGCGCGTCAAGGATTTCCGCCGCCAGCCGGCCGACGCGCCGACCGAGGACGTGCTGGTCATCGGCGCGCCGTGGCTTGAGCCCGCTTTGGGCATGCCGGAACTGCCCGGTGCAAGCGCCGAAGCAGCGAAGGTGGCGGAGCTTTTCGGCACACGCGCGCTGATCGATGAGCAGTTCCTGGACATCGTCAAGGCGGCGTTGTCGCAGCCGTGGAAGATCATCCACATGGCCGGCCACGGCATCTACGATGCGGTGAATAAGCGCAGCGGCCTGGTCATGTCAGGCGGCGTATTGTTCGGCCCGGCCGAGTTCGAAAGCATGGAGACGGTGCCCGAGCTGGTGTTCGTCAACTGCTGCCACCTGGGCAAGACTGAAACGGCTACGGGATCACGCCAGCTCAGCCAACTGGCCGCTAACGTGGCCGAACAATTAATTCGCAATGGCGTGCGTTGTGTTGTCGCCGCCGGCTGGGCCGTCGACGACAACGCGGCGCTGGCGTTCGCCGAAGCCTTCTACACCGCATTGAACAAGGGCAACACCTTCGTCGAAGCGGTGCACTACGCACGCCAGGCAGCGTATGACAAGAGTCCGACCAAGAGCACCTGGGCCGCGTACCAGTGTTATGGCGATCCGGCCTGGACGCTCAAGCGCGGCGGCGCAAGTGCACCGGTGGACATGCGCAAGAGTGTCACTCCGGTGGTGCCGACGGTCGACGAATTGCTCTTGGCCCTGGAAGACATCGTTTACGACGCCCAGTCCGCCAATGACGCGCAGCGCCAGAGGCTGCGCGAAAAGCTGGACCAGTTGGAGAACGTGGCCACGGCCGAATGGAAGGCCCAAGGCCGGGTTGCGGAAAAGTTCGGCCTGGCCTTGCACGATCTGGGCGACACCGCGAAGGCCGCCAGTTGGCTCAAGGTCGCCGTCGAAGCCGCTGACGGAACCGCGCGCCTGGCGGCGCGGGAGCAACAGTTGAACCAGCGCGCGCGCAGCGCCGAATCGGTCGAAGACCTTCGCGAGTGTGTTGCGCAGTTGAACTTGCTGATCGATCTCGGGAAGTCCCCCGAGCGTTACGCATTGCTGGGGTCGGCCCACAAACGCGCAGCCATCCGACACGCAGACGACGCGGACGCGCTGTTTGACGACCTGGCCTGGATGGCAGACGCCTACCTGCAGGCCGAAGCGTATAGAGCGACCGACCTGTTCTACCCGCTGTCGCAGCGGTGTCTGGCGCAGCTGCGGCTGCACTGGATGGCGCCTGATATGCCACTGCCCGATGTCGAGGACATTCAGCGCCTGCGTAGGTCACTGGCGCAAAAGGACGCGCGGGACCCTGACTTCTGGAGTGTTGTCGGGCAACACGAAGCCAGCTTGATGGAGGGCCTGATCATGGGCGATCTGGCGCAACGCTGGCCAGGCATCGAACGCGGCTTGCACGACGTGCACCATCGCGTGACCAACACCCGGCAATGGACATCCGTCAGTGACACCGCTGACTTCCTGCTCGACCCCTACCTTTTTTGGGCGAAGAATCACGGGGTTGGCAGGGCACATATGGACGCTGCCGGCGCCTACCGGGCGCTGGTCGCGTCGTTTGCGCGCTAGCAGTTGGCGTGGTGCGATGTATTGCTCGGTGGGCACAGGATGCGCAGACATGGAAGGGGACTGAATTGGATCCAGACCGTACGACCATTCGCCAGTTGCTACATCATCTGACCCGTCCGCGCAAAAAAGAAGGATTTCGCTTTTCATCAGTGCAACATTGGAACTTTGTGTGGAAGCCAAGGCGGTGCGCGCGGCCAGGTTCAGGAAGTTGCAGGCCGACGTTTCGACGCTGCGAAGCGAATTTCGCGCCCCTCGACACGGTGGCCGGATTGGCTCCGGCATACGGTAGTTCCAGACGGCAGCGTCAATGCCCATATAATGGAAAGCTTTTCAGCGTGTTGCTGGCCGGGTGGCCATGTTACGTGTCTCAACGCCGAAATATTGGTGGAAAGTAATTTCTGCCGCCCCCCGAAGGAATAAACATGGTCGTCATTCGACTCTCCCGTGGTGGTGCCAAGGCACGCCCGTTTTTCAACATCGTCGTGGCCGACAAGCGTACGCGCCGTGACGGCCGTTTCATCGAGCGTATCGGTTTTTACAACCCGATCGCGACTGCCAACGAGGAAAGCATCCGCATCGCCCAGGACCGCATGACGTACTGGAAAGGTGTTGGCGCCCAGGCTTCCCCGACGGTCGAGCGCCTGCTGCAGCAAGCAGCCAAGAAAGCGGCCTGAACCGCACTTGCGCCGGCGACCTGACCCCTGCGGTCAGGCCCGGCAGCCCGATGTTCCCCCCATTCGAATCCGTTGACCTGCCGGCAGATGCCGTGGAGGTAGGGCGGGTTGGTGATGCCTGGGGCGTCAAGGGCTGGTTCAAGGTGCTGGCCTTCAGCAGCCAGCCCGAAGCGCTTTTCTCGTCGCGTCAATGGTTTGTGCAGCCACCCGATCGGGGCGCCAAATCCTTTGAGGGAACGCGGCTTTTGCGGGTACGCGAATCCAAGGACCATTCCGGCACGGTGGTGGCAAGCGCCCACGATGTCGATGATCGCAATGCGGCCGAGCAATTGCGCGGCGTACGGGTGTTTGTCCGCCGCTCCAGCTTTCCCAGTACCCAGGCCGAAGAATTCTATTGGGTTGACCTGATCGGGCTCGAAGTGGTCAATCGCGAAGGCGAGTCCCTTGGACACGTCAGCGAACTGATCCAGAATGCCGCCCAGGCGGTATTGGTCTTGCAGTACACGGTGGAAGACAAGGTACTTGAGCGCATGATTCCCTTTGTCGCGGCCCATGTTGACGGTGTCGACCTGCCGGGCCGGCGTATCACCGTGGATTGGCATAAAGACTACTGATCGCGCCATGCGATTTGACGTCATCACCTTGTTTCCGGAGTTGTTCGCGCCGATTCTTAAGGTCGGCGTAACGCGTCGTGCATTCGAGGCGGCGACGCCTGACGTGCAGTTTTGCAATCCGCGCGAATTCGCTTTGGGGAACTACAACCGGGTCGACGATCGGCCTTTTGGTGGTGGTCCAGGCATGGTGATGATGGCCGAGCCGTTGTTCAAGAGCCTGCAGCATGTGCGGGCCCAGCGTTCGGACGATGCGCCTGTCGTGTTGTTTTCGCCGCTGGGCGCGCCGTTGGACCATGCGGCAGTGCAGCGCTGGGCGAGCAGCCAGGGGGCGATTTTGCTGTGCGGGCGCTACGAGGGCGTGGACCAGCGCTTCATTGACGCCCATGTCGACGAACAGATCAGCCTGGGTGACTTCGTCCTGTCGGGTGGAGAGATTGCAGCCATGGCGCTGCTCGATGCGGTCGCCCGGCTGCAGCCGGGGGTGCTGGGCGATGCGCAAAGCCACCAGCAGGACAGCTTTAATCCGCAACTCGATGGCCTGCTCGACTGCCCTCACTACACCCGGCCGGAATCGTGGCAGGGCCGGTCGGTGCCCGAGGCTTTGATGTCGGGCCATCATTTGAACATTGACCGGTGGCGGCGCGACCAGAGTTTGCGATTGACGCAGGCCCTGCGCCCCGACTTGCTTGAGCGGGCGCGGTTGGGCGGCCATTTGAACGCGCGCGACCGTCAGGCCCTTGCTCTGCCTGCTGATCCGGCATCGCAGGCAGCGTTGGCCAAACCGACAAAAGCCGGGCTATAATTCGAGGCTTTTCGATCCTCTGTCCGGCCGCGACCCAAGCTTGCAAGGGTTGCCTATTGCGTCATGTCGACGCCGGCGCGAACAAGATCACTCAAGGAAATCATGAACCTCATCCAAACCCTCGAGCAAGAGGAAATTGTTCGTCTCGGCAAGACTATTCCTGACTTTGCCCCTGGTGACACCGTAATCGTCAGCGTCAAAGTTGTCGAAGGTACGCGCAAGCGACTGCAAGCCTATGAAGGCGTGGTGATTGCCAAGCGCAACCGTGGCCTTAACAGCGCGTTCATCGTGCGCAAGATCTCCAGTGGCGAAGGCGTGGAGCGCAGTTTCCAGACCTACAGCCCGCTGATCGCCGGTATCGAAGTCAAGCGCCGCGGCGATGTTCGCCGTGCCAAGTTGTACTACCTGCGTGAACGCAGCGGCCGCTCGGCGCGTATCAAGGAAAAACTGGCACCGAAAAAGGTCGCGGCGACCGCAGCATAAGCCGGGGCCAGACCCGTACCAGACCGCCTCCTGCTATCGCGAGAGGCGGTTTTCTCGTTTGTGGAGCACTTTTTTTGCCGTTGCCACCGCGCGTAGCCGCCTTATCCAGCTTGCCGAACTTCGATCCGCGCAAGGTGCCGGTCGTGCGTGTGGACACGCACCTGCCGGCTATCGATCGGTCCCAATTGGGGGGCGTCGCGTTGCAGCAGCGTTTCGTTGCTCAACGGGTCTGGGTGCCCGAGTTTGTCGAGGAGCCGCGATTCTCCGATCGAACGCCAACCCTGGCGTCCGTATTGGTAGCTGTCGTGATGCGCGACGAGCCCATGGTGTTGTTGACCCAGCGCACCTCACATCTGTCCAGCCATTCGGGTCAGATCGCTTTTCCCGGTGGCAAGCGGGATGACACTGATCCTGATCTGACCAGCACGGCATTGCGCGAGGCCCACGAAGAGATCGGGCTCGATGCGGCTTATGTCGATGTGCTCGGAACCCTGCCTGTGTACCGCACCGGCAGCGCCTACATCGTGACCCCGGTCGTCGCTTTGCTACGCGATGGTTTCACGTTCCGGCGCAATGAGTATGAGGTCGACGACATATTCGAGGTGCCATTGGCGTATTTGATGAACCCGGCCAATCACCGGCACCATGTGGTGGACTTCAATGGCGCGCCACGCGAATGGTTGTCCATGCCGTACCAACAAGGCGCGACCGAGCGCTTCATCTGGGGCGCCACTGCCGGCATGTTGCGCAATTTCTACCGGTTCCTGTCGGCCTGACGCGACGTCAGAAGTTCGGATCTCGGCCGAGCCGGGATTTTCGATGGTGGCAGCACGTATCATTCCGTCATGAGCTTTATTGCCATCCTGATTGCCCTGCTGTTGGAACAAGCGCGGCCGGTCGGCCGCGGCAATTCGGTGCATGCGGCCATGCGGGCCTGGATCGGTTGGTGTGGTCGCACATTTGACGCCGGCAAGTCACACCATGCTGGCCTGGCCTGGAGCGTCGCCGTCTTGCTTCCTGCGCTGATCGTGCTCGCCGTGTATTGGTTGCTCGCCGGCCTCACCACCTGGCCTCTAGCCGTTTTGTGGAACATCGTCGTTCTCTACCATTGCCTGGGCTTTCGGCAGTTCAGTCACTATTTCACAGAGATCCGCGACGCGCTGGAGGCAGGCGACGAACCGCTGGCGCGAGAGCGGCTGGCGCGCTGGCAACAGGTGGACGCCAATGGCCTGCCCAGAAGCGAAATCGTGCGCCATGTCGTTGAGCATTCGGTCATTGCAGCCCATCGACATGTCTTTGGCGTGCTGGCCTGGTTTTCGGTGCTGGCGGCGTTCGGACTCGGTCCGGTGGGCGCCGTGGCTTATCGACTGGCCGAATATGTGCCGCGGTATTGGGCGCGCGAGAAGGCGACCGGGGTTCGGCCGGTGAGCGAGGCTGCGCAACAGGTCGCCGCTGGCGCCTGGCATGTGCTCGACTGGTTGCCTGCGCGCATCACCGCGATTGGCTTTGCCGTGACAGGCGGATTCGAGGAGGCGATAGACAACTGGCGCAATTACGAGCGCCGTGGGCAGGTGACCAATGACGGTGTGATTCTGGCATCGACCGCAGGAGCTATCAACTTGCGCTTGGGACCAGTGTCCGACCTGGCCGCGAGCGATAGCAGCGGTGGGACCGATGGCAGTGCCACGATCGGCGCGCAAACGCTGACGGCGGGCATGGCGCCTGAAATCGGACACCTTCGGATTGTGGTGGGTCTGGTCTGGCGCACCGTCGTCATGTGGATGGTGTTGCTCGCCTTGTTGAGTCTGGCGCGGCTGCTGGGTTGAGCGCAGGCCATCGCTAGTCGGTCGTCAGTACCGCGATTCGGACAACTCCGCGAACAATTCCTTGTAGATGCGGTAGCGGTCAGCACTGATTTGTTCGCCTTCAGCCTGGGTTTGCCCCTGCACCGCGGCCATCACCGCACACCCCGGTTCGTGCAGATGGGTGCAGTTGTAGAAGCGGCAGTGGTCCGCATGGGTCGACAGATCGGGCATGTACCGGGCCAGACGCATCGCGTCGATGTGGCGCAGCCCGAATTCCTGGAAACCCGGTGAGTCGATCAAGGCCGACGTATGACCGCCGTCGATCCAGTACCAGGTGGTGCTGGTCGTCGTATGTTTGCCGGCACGCAATGCCTGGGACAACTCCCCTGTCAGAATGTCCAGGCCGGGAACGAGCTTGTTGATCAGGGTGCTTTTGCCCGCGCCCGACGGGCCCAGCACCAGACTGGTTTTGTCCGTGAGCTCCGCCTGCAAGGTCTGCAACGCTTCAGTCTGCGCTGTTCGCAGCGAGATCGGCAAGACCGCGTAACCCATGGCCCGGTAGGGCGCGAGTCTTTCCCATGCCCGATCGAATGCTTCGGTCAGGTCGCTCTTGTTGAGCACGATCAGCGGTCGGATGCCCTGTGCCTCGGCCGCGATCAGCGAACGCGACAGCTGGTTGTTGGAGAAGACCGGTTCGGCCGCAACCAATACCAGAACCTGGTCGAGATTCGCAGCAAACGATTTGGTGCGGACGTCGTCCTGGCGATAGAAGAGATTGCGCCGGGCTTCGATCTTCTCGATCGTTCCTTCGTCTTGCGACGCTTGCCACATCACCTTGTCGCCGACAACGCCCTGGCTTTTCTTGCCACGGGAGTGGCAGATGACTCGGCGGCCGTCATCGGCTTCCACCAGAAAATGCCGCCCGTAATTGGCGACGATCAATCCGCTTTGCAAGGCGTTCGTAGGGCTCAAGTCGCGGCCCGGTCAGTGTGCTTCATGCCAGCAAAGCGTCTGCAGCCGTGGCGCATTGGAAATCCGTATCCGAGATGCCCTGGACATCATGGGTATTGAATCGCACCACGCAGCGGTTGTAGCTCACGGCCAGTTCGGGATGGTGGTCGGACACATGCGAGACAAACGCCAGTGCGTTGACGAAAGCGATCGTCTCGTAATAGTTGGCGAACTGGTAGGTCTTCTCGATGGCGACTTCCGCTCCCTCTCCGCGCAGGGTCCAGCCTTCGAGTTGCGCCAGTTTGGTGACAATTTGCGTGGCCGTCAGCGCACGCCGCGTGACGCTTGACCAGTCCACGCTTTTGATCATGCTTTTCATGATGGCTCCCAGTTTTCGATTCAGGCCGTCATTCGCGCCAGTCGTTCGACGGCCGGCGGATGCGAGTAGTAGAACTTGACGTACACCGGGTCCGGCGTCAACGTCGACGCGTTGTCTTCGTACAGTTTGAGCAGAGCGGTGGACAAATCCGCGCTGCTGGTTTGCGCTACGGCAAAGGCATCGGCCTCGAACTCATGCTTGCGCGAAATCCGGGTGAAGACGGGCGAGACAAATTGGGTGAACACCGGCACCACCAGCATGAATAGCAGCAGCGCCAGTGCGTCGTTGGGGGCTCCGGCCATCAGGTTCGGGCGCACGCCCAATGCGGTGTAAAACCAGGTCTGGCCAGAGAGGTAGCCCAACAACGCAAATCCGACCAGACTCAGAGCAAACATCGACACGATGCGCTTGACGATATGGCGGTGCTTGAAGTGCCCCAACTCATGGGCCAGCACGGCATCGACCTCGTCAGGTGACAACTTGGCCAGCAAGGTGTCATAGAAGACCACACGCTTGGCGGCGCCAAAACCGGTGAAGTAGGCATTGGCGTGCGCGCTGCGCTTGCTGCCGTCCATGACGAAAAGGCCCTTGGCTGCAAAGCCGCATTTTTTCATCAAAGCGGTGACGCGTGACTTGAGCGTCTCATCGTCCAGTGGCTTGAATTTGTTGAAAAGGGGGGCGATAAAAGTCGGGTAGACCATCAGCAGCAGCAGATTGAATCCCATCCAAACAGCCCAGGCCCACAACCACCACAAGGATCCGGCCGCACCCATCAGCCAGAGGATCAGTGCGGCAATTGGCAGGCCAATCAACGCTCCGACCAGTGTCGACTTGACCAGATCGGCAAACCACAATCGCGGGGTCATCTTGTTGAAGCCGAAGCGATCTTCGATGATAAAGGTCTGGTACAGCGTAAAAGGCAATTCAATCACGCCGCTGATCAGCGCAAACGCGGCCAGTAAAACGAGTTGTTGGCTCATGCCGGGGCCGACAAAGCGCATTAGCGTCGTGTTGAGGGCGTCGAGCCCGCCCAGCAAGGTCCAGCCTAGCAACATGGCGCCAGCCAGCGCCAGTTCGATCAGGCCAAAGCGGGTTTTGGCGACGGTGTAGTCGGCCGCCTTGCGGTGGGCCTGAATCGAGACCTTTTCGGCAAAAGTATGGGGCACCGCGTCGCGGTGTCTCGCGACATGCCGGATCTGGCGCGACGCAAGCCAGGACTTGAGCAGCAGTCCGGCGACCAGAACGACCACAAAGGCCGATGTAAGCCACGGATAGTGAGAAACAGCGCCGTCAATCACGGCACGTACAAAGGGGAGGGGACATGCCGGGGAGTTTAGGTGCAAATCAAAGGCCCGGTTGGCATGGGCGACAATCGCGCCCATGGAGAAAACTGTTGCGTCACTGGAAAAATCCGATCAGAACCTGGTCTGGATCGATTGCGAGATGTCGGGCCTGGAGCCGAACAAGGAGCGGTTGCTGGAAATAGCCGTCATCGTCACCGGTCCGTCCCTGGAACCACGTGTCGAGGGCCCGGTGCTGGTGATTCACCAGAGCGATACCCTGCTCGACCAGATGGATGCCTGGAACAAGGGCACCCATGGCAAGAGCGGGTTGATCGACAAGGTTCGGGCTTCGACCTTGGGCGAAGCCGAGGCGGAGCAGCAGATCCTGGACTTTCTGGCGCAGTACGTGCCCAAGAACAGCTCGCCCCTGTGTGGCAATACCATCGGCCAGGACCGCCGTTTCCTGGCGAATTACATGCCGCGCCTGGAGGCGTTTGTCCACTACCGCAACATCGATGTCAGCACGCTCAAGGAGCTGGCCAAACGCTGGCGCCCGACCTTGGCGGCCGGCTTCAAGAAGCAGCAAAGTCACACGGCGCTGGCCGACGTGCACGAGTCGATCGATGAGATGGTGTACTACCGCGAGCACTTCATTCGCATGGCTGGTTAGGTAGAAACCCGCATCCATGCCATAATCGCAGGCTTCGCTGCCACTCGGCAGTGTTTTAGTGCATCTCCCCTCACACATCGGGCCCCTTGAATAGGCCCCTCAAGAGTGCAGCCCCCGGCTGCCGCCACTTTGGATGGCGCTGAGTTTCGTTTGATGGTTGATGTTTTTTTGACCATAAACGACGAGTCCGCACTTCGTGTGGATGGGATCGTGTGAGATCTATACATGAACGACGCATTTGATGTGCACGGCGCGCTTTCGCCCGAGCAAAACCTTTCCACCGAATCCAGCAGCACGCCCATGGCAGTTGCGCAAGCAGAATTTACCGAGCCGTCCGAGGTTCTGGTTGACGATGCCGTGACGATTGAAGAGCCCAACGGTTTCCAGAAAATGGGTCTGGCGCCCGAATTGATCCAGGCCGTGCGTGATCTGGGTTTCACCCAGCCAACCCCGGTGCAGGAGAAATGCATCCCGACGGCGATGCAGAGTTTGTCCGACGACGGCAAGGCTGCAAAATTCACTGACCTGATGGTGTCCAGCCAGACGGGTAGCGGCAAAACGGCTGCCTTCCTGCTGCCCGTGCTTCACACCTTGCTCGACCAGCAGGTCAAGGCCGCTACCGCAGAGCGCGAGGAGTTCCAGCGTGCATGCGATGAGGCCGAGGCTCGCGGTGAAGCCGCACCCAAGCGTCCACGCCGCAAGGACCCGACCAGCAGCCGCAACTTCAAGGCCGCCACCCCCGGCGCCCTGATTCTGTGTCCGACACGCGAACTCGCCCAGCAGGTGGCACAAGACGCTATCGACTTGGTGCGCCATTGCCGCGGCCTGCGAATCGCCAATGTGGTGGGCGGAATTCCTTACCAGTTGCAGATCGCGCGTTTGCAGAACGCAGACCTGGTTGTCGCCACACCGGGACGTCTGCTAGATCTGCAGCGTTCCATGCAGATCAAGCTCGACCAGGTGCAGTTCCTGGTAGTTGACGAAGCCGATCGCATGCTCGACCTGGGCTTTGCCGATGACCTCGCCGAACTCAATCAGCTGACCATCGAGCGCAAGCAGACGATGATGTTCAGCGCCACGTTGGCACCTCGCATCCAGCAACTGGCCGCCCGCGTGATGCGTGAGCCCCAGCGAGTGCAGATCGATTCACCGCAAGAGCGCCATCAGAACATCAAGCAAGTGCTGTTCTGGGCCGACAACGCGTTTCACAAGCGCAAGCTGCTGGACCACTGGTTGCGTGACACCACGATCAACCAGGCTATCGTGTTTGCGAGCACCCAGATCGAATGTGATGGACTGGCCAATGATCTGCAACAGGCGGGCTTCAGTGCGGTGGCGTTGCACGGTGCATTGAACCAGGGCATGCGCAACCGTCGCTTGCAGGCGCTGCGCGAAGGGCATGTGCAGATTCTCGTGGCGACCGACGTGGCCGCTCGCGGTATCGACGTTCCGACGATTACCCACGTGTTCAACTTCGGCTTGCCGATGAAGGCCGAGGACTATACGCACCGCATTGGCCGCACCGGCCGGGCTGGTCGTGATGGCCTGGCCGTGACCATGGCCGAGTTCCGCGATCGCCGCAAGATCTTCGACATCGAGGCTTATACGCGCCAGCAATTCAAAGCCGAGGTGATTCCGGGCCTGGAGCCGCAGCAGCGTATGCCTGACGCGCGTCCGCGTTCGAACTTCGGTCCGCGCGACGGCAACCGCGGCGGTTTCAACGCGCCATCGCGTGGTCGCAGCTTCGGCCCCCCGGGCGCAGGCCGCCCCCGTGAGGCTGGCGGATTTGCACCGCACAACGACTTCGCGCCACGCAAACCTGCATTTGCCGGCAACAAGCCTTCGGCACCGCAACAGCGCCCATCTCATGCCCCGTCCGGCGGGTTTGGTGAACGTGCAGCATTCGGCCCGCGTGACGGTGCCCGCCGCCCGGCGCGTCCGGCCAGGCCTGCTCGCGGCTGATCTCGCGGCTTGATCCCCCAAAAAAGCCTGCAGGTCGCAAGACCTGCAGGCTTTTTTCATGTGCGCCCAGCATGGGCGCACTCCTGCGGGTGCAAGTCCCGTCGTAAGCTGATCACAGCGAACGAAGCGAAGCGCAACTGCATGAGGGCGACCGAGTGTGGGAAGGAAGCGTGGAGCGTAAATTGCGAGCCGATGGACAAGAACTGGATAGAAGGCGCTGCTGAGCAGGGCGAGCGG
>JBBQJP010000024.1:0-58900 GCA_038326025.1 Burkholderiales bacterium
ATCACGCTTGGGCACTTTGATGCCGTATCCATCAGAGGATCCACCCCGCATGCGCGGGACTTCTCTTCCTGATAGGCGGCTGTTCATCTCAGCGCTCCAATTTCCTTGCCCGTAGGCAGGGAGGCATCCATAGCATCTCCGAAGGGTGTTGAAGGGTGACCAGGAGTTCTGCGGGCTTGTGGACCTTGCTTTGACTTGCTGTCTCTTGCGGGCCGTCAAGGGCGGCCCTCAATGTCAGCCTAGGTGCTCCACGTTGCCACACACCGACAGGCTCTGACCGCTGATGCTGGCTCCAGCCGGTGAGCAAACGAATAAGATCTGGTTCGCAATATCCTGGGCCGTGACCATGCTGCGCAGCGACACCTTGGCCAGCAACTGCTGGCGCATGGCTTCATGCGCAATGCCCTTGGCCGCCGCCTTGGCGGCAATCACACGCTCTTGCCGCTCGCCAGCCACAATTCCAGGCAGGATCGCATTGACCCGAATCTTCGACGGCCCCAGTTCCATGGCCCAGGTTTCGGTCAGCCCGATGACCCCGAACTTGGACGCCGAATAGGGGGTGCGCAACGGAAATCCCAGGCGCCCCGCCGCCGACGACAGATTGACAATCGAGCCGCCGCCGGCCGCCTTGAGCAACGGCACGGCGCGTCGGGTGCACAGGAACGGCCCGGTCAGGTTGACCGCGATGGTCTGTTCCCAGTCGGCCAGATCGGTTTCCTCCACTTTGGCGGTCGGGCCGGCAATGCCGGCGTTGTTGACCAGCACGTCGAGCCCACCCCAGCGCGCCTTCAGCGCGTCGAACATGACGTCGACCTGGGCTGCATCGGCCACGTCGGTGTGGCTCTGGCTGACGCCCGGCAGAAGGTTTTTGGCTTGCGCCAGAAAAACCTCGCTGACATCGCAGATGTGTACCCGCGCGCCAGCCGCCACGAAGGCCTCGGTGATCGCCAGGCCAATGCCCTGCGCGCCAGCCGTCACCAGCACGCGTTGGTCCTTCATTCCGATATTCATATCTGTCCTTTGATCAGGCTTGGTTTTTGGGATCGTATCCAGGGAGTCTGCTTACCTCAAACCGACTCTGCGCCCTGCCCCACCCTGCGTTGCCGCCACTCGCGCAGCATCTCGCCCCGCGTATACGGGGCCGATCGCCCCGACAGGCACAGCGACCATTCGGTGATCACCGAATGGGAATTGATGCTGGGTCCGAACGCCGGCATCATGGTCAGCCAGATCACGATCGCCAGCGGGGCGGCAAGTGTGCTGGCCAGCGACACACGCGACTGGCTGCGTACCGTGCCAAAGGCCATGCTGCTGCCGCTCAGCACGACAGCCGTCACCACACCACCCAAGGCCAGTCCGGCCAGCACCTCGGACCATGAATGGGCTCCGACAAATAAACGTGACGCCCCCACCAGTACCGCCAGCGCCATGCCCGCGCCTGCGGTGCACCAGCGGCCCGGCCCCGGTGGCGCCGGAATCAGTACCGCGAACAGCACGGGATACACCGAGGCGGCCATCATGGCGTGGCCGGAGACACCGCTGAAATCAAGCGCCGCCCAGCCCAGCCCCCAGCCCATGAAGGCAAACTTGCTCGCCAGCGTGAAAAACATGGCCGCACCCAGCGACACCAGCCAGATGCCGGCCGTGCGCCGGTTGTCGCGCTGGCGTACCAGCAACCACGCTGCCAGCAACGCGGCCGGCAACAGGATCGGCCCCTCACCCATGCGGGTCACCCCATGCCAGAACATGCCCTCACCTGTTCCCATCACCCCGGGCCGCAGCAGTCCGGCAGGTAGGTCATGGCAAACCACACCAGCCAGCCGCAGAAAACAATGGCCGCAAGACACACGAGCAGAAGCCGCCCAAAACGCAATGGCCGCGGCGGTGCGGCCTGCGTAGTGTCTGGTTTCGAATCTGCAGAGTGTTGCGGTGATGCCATGGGCTTTGACCGGCCCGCCGCCTGGCGAACCTGGTGAGGATGGTACTGCGATTCCCGGGCCTTCCAGCCCCGCGTCGGCCAGCCGCCTTCGACCGCATTTCTGCAGCGGCTCATCGGTCCCGCACGCCCCTTGCGCTACAGTCATCGGTCCCCCGCCACTGCGCGGGGCCACATCCAGGAGAGAACCACAATGATGAACATGGGATACGGCGGCCTGCTTGGGGTGCTGGTGTTGGCGGGTGACATCTGGGCCATCATCAACATCTTCCAGAGCTCGGCCTCGAACGAGAAGAAGCTGCTATGGATCGTCGCGGTCGTACTGTTGCCGCTGCTGGGACTGATTCTGTGGTTCCTGCTCGGGCCGCGTGGCAAAACGCGCTGACAACCCTGCCTGACAGCCGGTGCGCCGGCGAATTGCTGCCAGGGCGTGGCCTCGCAGCAACTTGTCACGGCTCGGCCGGATCCATTGGCGGCATGCTCGGCTAAGATGTCATGGTGACCGACCATACCCGCCAGTTCGGCGTGCGTGATGGTAGGTGACGAAATGGAGCCCCGGTTGCCGTCGGCCAGCAATTTGACCTTGACCCTGATTGCCCCCTGGGCGGCCTTGGCGAGCCTAATAGTCGCCATCGTGTTGCTGATGTTGTATCTGCAAACGCGGCGCCGCCTGTCGCTTGCCCTGCTGTCACAGGCCGAGGTTGCGCGGCAACTGGAGCAGACGCGTACCCACGACACGCTCACCAGTTTGTACAACCGCACCGGATTCGAACAGGGACTTCGTGGCTTGCTGGAGCGCTGCGCTGCCGACAATGACAAGATCTGCGTGTTGTACCTGGATGTGGACCAATTCCAGACCATCAACGACGCCTTCGGAAACGCAGTCGGTGATGCCGTGCTGGTCGACATAGGCAAGCGCATCAAGAGTCATGGCGACCAGGGCCAACCGGCGGCACGTATTGCAGCAAACGGCTTCGTAACCGTGGTACGGGGTGACCCGCTGTTCGGCGCCGCGTTTGCGCTGGAACTGGGCCAGGCAATGGCCCAGCCATTCTTTGCGGGCGGGGCCATGGTCCACCTCACCTGCTCCATTGGCATTGCCGGATATCCGGCGCAGGCGACGGCGCCAGACATCATCGACAAGGCTGCGGCGGCCATGCGCATGGTCAAAGCCAGTGGTGGCATGGACCGTGCGCACTACGATGCCGCTGCCGACAGCGCGCGGCGAGCGGATGCACGCCTGTTGCAGGACTTGCGTGGCGCAGTGGAACGCCACGAGTTGATCCTGCACTACCAGCCCAAGGTCGATGCCACCAGTTTGCAGGTCACCGCTGCGGAAGTGCTGATGCGCTGGATCCATCCCAAACTGGGCGTGGTGGGACCGGACAATTTCATTCCGCTTGCAGAGCGTCATGGTCTGATCCGGCAAATTGGCCGCTGGGCCATTGAACAGGCCTGCCGGCAGGCGGCAGTGTGGCGCGAACAAGGCTTGCGCATGCGTATCGCCGTCAATATCTCCGCCGATCAGTTCCATCAGGTCGATTTCATCGACCACCTGGAAGAAACCCTGGTCAAATCAGGCATTCCGCCTGCGCGCTTTACCTGCGAGATCACCGAGTCGGTGGCCATGCAGGACACCGAACATGCACGTGAAGCCTTCGAAAAACTGCGTGCACTGGGCATTCATGTGTCGATCGACGACTTCGGCACCGGCCACTCCAGTCTGGCGGCACTCAAACGCCTGCCCGCCGCAGAGTTGAAGATCGACAAGGCTTTCGTGACCGACCTGGTCACCAGCGAACATGCCCAGTTCATCGCCAGGACCATCGTGGCGATGGCGCACGAACTGAACCTTCGGGTGGTCGCGGAAGGTGTCGAAACCTCTGAGCAGCGCGATTTGCTGGTCGAGAAGCGGTGCGACGAGTTGCAGGGTTATCTGTTTGCCAAACCAATGCCCGGCAAGGATCTCGCCTTATGGTCGGCCCGCGATCGCCTGCAAGAGGACGAACTGTTCCGACCTTCGCTGTACAACCCTACGCGGTACCACGCGCTGGAATAGTACGGGCCAGGCTCAACGACCAGCGGCAAACGGATCGGCTACTCCCAGTTCGGCGCACAGGCCGGAGACAGCAGAGCGCAGCGAGGTCACTTCCTGTTCAAGGCGCTCTACTCGCTGCGCCATATCGCCACCACCGTCCACCTGCACTGCGCCATCGGCCGTCGCTTGCGCCGAAACCGGGCCACACAACAAGTGGGCCCAACGCTGCTCGCGTGCGCCAGGTGCGCGCGGCAACTTCACCACCAGCGGGCCGCCCTTTTCGGCAGCGCGCTCCTGCAGTTCGTCCAGAAATCCTTCCACCGACGAAATATCGGCAAACGGGTACCAGCGTTCGGTATTGAGGCGCAACTCGCCAGCGGTTTGTGGGCCACGCAGCAGCAACATGCCAAGCAAAACGGCGGCCTGCTCGAACACACCGATACCGCGCTGAAAATTGTGTGTGAACCTGGCGGTGCGCCCACCAGTGGATTCACGCACCAGATCACGCGACTGCAGGTTGTCCAGCGCCGTGGCCAACTGGGCTTCATCCAGCGCCATCAGCGGGTCGCGGCTGGTTTTCTGGTTGCAGCCCAGCATCAGCGCGTTCAGCGACAAGGGGTAGCTGTCAGGAACGGTGCGGGCCTTTTCCATCAGCGTGCCCAGAATGCGCGCTTCGATGGTGGTCAGTAACGGGGCTGCGGTGTCTTCAGTCGATGGATTCACGGTGGTATCGATTCTTTGATGGTGATGAAGCTGGCTTCACGCTTTTGATGTCGACAGATCGCCGAACACTTCGCTGCGCTTATTTCTCAAGTTCGCTGTGCCGATGCAGGTTGCGGCGTTGCGCCAAGCTCGATGCCAAAACCACCGTCCAGCAGTTGCTGCAAAAGTCCGGTAACCAACTCGGGCGGAAACACGGTCTGCAAGGCGGCCATGTCGCGTCAGCCATCAATCATGATCAGCAAACGCTGCACATGATTTTAGGCTTGACACTCTACGTTTCCCCTTGGCCGCAAGACCTTCTGAAGGCGAGACCGCATAAGCCTGGTTGATAATCCCCGGCTGCCGCCGCGTGCCATTGGCACCAACCTTGCGTGTTCTTTCGGCGAGCACCGTCTGTGCACCACATTCGTGCCAAGCTCCTGTCTCTGTTCAAAGCGTCGTATTCATGTCTCTGCCTTCCGTCCGCCCGGGAATTCGTCCGCAGCCCACCCAAGCGGCCATTCGCGAAGTTGTGCGTGTCGCCTTGCGCAGTCACCGACATTCCGACGCCAATCGCCGCCACGCGCGCGAACTGGCCTGGCAATGGGTTGCCGCCAAATGGCCACGCCTGATGCCCTCGCGCGATCAGATGGAGATGGGCCAGTACTCCCATTCGGCAAGCGGACAACAGATCGTGATGTCACGCGCTGCCGATCACTCCAGCTGGTCGCTGGCAGTCGCATTTGACGAGAAGAACGGCGCCCGCACCTGGATGACACAGGTCGAAGTAGCCGACGGCGGAGATGCCGACGTGCTGCGTTTGCAGACCTCGTGTACCGAAGTGGCTGACGCGCCGCTGGTGGTCGCGCCTCCAAGACTGCTGGGCAGCTGGGTCGAGCGCATGGAATTGGAGGACGGCCCCTTTGCCGTGCTGGGCGAGCCGCGTGAAGTCAACGATGAGTCACAGCTGCAGGGCTTCCTGGCCCATGTGTTATCGCCACAACGGACCTTGCCTGTGATTGCGCTGGCCAACCGACCCGAGACCCGGTTCTACGGTGTCGACCCACGCGGACTGGCAACAGCGGTGCGGGGTCTGGCACACGTGATCTGCCTGGACCCTTACATCGCGCTTGAGGTCGCCGACCGACTGAGCCCACGTCTGGGCGTCGTTCCCGGGGCGGCGCGTATCTACAGCGCCAAAGTTCCGGTCGAAGAAAGCGCGTTGAACCATCCGCTGGTGCGCAACACCCGGGCTGTCGGCAATGCGCAGGACAGCGCTGGCGCCTTTCGCCGCTTGTTGTGCCAGCGGATCTGCGCCCTCAGTGTGCGCGATCGCAACGGGACACCCGGCGCCAGTCCGAGCTAAGACGCACATGCCGCCGCAAATCAAGCGGCGGTGCGCAACACGCCACGTCAGGGCATATATTGCCCGCCGTTGACCTCGATCACCTGGCCAGTGACATACGCGGCCAGTCGCTCGGACGCCAGGTACAGGAATGCACCCACACATTCCTCGACCGTTCCAAGGCGCGCCATTGGAATCGTCTTGCGCATGGTTTCCAGCTGCTCCGGGGTGGAGAACTTGTCGTGAAACGGCGTCGTGATGACGCCCGGTGACACCGCATTGACACGGATGCCGCGTCCCACCAACTCCTTGGCCAGGCCTTTGGTCGCGGTTGTGACGAAGGCTTTGGAACCGGCGTACATCGCCGCGCCCGGGCCGCCGCCACTGCTGGCCGCGATGCTGGTCAGATTGATGATGCTCGTGCCCGCGCCCATGTGGGGTACGGCGTACTTGGTGCACATCATCATCGAGCGAACATTCAGATCGAGGATGTCGTCGAGCGTCGCGTCGGTGACTTCGGTAATGGGCTGACGCTGCACCAGCGCGCCGGCGTTGTTGATCAAAACGTCGATGCGCCCCAAACGCGCTGCAGCCTCGTTGACGACCCGTTCGCACTCTGACGACTTGCGCAGGTCGCCCTGCAACACGAAAGCGTCGCCGCCCGATGCCTTGATCGCCTGCGCCACTTCTTCGGCCGCGTCTTTGGAACTGTTGTAGTGGACCGCAACGGTCGCACCACGTGCGCCCATGGCGATCGCGCAACCTGCGCCGATGCCGGTCGATGCACCGGTAATCAGAATGGCTTTGCCCTTGAAGTCTTCCATCGCATGTGTCCTTAAGGTGGGTTATCCGGCACGCAGCAGTCGCAATAGACCACGGCCAACGGTCGCAGACAAGTTTATGACATTGCGTTCGGCTACTGGCGCATTTGCCGCGCGCGCACGCGTGAGCCGACGTCAACCCCCCGGCTTCCCGGCTGACGAACCGCTTGCATACCCGAACACAACATGCGGATTTTGCATTCGCTTATGCGAATTCTGTGTCGCTCCGAAGCCGAAGTCATGACGCTGCGAATCCAATAAAACTTGATATGGCGGGCACTTAGGTGCGATCGAGCAGCCATTGATCTGGCAACAGTGGTGCTGCAACCCGCCCGCGCGGCGCATGCAAACCCTTGCATCACTGTTACGCTTTTGGCCTCGCGGCGGCGCCATTGCGTTGCCTTGTCTTTTGCCGTCCTCCCATCAAAAGCTTGAATCGCGCCCAACAGCGGCGCGGCTGCGGCCATCCAACCATGGAAAAGAAATCCCCGACATGACCACACACGTCTCGCGCATCAAGAGTGAGAAAGACTTCTATTCCGGCCTGCTGTTCATGGCCGTCGGCATAGGCTTCGCATGGGGTGCCACCGCATACAAGATCGGCGAGGCGGCCCGCATGGGACCGGGCTACTTTCCTTTCGTGCTTGGCATCCTGCTGGCCATCGTGGGGCTGGTCGTGACCTTTCTCGCGCTGACGGTTGAGACCGAAGACGGAGACAAGGTAGGCACCATTGCGTGGAAGCCCCTGTTCTTCATCATCCTGGCCAACCTGCTGTTCGGTGTCATGCTCGGCGGCCTGCCCAGCATCGGACTGCCGTACATGGGACTGATCGCCGCGATCTATGTGCTGACCTTTGTTGCCGCATCAGCGGGCGACGAGTTCGACTTCAAGGAGGTGCTGATCCTGGCCACGATATTGGCGGGGCTGAGTTACGTCGCCTTCATCTACCTGCTCAAATTGCAGTTCCCGGCCTGGCCTGCGTTTATCACCGGCTAAGCCAAAAAAAGAAGAACACCATGGAACTGATTTCCCACCTCTCGATCGGCTTTGGCGTCGCGTTCACGCCGATCAACCTGCTTTATGCGTTCATTGGATGCTTGATGGGCACGCTCATCGGCGTCTTGCCCGGCATCGGCCCGTTGGCGACGATTGCCATGCTGCTGCCGGCCACGTATGCGCTGCCACCGGTGTCGGCGCTGATCATGCTGGCCGGCATCTATTACGGCGCCCAGTACGGCGGCTCCACCACGGCCATTCTGGTCAACCTGCCGGGAGAGGCGTCGTCCGTCGTCACGGTGATCGACGGCTACCAGATGGCGCGCCAGGGCAGAGCCGGTCCCGCTCTGGCAGCAGCCGGCCTGGGCTCGTTTTTCGCCGGTTGCGTTGGTACGCTGGTGCTGGCCGGCTTTGCAGTACCGCTGACCGAGGTGGCATTCCTGTTCGGACCAGCCGAGTATTTTTCGCTGATGGTGCTCGGCCTGATTGGCGCCATCGTGCTGGCCTCGGGCTCCATCCTCAAGGCCATCGGCGTGATCCTGCTGGGCCTGATGATGGGCCTGGTCGGAACCGACGTGAACTCCGGTGTGGCGCGTTACAGCTTCGACATTCCCGAACTGACCGACGGCATCAGCATTCTGGCGATTGCGATGGGCATCTTCGGTTACGGCGAAATCATCAGCAATCTGGGCAAGCACGAGAGCGAGCGTGAGGTCTTTTCGGCCGACGTCAAGAGCCTGATGCCCACCAAGGAAGATTTCCGCAACATGATTCCGGCCGTGCTGCGCGGCACGATGCTGGGTTGCGCGCTCGGCATCCTGCCCGGCGGCGGCGCGACCATGTCCGCTTTCGCCGCCTACACGATCGAGAAGAAGGTCAAGGCGCGTCCGGGCGAAGTCCCTTTCGGCACCGGCAACATCCGCGGCGTGGCCGGCCCCGAAGCGGCCAACAACGCGGCCTCGCAGACTTCGTTCATCCCGTTGCTCACGCTGGGCATTCCACCCAACGCGGTGATGGCGCTGATGGTGGGTGCCATGACCATCCACAATATCCAGCCCGGCCCGCAGGTCATGACCAGCAACCCGGAACTGTTCTGGGGTCTGATCGCCTCGATGTGGATCGGCAACGCCATGCTGATCATCCTGAACCTGCCGCTGATCGGCTTGTGGATCAAGTTGCTGACCGTGCCGTATCGCTGGCTGTACCCCGCCATCGTGCTGTTCTGCGCCATCGGCGTGTACTCGACCAACAACAACACATTCGACATCTGGATGGTGGGCATATTCGGCGTGCTCGGCTATATGTTCATCAAGCTGGGTATTGAACCCGCACCACTGGTGCTGGGCCTGATCCTGGGCCCGATGATGGAAGAGAACCTGCGCCGTGCATTGCTGCTGTCGCGCGGTGACTGGACGGTGTTCTTCACACGCGGGCTGTCGGCCACGCTTCTGGCGATCGCCGCGGGACTGTTGCTGATCGTTTTGCTGCCGGCGGTGCGCAAGAAGCGCGAAGAAGCCTTCATCGAGGAATGAGCGCCGGGCCAGGCTGCCCGCAGCCCGAAGGTACTCCAATAGCCTTAGCGCTCCACGGTCCGGGTATAGGTCTCCGGCCGGCGGTCGCGGTAGAACTGCCAGGCGTTGCGCACCTCGCGCAACACGTCCATGTCAAGGTCGCGGATCAGGACCTCGCTCTGATCGGTGCTGGCCACCGCGCCGACGTAGTTTCCGCGTGGGTCGACGAAGTAGCTCGAGCCGTAGAAAGTGACCGCCTTGTCGCCGAACTCGCGACTTTCGTTGCCGATGCGGTTGTTCGCAGCAATGAAGTACTGATTGGCGACTGCAGCAGCCGGTTGCTCGAGTTCCCACAAGCGGTTTGACAAACCTGGCTTGGTGGCCGATGGATTGAACACGATCTGCGCGCCGGCCAGGCCCAGTTCGCGCCAGCCCTCGGGGAAGTGCCGGTCGTAACAAATGTAGACCCCGATACGTCCAACCGCTGTATCGAACACCGGATAACCCAGGGTGCCGGGACGGAAGTAGAACTTCTCCCAGAACTGCGGCAGGTTCGGTATATGGTGCTTGCGGTACTTGCCCAGCACGCGGCCGTCCGCATCAATCACCACCGCGGTGTTGTAGTACAGGCCCGGCATTTCCTCTTCATAGATCGGCAACACGATCACCAACTGCAGTTCGCGCGCGAGATCGGCGAATCGCCGGACGGTCGGGCCCGGAATCGACTCGGCATACGCGTAATACTTGGTGTCTTCGATGATGCCGAAGTACGGCCCATAAAACAGTTCCTGGAAGCAGATGATGCGGGCCCCCTGGGCGGCCGCATCACGGGCAAACTGCTCGTGCCTGGCGATCATTGACTCCTTGTCGCCGGTCCAGTCGGTCTGGGTGATTGCTGCGCGTACGACGCTCATCGTGTGGTCCTCCTTGTTGCTGTTTCGAATGGCGCGGCGCGCCACCATTTGCAGGCATTTCAGGCGGCGTTCGCGGTCGCATGCCTTTCGGTGGGCGGGTACGGCACTTGCACTGCGGCTCGATCTGCCTAGAATGCACGGCATCAGTATGGTCTGGTGGCTCCAAAGAGTCCAGTACGCCCTGTCCCAATTGGGTCCCGGTCCCGGTCGGAATAGTGCGTTTCGGCGCAAGCTGCGCGGTTACTGTCACCGTAACTCTGTTACATATACGCTGGCGAGGCAGCCCGTTTTTGATGGGATGATCCTTGCCGGAAAGGCAGGACGGTTCTGCTTGCATGGTGTTGTTGTTGAAGGATTGACGGAATGCGATGGGCCAAGACAAGTTTGCGCAATAGTTTTTTCGGCTGGTTGGCCAATGAATCGGTTGCGGAATCAGACGACGACCTGGAAGCCATTCGCAAGGTGATGCTGCAGGCCCTGGAACAGAACCAGGACGGCCTGAACTCAACCGTCGAGCGCAAGCTGCTGTTTGCAAGGGACATCGACCAACTCTGGCACGCTCGCCCCGAGCTGATGACTGCCATCGCGGCAAGCAGGGGCGAAGCCATTGCCAGTCGTTCCCTGGCTGACATCACGCGGCATTTCGAAGAGCGCGCGCCCGATCGCTTCAAAAGCAAGGCTCGCCCGGTCATACGCCGGCGCTGAATCTTGTCCCCGGCTTTGCGTTGCCCCTGAGCGCAACCACACGCTCGCAGATTTTGCTCTGGGCACGGGCGCCAAGCCCCGCTGACGCACCCCTGCACTACTTGCTCTTTCCGACTTGTGCCGCGACTCGGCACAATGGGGTCTGTACACATGCTTCGAAAGGACTTGTATGGGCTCCGGCAAGATTCTGGTCGCGCAAGGTGGCGGACCTACCGCAGTGATCAACCAGTCGATGGTCGGGGTCGCCCTGGAGGCACGACGCCACCACAAGGTTGAACGGGTGTACGGGGCACGCCACGGCGTGCGGGGCATCGTCGATGAAGACTTCGTCGACCTGACCCAGGAAACCAGCCACAACCTGGAACTGGTGGCGGCCACCCCTTCGTCGGCCCTGGGCTCAACACGCGACAAACCGGACGGCAAATACTGCCACGCCATTTTCGAGGTGTTGCGTGCGCACGAGATCGAACATTTTTTCTACATTGGCGGCAACGATTCGTCCGACACGGTGCGCATCGTCAGCGAGGAGGCGCACAAGGCCGGTTATCCGCTGCGCGCCATCCACATCCCCAAGACCATTGACAACGACCTGGTCGGCAGCGACCATACGCCCGGTTTTCCGTCGGCCGCACGTTTTGTGGCCCAGGCCTTTGCCGGCGTGAACCTGGACAACGCCGCACTGCCCGGCGTCTATGTCGGCGTCGTGATGGGTCGGCACGCCGGGTTCCTGACCGCGGCGTCGGCACTGGGCAAGAAGTTTCCGGATGACGGCCCGCACCTGATTTATCTGCCCGAGCGGGTGTTCGACGTGCCGCAGTTCCTGCATGACGTGAAGGCGACATACGAACGTTACGGCCGCTGCGTGGTGGCCGTGTCCGAGGGCATCCACGATGCGTCCGGCACACCGATGCTGGCCCGGCTGGCAAAGCAACTCGAGCAGGATGCGCACGGCAATGTGCAGCTCTCGGGCACCGGCGCCCTGGCCGACCTGCTGTGTGAGGAGATCCGCAGCAAGCTGGGCATCAAGCGGGTGCGGGGCGACACCTTCGGCTACCTGCAGCGCTCGTTCATCGGCTGCGTGTCGGACGTGGACCAGCGTGAAGCGCGCGAGGTCGGTGAGAAGGCGGTGCAATTCGCGATGTGGGGCGATCGCGATGGGTCGGTCGCAATTTGCCGTACCGGCTTTTATTCGGTCGACTACGCGCTGCTGGATCTGGCCGATGTGGCCGGCAAGACGCGGGTGATGGAGGATGAGTTCATCAGTTCCAGCGGCACCGACGTAACCGATGCTTTCCGTTTGTATCTGCGCCCCCTGCTGGGTTCCGGCATGCCCGACGCCTTCCGGCTGCGCGCAGCGCCGGTCGAACGGCGCAGCCAGAGCTGAGAGCGTGAGAGCCAATGTTTGTTGCGTCCAAACTGCTCGCTTTTCTGATAGAACCGCTGTTCTGGGTGCTGGCGCTGCTGGTGGCCAGCGTCCTGCTGGCCCCGCGTCGGCCACGGGCAGGCAAGAACCTGTCTGTACTGGCGCTGCTGGCGCTGGTGCTTGCCTGCTGGACGTCGGGGCCCGAGGCCATGTTGCGCAGCCTGGAGGCGCGTTATACGGCTCCTGACGGGGGTGATCTGCAGAACTACCACGGCATCGTCGTGCTCGGCGGGGCCTTGAGCAGCCCTGAGCTATGGCAAGCGCACCGCCAGGTGGGCCTCAACGATCAGGCCGAGCGCATGACCGAAGCGGTGGCGCTGATGCGCCTCCATCCAAACCTGCGCTTGTTGTTCACTGGCGGCAATGCCGGGATTTCTGGCGAGGGGGCGAGCGAGGCCGAACGCGCCAAGGTGTTGTTCGACGCCCTGGGGGTAGATCCGAGCCGTGTCGCATACGAATCGGCATCGCGCAACACCTATGAGAATGCGCTATTGACGGCATCCATGCCCGGCGTCGACAAGACCCAGCGCTGGATTCTGTTGACCTCGGCATTTCATCTGCCGCGTGCCATGGGCGTATTCGAACACGCGGGCTGGAACGTCACCGCCTGGCCGGTCGACTATCGCACCACCGCGCACGACTCCTGGTTTGATTTTTCGCTGCATTATGGTCCCGGGATCTGGCAGCTGGCCCTGCATGAATGGCTGGGCTACGTAGCCTATCGGCTGGCCGGCTGGCACTGAGCGCCGGGGCCTGTCAACGCCGCTGGCGCCGACAGATTCGCGCGTGCCGGATCAGGCGTCGTCCGAATCGGCCAACTGCTGCGCGGTGAGCCGGGTCGCCAGCAACTTGTCGATGCGCCGCCCATCGAGATCTACCACTTCGAACATCCAGCCGGCGCATTCGATCTTTTCGCCCTCTTCCGGCAAGCTGCCAGACACCGCCATCAGCAGCCCGGCCACGGTGTTGTAGCGACCGCGTTCCTCGTCGGGCAGACCGTCGATATCCAGACGCGACTTGAACTCGCCGACCGGCATCGCACCATCGATCATCCAGCTGCCGTCGTCGCGCGGCGTGGCCCAGGCATCGACCGGCGTATAAGGTTGCAACTCTCCGGTGATGGCCTCCAGCATGTCGTTGGGCGTGATCAGCCCCTGCACCTCGCCGTATTCGTCCACCACCAGCACCATGCGGGCGGTCTTGGTGCGAAATTGCTCGAGCAGTTCCATGCCCGAGAGTGTCTCCGGAACGAACACCGGCGGATGCACATGGTCAACAATCGAGGTGGCGTGCTTGGCACCAAGTTCGATCAGCTTGCCCAGGCTGATGGTTCCCACAACGTTCTCGAGCGACCCACGGCACACCGGGTACCAGGAGAAAGCACGTTTGGCACCACCTTCGCGCAAGGCCTCCAGGATCTGACCGGCGGACTGGCTGGCATCGAGCCATTTGATGTCCGAGCGCGGCAGCATCATCGACGTCAGTGGCCGGTCATCGAGCAGGAACACGTTCTGCACCATCTGGCGCTCCTGCTCCTCGATCACGCCGGCGTCCACGCCCTCCTCCAGGCTGGCACTGATTTCGGCCTCGGTGACCGACCGGTTGCCGGCGTTGTCAATGCGCAGCATCTTGAGCACGCCATGCGTGCTGGCCGACAACAACCAGACAAACGGTTTCGCGGCGCTGGCCACCCAGGTCATCGGCCGCGAGATCAGCCGCGAGACCTGCTCGGGGTACAACTGGCCGATGCGCTTGGGCACCAGTTCGCCGAAGACAATGGTGGTGAAGGTAATGACGGTCACCACGACTGCGGTCGCGGTGATGTCGGCCACACCTGACGCCAGGTGCCAGCCCTGGAGCCAGCGCGACAGGCCACCACTGAAGGCGGCCTCGCCAATGATGCCGTTGAGAACGCCGATGGACGTGATGCCGACCTGCACCGACGACAGGAAGCGGGTCGGGTTCTCGAGCAGCACCAAGGCCGCCGTGGCACCGTGATCGCCGTCGTCGGACATGCTCATCAGCCGCGCTCTGCGGCTGGCCGTCAGCGCGAGTTCGGACATTGCAAAAACGCCGTTGATAAGGGTCAACAGGGCAATTAGCAAAAAATCCATGAATCCGGCATCAAAATCAACACCATGGGACTTTACCTGATCGGCGATGTGCAAGGCTGTGATAACGCGCTGCAGCGCCTGCTAGATGAAATCGGCTTCTCGGCGAGCCGCGACAAGCTTGTGTTGTTGGGCGACCTGGTCAACCGTGGACCGGATTCACTGGCGGTGTTGCACCGGGTGATGCGCCTGGATGGCGCCGCACGCTGCGTGCTGGGCAACCACGATCTGCACCTGCTGGCGATCGCGCACGGCGTGCGAGCGCCCCATCGCAAAGACACGCTGGACGCGATCCTTGCATCGCCCGAGCGAGCAGGCTTGCTGGCATGGTTGCGTTGCCAGCCGCTGGCGCTGCGCGAATCCATTGACGGCCGGGACCTGTTGATGGTGCATGCCGGCCTGTTGCCGTCCTGGACGGCCGACCTCACCATGGTTTTGGCGGAGGAAGTGGCGCAGATGATGACCGGGCCCGGATTCGGTGAATTCCTGACCCAGATGTATGCCGACACACCGACGCAGTGGTCCGAGACTTTGACCGGCGTGGCGCGTCAACGCGCTATCGTCAATGTGCTGACACGCCTGCGCTTTTGCACGGCCGACGACCGCATGGAGTTCGCCACCAAAGACAGCGCGGATGCGGCACCTCAAGGATTCTGGCCCTGGTTCGACGCTCCGGGTCGGCTCAGCGCAGACGTGACCGTGGCCTTCGGACACTGGTCCACATTGGGCTGGCTGGGCCGCGACGATGTGTTGTCGCTCGATTCCGGCTGCGTCTGGGGCGGTCAGCTCAGCGCGGCGCGCATCCGGCCGCTGGGGCCGGGCCGGGGCTTTGCCACCGAACTTATACAGGTGCCTTGCGATCAGGCACAAAAACCCGGCCGGTAAATGGCCACCGTCAAGGCGGCCATCGACACAGGCTCAGGACTGATTTTCGGTTTCAGGCGCCGGAACTTCCGGCTTGAACAGGGCCGCAACCCGGCGGCGGGATTTGATATTGGCCGAAATACTGCGCACAGGCTGTGGCGTGGCCGAGTCCCAGGCAGGTGCCTCGGCAGCGGCGGCGGCGGGCTCTTCATAAGGCTTGTCGAAGAACGGATCGCGTGACACTGCGGGTGGACGCGCCAGATCGCGTCGTGGCGCCCGCTCCCGGCGCGGGGCATCGCCCTCGGGGCGTGAGCGACCAGCCGCACGTGGCTCGTCGGGCACCTCATCCGCGTTGTACATGCGCCGGCCATCGTTGATACGACCCTGGCGGCGGATGTCGGGCTTGTCTTCGTCAAACTCGATAGGTTCGATTTCAAGCTTGGCCTTGAGCAGTTTTTCCAGGTCGGCGACCAGGCGCGCATCGCTGCGCGTGACAAAAGTCACCGCCAGGCCCGATGCGCCGGCACGACCGGTACGGCCGATGCGGTGAATGTAGTCTTCGGCGTTGAACGGGATGTCGAAGTTGAACACCGCCGGCACGTCCTTGATGTCCAGCCCGCGGGCCGCCACGTCGGTACACACCAGCAGGTCGACCTCGCCCTTCTTGAATGCGTCGAGCGCCTTGAGCCGCTCGTCCTGGCTCTTGTCGCCATGCAGGGCCGTGGTCTTGAGACCTTCGCGTTCGAGCGAACGGGCCAGTCGGGCACAGCCGAGCTTGCTGTTCACGAACACGAATGCCTGCTTCACGGCGTGCCGGCGCAGCAACTGGTGCAGCGCGTGGCGCTTGTCGTCGTCGCCGACGCTGTAGAAGTGCTGTTCCACAGTGGACGCCGCAGCGTTCGGACGCGCGACCTCGATGGTGATCGGATTTTGCAGGTAGCTGCCAGCCAGACGCTTGATCTCGGGCGAGAACGTGGCCGAAAACAGCAAGGTGGTGCGCTGCTTGGGCAGGTAACTCAGGATGCGCTGCAGGTCGGGCAGAAAACCGATGTCCAGCATGCGGTCGGCCTCGTCGAGCACCACATATTCAACCTGGTTGAGCACCGTGTTCTTGGCTTCGATATGGTCCAGCAGTCGCCCTGGTGTGGCCACCAGAATCTCGACGCCGCGCTTGAGCTCGGCTGTCTGTGGCTTCATGTCCATGCCGCCGAACACCACGGTGCAGCGCAGCTGGGTGTATTTTGCGTAGGACTTGATGGCCTGGGCCACCTGATCGGCCAACTCGCGCGTGGGCAACAACACCAGCGCCCGCACCGGATGGCGCGCCGGCGATGTGGATGTATTTTCATGGGCCAGCATGCGCTGGAGCAGCGGCAACGAGAATGCTGCGGTCTTGCCAGTGCCGGTCTGGGCTGCGCCCATCACGTCCAGGCCCTGCAATACCTGGGGAATGGCCTGCGCCTGGATCGGCGTCATGTTCTCGTAGCCCAGTTCGGCGACCGCTCGGGTCAGGGGCTCAGCCAGTTGCAGTTGCGCGAAAGAATCTATGCGGAGAGGGGTAACGGGTTCGGTCATCTATACCTGTGCGGGGACGTGCCCGAGGGCCTGTTTTGGGCGCCTGGGCGGGTGGTGCCCGGTGCTTGGGCAAGCCGCCATTATCCCCTCATTGAAGAATGGCCGTAAAAACACGCTACAAACTGCGCGCCGAGAAGCTGTCGCAGCCCTTCACCGAGCCGCCCTGCAAGCCCTTGTCGAACCAGCGCTGGCGCTGGACACTGGTGCCGTGGGTGAAGCTTTCGGGCACCACTGCACCACCGCCGGCGCGTTGCAAGGCATCGTCGCCGATGCGCGCAGCCGCATTCATCGCCTCCTCGACGTCGCCGCGCTCCAGGATCTGGCGCGACCGCTGCGCATGGTGCGCCCAGACGCCGGCGAAGCAGTCGGCCTGCAATTCCAGCCGCACGCTCAAGGCGTTGTACTCGACGCGGCTGACACGTTCGCGCGCCTGCTCCATCTTCGCGGTGATGCCCAGCAGGTTCTGCACATGATGGCCGACCTCATGCGCAATCACATAGGCCTGCGCAAAATCGCCCGGAGCGCCCATCCGGGTGCGCAGGGTTTCGTAGAAGACCAGGTCAATATAGACCTTCTGGTCGCCCGGGCAATAGAACGGCCCCATGGCCGACTGGCCGGAGCCACAGGCGGTGGGCGTCGTGCCCCTGTACAGCACAAGCCGTGGTTCCTGGTATTGCGCACCGCCCTGGCTGAACTGTTGCTTCCACACATCCTCGGTGTCGGCGAGCACGGTGGACACGAACCGGGTCATGGTGTCGTCGGCCGGTGTCCGGGTCTGCGGGGCCTGTTGCTGCACGATGGCCCCTTCGCCACCACTGAGCACGCTCAGAATGGTCATCGGATTGATACCGAAGATCCACCCTCCGACCAGCGCAATGACGATGGTTCCGATGCCCAGACCGCGACCACCGGGCATGCCCAGCCGACGCCCGCCAGGCGCACCGCGCCGGTCCTCGACGTTTTCTGACTGTCGGTTACCTTCCCACTTCATGAATCCTCCCGACGCACTTCAATTCGCGTTACATTGCCGCCATGTTACGAAAACCTGTGGCACCCACCTCCCAGCAAGGTCGACTCGCGTCTGCGCCCAACCGCGGGGCACCCAGCGCCACGGTATTGTTGACGGGATTCGCGCCTTTTGACAGTGATTCCGTAAATTCAAGCTGGGAATCCGTGCAGGCCCTGCAGGGCGAGCAGATCAGTGGCCACACGGTGGTCTGCGCGCAATTGCCGGTCGCGTTTGATGTGTCCCACGAACAACTGATGGATCTGGTGCGGGAACACCACCCGGCGCTGGTCATCTGTGTGGGTCAAGCGACAGGCCGCCAGGCCATTTCACTCGAGCGCGTCGCGATCAACATCGCGGATGCCCGCATTGCGGACAATGCCGGCGCCAAACCCATCGACAAGCCGGTGGTCAGTGGCGGCCAACCCGCCTATTTCACCAGCCTGCCGATCAAGGCGATGTTGCGCGACCTGTCCGAGGCCGGCTTGCCGGCCGAGGTCTCGCAGACGGCCGGCACCTTTGTCTGCAACCACCTGTTTTATGGCCTGATGCACGACCTGCAACGGCGCCGCGCCTTGATCGGCGTGCGCGGCGGTTTCATCCATCTGCCGGGCCTGGCGACGGACGACACCGGGGTCCTGTCCCTGAGCGATATGCAAAAGGGCCTGCGTATTGCCATTGCCAGCGCGCTGGCGACGACGCAGGACGTCAAACTCGGCGCCGGCACGATCTCCTGACGCCGACAGCCTGCTGGCGCGCTCAGGCGCGCGGCAGGGTGACGCCGATTTGTCCCTGGTACTTGCCGCCGCGGTCCTTGTAGCTGGTCTCGCAGGGCTCGTCGCTCTCGAAAAACAGCACCTGCGCGCATCCTTCGCCGGCGTAGATCTTTGCCGGCAGCGGTGTCGTGTTGGAGAACTCCAGCGTCACGAAACCCTCCCACTCGGGCTCGAACGGCGTCACGTTGACGATGATGCCGCAACGCGCATACGTGCTCTTGCCCAGGCAGATGGTCAGCACATTGCGCGGTATGCGGAAATACTCCAGCGTACGGGCGAGCGCAAAGCTGTTGGGCGGAATGATGCAGACATCGTCGTTGAAATCGACAAAACTCTTGGCATCAAAATTTTTCGGATCAACGACAGTGCTGTGGATATTCGTGAACACCTTGAATTCCGGCGCGCAGCGGATGTCGTAGCCATAACTGCTGGTGCCATAACTGATGATGCGATTGCCGTCGCGCTCGCGAATTTGTCCGGGCTCGAACGGCTCGATCATGCCGGTGGTTTGCGCCATGTGGCGGATCCATTTGTCACTCTTGATGGTCATGCTGGGGTTCCGGAAGTCTGGTCGATGGAGCGCCGATTGTAGGAATACCGTCCGCAGTGCCTATCGGCGTGGCGTCAGGCAGGTATCGCAACAGGCGCTCAGGTGGCAGCAGCGATCTCGGTACGTTGCACCAGCCGGTCATCGCCCAGCACAATCATCGCAAACAGCAGTTCGTCCAGATTGCCGGCCTGCCCGGTACGGCGCTCCATCAACGGTGTGCAACGCGGGTCGAGCACGATGAAGTCAGCCTCGTTGCCAGGCTGCAGATTGCCGATCACGCCCCCCAGCCCCAGTGCCTGCGCAGCCCCGGCCGTGTGTTGCCACCACAACTGCGACGGCGTCAGGCTCACACCGGACTTGGTCTGCCCTTCCCGACCGACGTAGTACGCCGCCAGCATGGTGTGAAACGGCGACAGCGAAGTGCCGCCCCCCACGTCGCTGGCCAGGCCGTAACGAAAGCCAACCCTGTCGGCGCTGGCGTAGTCGAAGAAACCGCTGCCCAGAAACAGATTGCTCGTGGGGCTGACTGCGGCTGCAGAACCGGTGTCGCGCATCAGGGCACGATCGTCGTCGTCGAAATGGATGCAGTGCGCATAGATGGCCCGTTCACGCATCAGGCCGAAGTCGTCGTACACCGACAGATAGGAACGCGACTGCGGGAACAACTCGCGCACCCAGGCAACCTCGTCCTTGTTTTCGGCCACGTGCGACTGGATCCAGACGTCCGGGTAACGCGCGGCCAGTTCGCCGGCGCCTCGCAACTGGGCTTCGCTGCAACTGGGCGCAAAACGCGGTGTGATCGCATACCCCAGCCGTTCCTTGCCATGCCAGCGCCGGATCAGCGCCTCGGTGTCGATCAGGCTTTGCTCGGTGTTGTCGCGCACGCCGTCGGGCGAATGCCGGTCCTGCAATACCTTGCCGCAGATCATGCGCATGCGCCGGCGCGCCGCTTCGCTGAAGAACGCCTCGACCGATACCGGATGCGAGGTGGCAAAGGTCAGCGCGGTGGTCACGCCATTGCGCACCAGTTCGGTCAGGAAAAACCGGGCCACATCGGCGCTGTGCGTAGCGTCGGAAAACCGCGACTCCTGTGGAAAGGTGTAGTTCTCGAGCCAGGGCAACAGGCCGCTGGCAGGCGAACCGATGACGTCAATCTGCGGGAAATGCACATGCAGATCGACAAATCCGGGGGCAATGATGCGTCCTGGCAAGTGCTCGATCGGAACCTGCGCATATTGGCCGACCAACTCATCGTAGGCGCCTACTGCCAGCACACGCTCGGTCGCCGAGCCGTCAGAACCGACCGCGAGCAGCCCATCCGTGTCGAACACGGCCTGGCCCTGTTCATCAAATCGCAGGATGGAGGCGCGGTAGGCATTCATGATGCGGTGAGCTTACCCAAGAAACGGTGGCGCCATATACGACGCGCGACATACCCTCCATGCCGTGCCATCGCCTCAGGGGCGTAGCGGTGACGCCAGCACCCCCTGCACCAGAAAGTCCATCGCCAGTATCTGGGCGTCGCCCAGACTCTGGCCTGCCGCAATCACGGTGCGCCCGGTCGTGTCCAGCACCGCCTGCTGCGCCTGAAACGGCTGCAGTCGGCCGGCGGCGATGTCTTTTTGCTTCGCCAGCACCTCGTCGCGCACGGCCTGCGGCACGCGTGGGCCGAAGTCGCCGATGCGCACCATGCCTTCGCGGATGCCGCCCCATACGTTGCCGGTGGTCCAGGTTCCGTCGAGCATGGCCTTGGCGCGGCGGGTGTAATACGCGCCCCATTCATGGGTCACGGCCGCGATCTGGGCCTGCGGCGCCACCGCGCGCATGTCGGAGTGGTAGGCCACGGCCATCTTGCCGCGCTCCTGGGCGGCCACCATCACCGCGTTCGAGCCGGTGTGAAAGGCCAGCACATCGGCGCCCTGGTCCATCAGCGTCATCGCTGCGTCGCGTTCGCGCGCCGGGTCGAACCAGGCCTGCAGCCAGATCACCTTGACCTGCGCCTTGGCATTGACCGAGCGCATGCCCAGCGTGAATGCGTTGATGCCTTGCAGCACTTCGGGAATCGGGAAACCCGCGACATATCCCGCGGTATTGCTGGTACTCAAACGCCCGGCGGCTACACCGGCGAGGTAACGACCTTCGTAATAACGCGCGTTGGCCACCGCGACGTTGGTTGCGGTCTTGTAGCCGGTGATCGACTCGAAACGCACTCCGGGAAAGTCCTGCGCCACCTTCAAAGTCGGCTCCATGTAGCCGAAACTCGGTGTGAAGATCAACTGATGGCCCTGGCGCGCCAGGTCGCGGATGACACGCTCCGCGTCCGCCCCTTCGGCCACGTTCTCGACATAGGTGGCCGCGACCCGCGGCGCAACGCCACCGGCTGGATTGAGCGCCGCCAGCATCGCCTTGCGGCCTTCATCATGCTGGTGCACCCATCCCATGGGCGACAGCGGCGCCACATAGACAAAGCCCACCTTCAGTGGCGGTGCATTCTGGCTGTGCGCGGGGGATAAAACGGGAGACAGGGTAAAACAGGCGGCCGCGAACGCGGCTGCGAGGTTTTTATACATGGTGGTCCTCTACATGGCTCCGAATACAAATAACAAGCCCTGCCGGAGCAGCAGGACTTGACGCGATTTTAGCCCGTCGGGCTACAGGTGCTTTACGTCAGCGGAATGTCTCGAAACACGCGTCCACCCGATCGCGCAAGTCGCGTTTTTGCGCGTTGTCGACGAAGCTGGCGTTGAAGCTGTTGGTTGCCAGTTGCCAGGCTTGCTGGGCCGACAGTTGCAGCGCGGCAAAAGTCTGCGTGAAGTTCTCGTTGATATAACCCCCAAAATACGCCGGGTCGTCGGAATTGATCGTGGCGGCAATACCGGCATCGAGCATGCGTCCGATGTTGTGCTCGGTCAGCGACGAGTACACGCACAACTTGAGGTTGGACAGCGGACACATGGTCAGCGCGATCTGCTCGCGCGCCAGGCGCTGCATCAGCGCGGGGTCGTGGATGGCCTGCACACCGTGGTCGATACGCTCGACCTTGAGCTGGTCCAGCGCACTCCAGATGTAGGCCGGCGGACCTTCTTCGCCGGCATGGGCCACCAGTCTGAATCCGAGTTCGCGGCAACGCGAAAACACCTTGGCGAACTTCTCCGGTGGATGGCCCACCTCGCTCGACGCCAGCCCGATACCGACGATCTTGTCGCGGATCGGCAGCACCTGCTCGAGTGCTTCGAAAGCATCGGCCTCGCTCAGGTGGCGCAGAAAACACATGATCAGCGAGGCGCTGATGCCGAACTCGGCAGCCGCATCGACACAGGCGCGGTGCAGGCCGTTGACGACCACATGCGCATCCAGACCGTGCCCGGTATGGGTCTGTGTGTCGAAAAATATCTCGGCATGGACCACGTTGTCGGCGTGGGCCCGCGCCAGATACGCGTGGGTCATGTCATAGAAGTCCTGCTCGGTGCGCAACACCGTCGTTCCGGTGTGGTAGATGTCCAGGAAGTCCTGCAGGTTGTTGAAAACGTAGGCACGGCGCAACGCCTCCACGTCCGGGTATTGCAGCTTCATGCCGTTGCGCTGCGCCAGCTGGAAGATCAGCTCGGGCTCGAGCGAACCCTCAATATGCATGTGCAACTCGGCCTTGGGCATGGACTGCAGCAGGACCGGCAAGCGGTCGGCGGCGACAGGTCTGACTTTCATCGATAAATACTCCCGGAAAAACAAAGGGCTGCCTCTTGGCAGCCCCGGATTGGGTGCAGGCGCGCAATCACGCGCCTGCCAGCCGGACTGCTTACTTGGCGCCCGGCACCTTGCCTTCCACGCCCTTGACATAGAAGTTCACGCCACCGAGGAACTTGTCGTCCGCCACGGCGTCCTTGGCCAGAATCTCTTTGCCATCCTGACCCAAGATCGGGCCCTTCCAGATCGAGAAGCTACCGTCCTTCAGGCCCGCCTTGATCTCATCGATCCTGGTCTTGGTTTCCGCGGGCACGTCTTCGGCGATCGACACCATGTCAATGGCGCCTTCCTTGTGTCCATACCAGACGCCGCCGCCACCCTTCCAGCTGCCGTCAAGTGCATCCTTGGTAGCCTGGATGTAGTAAGGCGCCCAGTTGATGATGGCCGATCCCAGGTGTGCCTTGGGGCCATAGGCCGTCATGTCGGAATCCCAGCCAAACGCGCGCTTGCCCTTGTCCTGTGCGGTCTTGAGCACGGCCGGCGAGTCGGTGTTCTGGAACAACACGTCCGCGCCGCCATTGATCAGCGAGGTGGCTGCCTCGGTCTCCTTGGGCGGATTGAACCACTCGTTGACCCAGACCACCTTGGTCTTGATCTTCGGGTTGACCGACTGCGCACCCATCGTGAAGCTGTTGATGTTGCGCAGTACCTCGGGGATCGGCACCGATGCCACCACACCCAGGGTGTTGCTCGTGGTCATCTTGCCGGCAATCACGCCCGCCATGTACGCGCCTTCGTAGGTGCGGCTGTCGTACGTGCGCATGTTCTCGGCCTGCTTGTAGCCGGTGGCATGTTCGAACTTGATGTCCTTGAAGTCGGCGGCGACCTTGAGCATCGGTTCCATGTAGCCGAAGGTGGTGCCGAAGATCAGCTTGTTGCCCTGGCTGGCCATGTCGCGCAGCACGCGCTCGGCGTCAGCCGATTCGGGCACGTTTTCGACAAAAGACGTGACCACCTTGTCGCCGAATTCCTTCTCGACCGCCTTGCGTCCCTGGTCGTGTGCATAGGTCCAACCGCCATCGCCCACAGGGCCCACATAGGCGAACGCGATTTTCAAAGGCTCGGGCTTGGCCGGCTCGGGTGCCGCCACCGGTGCTGGTGCTGGCGCCGGCGCTGGTGCCGGTTCTTCCTTCTTGCCGCAGCCAGCCAGGGCGATCGCAGCGATGGCCGACGCGGCCGCGATCTGGATCAGTGATCTTTTCTTCATGTCTGTCATGGGGGTCCTCAAAAAAGGAAGGTTGCGAGAAAACGATCATTATGCTGCCCGCGATCGGGCAAGCCCTCATGATCCGGGATAAAACGGCTTTCCAATGGACGCCGGCATATTGATGCGGATCCACTGCGGATTGCGCGAGATCAGTGCCAGCACAACGATGGTGGCCAGGTAGGGCAACATCGTCAGGAACTGGCTGGGAACGGCAATGCCGATCGCCTGCAGGTGGAACTGCAACATCGTTACACCACCAAACAGGTAGGCCCCCGCCAGCACGCGGGCCGGCCGCCAGGTCGCGAAGGTGGTCAGCGCCAACGCGATCCAACCCTTGCCCGAGACCATGCCCTCGACCCATAGCGGGGTGTAGATGATGGACAGATAGGCGCCTGCCAGGCCACACAATGCCCCGCCAACAACCACCGCAAGCAGGCGGATGCGGCGCACCGGGTAACCCAGTGCATGCGCCGACTCCGGACTCTCGCCCACGCTGCGCATCACCAGGCCGCTGCGGGTGCGGTACATGAACCAGATCAGCGCAATCGCTAGCACCACGGTCAGGTAGACCAGCGGATGGTGGCGAAACAGGGCCGGCCCCACCAGCGGGATGTCCGAGAGCCACGGAATGGCGAAATTCGGGCGCTCGGGTATGCGCGCCTGCACATAGCCGGTGCCGACAAAGGCCGAGAAACCCCCGCCGAACAACGTCAGCGCCAGCCCGGTGGCGTACTGATTGGTATTGAGCCAGATCACCAGCAGGCCGAATATTGCGGCCAGCACGGCCCCGGCAGCAATGCCCGAGACGAACCCGACCCAGTCATTGCCCGAATGCACCACCGCGGCAAAGCCGGCAATGGCCGCACACAACATGATGCCCTCGGCGCCCAGGTTGACGATGCCTACTTTTTCGTTGATCAGCAGCCCCAGCGAGGCCAGTGCCAGCACGGTGCCGGCATTGAGCGTGGCGGCGATCAGCAGCGCATACGATTCCATCATCGACCCCCTGAGCGGCCCAGCTTGAGCCGGTAATTGACCAAGGTATCGCAGGCCAGCAGGCTGAACAGCAGCAGGCCCTGGAACACACCCGTCAGCGACTTGGTCAGACCCAGCCGCGACTGCGCCATCTCGCCGCCGATATAGAACATGCTCATGAGCAAGGCCGAGAACACCATGCCCACCGGATGCAGCCGGCCGACAAAAGCCACGATGATGGCGGCAAACCCGTAACCCGCGGGCAGGTAGGTGGTGAGCTGACCGATTGGCCCGGCCACCTCGAGGGCACCAGCCAGGCCCGCCGCCCCGCCGGAAATCAGCAAGGCGGTCCACAAGGCCCGACGTGACGAAAAACCGGCATAACGCGCCGCCGCCGGCGCGAGACCACCGACCTGCTGGGCAAAGCCGGCGCGGGTGCGGAATAGAAAAATCCACAAGCCCAGCACGCCGACCACCGCGAAGATCACCCCGATGCTCACACGCGAGCCGTCAAACATGCGTGGAATGCGTGTGACGGCCTCAAAGGTCTTGGACTGCGGGAAGTTGAATCCTTGCGGGTCTTTCCACGGGCCGCCGACCATATAGCTGAGCAGTTGTACCGCGACATAGACCAGCATCAGGCTGACCAGGATTTCGTTGGCATTAAAGCGGTCGCGCAACAAGGCGGTGATCGCCGCCCACAACATGCCGCCCAGCACACCGGCCAGCACCACCGGCACGACGATCCACGCGCCGGTTCCCTTGTCGGCCAGCAACGCCACACCGCCGGCGAATATGGCACCGATGATGTACTGGCCTTCGGCGCCGATGTTCCACACATTGGAGCGGAAACACACGGCCAGGCCCAGCGCGATGATCAGCAGGGGCGTGGCCTTGACCAGCAATTCGCCGACAGCATAACCACTGTTGATCGGCAGCCAGAAAAACATCTCCAGGCCACGCAGCGGGTCCTTGCCCAGCGCGACGAACATGGCCACACCGATCAACACCGTGATCAGCAGCGCCAGAATGGGAGAGCCGTAGCTCCAGACCTGCGACGGCTGCGGGCGGGCTTCAAGCCTGAGCATGGTCGGCCTCCCACAATCCGCTCATCCACTCGCCGATTTTCTCGATCGAGGCGTCGGCAATCGGCACCGAAGGCGACAACTTGCCCTTGGCAATCACGTGCAGGCGGTCGCTGAGCTCGAACAACTCGTCGAGTTCCTCGCTGACCACCAGCACGGCGCAACCCTGGTCGCGCAGCTCCAGTATTTCGCCGCGAATCTGCGCCGCCGCTCCCACGTCGACACCCCAGGTCGGCTGCGAGACGATCAGCAGCTTGGGCTTGGCGTCGATCTCGCGCCCGACGATGAACTTCTGCAGGTTGCCACCGGACAGCGAACGCGCGGCCGAATCGGGCCCACCGGCCTTGACGTTGAAGCGGCTGATGATGTCGGCGGCCTGCGCGCGCAGTTTGCGCGGGTTGACCCAATGGATGCTGCCGGACAGCGCTTCGTTGCGCGTCAGCAGCAGGTTACGCGCCAGCCCCAGCGTGGGTACCGCGCCGCGGCCCAGCCGCTCCTCCGGCACAAAATGCAGGCCCAGCTTGCGCCGGTTGCCCGGATGCAGCGTCGACATGTCGGTGTCACCCATGCGAATGGACCCGGCAGCACTGCGACAGTCTTCGCCGGACAAGGCGTACAGCAGTTCGCGCTGGCCATTGCCCGACACGCCGGCGATGCCGACCACTTCGCCCGCGCATACCTGCAACGAGATGCCATCGAGGTCGACGCCGAACTGGTCCTCCCGCGGCAGACTCAGACTGGACACCTGCAACACTGGCGCACCGGGTTTCTGTTCGCGGTGCTGCAACTCGGGCGGCTCGGCACCGATCATCAGTTTGGAAAGCGAGGCATTGGTTTCCTCGGCCGGGTTGCAAACCCCGGTGACAACACCGCCGCGCAACACGGTGCACGCAGTGCACAACTCGCGGATCTCATGCAGTTTGTGGCTGATGTACAGGATGCTGCAGCCTTCCGAAGCCAGCTTCTTGAGCACGACAAAGAGTTTGTCCACCGCCTGGGGCGTCAGCACCGAGGTCGGCTCGTCGAGGATCAGCAGCTTGGGATTGGTCAGCAAGGCGCGGATGATCTCCACCCGCTGCATCTCGCCGACGCTGAGTGTGTGCACCGGCCGCGCCGGATCGATGTCCAGCCCGTATTCCTGCGCCTTGGCCACGATCGACCGGGTTACGGATTCCAGGCTCAGCGACTTGTCCAGGCCAAGCCAGACGTTTTCGGCCACCGTAATGGTGTCGAACAGGCTGAAATGCTGGAACACCATGCTGATGCCCATGGCGCGCGCTTCCTGCGGGTTGCGGATCAACACCTCCTGGCCGTTGAACCTCACGCTGCCGGCATCGGGTTTGACCGAGCCGTAGATGATCTTCATCAGCGTCGACTTGCCGGCGCCGTTCTCGCCCAACACCGCATGAGTCTCTCCGGGCAAAACGGTCAGCGAAACCTCGCTGTTGGCCACCACGGCGGGATACCGTTTGGTGATGCCACTGAGCTGCAATCGCGGGGTAGAGGTCATACGGCTTATCTCTGGTGTCGCTTGTCGTTCATGTGGATGGCACCCCGTCTGGCGGGTGGCTATTTGTAACCGAAAAGAAGCGCAGCTTCATAAGCCTATCCTGATACGGCACCCTGTGACAGGCCGCCGGCGACTGCCTTGACGCGCTCGCGCAGCCATTTCCCCGCCGCAGAACCATGGCTGCGCGCATGCCAGAGCTGGTAATAGCGCATGCGCGGAAATTCCACCGGACAGGCAAGAATGCGCACCGGCAGACGCCCGACAAACCGATCACAGTAGATGCGCCCTGTCGTCAGAACTAGCAAGGTTGATGCCACCATCGCAGGTATCAGGCTGAAATGGGCCACACGGGTGGTGATGGTGCGCTGCAGGCCCAGACTCTCCAGGTGTTCGTCGATCACGCCCTTGGCGCCGGGATGGGTCTGCCCCGGCGCGACATGCTCGGCCGTAAGCCACTCCTGCGCACTCCAGCCCCGCCTTGCTGCAGGATGTTGCTCGGATATCAGCGACACCACCTCATCGTCGAACAACAGACCCAGGTGCAGGTCCTGGGGCGGTGCACTCCAGTTGCCGATCACCACGTCGACGTCCCCTTGCGCCAGATGGGTGCGGTAGTCCGACTCGCCTGACAAGGCCAGGATGTCGATGTGGCACAGTGGTGCCTGCGCCTTGATCAGCGCCACCAGACGGGGCAGGAACTGGCTGTCGAGATAGTCGCTGGCCGCAATGCGAAACGTGTGTTCGGCACTGGCAGCGTCAAAGCCGCGGGCATCGGCAAACAGCATCTCCGCGCCCCGCAGAATGCGCGAACTTGGCTCGATCATGCGCAAACCCGCTTCGGTCGGCACCATGCCGCTGCCAGAACGCACCAATATCGGGTCCTGGGCAAATTCGCGCAAACGCTTGAGCGACGCACTGACCGCCGGCTGGTGCATACCCAGCCGGATGGCGGCGCGCGAAACACTGCGTTCAGTCAACACGGTATGAAGGACCCTTATCAGATGAAGGTCGATCTTGTCGAAGATGGCGTGTTCTCTCATACTGGCGTGGACATTGCGTTCATATGCTAGCGTGTATGGAATTTCGCCGGTGATGGATTAACTTAGCCGTGACGTGCGTGTTGCCCGGCTCTTGCCGAAATCACGCCAGCATGGCGACCCCACTGGCGTTCAGACCCGACCGTACGCCCATTTTGCAGCCGTTACGCCAGCGCCCAGGACCGACCACCATGAACCCTCAACCCATCCGATTCATCCAACGCGGCGCCGTCGTCACGCTGGACTCCGTGCCGCCGGATCGCACACTGCTCGAAGTCCTGCGCGAAGACCTGGCCTGCACCGGCACCAAGGAGGGTTGCGGCGAAGGCGATTGTGGTGCCTGTACCGTCGTGCTCGGTGAGCTCCAGGGCAACGGCATCACCTACCGAGCCGTCAATAGCTGCATCCGGTTGGCCCACTCGGTCGATGGCCTGGCCTTGTGGACCGTGGAAGACCTGGCCGGACCCGACGGTGGCCTGCACCCGGCGCAGCAGGCCATGGTGTCGTGCCATGGTTCGCAATGCGGCTTTTGCACGCCCGGTTTTGTCATGAGCCTGTTCGGCATGTACCAGAACCATCTCGCCCGCGGCCACACCATCACCCGCGCCCTGGCGCAGGAAGAACTCTCGGGCAACCTGTGTCGTTGCACCGGCTACCGGCCCATCCTGGAGGCGGCCTGCGCCATGGCGGAGCATCCGGCAGTGGCGCTGGACGAGCACGCGCTGATCGCGCAGTTGCGCAAGTTGGAACCGGGCGGCGCCACCACGACCAGCGCTGCGCGTGCGGCAAAAAACCCTGCCCCGGCCTATCTGGCGCCGCGATCACTGGCCGAACTGCTCAATGCCCGGGCCCGCTATCCCGCGGCCCAGATCGTTGCCGGATGCACCGATGTGGGGCTGTGGGTGACCAAGATGCACGAACAGTTCACCGCAGTGCTCGATTTGACCCGCGTGGCCGAACTGCGTCGCATCGAACACTATCCACACCATGTTGCCATTGGCGCTGCCGCCTTGCTGACCGAGGCTTTCGCCGCGCTGGTCGAGACGCGAGCGCAACTCAAGACATTCGCCAACCGCTTTGCCGGCCTGCCGGTGCGCAATGCGGGCACGCTGGGCGGAAACGTCGCCAACGGCTCGCCGATCGGCGACAGCATGCCGCTGCTGATCGCGCTGGGCACCAACGTCGTGCTGATGAGCCAACGCGGTCACCGCGAGATGCCGCTGGAATCGCTCTACACCGGCTATCGCCAGAACGTGATGGCCGCCGACGAGGTGCTGGCCTGGATCAAGGTCCCGTTGCCGGTGGCAGGCGAGTTTTCGCGTGTCTACAAGATATCCAAGCGCTTCGACGACGACATCTCGGCCATCTGCCTGGCTTTGAGTCTGCGTCTGGACGAAAACGGCGTCGTGTCGTTTGTCTCCATCGGTGTCGGCGGCGTGGCCGCCACGCCGGTACGTGCGAAGCGCACGCAACAGGCCTTGCAGGGCCAACGCTGGAGTCGCGAACTCGCACTCACGGCTGCTCAGGCGCTGCGCGACGAGTTCCAGCCGATTTCCGACATGCGGGCAAGCGCCGCCTATCGCAGCACGGTGCTGGGCAACCTGATGCAGCGATTCTGGCTGGAGAGCCAGGGCGAAACGGCCATCAACCTGGATTCCTTTGCCATGTCAGGAGAAGCCGCATGAACGCACCTGAAAAACTGCCACCTCCCGCTCGCAGCCGCCGTGTCCGTCCCGCTGCGGCCGACGCCGTGACCCGGCTGCCGGTCGACCAGCCCGGCGCAGCCGGTGTCTCGCGACCCCATGAAAGCGCACGCGCCCAGGTGAGCGGCGGCGCAACCTATGTCGACGACATCACCGAACTGCGCGGCACCCTGTATGCGGCGCCGGTCACGTCCACCGTCGCCCACGGCAAACTGCGCAGTGTCGACACCCGCGCGGCACTGGCCATGCCCGGCGTGCGCGACGTGGTGCTGGCGCGCGACATTCCCGGCCATGCCACGCTGGCGTCATTTGCCGGCGACGAGCCGATTTTTGCCACCGACACAGTGCAGCATGTGGGTCAGGTGGTTGGACTGGTGCTGGCCGACTCGGTGATGCAGGCCCGGCGCGCCGCGCGCAAGGTAGAGCTGACCATCGATGCGCTGCCGGCCGTCCTGACGGTACATGAGGCCCTGGCTGCCGAAAGCTTCGTGTTGCCGCCGGTATTCGTCAAGCGCGGCGATGCGCATTCGGCACTGGCACGCGCGCCGCACACACTTCGCGGCACGCTGGAAGTCGGCGGCCAGGAGCACTTTTATCTGGAGGGCCAGGTGGCTTACGTGCTGCCGATGGAGCAAAACCAGTGGGTGGTGTATTCCAGCACCCAGCACCCGGGCGAGGTACAGCACTGGGTGGCGCATGCGCTGGGTATCGACAACCACGCAGTACGCGTCGAGTGCCGGCGCATGGGCGGGGGTTTCGGCGGCAAGGAGACGCAGGCCGGACACCTGGCAGTCTGGGCCGCAATCGCCGCGTCCAAACATCGCAGGCCGGTCAAATTGCGGCTGGACCGCGACGACGACTTCATGATCACCGGCAAACGCCATCCGTTTGCCTACCGTTACACCGTCGGATTCGACGATGACGGGCGCCTGTGTGGGCTTGACCTGCAGATGCTGGCGAACTGCGGCTTTTCGGCCGACCTCAGCGGCCCGGTGGCCGACCGTGCGGTTTTTCACAGCGATAACGCGTATTTCCTCGAAGACGTCAGCATCGCGTCCTACCGCTGCAAGACGAACACCCAGAGCCATACGGCGTTCCGCGGCTTTGGCGGCCCCCAGGGCGTGATCGTGATCGAGACCATCATGGGCGACATCGCGCGCCGGCTCGGGCTTGACCCGCTGCAGGTGCGCCACACCAACCTGTATGGCATCACCGAACGCAACGTGACGCACTACCAGATGCCGGTCGAAGACAACATACTCGAACCGATACTCACGCAGCTGGCGCAAAGCAGCGACTATCAGCGTCGGCGCGAAACCATTAGGCGCTGGAACGAGACCAGCGCGGTGATCAAACGCGGCATCGCCATCACACCGGTGAAGTTCGGCATTTCGTTCACGGCAACGCTGTTCAACCAGGCCGGCGCCCTGGTGCATGTGTATACCGATGGCAGCGTACAGGTCAACCACGGCGGAACCGAAATGGGTCAGGGCCTGAACACCAAGGTCGCACAGGTGGTGGCCGACGAACTGGGCGTGGCGTTCGAGCGAGTGCTGTCCACTGCCAGCGATACCAGCAAGATCCCCAATGCATCGGCCACGGCGGCGTCCGCCGGCACCGACCTCAACGGTCGTGCCGCCCAGTTCGCCGCGCGCCATGTGCGCGACAACCTGGCCCAGTTCGTCTGCGGTCTGGACGGCTGTGGTGCCGGCGCGATCCGCTTCGCCCATGGCAAGGTGATATCGCCCAGGGCCACGCGCGATTTCGAGGAGGTGGTGAAACTGGCCTATGCCAACCGCATCCAGTTATGGAGCGACGGCTTCTACCGTACGCCCAAGATTCACTACGACAAGGCCACCTTGAGCGGCCGGCCTTTCTTCTACTTTGCCTATGGCGCAGCCTGTTGCGAGGTGGCGATCGACACACTCACGGGTGAAAACCGCGTGCTCAAGGTCGACATCCTGCACGACGTGGGGCGCTCGATCAACCCGGCCATCGACATCGGCCAGATCGAAGGCGGCTTCATCCAGGGCATGGGCTGGCTCACGACCGAGCAGCTGGTCTGGAACGACAAGGGGCAGCTGACGACCCACGCTCCCAGCACCTACAAGATACCGGCCACCGGCGACGTGCCGGAGCATTTTCGGGTCGATCTGTGGCACGAGGCCAACCGGGAGGACAACGTGTTCGGCTCCAAGGCGGTTGGCGAGCCGCCCCTGATGCTGGCGATTGCCGTCTATGAGGCCTTGCGTGCCGCCGCGGGGGCGGTCACGCCCGACAGCCGGGAGCCGGTGCAACTGGTGGCGCCGGCCACGGCGGAGAATCTGCTGCGCGCTTTAACTGAAAAATTCTGACGCAGTACCGCCAGCAGTGGCGCTGGCACAACCACAGCCACAACAATGGCTGTCGCGCAGATTCGCTGCTGCGTGCGTGGATAACGATCACCACGCCAATCTCACCACGGAACCATCTGTGGACAAGCTGCAATGGTCGGGTGTCGAACAGCTTGCGCGCGGGACTTGCCTCGTTTGCGCTAAATACGACAGCAGACACCGAAATGTGCATCCATTTGTTTCCAGTGTTCGTTATCGAACGGCCCGTTGCGGGCAGGTGCCTCAGCATCGGGTTGACGCCACAAGCGGGACCTGCCCGCGGCTTCTTACTTCTGATACAGCGCTGGAGCATCAACCCATGTCCGTTACCCCCATCCACGAGCCATCGTCAGTGATCTTCTCCTCGATCCCTCAGCCTGCTGGGGAGCATCGCTACGCTGGCTTTGCTTCACTTGCGTGCCCGGATTGCGGCGGGCGCACGCTCAAACGGGTTCACCGGCGCAATGTGGACAGGTTCATGTCGATGTTCGGTACCTCGCGTCGTTTTGCCTGCCGGGACCTGCGATGCCACTGGGTGGGCAACCTCACGCGCAACGCGGCTCGCTCCAGGCGGACCGGCGTCGCGCGCGTCCCTGTGGTGTTGTGGAGTGCAGCCTTGTTGACACTGATCGTGGGCGCAAGGTACTGGCGCGGCTGACCCCCGAATGCCATCGACAAGCAGCCTATGGGATTGAATGCGAGCCACCGATGGAGATTTTTCGGCGCACCGGAGTTCATCATGGTTGTCGGTGGCGGCACGATTTTGACCCTCATCCTGATCGTGTTCTTCCTGAAGTGACCGGCCAGGAAGTCGGGACGAGGTCGTTGACCTGCCGGTCCTGGCACGCCGCGGCCGCGGGTCGCTAGCATCGCGCCGCCCGGCCGCCTCGCGCTAAAGCCGCCGAAGCTCCTGCAGCCCCGCGCGCAGTTGCAACACATCGCCGACGCGCACCAATCGTCCGCGCACAAACACCGGATCGGCGACCCACGGCAAGACAGCCAGCGTGTGAGGCTTGCCCCTGGCATCGACGAACAGCGGCGCGTCCAGCCCCGTGCCGCATGTATCGCTGCGACAGAACGCCAGGGGCAGGCCACCGCGTGCGCACAGTGCGGCGCAGGCCTTGTGCGTCTTGCCGAAACCCGGCCGCATCGCACCGAACCAGCATTTGGCATCCAGTATCTCGCCGGTCATCAGCACCTCGCCGTCATCTGCGGACGCCGGTTCGCCCAACCCGGTGTTGTCCGTACCGCGATCACCCTCGATATGCGTAACCGCAAGCATCGCATGTTCGCCGCGCGCGATCAGCGTGCCCCTGGCCACGATCGCCTGTCCCACCAGCGCCGGCGGCAACGCCGCCGCGGACTTGCCCTCCGACGCCAGAAAGACCGTGCGCACCGTGCCGCCGAGGTCTCTGGTGCGCAGCGCGGGATACGGCGCGGCCACCAGCAGGCCGTGCAGACTGCGCACCTCGCCCTCCCAGCGACTGGCGCCGAGCTCGGCATTGCCGCGCGCCAGCATGGCGGCCAGCCCCGCGGCGCTACCCGCCGCCAGCGCCAGGCCGGCGCGCAGCATCACGCGACGCCCGCTGCCGGGCGGGTCGGCGGCCCAGCCGATGAACAGGGGTGGCATCTTTTTCATGGCATGTCCTCGCGCTCGATCAACGACGGCGGCAAGGCTTGGCCCAGACCAGCGGCCTGCGTCTGGACGTACACCTTGCCGCCTGTGATCCGCGTGCGGTATGTGGCGATCTTCTCGGTGAACGGCGCAGGTGCGTGTCCATCCTGTGGCCGGTATTGGTAACCGTGCCAGGGACAGGTGATGCAGCCATCGACGATGCGGCCTTCGCCCAGCGGTCCCCCCTGGTGGCGGCAGACATTGGAGACGGCGAAAATCTCGTTGCCCTGGCGAAAGACCGCGATGTGCTCGCCCACCGGCGGCGTCACGACGCGCGCACAGCCGTCAAGGATGGACAGTGGTGGACCCACCGGCAACCAGCCGTCGCCCGGCGCCTCAAGGCCAGCGTCGCGGCGCAACTCACGCCTGCCCGCGGCAATGTGCAGCCCTGCGATCAGCGCCGCGCCGGCAGCCACCGCGACGGCGTAGGCCGGGCTCTTGCCGCCCTGCACCGCACCGAGCATCACATGCGCGACGAGCAGCGCGTAGGCCCCATAGATGCTCATGTGGATCGCCTTCCACACCCTGGGCCCGAGGTTGGCGTTCCAGAAATCATGGCTGGTGGCAGCCAGAACGAACAGGATCAGCAGCGCCAGCAGCCCCAGGCTCTCGAACGGGAAACTCCCGATGGCGTCATAGCGGGGGTTGGAGACCAGCAGCGAAACAAATGGATTGATCTCGCCGAAGCCGTGGTACCAGACCAGCACCACAATCGCATGCAGCGCAGACAGCAGGAAACACATCAGGCCCATATGGCGCCTGTTGTAAAGCAGCGGCAGGAAACGTGGCGACAGGCGCGCCAGCGGCCCGATCGCCAGCACCAGCGTGAGCAGCGCGAAAGCGCAGGAACCCAGGGCCCGGATCAACATCTGCGGTGGCGCAAGCTGCTGAGTCGGCGTCAGCCACAACAATGCCATAGCGACATATGCGCCCAGAAAACCCAACACGCCAAGCACCAGCGCCAAGTCATAGGACTTCTTGAAAGCCGTCCATTGCACCACGGTATAACCGCTGGACATCAACCACCTCCCGCCGTGGCGATATCGCGCGCTTCCTGTGCCACGCGGGCATCGACCACCAGAGCCGTACCGACCACCACGGCGATGACCAGGGCCAACACCGGCCACAACCGCGCGTGAAACCGTCGCTGGCGCCGGTTCATGGTCGGTCCTCGATGGGCCGCCGACCCGCCGCACGGCGCAATACCAGCGGCCACAAGGCAACAATGCCGGGCACGAACAGGCTCTTGACATACCAGGGTGCGGCAGCGGCAACAGCGTCGAGGCGCTTGAGCCCGCCCAACAGCATCGCGCAGGCGATCAGCAGGCCTACGGCCGCATAGGCCGCCAATGCCAGAAGCACCATTTCTGCCAGCAACAAGGGCAAGCGAATCCTCCTTGGCCGACCCGCACGACAGCCACGCCATCCGTGGTGACCGGTTTGACGCCAGCACGCAAGCAGCCAGCGCCATGTCCGACCCATGGTACGACATTAAAACCCATGCGATCATGATCACCATCACCAGGGCGGCCGCGCCATGGCCGGCGCCCGCAAGCAGTTTGAACAACAGCGAAGGAGATAGCGTGCAAAAAGTCGAAGTGGCCCAACTGGAAAACCTGGCAAACCGTCAACCCGCCCACGCCCTGGTGGGCAAGGTCGATCTCGTCGTCGTGCGCATGGACGATGTGGTATCGGTGCTCTACGGCCGGTGCCTGCACCGGGGCGCCCTGATGGCCGACGGGCATGTCGCAGGAGAGGATCTGATCTGCGGTCTGCATGGCTGGGACTACCGAATCGACACCGGCGTTTCGGCCTTCAACAACCAGGAGGCGCTGCAGAAATTCACGGCTGGGGTCGAAGACGGCCGTGTCTGGGTCGACGCCGACGAGATCCAGGCCTGGGCACGCAAGCATCCTCAGCCGTTTGACCGCAGCGCCTACCTCGGCATCTACGCCGACACCGGCCACGGAACCGACGAGGAACCGCACAATGCCCTGATCCAGCGGTACGCACGCGAGGGCCTGTCCAAGACCGGCCACCACGGCGCAGTCGAGGCCATGGGTGTCCCGCGCGACCAGTTGCCAACCTGGGACGACATCCAGATCCTGCCAGCGCAGTTGCACCGGGCGCCCTTGCTCGACGAACACGCGGTTGGCACCGAGGTGGTCATCGGTGCCCGCGCCAAGCGGCCGCTCAAGCTGGCGATTCCGCTGCTGGTCTCGGACATGAGCTTCGGTGCCTTGTCGGTCTCGGCCAAGGTCGCGCTGGCCCAGGGCGCCGAGCTGGCGGGCACCGGTATCTGCTCGGGCGAAGGCGGCATGTTGCCCGAGGAACAGGACGCCAATTCGCGCTACTTCTACGAACTGGCGTCTGCGCGATTCGGCTTTGGCTGGGACAAACTGGCCAAGGTGCAGGCCTTTCATTTCAAGGGAGGCCAGGGTGCCAAGACCGGAACCGGTGGCCACCTGCCCGGCTCCAAGGTCAACGACCGCATCGCCGACGTACGCGGCCTGCGCGCTGGCGAGCCAGCAATTTCTCCGGCACGTTTTCCGGACTGGACCGAACCGCGTCAAATGCACGACTTCGCGGTCGAAGTGCGCGAGCGTACCGGCGGCATTCCCATCGGCTACAAGCTGTCGGCGCAACACATCGAGAAGGACATCGACGCGGCGCTCGAGGTCGGCGTGGACTACATCATCCTGGACGGCCGTGGCGGCGGCACCGGGGCCGCACCGATCCTGTTTCGCGACAACATTTCGGTGCCAACCATTCCGGCGCTGGCGCGGGCGCGGCGCCACCTCGACCGCTCTGGCTGCGCCCACGTCTCGCTGGTGATCACCGGCGGCCTGCGCAAGCCGGCCGACTTCATCAAGGCACTGGCACTGGGCGCCGACGCGGTGGCCTTGTCCAATGCGGCGATACAAGCCATCGGCTGCATCGCGATGCGCGCATGCCACACCAACAATTGCCCGGTCGGCATCGCCACGCAGAAACCCCATCTCGTTGCGCGCCTGGCCGTCGACAAGTCGGCGCAGCAGCTGGCTAATTTCTTTGCAGCCTCGGTCGAGCTGATGCAAGTCATGGCGCGCGCGTGCGGACACGACCACCTGTCAAAGTTCACACTCGACGACCTGACGACCTGGAAACGGGAGATGGCCGACCTTGCCGGCGTGGCTTACGGCGGGGTAGGCGCACCCACGTCACAACGGGCAACATGAACCTGCCCGTGTTGCACGAACACGCAGACGCGCTCTGCCCGCCGCTAACCGGCGCATATTCTGCGCCCCGTCAGACGCCGGCCAGTGACCGCAAACCGATGGGGTCGACCAGGTTCACGACCCGGCCTGAACCGCTGATCAGGCTGCGTTCGCGCAGGTGACGCAACACGCGTGACAAGGTTTCGGGCGCAATGCCCAACTGGGCGGCGATCAGGCGCTTGCGTTGTTGCAGCATCACCGCCACTGCGCCCTGGGCGCTGGTCTGCGCATGGCGCAGCAACCATTCGGCGCAACGCGCTTCGGCATCCTTGGCCAGGCGACTCACGGCAAGTTCGGCCTGTTGCCAATGCGCCGTGGCCACGTCGTGCAACACCACCTGCGCGGACTCGGGCAAGCTGTCCAGCCAGACGGCGAAATCATGCAGCGGCAGGCGCCGCAACACCACCGGGGTTTCTGCCACGGCATCGACCAGACTGGGTTTGCCCAGAATCGCTGCCGTAGCCTCCAGCCAGAACGGTCCGACAGCGGTTCCCAGCAAATGGGTCAAGCCCTCGCCGTCCATCAGTCCCAGTGCAATGCGGCCGGACTCTACATGGACCACCGCATCCGCCATGACGGTACGTCGCAAGACCACCCCGCCCGGTTCCACCGAGACCCGCCTGGCGGGAAGATTGAGCAAGACATTTGGCAACATGGGGCCCAATGTGCCGCGGAATCGCGGAATTGACTTTGAGCAACATCAAACTTGGGACAAACCGCCCCGAACGCGTCACAGCACCAGAATCGCCCGAAAGTCGTTGACATTGGTGAACGTCGGCCCGGTAAAGACCAGATCGCCCAGAGGCTCGAAAAAGCCGTAGGCATCGTTGCGGTCCAGGTGTTGCTCGACCTTGTGGCCCAGGGCCGTAGCCCTCGCCAGGGTCCGGGGTTCGACAAAGGCGCCGGCGTTGTCTTCCACGCCGTCGATTCCGTCGGTGTCGGCGGCCAGCGCAAAAACACCCGGCTGCCCCTGCAGCGCCTGCGCCAGCCCCATGCAGAATTCGCCGGCCCGTCCGCCACGGCCACGGGCCACGCCTTCGGCTCGCGGGCGCACCGTGACGGTGGTCTCGCCGCCGCTGAGGATCACGCAGGGTCGCTCGAATGGCTGGTCGCGGCGCGCGACCCCCCGTGCCAGCGCCGCATGCACCTTGCCGACCTCACGCGATTCGCCTTCGATCTCGTCACTCAGGATATGGGCGTGCAGCCCCGCCGCGCGCGCCGCCTCGGCCGCGGCCTCCAGGCTTTGCTGCGGCGTGGCGATCATGTGCAATTCATGGCGCGCAAACACCGGATCGCCCGGCTTGGGCGTTTCCAGTGCACCTTGCTCCAGCGCCTGCACCAGCGCGTCCGGAAGCGTTATTTGATAACGCCGCAGTATGGCCAGCGCGTCGGCGCAGGTGGTCGCATCGGGCACGGTCGGACCACTGGCGATCACGCTGGCGTCGTCTCCAGGCACGTCGCTGATGGTCAGCGTCACCACCCGGGCCGGCGCGCAGGCGGCCGCCAGGCGCCCGCCCTTGATGCGCGACAGATGTTTGCGCACGCAGTTCATCTCGGAAATGCTGGCACCGCTGGCCAGCAAGGCCTTGTTCACGTCCTGCTTGCCGGCCAGGTCGAGTCCGTCGACCGGCAATGTCAGCAGCGCCGACCCACCCCCGGAGATCAGGCACAAGACCAGGTCGTCGCGACCCAGTCCCTCGGTCATGGCCAGAATGCGCTGCGCTGCCAAAACGCCGGCAGCGTCAGGCACCGGATGCGCCGCCTCGACCACTTCTATGCGTTGCGCCAACCCGGCCGGCCGCTGTGGAATATGCTGGTAACGGGTCACAACCAGCCCCTCGAGTGGCGCATCGGCCGGCCAGGCGGCCTCGACAGCCTGGGCCATTGCCGCACCGGCCTTGCCGGCCCCCAGCACGATGGTGCGCCCGCCCCGGGTCGGCGGTTCAGGCAGATAACGCGCCAACACATGGTCCGGCAAGGCCCGGGCAACGGCTGCGCTGTATAACGATTCGAGCAAGGCCCGTGCCTGGGCCGCGTCGGGCGGCGTAGTATTCGAGCCGAGAATAGGAGCGTTCATACGCCGATTTTGCCAAACCGCCACGACGCAGCGCCGGACAAGCCGGCGATCCCCGCATGGGTTTTACAACGCTGTTGGCCCAAGCTTTGTAACACCGGGTTTTGACATTTCCTCTGGAAACCCGCATGGCCATTGGGTTTCCAGCTTCCCTTGGGTCAGCAGCGTAGTACCCCCCGCATGACAAAAACCCTGCTGATCCGCAACGCCCGCTGCATTGCGACTCTGGACTACGCCGATCCGATCCAGGCCCGCGAACTGCGTGATGCCTCCCCGCTGGTACAGGGCAACCGCATTGCCGCCATCGGCCCTGCCGATGAGTTATCGCAAAGCGCCGACACGGTGATTGACGCCCGTGACCATCTGGTGCTGCCGGGCCTGGTCAACACCCATCACCACATGTACCAGTCGCTGACCCGGGCCATACCTGCGGTCCAGAACGCCAAACTGTTTTCCTGGCTGCGCGGCCTGTATCCGATCTGGCGCGGCCTCACCCCTGAAATGGTGCGGGTCTCCACCCTGATCGCGATGGCCGAACTGCTGCTCAGCGGCTGCACCACCAGCAGCGATCACCTTTATATCTATCCCAACGGCGTGCGGCTCGAGGACAGCCTCGAAGCGGCCACCGAAATCGGTATGCGTTTCATCGCCTGCCGCGGCAGCATGAGCCTGGGGCAGTCGTCGGGCGGGCTGCCGCCCTAAGATGTGGTCGAAGTCAACGGGCGTGTCGTGGTGCACCAGGGGCGACTGCAGAGCGTCGAACTCGCGCCGCTGGTGGCGCGGCACAACACTTTGGCGCAACTTCTGGCGTCGTGAGCAGGTGGAACGGTTAAAGTGACGGCTCCTCGCAACGGCTCCTTGTCGTCGAAAGCCCGATTCATGTCGATTTACCACTGCGCTCCCCTGTCGTCAACGCGTGCGGGCAGTCCCACGCCATGATGGGCTGGTTTTCCCGGTTGTTTTCGGGCGGCGCCAAACCGGCCGCCAATGTGGTTCGGACTGAGCCCCGCCCACAATCGGCCGAGGCGGTGCTGGTGCCGATGGACGACGTGCCCGACATGGAGGCCCCGCCCGCCCTGCCCTGGCTGCTCGCCAGCGCGCCGCTGACCGAATCGGCGTTGACCGAGGCCGAGCGCGCCGCACTTCAGGCTCTGACCAAGGTATTGGCGCTGCCAACCGTTCCCGACAACCTGCTGCCCAGAGCGGCCTCGCTGATTCCACAATTGATCGCCCTGGTCCGTCAGACCGATCTGCCGATACCCGCCATTGCCGAACGCATCGGCAAGGACACCGTATTGACCGCCGAGGTGTTGCGCCTGGCAAGCAGCCCGTATTACCGCGTCCAGGGCGATGTCAACGACTTGCAGCAAGCCATCAACTTGATTGGCCTGCAAGGGCTGCAGACCGTCATCGCACGGGTGTTGCTCAAGCCCATCTACCAGTCCGCGCCGGGCCCCCTGAGCGGCCGTGCTGGCGCCCGCATGTGGGACCATTCGGAAGCGCTGGCGCGCCACACCGGTATTCAGGCCGAACAGGCCGGCCTGTCCGCTTTCGACGGCTATCTGTGCGGCATGTTGCATGACACCGGCTGGACCGTCGCATTGAGCGTGATCGATCGGGCCGGAATTACATTGGCAATCCCGCCGTCTAGGGCCTTCGCCGCCGTACTGGATGAACGGGTCTATCGCCTGTTCGGACTGGCCGCGCAACGTTGGGACATCACGCCGGGTTTCGCGGCCATGGCGTTGGACGCACGCGCCAACGGGCTGGCCACGGCGACCCATCCACTGGCGCTGGCGCTGCGCGCGGCACACCCGCTATGCATGCAGGAGTTGTCTCCCGCCTGAGGCCGGTATTGCCGGCGACGGCAAAACCGTCGATCAGACTGCCATGTAGCGACCCGGCCGGTGGTTGACCGCCAGCACGAGGTTGAGTACCACCGCGCCCAGTACCGACCAGGCAACCCGCGACGGGTCGGCAATCCACAGCGCGCCCGACACGATCAGGCTGTCGATGGCCATTTGCACCATGCCCGCACGCCAGCCCAGTCGTTCCTGCAGATACAACACCAGAACGTTCATGCCGCCCAGGCTGGCGCGGTGCCGGAACAGGATCAGCATGCCGACACCACACAGTGAACCACCGAGCACCGCCGACAGCCCTGGTGCCAGGTATTCGATGCTGATTCCATGCGGCAACCATAGCGAGAAGAGCGACAACAGGCTTACCGCGGCAAAGGTCTTGAGCGTGAACACACGCCCCATGCGGCGCCAGGCGAATAGATAAAAAGGCAGATTCACCAGAAAAAAAGCCCAGCCAAATGCCAGACCGGTCTGGTAGTGCAGCAAAAATGCCAGGCCAGCCGTCCCGCCCGTGAGCAGTCCGGCCTTGCCGAACAACACGACGCCCAGCGCCACGATCAGGGTGCCGGTGACAAGGGCCTGCACGTCCTCATGCAAGCGGTGCGGCGCCGGGCAAACGGGCGCAGGCGTGGGTGATAAGGCCGGCGGGCGCGCCAGCGACGGACTGACCACACTGGTGGCCGATGAAGCAGATTGCATGATGGTGGTGCCGGCGATTCGAGAGACCAGCGCCAGCCTAACGCGAACGGGCTGGCTCGACCTTGATCCAGCGCATGCATGGCGTCGGCAACTGGCGCGGCTTGCGCTGCATCGGACGGCAAGCCAGCGCCGGCGTGATTGCGTGCGGCCAGGCCGCACGCTGCAATTCAGTCGATCTTTGCGCCCTGGTCGAACCAGCGGCCGATCAGCGCACGCTCGGCGTCCGTGATGGCAGTGGCGTTGTTCATCGGCATCAAGCGGGTGACAACCACCTGCTGATAGACCGCCTGGGCGTGTTGTTTGAGCGTGACGGATGAATCGAGTCGCACATTCTTCATCTGCAGTTCAGCGCCATGGCACATGGCACAGCGCTGCGTGATTACTTGCTGTACCTCGGCAAAAACCACCGGCGCTGCAACTGTTGCCGCCGTCGGGGCGCCTGGCGCCGCAACCACGGGCGGCGGCCTCAGCCAAACGATGACCGCCACGATGACGGCCACCCCCACCAGGGCATAGGGCCAGGGATGGCGGTTACGCCCGAGTTTGAATCCGTGGCGCATGACGAAAAACTGCCGGATCGCGGCGCCGGCAAACATCATCAGGATCAGCACGACCCAGTTGTTGGCATGGGTGTAAGTGAAGCTGTAGTGGTTGCTCAGCATGGCAAACAACACCGGCAACGTGAAATAGGTGTTGTGCACGCTGCGCTGCTTGGCGCGCTGGCCATGGATCGGGTCCACCGGGCGCCCTTCGCGCAGTGCCTTGACCGTGGTGCGTTGTCCGGGAATGATCACAAAGAACACATTGGCGCTCATCGCGGTGGCAATCATTGCGCCGACCAGCAGGAATGCCGCCCTCCCGGCAAACCAGTGACATGCCAACCAGGACGCAACGCAAACCACCAGCAGCACCAGCGCGCCGACGATCGCATCGCCATGGCGGCGCTGGCCGAAACCACGGCAGATCAGGTCGTACAGAATCCAGAAAACCACCAGGAACGACACCGCGACGCCAATCGCCGCGCCGCTGGACCAGTTCACCAACGAGGTGTCGATCAGATAGGTCCGCGCGCTCCACAAATAGGACACCGTGAACAGTGCGAAGCCGGACAGCCAGGTGCTGTAACTCTCCCAGTAAAACCAGTGCAGGTGCTCTGGCACGACCTTGGGCGCGACGGTGTATTTCTGCGGGTTGTAGAACCCGCCACCATGCACGGCCCACAACTCACCGCCGACACCTTGCGCGCGCAGCTCTTCAGACGTGGGGGGCACCAGGGAACTGTCGAGAAAGACAAAATAGAACGAGGAGCCGATCCAGGCGATGGCGGTGATGACATGCACCCAGCGCAGCAGCAGGTTGGCCCAGTCGAGGTAATAACTTTCCATATATCGGTTCTTCTCTCGCAATGCGGTTCAGTCAGCGCACAGGCTGGCAAGCTGCGCACCACAGCAGGCAGCGGGCGCCGCCTGCCGCATCGCCCGGCCAGGCCAGGACGATGGACCAGCACTTGGTAAGGGCCCGGCTCCGCTCCGACAGGGTCGCGAGAGTGTATACAGTATTGTGTTCATTTCAAAGCGAAGGCGCAGACGCGTTTTGGAACGGCGTTTCAGGCCTTGTACGCCATTGCAATAACTGTGCCGCCACGGCGACGGCAATCACCTCGGGCTCCTTGCCTGGCACACCTGGCAAGCCGATCGGGCAGGTGATGCGCGCGAGTTCATCGTCGCGAAATCCGCGCTCCATCAGCCTGTGGCGAAACGACGCCCATTTGGTCTTGCTGCCGATCAGGCCGATATACGGAAGGTCATCGCCAAGACGCAGGCGCTGCAGGCAGGCCGCCACGATATCCAGGTCCTCCGCATGGCTGAAGCTCATGATCAGCACAGCGCTTCCCGGCGCCAGATCCGCCACGGCCGCCTGAACCGGGTCGGAATGCTCACACACGATGTCGCGCATCGTCTGCGTAGGCAGCACACTGTCGCGGCTGTCGATCCATGTCACGGCAAATGGCAGTCGCGCCAGCACATCGACCAGCGCGTGCCCCACATGGCCGCCGCCGAACAGGGCCAGCGGCGTGCGGGAGTTGTCGAGCCGCGCCTGCAAAGTGGCGATGGAGCTATGGTCTACCGGCTCGAACCGCAACATCATGACGCCGCCGCAACACTGGCCCAGACTGGGGCCAAGCGCAAAACGCCGCACCTCAGGGCCGGCCTCTCCGGCCAATCGCTGACGCGCCTGCGCCATGGCCTGATGTTCGACATGGCCGCCGCCGATCGTGCCGACGACGGTATCGGCGAATACGGCCATCCAGGTGCCCGTATCACGCGGCACAGATCCCTGGGTCGCATCGACCGTGACCCAAATGGCGGGTTTGCCCGCCAGCATTTCAAACGCTAAATCCGCATGTTTCACGACTTGTTACCGTACATTGCAAGGCACGTGGTGCCAATAGGACAAAATCAGGCACAGTATGCCTGCGCCGGCGCGGCACGGTTGCCCGCCCGTTGGGCAGTCGAAGCCATTTTTCACCCTTGACCATCCACTGCCACCGGAGTCCATCTTGACCAAACCCTCCCGCCCGCTGTTGCTTGGGGTTTTCTCCGGAATAGCTGCGTTGCTGGCCAGTTGCGCTGCTCCGTACCGCAGCAGCCCCGAACCGGCACCTGCGCCGGGAACCTCTCTGCCGTCGCCGTCCGTACCCGTTCCCGCGGCCCCTGGCTCCGCCGGGGATCGGCCGGCCGTGATCATTCCACCGGTGAGCCAACTCCCGGCAATCTCCCATGCGACGAACCCACTGGCCTACCGGCGCGACGCCGCCACGCACCTGTATGCCCACAATGCGCAGCGTATCTACAAAGGCGTGTTGCGTCCGAACCTGTATGCCGTCGGGGTTCTCGAAGTCGATATCGACCGTCAGGGTCAGGTGACCCAGGTCAACTGGCGGCGGGCTCCGAAACACGCGCCCGAGGTCATGAGCGAAATCGTGCGTACCGTGCGCGCCGCCGCACCGTATCCGGTACCGGCCCGTATGGGACGCGTCACCTATACCGACGTCTGGTTGTGGGACAAGAGTGGCCAGTTCCAGCTCGATACCCTGACCGAAGGCCAGATGTAGCCTTCTGCCAATGCCCTGGTTCAGGACCCCCGGTAGGTCGAATAACTCCAGGGACTGACGAGCAGCGGCACGTGGTAGTGCGATTCGGTGTCGGCGATGCCGAAATCCAGGCTGACCTGGTTCAGGAACGGCGGATCGGGCAACACGACGCGGCGCGCGCGGAAGTACCCCGCCACATCAAAAACCAGCCGATAGGTGCCAGCTTTCAAGCTGGCGGTGTCATACAGCAAGCCATCCGGATTGCGGCCGTCGTCATTGAGCGTGATGCGGCGCACCAACGTGGCGGCGTCGCCGTTTGTCTCATACAAAGCCACTTGCATGCCGGCGGCCGGAACACCGTGCATGGTGTCCAGGACATGTGTGCTCAATCCCATGGTTGTCTCCGGATAACGCAAGCCCCGGGCTTGCGCGTCATCAACATAAGGCCTGCGGCGGCAGGTTGACATACAAAAGTGTATACACTTTGCGTGCCCAAGGCTATCATGTGGCGATGGAGTCTTCGTCCACCGCCGTGATCGTGCAAGCCCTGACACGGGCCATTGTCGAACACCGCCTGTTGCCCGGCAGCAAATTGGCCGAACAAAAACTTGCCGACTTTTTTGGCGTGTCGCGCACGCTGGTGCGCCAGGCACTGCTGCAGTTGTCGCAACACCAGTTGGTGACGCTGGAGCCGGCGCGCGGCGCCTTCGTGGCGGCCCCGTCTGCCGACGAAGCGCGCCAGGTGTTCGCGGTGCGCCGCATGCTCGAATGCGAGATGGCCCGCGCTTTCGCCCTGCAATCAACACCCGCCCAGATCCGCGACTTGCGCGCGCACATCGCGCAGGAAAAAAAGGCCATCGACCAGGACGACGCGCATGGGCGCACCGAACTGCTGGGCGATTTTCATGTGCGCATGGCCGAACTGATGGGCAACCAGGTGCTGGCGCAGATGCTGGGCCAGCTGATAGCACGCTGTGCGCTGATCACACTGATGTACCAGAGCAGCCGCGAAGCCCGCCATTCAAACGAAGAACACGAGCAACTGGTACGCGCCCTGGCAGCGCACGACGCCGACACCGCCGCACGGCTGATGGCCGAGCATCTGGCGCATGTACAGGCCAATCTGGAGCTCGAACGCACTGTCCCGAGCAACGACATAACCATGGCACTGACCTGACCCGAATCATGACGACCGCCGGCCTCCCATACGACAGCACCGCCGACTATCCCCGCGACCTGATCGGCTATGGCCGCAACCCACCACATGCCCAATGGCCGGGTGGCGCGCGCATCGCGGTGCAGTTCGTGCTCAACTACGAAGAAGGCGGCGAGAACGCTGTACTGCACGGTGACCCGGCATCCGAGCAGTTCCTGTCCGAGATGTTCAATCCGCCCGCGATTGCCGATCGCCATCTGAGCATGGAGAGCATCTACGAATATGGTTCGCGCGCCGGTGTCTGGCGCATCCTGCGCGAGTTCGAGCGGCGCAAGCTGCCGTTGACAGTGTTCGGCGTAGGCATGGCGCTGCAACGCCACCCTGAACTGACCGCCGCGTTCAAGGAACTCGGCCATGAGATTGCCTGCCACGGCTGGCGCTGGATCAGCTACCAGGGTGTGGACGAGGCGACCGAACGCGAACACATGCGCATAGCCATGGACATCATTTCCCAGATGACCGGCGAACGCGCACTGGGTTGGTACACCGGCCGCGACAGCCCCAACACCCATCGCCTGGTGGCAGACTTCGGCGGCTTCGAATACGACAGCGACTACTACGGCGACGACCTGCCGTTCTGGATGCGGGTGCGCAAAACCGACGGCACCGTGGCGCCGCAACTCATCGTGCCCTACACGCTGGACACCAACGACATGCGGTTTTCGTCGGCCCAGGGGTTCGCCCAGGGAGATGATTTTTTCACCTACCTGCGCGATGCCTTTGACGTGTTGTACGCCGAGGGCGATCCCGCTGGCGCCAACACACCGCGCATGCTGAGCATCGGCATGCATTGCCGGCTGCTCGGCCGGCCCGGGCGTTTGCGTGCCTTGCAACGATTTCTCGACCATATCCAGTCGCACGACCGTGTCTGGATTTGCCGACGCCTGGACATCGCGCGGCACTGGAAGCAAACCCATCCTTACATCGATTGATGAGCGCCCTGCCATGCAACACCTGACCCTGGAACAACTCAACACGGCAACGCAGACGCAAGCCTGTGCCATGCTCGGCGGACTGTACGAACATTCCCCGTGGATCGCCGCGCAGGCGCTGGCCAGTCGACCGTTTCAATCGCTGGCCCACCTCAAGCACACCATGGTGCAGGTGCTGCGTTCAGCCGGTCGCGAAGCGCAGATCACGCTGATCCGCGCCCACCCGGAACTCGCTGGCAAGGCCATGCAGAGCAACACCTTGACGGCAGAATCCACACTCGAGCAGAACAAGGCTGGACTGACCCAGTGCAATGCCGACGAACTGGCCATCATCGACCGGCTCAATGCACAATATTCGGCGCGCTTCGGCTTTCCATTCGTGCTGGCGGTGCGTGGTCCGCGGGGCATCGGACTGACCAAGGCGCAGATCCTGTCCACATTCGCGCGTCGGGTGAGCAACCACCCGGACGTCGAATTGCAGGAGTGCCTGCGCAATATCCACCGCATCGTCGAGCTGCGCCTGAACGACAAGTTTGCGCACACGCCCGTGCTCGGCAACCAGGTCTGGGATTGGCAGGAACAGCTCAGCGTGCACTCCGACCCCGGTTATGCCGAGAAGGGCCAGCTCACAGTCACCTACCTGACTGATGCACACCGTGCCTGCGCGGCGCAGATCCGCGACAACATGCAGGCCTGTGGCTTCGACAGCGTACAGATCGACGCCGTGGGCAATGTGGTCGGCCGCTACACGGCGCAATCTGCTGGCGCCCGCACGCTGATGACCGGTAGCCATTACGACACCGTGCGCAATGGTGGCAAGTATGACGGCCGGCTTGGCATCTTCGTGCCCATGGCCTGCGTGCGCGAACTGCATCGCGCCGGCCAACGCCTGCCGTTCGACATCGAGGTGATCGGCTTTGCCGAAGAGGAAGGTCAGCGCTACAAGGCCACGCTGCTCGGATCGGGCGCCTTGATCGGCGATTTCCGCATGGCGTGGCTGGAGCAGCAGGATGCCGACGGCATCACGATGCGCCAGGCCATGGCCGACGCCGGCCTGGACGTCGACGCCATCCCCGCGCTCAAACGCGATGCCAAGCAATACCTGGGCTTTGTAGAAGTCCACATCGAGCAAGGTCCGGTACTTGGCGAGTTGGACCTTCCACTGGCCGTGGTGACATCAATCAATGGCAGTCTGAGGTATGTCGTCGAGCTCATCGGAACCGCCTGCCATGCGGGCACCACACCCATGGACCGGCGCAGCGATGCCGCTGCCGGTGCCGCCGAAGTGGTGCTGGCGGTCGAGCGGCGGGCTCTGCAGGATGCCGACTCGGTGGGCACCGTCGGCCAGCTCCACGTACCGGGTGGGTCCATCAATGTCGTGCCGGGCCGTTGCCAGTTTTCGCTCGACATGCGCGCACCATCCAATACGCAACGCGATGCGCTGGCCCACGATGTGCTGGCGGCACTGCAGGAGATCTGCGACCGACGCCAGCTGCAATACACCATCGAAGAGACCATGCGGGCTGCCGCCGCCCCCAGTGCGCCCGCGTGGCAGGCACGCTGGGAGCAAGCCGTGCAGGCGCTGGGCGTGCCGCTGCACACCATGACCAGCGGCGCCGGTCACGACGCGATGAAACTGCACGAGGTCATGCCCCAGGCGATGCTGTTCGTACGCGGCGAGAACGCCGGCATCAGCCACAACCCCCTCGAATCCACGACCAGCGACGACATGCAGCTGGCCGTACAAGCCTTTGCGCACATGCTGCAACTGACGGCCCAGGCCTGCTGAGCCTTTCCCCACCCCGAAAGCCATGAACACCTACGCCCAACTCGACGCCTGGATCGACCAGCATTTCGACGAACAAGTCGCCTTCCTGCAGCAACTGATCCAGGTACCCACCGACACGCCACCCGGCAACAACACGCCACACGCCGAGCGCACGGCCGAACTGTTGTCGGCCATGGACATCGATGTCGAGAAACATGTGGTGCCCGAAGCCGAGGTGCGTGCGGCCGGCATGGTGTCGGTCACCAACCTCGTGGCACGCCGCAAATATGGCGACGGACCGACCGTGCTGCTCAACGCCCATGGCGACGTAGTGCCGCCCGGCGAAGGATGGAGCCACGACCCTTATGGCGGCGCAATCGTCGACGGCGTCATCTACGGCCGCGCCGCTGCGGTCAGCAAATGCGACTTTTCCACCTACACCTTCGCCATGCGGGCACTCGAAGCGGTGGCGCGACCGGTCAAAGGCAGCGTGGAGCTGCTGTTCACCTATGACGAGGAGTTCGGCGGCGAGATCGGACCGGCCTGGCTGCTGCGCCACAAGATCATTGCGCCGGACCTGATGGTGGCGGCCGGCTTCAGCTACCAGGTCATCACCGCGCACAACGGCTGCCTGCAGATGGAAGTGACCGTGCACGGCAAGATGGCACATGCGGCAATCCCCGATTCCGGTGTGGACGCGATTCACGCGGCGGTGCAGATCCTGCAAGCGCTGTATGCGCAGAACGCCATCTACAAGCAGGTCAGCTCCCAGGTCGAGGGCATCACACACCCGTACCTGAATGTGGGCATGTTCGAAGGCGGCACCAACACCAATGTCGTACCCGGTCGCGCCAGTTTCAAACTCGACCGGCGCATGATTCCCGAGGAAAACCCGGCCGAGGTCGAGGCCACGTTGCACCGCATCATTCACGACGCGGCAAAAGCCATCCCCGGCGTCACGGTCGAGATCCGGCGCCTGCTGCTGGCCAATGCGATGCGCCCGCTGCCCGGCAACAAGCCGCTGGTCGACGCATTGCAGAAACACGGTGAGCAGGTGTTTGGCGAAAAAATCCCGGCGCTCGGAACGCCGCTGTACACCGACGTGCGCCTGTTCTGCGAAGCCGGCATTCCCGGTGTAATCTATGGGGCGGGACCACGCACCGTGCGTGAATCCAACGCCAAACGCGCCGACGAACAACTCGTGCTCGAAGACCTGCGCCGCGCCACCAAGGTGATCGCACGCAGCCTGCACGACCTGTTGTCCTGACGGGCCTCCCTCTTGCCCACCCCACACGAAGGAAAACCATGCCACGTTTTGCTGCCAACCTGACCATGCTGTTCAACGAAGTGCCCTTCATGGAGCGCTTCAAGGCCGCACATGAGGCCGGCTTCGACGCCGTCGAATACCTATTCCCGTACGCCTACGACAAGCAGGATCTGGTGCATGCCCTGAATGAAAACAGCCTGCAGCAGGTGCTGCACAACCTGCCACCCGGTGACTGGGATGCCGGCGAACGCGGCATTGCCTGCCACCCGGACCGCAAAGCCGAATTCCGCGAAGGCGTAGCGCGCGGCATCGAATACGCGACAGCGCTGAAATGCCCGCGTGTCAACTGCCTGGCCGGCAAACAACCCGATGGGCTGGACCGCGCCATGGCGCTGGAGTGTCTGGTCGACAACCTGCGATTTGCCTCGGCCGAACTGGGCAAGGCCGGCATCCGTTTACTGATCGAACCGATCAACCATTTCGACATTCCCGGTTTCCTGATCAACACCACGGACCAGGCGCTCGAGGTGCTCGACGCGGTGGGCAGCGACAACCTGCTGATCCAGTACGACATCTACCATGCGCAGCGCATGGAAGGTGAGCTGGCTGCGACGATGCAAAAACATCTCAAACGCATCGGCCACATGCAGCTGGCCGATAACCCGGGCCGCCATGAACCGGGCAGCGGCGAGATCAATTACGCCTTCCTGTTCAAGCACCTCGATGCCATTGGCTACCAGGGCTGGATCGGTTGCGAATACAAGCCGGCGACGACCACCACGGCGGGCCTGGGCTGGCGCAAGGCCTTGCTGCGCTGAACGCCTGGCGGATCAGCGAATCAGGAACGCCAACAGCTTGTCAGCAATCCGACCATACGGCGGCATGAGCAACTTGAGCGATGTCAATCGCGCCTGGTAGAACACCGGCCGCAGTTTGGAAAAAGTCTGGAACCCCTCTTTGCCGTGGTAGTGACCCATGCCCGAATCGCCGACACCGCCGAATGGCAAATCATGCTGGCCGACGTGAAACAAGGCGTCGTTGACCGACACGCCACCCGACATCACCCGTTCGAGCAGCATTTGCACCACCTCGGGATCATTGCTGAACGGGTAGATCGCCAGCGGCCGTGGGCCCGCGTTGACGGCGTCGACCACGGTCTCGAGCGTCGTGTAGCCGCGGATCGGCAGGATGGGACCGAAAATTTCGCGTTGCCACACCAGTGCCTCGGGCGGCGCATCGAGCACGATATGGGGCGCGATCTTGCGCGTGGCACGGTCAAATGCGGGCCCGGGCAGCAACTGCACCAGCGTGGCGCCGCGCTCACGCGCATCGTCCAACGCCGCCAGCAGACGGTCAAACGCCGCCTGATCAATGATGGAGGTGTAGTCAAGCGACGCCAGCGACGGATAACGCCGGGGCACGACCTTCTGCGCTTCCTTGACGAACTGGTCGATCTTGGCCTGCGGCATCCACAGATGGTCGACCGAGGTGCAGATCTGACCGGCATTGAGATATTTGACGAACAGGATGCGCTCGGCCGCCTTGCGCAGCGGAAAGTCGTCACACAGGATGGCGGGCGCCTTGCCGCCGAGCTCCAGCGTCACCGGGCACAGGTTCTGCGCCGCTGCCGCCATTACCGCACGGCCGGTTTTTCCGGAGCCAGTAAACAGCAGATGGTCAAACTTGAGCTGCGAGAACGCAATGCCCACACCGCCGGTCTCGTCGAAAAACTGCAACTTCTCGGGCGGGAAGTAAGCCGGAATTTTTTCGATCAGCAGTCGCGCCAGGTGGCGCGAGTTCTCGCTCATCTTGATCATGGCGCGGTTGCCGGCGGCAAAAATATAGGTCAGTGGTACCAGGCTCAGGTTGAGCGGGAAATTCCACGGCACGATGACACCCACTACACCCAGCGGCTGCGGAATGACCCGGTTGCGCGCGCCAAAAAAAGTGCGCAAATCGACACTCCGGCGTTGTGGCTTCATCCAGCGGCGCAGATGTTTGATCACATGATCCACGCCATCGACCGCCGGAAAAATTTCGGCCAGAAGCGTCTCATGCTGCGACCGATGGCCGTAGTCTGCGCTGATCGCATCACACAAGGCCTGCTGGTTTTCGCGGATGAAACGCTGCAAGGTACGCAGGTCGGCCACCCGCTCATCAAAATCAGGCACCGGGTGTGCCAGATAGGCCTGGCGCTGCAGCGCCAGGGCGGACTCAAGGGAGCTGGGGGTGTCTTGCATGGATTGCCAAAGGCCGCAGGGCGGCCGCCGAAGGAAAACTCGAGCTTACCTGCCCACGCCGGCAGCCGTTGGAGTCGCAACTCCAAACGGTGTGTCCGGCCGCCCGCACCACTGGCGACGAAGTGGCCATGCCGGAAGCAGCTGATGCATGAACCGCATCACCTCTGACCAGACCCCGCATAACTACCGACAGAAACCGGCTTCGGTTTCGGGTAGCCTTCAGGCTGAGGAGCCTATTACTACAACGACAGGAAACCATATGACCAAAGAACTCTCCCCTGCAGAACACGCGTTGCGCGAGGCCGCCCGTGAATACCACCGCAGCCCGACCCGCGGCAAGATTTCGGTCACGCCGACCAAGGCTTTGTCGAATCAGCGCGACCTGTCGCTGGCCTATTCGCCGGGCGTGGCTTATCCCTGCCTGGACATCGAAGCCGATCCCTCGCTGGCAGCGGAATTCACCTCACGTGGCAACCTCGTAGGTGTCATCACCAACGGCACGGCCGTGCTGGGACTGGGCGACATCGGACCGCTCGCCGCCAAGCCGGTAATGGAGGGCAAGGGATGCCTGTTCAAGAAGTTCGCCGGCATCGACGTGTTCGATATCGAACTGGCCGAACGCGACCCGGACAAGCTGGTCGACATGATTGCCGCCATGGAGCCCACGCTGGGTGGTATCAACCTGGAGGACATCAAAGCGCCGGAGTGTTTCTACATCGAACGCAAATTGCGCGAGCGCATGAACATACCGGTGTTCCATGACGACCAGCATGGCACGGCCATCATCTCGGCGGCGGCCCTGCTCAACGGGCTGGAGCTGGTGGGCAAGAAGATCGACGAGGTCAAGGTGGCGGTCTCGGGTGCGGGTGCCGCAGCACTGGCCTGCCTGGACGTGATGATCGGTCTGGGCGTGCTGCGCAAGAACATCTATGTCTGCGACTCCAAGGGCGTGATCTACAACGGCCGCCCCGGCGGTTTCGACGAATCCAAACAGCGGGTGGCGCAAGACACCGACGCGCGCACGCTGGCCGACGTGGTCAACGGTGCCGACGTGTTCCTGGGCTGCTCCACGGCCGGCGTGATGACGCAGGACATGGTCAAGACCATGGGCCGTGCGCCGATCATCCTGGCGCTGGCCAACCCGGAACCGGAAATCCGGCCGGAACTTGCGCTCGAGGCGCGCCCCGACTGCATCATTGCCACCGGCCGCTCGGACTATCCGAACCAGGTCAACAACGTCCTGTGTTTCCCCTATATCTTCCGCGGCGCGCTCGACTGTGGCGCCACCAAGATCACGGAAGAAATGAAGCTGGCCTGTGTGCGCCAGATTGCCGATCTGGCCAAGGCCGACATCAGTGAAGAGGTGGCCAACGCCTATGCCGGCAAGGAACTGGTGTTCGGGCCCAACTATCTGATCCCCACTCCGTTCGATTCGCGCCTGATCATGCGCATCGCGCCGGCCGTGGCGCAGGCCGCGGCCGACTCCGGCGTGGCGACACGCCCGATCACCGACATGGACGCCTACCGCCAACAGCTCTCGCGTTTCGTTTACCAGACCGGCATGTTCATGCGACCGGTGTTTGCCGCGGCCAAGGCGGTTGCGGACAGCGCCAAACGTGTCGCCTATGCCGAAGGTGAGGACGAACGGGTACTTCGCGCGGTGCAGGTCGTGGTGGACGAAAACCTCGCCAAGCCCATCCTGATCGGGCGCCAGGCCGTGATTGAGGCGCGACTGGCCAAGGCAGGTCTGCGCCTGAAGCTCGGCGTGGACGTGGAACACGTCAACCCGGAAGACGACCCGCGCTTTCGCCAGTACTGGGAGGCCTACCACCGGCTCATGGGCCGGCGTGGCGTCTCGGTCGAGGCCGCCAAGTCGGTGGTACGCCGCTCCAACACCACAATCGCCGCGCTGATGGTGCATCTCGGCGACGCCGACGCAATGTTGTGCGGTCTGGTCGGCCGTTTCGACAGCCATCTGGACCATGTTCGCGATGTCATCGGCGTACAAAAAGGCGCGCCCGGCCTGGCCACGCTCAATGCCTTGATGCTGGATTCACGCACCTTGTTTATCGCCGACACCCATGTCAACGAAGACCCGGACGCGGAGCAACTCGCCAGCATCGCGCTGATGGCCGCTGACGAGGTGCGCCGGTTCGGCCTGCCGCCCAAAGTGGCCTTCCTGTCGCACTCCAACTACGGCTCGTCCAAACGCAAGTCGGCGGTCAAGATGCGTTTGGCCCGCGAGATGTTCAGCCGCATGGCACCCGATGTCGAATGCGACGGCGAAATGCATGGTGACGCCGCGTTGTCCGAAAAAATTCGGAGCAACGCCCTGATGGACAGCCAGCTCACAGGCGAAGCCAACATCCTGATCTGCCCGAACCTGGACGCCGCAAACATTCTGTTCAACGTGCTCAAGATCACCGGCGGCCATGGCGTCACGGTGGGTCCGATCCTGCTGGGCGCAGCGGCAACGGCACATGTGATCACGCCTTCGGCAACCGTACGGCGTATCGTCAACATGACGGCGCTGGCAGTGGCCGATGCGGCGCATCGCACCGCGACCAAGCGCTGAGCCATGCCACAGACCAGAACGCAGACATGACCGGCCCGACCGTCGAATTCTGGCAAGAGCGATTCGCCAGCCAACAGACTGCCTGGGATCGAGGTGCGCCGGGCCCGCAACTGCTGCACTGGCTTGACAGCGGTGCGTTGAAACCCTGCCGCATTGTCGTTCCGGGCTGCGGCAGCGGCTGGGATGTGGCCGAACTGGCCCGCCGTGGCTTCGCAGTGACGGCGCTGGACTATGCCGCCGCCGCCGTACAACAGACCCGAGATTTGCTGCACCGCCAGGGCCTCGTGGCCGAGGAGGTACAGGCCGATGTGCTGCAGTTCGACCCCGCCTGTGCGTTCGATGCGATTTACGAACAGACCTGCCTGTGTGCGCTTCATCCGGATCAATGGTTTGCCTACGCCGGCAAGCTGCAGCGCTGGCTCAGGCCCGGCGGCAGCTTGTGGGGGCTGTTCATGCAGATGGTGCGCCCGGCAGCGAGCGCCGAAGGCCGCATCGAAGGACCGCCCTACCACTGCGATATCAATGCCGTGCGCGCGCTGTTCACGGAATCCAACTGGCATTGGCCCAAACCACCCTATGCCAGCGTGCCCCACCCCCACCTGTCACACGAACTCGCCGTCGTCCTGACCCGGCGCTGATCCACTCACGAAAGAATCCAATGGCCACCAGCCTGCTTGTGCTGATCGATGACATCGCCACCTTGCTGGACGATGTCGCTTTGATGACCAAGGTCGCGGCGCGCCAGGGTCTGGCGGCGGCCGACGACGTGGCTGCGATGACCAAGATCGCGGCCAGGAAGACTGCCGGCGTGCTGGGAGACGACCTCGCGCTGAACGCGGAGAAGGTCACCGGCGTGACCGCCGATCGCGAATTGCCGGTGGTCTGGGCGGTGGCCAAGGGTTCGATGGTCAACAAAGCGATCCTGGTCCCCGCTGCGCTGCTGATCAGCGCGTTCGCGCCGTGGGCCATCACGCCGCTGCTGATGCTCGGCGGCCTGTTTCTGAGTTTTGAAGGCGCCGAGAAAGTCCTGCATGCATTGCAGGCGCGCAGCGACGAGGAGAAGGCGCGTCGCGATGAACGGCTCCGCGCAGTTGCCGACCCTCAGCAGGACATGGTGGCGTTCGAGAAGGAACGGATCAAGGGCGCCATCCGCACCGACTTCATCCTGTCAGCCGAAATTATCGTGATCACACTGGGTACCTTGACGCTGGCCAGTTTCGCGCAGCGCGTCGCGGTGCTGGTGGGCATCTCGCTGGTGATCACGGTCGGTGTCTATGGACTAGTCGCGGGCATTGTCAAGCTCGACGACGCCGGCCTGTACCTGAACCGGCAGGCTGAAGACTGGAAAAAAGCCATCGGCCGCGCTATTTTGCAGGCTGCACCCTGGCTGATGAAGACGCTGTCGGTGGTCGGCACCGCAGCCATGTTCCTGGTCGGCGGAGGCATTCTGGTGCATGGCGTGCCGATGGCCGGCCATGCATTGGACGCCTGGGCCGAAACCCTAGGCTGGGCCGCCCCGGTGGTGTCCAATCTGGTCAACGCATTGGCGGGCATCGCCGCCGGTCTGGTGGTCGTCGGGATCGTGACGCTGGCCAAACGGATGCGCGGCGTTCCGGCGGCAAGTCGCCCGTGAATCGGGCGCGGAGGCGTAGCTGAGCGGCTCGCAGCGAATGCCGCTGCGCCGCCTTCCAGCGACCCGTGCAGGTCAACGTCCGTAGACAAAGTCGCGCAGCCCCAGCGAGATGAACGGCACGTAGGTGATGACCATCAGGCAGGCCAGGATCACCAGCACGAACGGAACCAGATGCCCAATGATCTTGTCGAGCGGGATCTTGGCCACCGTACACGCCGCAAACAGGTTTACGCCGAAGGGCGGCGTGATCATGCCCAGCGCCAGGTTCACCACCATGATCAGCCCGAAATGGATCGGGTCGATGCCGAAGTGCACCGCCACCGGCACCAGAATCGGCGCCAGTACCAGGATGGCCGCGCTGGTCTCGATGAACATGCCGATCAGGAACAAGGCCAGGTTGATTCCCAGCAGGAACATGGTCGGGGTCTGCAGTACCTGTTCCAGCCAGCGTCCGATGGCATCGGGCACGCCGGCGCGCGTGATCAGGAACGCAAACAGGCCGGCGTTGGCGATGATGAACATGATCACTGCGCTGGCGAGCACAGACTTCTTAAGGATGCGGGTCAGGTCGGCCAGACTGATCTCACGGTAGATCACCCCACCCACAAGCAGCGCATAGAACACCGCCACGGCCGCCGCCTCGGTGGGCGTGAAGATGCCGCCATAGATGCCACCCAGGATGATGACCGGCATGAAAAGCGCAAACAGGGCTTGCCAGGTGGCCTTGACGATGCCCAGTCGGCCGTCGCCATCTTCCTTGCCCCAACCCTTGAATTTGGCGTGCAGGTAGACGAACAACATCAACGCAGCACTGATCAGGATACCGGGGCCGACGCCAGCAATGAACAACTCACCGATCGAGACCTCGGCGGCAACACCAAACAGGATCAAAGGAATCGATGGTGGAATGATCACCCCCAATTCGGCGCTGGTGGCCTGCAAGGCCGCCGCATAACCGACCGGATATCCGTGCGCGATCAAAGCCGGAATCAGAATCGCGCCGATGGCAAACGTGGTGGCCACCGAGGAGCCCGACACGGCGGCAAAGATCATGCAGGTCAGCACGCAGGTCATTGGCAGGCCACCTTGTACGCCGCCGACCACACACTTGGCGAACTCGACCAGCCGGCGCGATATGCCGCCGGTCTCCATGATGTTGCCGGCCAGGATGAAGAACGGGATCGCGGCCAGTGGAAACTTGTTCAGGGAGTTGTACATCTCCTTGACGGAGATCAGCATGTGGGCGTTGTTCATCTGCATGCCCATGATGGCAGCCAGACCGATGGACACCGCCACCGACACCGACAGCGCAAAACACAGCGCCATCGTCGAGATCATGACGAAACTCATTGAGCAGTCTCCAGTTCCCGGTGCTGCGGATCGAGCAGGTTGCCGATCAGGCTCACGATACAGAACACACCGCCGACGGGCATGGCCAGGTAGGCCCAGAACATCGTGATGCTTTCCAGTCCGATGACGGTCTGCACCTTGCCGCGGTTGGCGTAGTCCCAGCCCCACCAGATGATGACCAGCACCAGGGCCTGTGCGGCGAAGAAGACAACCCAGTCGAGCACGCGCTTGACCCGCGGCGAACCCCAGCGGTAGAGCACGTCGACGCTGACCATGGCTCCCTGGCGAAACGCCATCGGGATACCCATGAATACCATCCAGATCAGGCTGAACCGGATCAGCACCTCGGAC
>JBBQJP010000025.1:0-58682 GCA_038326025.1 Burkholderiales bacterium
GCGGCTCGCGCGCATGCCGTAGTGCAGGCATAGCGCGGCGTATCGGCGCGTGAGTTCCTGCTCCTCGGCCAGGTTGTTGAAGGCCGCCGACAGGCTGTCGGTGCGGTGTTCTTCGGGCACACCGCCCAGGCGCCACAGCGCAGATTGCAGACCGTTGGACAGAGCGACGAAACTCTCGCCACCCTCCATCACCACCGCGTGGCGCCAGCCCGAGTGCGACAGAGCGAACTGGTAGATCCGGTGCGGGAAGGCGATCTCGGCAATGATCACTTCGAGTTCGTCGCAGACCGTGAAGTCCGACAGGCCCAGGCGCCCAGGCGGGTGCTCCTGCGCAAAGTAGACCTCCCGCTCGGGGCCATATACGGCACGCCATTGCCGCACGCGCCGCTGTAGCGTGCGCAGCACGCTGGTGTCGTAGTCGCCCGGATAACGACGCTGTAATTCCTCCAGCAGGGTGACCGCGTTGAGCGCGCCGTCAGTCTCGAGCAGGGGCACGACCTCGCTCTCCCATACCGCCGTCAACGGGTCGATGCGGGTGCGCCAAGCCCGGGATCCGCGCTGCGAGGGCAAGGCCTCGCTATGTTCGATGCGCCTTGCGCTGCGTTCGCTCAGGCCGGTCTTGGCCGCGGCGGCGACCTGGCTGAGCTTGAGACGGTGTTGTTTGTACTTCTGCACTTGGTGGTCCGTGATCTTCTTGCCGGGCAAAACGTGAGCCTTCGTTTGAGTTCGATCGGCTCACAGTAACCCCGCCTCACAGACCTGCCCGGCGATGGCGTCAAACCGGCCAAGATAGTTGTCGTCGACCGGACAAGGTAATTGTCGCCAACCAAGCACTGGCCCCTCCCCCTTAAGTACCGTGAAGTTGGCATGGTTCTTTGCGAGCGCGGCAATGCCATCGACGCTCAGTCCGACCCCGAGGTATTCCGGCGCGTTCTGGATCGCTAGTGTCATGTCGAGCCGGTCCATGATCGCGCCGAAGAAGCGCAGCGGCGCCGCATCGCCAGTGCCGAGTGATCGCGGCGGCTGCAAGATCAGCCACTGCGCACCGCAGTCCTTCGCGTGGCGGCCTGACGCGATCTGCTGCTCGGGCGTATCACCGAACACGGTCACCGCCAGTGGTAACCGCCCGTCGAGGTCGGCTGCGACCCATTCAACCAGAGTGTTGCGCTCGGACTCGCTCAACTTCGACACTTCGGTCGCGAGACCGAGCACAGCTACGCCGTGGGCGCCATTGACGACGCAGGCATCGACTTGGCGGTGAACCGCCGAGCGGTCAAGCTCGCCCTCACGGTCGAAATATGCGTACAGCATCGGGTAGATACCGTTGGGATGAGGTAGTGCAGACATTTGAACTCCAGAGTTGGCCACTCCTGACTACCGGTCGCCCCCAGCGCCAATTTCCCAGTACACGTTGATATTCAATGACGTGTAGGAGTCTCCCACAGGGATCGGCAAGGAACCGCCACACTGGGCATCCGGCTCGCGCGCGACTTGATACCGACTACGGTATCGATAGAGGAGTTCCACTTCCACGAGGTTATTCAACTTTGATGTTGCGGACTTGCACCAGCCTAAACCATGCGCCGCTGCGGCTTGTCGGCATGGGCCAGGGCATTGCGCATGAAGTGCACCCGGCAGCGCCGCCAAGTGGCCTTGAGAAGTGGCTAAGTTGTCCACACAGCTCGAGGGCAACGACTGCAGAATGCCAACGCGCACCTGGCAATTGCAGCGCGCCGCGTAGAACAGCACAAGATCGCGCTCGGTGATCCTATCCTATAGCGGCCTTGTCTTGAGCCGTGGCACAGCCATGCTCCATGACTTCGGACCGGCTGCAATGCAGGCTTGAGATGATCACCATTGCGCTGGCCTGGCGGCTTTGTTTCACAGTATCTGCGTCTGGCGCCATGTGGCCGATGAAAGTCGCGGTCTATTCAGTCACAGGAAACTGCATCGCCAGTCAACTACCTGCTCGCTCGCGCAATCCGAGCCCATCAGCCTCAATGCGTAAATTGTCCAAATAGTTGGCCCACACGAGCATCATGTTGCGCCTTTGCTCCAAGAACTCCGCTCGGTCATAGGCCATACCCAACGGTCCCGACTTTCCGTGGGCTAATTGAGCCTCGATCACGTCCGGCGAAATTCCCGGGATGCGCTCGATCATCAGCGTGCGCGCAGTCGCTCGGAATCCATGCGCACTCATTTCATCCTTGCCGAAGCCCATCCGACGCAGCGCCGCATTGACGGTGTTGTCGCTCATGGGGCGCTCGCCAGTACGCAGACTGGGGAACACATACCGACCACGGCCAGTCAACGGTTGCAGTTCCTTGAAGCAGGCGATTGCTTGCGGCGCGAGCGGAACAAAATGCGGGCGGCCATTGATCTTTTGCTGCTTGCGGCGTTTCATATCTTGCGACGGTATCGTCAGCATCGCGTTTTCCAGATCGACCCATCCCCACTCCATCTGTCGCACGTTTCCAGGACGCTGAAACAGCAGGGCCGATAAAGCCAATGCCGTCCTCGTCATCGGCTGCCCGGCATAGGTCTCAATTGCCCGCAGCAACGCGCCCACTTTGGCCGGCTCCAGAATAGCGGCCATGTGCTTCACGGTGACCGGCTTCAATGCCCCCTGAAGGTCGATGGCCGGATTGCGTTCGCAACGTCCGGTCTGGATGCCGTAGCGAAATACCTGGCCGGCAGTTTGCCGCAAGGTGTGGGCTGTTTCGATTGCGCCTCTTTTTTCCGCTCGTCGCAGTGCCTCGAGCAATACTGGCGCGGTAATGCTCGCTAGTGGCAATGTCCCGATGTAGGGAAACAGGTCCTTTTTCATGCCACGGATCCATTTCTCTGAATACCTTGGAGTCCATGTATCGGCTTTGGTTGCCAAGAGTTCAAGCGTGACAGCGTCAAAGGTATTGGCCGCGGCCACCGCCGTGCTCAACTTCTTCTCACGCTTGGCGATACTGGGATCAATATCGTCTGCCAGCTGTTCGCGCGTTTCGTCACGCCGTTTTCTAGCTTTTGCCAGCGTCACTGCTGGATAAACGCCGATCGCCAATGTCTTGCGTTTGCCGCCATGCCGATAGTCCATCCGCCAGTACTTGCCGCCTGCCTTTACAAGCAGGTACATGCCGCCACTGTCGGTGTACTTGTCTCCGCTGGGTTTACCCGAATGCCGCACTTGCCGAATGAAGGTGTCTGCCAAAGCCATCGCATGCCCCTGTGACGGTACCTGGACTATCGACGGACCTAGGTACCGTCAAAAGTACCGCCAATTTGACGGTATGTCATGGTACCTGCCGACACCGCACGAATCAACCAAAATGGCAGAATGCCAATGAATACGCGGGCTCTGAGTGGTTCCGGGATGTTCTGGGATGCTTGATTGGCCTGCCCGGAGGGGATCGAACCCCCGACCCTCAGCTTAGAAGGCTGATGCTCTATCCAACTGAGCTACGGGCAGTGCGGAGGAGCAAAGACAAGGCGATGCAATGAAAATGATGGTCGGGGCGATACGATTCGAACGTACGACCCTCTGGTCCCAAACCAGATGCGCTACCAGGCTGCGCTACGCCCCGACGAGCCCGTATTCTAGCTGCTAAACCCCCGGTTTCCCGGACGCGATGCTCCAGGCGCCACAAAAGATGAATGGGCTAAAGTTCTCGCCATGCGCCAGCCACAAAAACCCACGATACCCTGGCTGGAACCTGGCACCGCTTTTCCACCGGTGGCGCAGGCCATGGACGAGGCATCCGGCATGGCGGGGCTGCTGGCCGCTGGCGGCGCGCTGGATGTGTCGACACTGCTGGCGGCCTACCGTCAAGGGATTTTTCCATGGTTCAGTGAAGGTCAACCCATCTTGTGGTGGAGCACCGACCCTCGCATGGTGCTGCAGGTCGACGATTTCCGTCTGCACCCGTCGATGCGCAAGACCTTGCGCCGCTTTGTGCGCTCGGCAAATTGCGAGATCCGCATCGACACCGCATTTGCCCGCGTCATCAGCCAATGCGCGGGCAGCCCACGCCAGGGCACGTCACCGGGCACTTGGATCCTGCCGCAGATGCAACAGGCTTACCTGCGCCTGCATGAGGCCGGCCATGCGCACAGCGTCGAGACCTGGATCGACGGAAACCTGGTCGGCGGCCTGTATTGCGTGGCCATCGGCAAGGCGGTCTATGGCGAGTCGATGTTTGCGCAGACACGCGACGCATCGAAAATGGCCCTGGCTGCGTTGGTGGCATTTTGCCGCTCGCATGGCATCCGCAGCATCGATTGCCAGCAGAACACCCGGCATCTGGCGTCTCTGGGCGCTGCTGAAATCCCACGCTCCCAGTTCGTGCAGCACTGCGCGCTCGCCTGTAGCGAAACCAAGCCACGCTGGGTTTTTGAGCCTCTATACTGGCAGCAACTCCTGGCTGAACGGGACCAAAATCAGTGACGCACCTCAAGGACCTACCGCTTCAGACACTGCAGTTCTATGCAACTGCACCCTACCCTTGCAGTTATCTGGCGGGTCAGCTGGCACGTTCGCAAGTTGCCACACCCAGTCACCTGATCAACAACAACACCTACTCGGAACTGGTCTCCCAAGGCTTTCGGCGTAGTGGCCTGTTCACCTATCGGCCTTACTGCGACGGCTGCAATGCCTGCACGCCGCTGCGTGTCCTGGTCGAGCCGTTTGCAGCCGACAGAAGTCAACGCAGGGCCTGGCGCCAGCACGCCACATTGCAGGCCCGCGTAAGCAAGCTCGGCTTCTCGTCCGAGCATTACCGGCTGTACCTGCGCTACCAGAACGGTCGTCATGCCGGTGGCGGCATGGATCACGACAGTGTGGATCAATACACCCAGTTCCTGCTGCAAAGCCGGGTCAACTCACGGCTGATCGAGTTCCGCGAGCCCGCCGTAGACGGGCGGGATGGGGCATTGCGCATGGTGTCCATCCTGGACGTGCTCGAAGACGGCATCTCGGCCGTCTACACTTTTTACGAACCCGATGCCCAGGCCAGCTATGGCACCTACAGCGTGTTATGGCAGATCGAACAGGCCCGCGTCATGGGTCTGCCCTATCTGTACCTGGGCTATTGGATCGCAGCCAGCGACAAGATGAACTACAAGGCGCGCTTCAGGCCGCAACAGATCCGGGTCGACGGCGCCTGGAAAGCGCCCGATGACAGCGCATCGGTGTGTGCCGCGACAACTTTCTCGCGATGAAGAAAACCGATCACGATATTCCGGCCACCCCCGCGGTACAGGTCATCGAACGCATGTTCGCATTGATGGATGTGCTGGCCTCGCGTGATGACGCGATATCGCTGAAGGATATCAGCGAGAAGACGGGTCTGCACCCTTCGACCGCGCACCGCATTCTCAACGACCTGGCAATCGGGCGTTATGTGGAACGGGCCCAGCCGGGCAGCTACCGCCTGGGCATGCGTCTGCTGGAACTCGGCAATCTCGTCAAGGACCGCCTGAGTGTGCGCGATGCAGCGTTGGGCCCGATGCGCGAGCTGCACAAACTGATCCAGCAACCGGTCAATCTGAGCATGCGCCAAGGCGACGAGATCGTATACGTCGAACGCGCGTTCAGCGAGCGTTCCGGCATGCAAGTAGTGCGTGCCATCGGCGGGCGCGCGCCGCTACACCTGACATCGGTGGGCAAGTTGTTTCTGGCCGCGGACGACGTCCAGCGCATGCGCGGGTATGCCAGCCGTACCGGATTGAATGGTCAGACGCGCAACAGCATCACGCAGCTCGCGACACTCGAGCGCGAACTGGCCAAGGTGCGGCAGTATCGCTACGCGCAAGACAACGAAGAACTGGAACTCGGGGTGCGCTGCATGGCTGCAGGCATCTATGACGATCAGGGCAAGCTGGTGGCCGGGTTGTCGATCTCGGCGCCTGCCAGTCGGTTGGAAGATTCTTGGCTCAGTCCGCTACAGGCCACTGCCCAGGAGATTTCGCAGACCCTGGGCTACAACCTGGGCGGCACCTTCCGCGCCTGAACGTTTGCCTGCGCCGCGTGGCCGCTGGACAGCGGCCAGAAACCAAAAGCTATTCAGTGCAGTTTAGACGCTGATGCGACGGTCTCGACCCAGTCTCGCACGCGCTCTGCGTCACCGAGCCGGCTGAGCTTGCCCGCCGAGTCAAGAAACACCATGATCAGGTTGCGTCCTGCCACCGTGGTCTGCATGACCAGGCAACGACCGGCTTCGGTGATGTAGCCGGTTTTTTGCAAGCCGATTTCCCACCGCGGGTTGTTCACCAGCCGGTTGGTATTGCGGTACTGCAAGGTGCGGTCGCCCACCGACACCTCATGGTTGGGAGAAGTAGACAACTCCCGCAATTTGGCATCCGAATGGGCCACGTTCACGAGTTTGGCCAGATCCTGGGCGCTTGACTGGTTCTTGCTCGACAGGCCGGTGGGCTCCACATACCGGGTGTCCTTCATCTGCAGTTCGCCCGCCTTTGCGTTCATGCGCGCGACAAACGCGTTGAGGCCACCGGGAAAACTGCGACCCAAGGCATGGGCGGCGCGGTTCTCGCTGGACATCAGTGCCAGATGCATCAGTTCAGCGCGGCTCAACTCGGTTCCCACGCGCAGACGCGAGCGGCTGCCCTTCTCGGTATCGACGTCGTCCTGGGTGATGGTGATCATCTCGTCCATCGGCAGATTGGCTTCGTTGATGACCAATCCGGTCATCAGCTTGGTCAATGAGGCGATTGGCAACACGGCCATATCGTTCTTGCGGAACAAGACCTCGCGCGTGTCCTGGTCGATCACATAGGCCACGCTTGATTTGAGATCGAGCGCATCGCTCTTGTTATGCAGACCGGCCATCTCCCCGTACGACGGACGGGCCACGTATGTTGGCCGGGCGGCAACTGTTGCTACCTTCTTGCGCTGGCTCGCACCCACAGCCCTCTTGCTCGTTACCCGCTTGGATGCCGTGCTCCGCTTGACCGCCGCGGTCTTTTTGACCGATTTAGCGACAGGCGTCTTGCTCTTGCTGCTCGCCGCCTGGACCGGCAGTGCCAAAAAGGCCATACAAACCGAAAGAAGTACCAGCAGACGCGCAAGTTGTTTCATGTAATTACCTCAGTAACGCAACGTAGCCCGCGTCGCAGCGGTTGACACGGCGGGGTTGGTCACCAAGTGTAATGAAATAAGGACCGCAAGATCAACCACTTGCGGTACTTATTTGATGCAAAGCGCGATATCAGGGATTTATCCACCCTTGTGCAGGTACTTTTTCAGCTTTGCTGTGCAACTTGTTGAGTGCACTCAGATAAGCCTTGGCAGAGGCAACTACGATGTCCGGGTCTGCACCCACGCCATTGACAACGCGGCCGCTGCTTTGCAGGCGCACCGTCACCTCGCCCTGGCTCTCGGTTGAACCGCTGATCGCGTTGACGGAGTACAACACCATTTCGGCGCCGCTGTGCACATGCGACTCGATCGCCTTGAGTGATGCATCTACAGGTCCGTTGCCTTCCGACTTGCCAGAGAACTCCTTGCCGCCCACCGTGAAAACAATGGATGCATGCGGGCGCTCGCCAGTCTCGCTTTGTTGCGACAAAGACACAAAACCATACTGCTCATTGTCGTGCGACACGCTTTCGTCGCTGACCAGGGCGAGGATGTCCTCGTCGAAGATGTCCGACTTTCGATCCGCCAATTCCTTGAAACGTGCAAACGCAGTGTTGATGTCTGCTTCGCTCTCGAGCTCTACACCGAGTTCAACCAATCGCTGCTTGAACGCATTGCGGCCGCTGAGTTTGCCCAGCACGATTTTGTTGGCAGTCCAACCCACATCTTCGGCGCGCATGATCTCGTAGGTATCGCGCGCTTTGAGCACACCGTCCTGGTGGATGCCGGACGCGTGGGCAAAGGCATTCGCTCCGACCACCGCCTTGTTTGGCTGCACCACAAAACCGGTGGTCTGGCTGACCATGCGGCTGGCAGCCAGGATATGCTGGGTGTCAATATTCATGTCCAGACCGAAATAGTCCTTGCGCGTCTTCACCGCCATGACGATTTCTTCGAGTGAGCAATTGCCAGCGCGCTCACCCAGCCCGTTGATCGTGCATTCGACCTGGCGTGCTCCGCCGATCTTCACACCCGCCAGCGAGTTGGCCACGGCCATACCCAGGTCGTTGTGGCAATGCACCGACCAGACCGCCTTGTCGCTGTTCGGAATACGCTCGCGCAGGTTCTTGATGAAATTGCCGTACAACTCGGGGATGGCGTATCCCACGGTGTCGGGTACGTTGATGGTGGTCGCGCCCTCGCTGATAGTGGCCTCCAGTACGCGGCACAGGAAGTCCACATCGCTGCGATAACCGTCCTCCGGGCTGAACTCTACGTCCTCGACCAAATTGCGCGCAAAACGCACCGACAGCTTGGCCTGTTCGAACACCTGATCGGGGCTCATGCGCAGCTTCTTCTCCATATGCAGCGGCGAGGTTGCGATGAAGGTATGAATGCGCGCGCGGTTGGCGCCTTTGAGTGCTTCGGCGGAGCGCGAGATGTCCCGGTCATTTGCCCGCGCAAGCGAGCAGATTGTCGAGTCCTTGATCGCCGCGGCGATCGCCTTTATTGCTTCGAAATCGCCGTTCGAACTGGCCGCGAATCCGGCCTCGATCACATCCACCTTCAATCGCTCGAGTTGGCGTGCGATGCGCACTTTTTCGTCGCGCGTCATGGACGCTCCGGGCGACTGTTCGCCATCACGCAAGGTGGTGTCAAAAATAATGAGTTTGTCGGTCATGGAATGCTCCTGAAAATATGTGCTTAGATTCGCCGTCGGGATCAGACGCAGACAGCCGGGCCGGTGGCATTGCCCGGCGAAGCAGTCGACGCAATGGCGGGTTCCAACCGTTCGATTCTGGCACGTGCCAAAGCGCTGACAACCGCCTTGAGGGACGCGGCTACGATGTTCGCATCGACTCCAACGCCAAACAAAGTCTGCTGCTCATCGACGCGCAGCTCGATATAGGCGATCGCACGCGCATCGGCGCCCGAACCCAGGGCATGCTCGTGGTAGTCAAGCACCCGTGCCTGATGCCCGGTGGCCTGGATGAGGCCATTCACAAAGGCCTCGATCGGACCATTGCCGCGGCCGTGCACCGCAAACTCCGCGCCTCCGAGATCCACACGAGCATCCAGCGCAATACGCTCCTGTCCGGCAGCGCCGACCAGGTCATCCACACGGTGGCTTTGCACTCCCGGATGATCCAAGCCGTACTCGCGCGTGAACACCTGCCAGATGTCCTGCGCAGACAGCTCCTTGCCGCCCGCGTCCATGACCTGCTGCACCACCTGGCTGAACTCGATCTGCAGCCGCCTGGGCAACTCCACCCCGTATTGCGCTTCGAGCAGGTAGCTGATGCCACCTTTGCCGGACTGGCTGTTGACACGGATCACCGCCTCGTAACTGCGACCGAGATCCTGCGGGTCGATCGGCAGATAGGGGATGTTCCAGGGCGTTGTGTCCGAGGGCGCCTCGCGACGCAGCACCAGCGCCTTCTTGATCGCGTCCTGGTGCGATCCCGAGAACGAGGTGTAGACCAGATCACCCACATAGGGGTGGCGCGGATGTACCGGCAACTGGTTGCAATATTCGACGGTGCGGCGGATCTCGTCTATGTCGGAGAAATCGAGCCCCGGATCGACACCTTGCGTGTACAGATTGAGTGCAATGTTGACCAGATCCACGTTGCCGGTGCGTTCGCCGTTGCCGAACAGGCAGCCTTCGATGCGGTCGGCACCAGCCATCAAGGCCAGTTCGCCGGCAGCCGTACCGGTGCCCCGGTCATTGTGCGGGTGCACCGACAACACAATGCTGTCACGCCGCGCCAGATGTCGGTGCATCCACTCCATCATGTCGGCGAAGATGTTGGGGGTCGAATACTCGACCGTCGAGGGCAGATTGATGATGCACTTGTTCGCCACAGTCGGCTGCCAGGCCTCGGTCACCGCGTCCACCACACGTTTGGCGAAGGCCAGTTCGGTACCGGAAAAATGCTCGGGCGAATACTGGAAGACCCACTGCGTGTCAGCTTGCTGCGCGGCCAGTCTCTGGATCAGTTCGGCATTCTCAACTGCAAGCTGCACGATCTGATCTTCGTCCATGCCCAAGGCCACCTTGCGCATTACTGGCGACGTGGCGTTGTAGACATGCACGATGGCGCGCCGGGCACCCACCAGGGATTCGAAGGTGCGCTCGATCAAATGTGAACGCGCCTGCGTTAAAACCTGGATCGTGACGTCGTCAGGCACCAGGTTTTCGTCGATCAACTTGCGCACGAAATCGAACTCCACCTGCGCGGCCGACGGGAAGCCGACCTCGATTTCCTTGAAACCGATCTGCACCAGGGTCTGGAAAAGCCGCACCTTGCGTGCGATGTCCATCGGCTCAATCAGCGCCTGATTGCCATCGCGCAGATCCACGCTGCACCACAGGGGCGCGCGGTTCAATACCGTGTCAGGCCAGGTTCGATTGGCAAGCGCGACCGGGGCGAACGCCGGGTACTTGCTGCTGGGTTTCTTCAACATATTGAGGTTCCTTCAGTGGTCGAAACCAGCAACCCCAAACATGAAAAAACGGCTCGTTGCTGGTGCATACGAGCCGTTTGATCGATTAGCGCGCGCTAACGTCTTCGCCCGTATAGGGTTCCCGTTAGTAGCGCTAGTGCAATCCGTGTCATGGCCCGAATGTAGCACAAGTTCGTGAGTGCACCAACCTCAGGGAGTCAGAGGCAATCAATTGGACTCACGTTTTCAGTGCAGGCCGCGTTCGTCGGGCTCGTCGGTCGACGTGCTGATGACACTGGTCTGCTCACCCTTGTAGCGGCGCCAGAGATAGACCACATAGCCGCTGATCCCATAGGCGCCGAACAAACCGAGCAAGGCCTTGGCCGGATCGATGCTCACCGCGCCAATGGCCAGCGCCACCAGCACGATGACCGGAAACGGCACACTCTTCTTCATGCTCAGATCTTTGAAGCTATAGAAAGGCACGTTGGTGACCATGGTCAGTCCGGCACCCAACGCCAGCGCAAATATCGGCCAGGCCACCTGCGGCCCTTTGATGCCGAGTTCGGTCATCACCAGGATGAAACCGGCGATCAGGGCCGCCGCTGCCGGCGAAGGCAGCCCCTGGAAGAAGCGTTTATCGACCACGCCGGTATTCACATTGAAACGCGCCAGGCGCAGTGCCGCGCAGGCGCAGTAGACAAATGCGGCAATCCAGCCCCAGCGGCCGAGCCCGCGCAGGCCCCATTCGTAGGCGATCAGCGCAGGCGCTGCGCCGAACGACACCATGTCGGACAAGGAGTCCATCTGTTCGCCGAACGCACTCTGGGTGTTGGTCATGCGTGCGACACGGCCATCCAGACTGTCGAGCACCATGGCGCAGAACACACCATAAGCCGCCATGTCGAACCGGCCGTTCATGGCCATCACGATCGAATAGAAGCCGGCAAACAATGCCGCCAGCGTGACCATGTTGGGCAGTATGTACAGGCCCTTGCGCCGCTTCGTCACGACGACGGCCTCCGCTTCCACCAACTCCAAATCCGTGCCTTCAGGCATATCGCGTATCTCCAAATCCGCTGGGCCGGCACACGGGATTGCCGACCTGCCAGCGTTATCCATCACCGGCAGAAACACCGATTGCGCCAAGTTCAGCGAACCGATCGGTCTTGCTGAACCTGCGTACAAAACCAGGCGCCAAGTGTAATTCAGGCCCTTGCGGACCCAAGCCCCGACATCGCCGTAGTAAAAACGCCGAAGGCCACCGCAGTGGCCTTCGTTTCAAGCGCCAGACGGCGCCATCGTCAGTTGCGGGTCTGGTCGACCAGCTTGTTTTTCTTGATCCAGGGCATCATGGCGCGCAAGGTCTCGCCCACGGTCTCGATCTGGTGCTCAGCCATCAAACGGCGGCGGCTCAGCAGTGTGGGCGCGCCGGCCTTGTTCTCCAGGATGAAGCTCTTAGCGTATTCCCCACTCTGGATGTCCTTCAGAACCTGCTTCATCACCTTCTTGGTTTCATCGGTGATGATGCGCGGGCCGGTCACGTACTCGCCGTATTCGGCGTTGTTCGAGATCGAGTAGTTCATGTTGGCGATGCCGCCTTCATAAATCATGTCGACGATCAGCTTGAGTTCGTGCAGGCATTCGAAATACGCCATTTCGGGCGCGTAACCGGCCTCAACCAACGTCTCGAAGCCGGCCTTGATCAGTTCGACGGTACCGCCGCACAGAACAGCCTGCTCACCGAACAGGTCGGTCTCGGTCTCTTCGCGAAAGTTGGTCTCGATGATGCCGGCCTTGCCGCCACCGTTGGCCATCGCATAGCTCAGCGCCAGTTCGCGTGTGCGACCCGACTTGTCTTGGGCAATCGCGATCAAGTGAGGCACGCCGCCACCCTGGGTGTAGGTTCCGCGCACGGTGTGGCCGGGAGCCTTGGGCGCAACCATCCACACGTCCAGGTCAGCGCGTGGCGTGACCAGGCCGTAGTGCACGTTGAAGCCGTGGGCAAAAACCAGCGATGCGCCGGATTTGATGTTCGGCTCGATGTCATTGGTGTAGACCGTGCCGATCTGCTCGTCGGGCAACAGCACCATGACGACGTCGGCGGCCTTCACGGCTTCGGCCACTTCGGCGACCTTCAGGCCGGCCTTTTCCACCTTGGGCCAGGACGCGCCGCCCTTGCGCAGGCCGACGATGACTTTGACGCCGCTGTCATTCAGGTTCTGCGCGTGGGCATGGCCCTGGCTACCATAACCGATGATGGCAACGGTCTTGCCCTTGATCAGGCTCAGATCACAATCTTTATCGTAAAAAACTTTCATCTCTCTTCTCCTTAACGGGTAAATCAAACTCGCAATATCCGTTCGCCGCGGCCAATCCCGCTCGATCCGGTCCTCACCGTCTCCAAAATCGCACTGCGCTCGATCGCCTCCAGGAATGCGTCGTTCTTCGACTGCACACCCGTGATCTCGATGGTGTAGCTTTTCTCGGTGACATCGATGATGCGCCCCCGAAAAATATCGGCCATGCGCTTCATCTCCTCGCGCTCCTTGCCCACAGCGCGCACCTTGACCATCATCAGTTCGCGCTCGGTATAAGCGCCCTCCGTCAGGTCCACAACCTTGACCACCTCGATCAGGCGGTTCAGGTGTTTGGTGATCTGTTCGATCACATCGTCCGATCCCGTGGTTTGGATCGTCATGCGCGACAGGCTGGGATCTTCGGTGGGAGCCACCGTCAGCGACTCGATGTTGTAGCCACGTGCCGAAAAAAGCCCGACCACGCGCGACAAGGCGCCAGGCGTGTTTTCGAGCAGGACTGCAATGATATGTTTCATGAATGGATTCCTCTTTTCGCCGCCCTCCCCTGGTCGCGGTAACGACCAGACTTGGCAAGCAATAGACGCATCAACAGGTTGGAAGGCCGCGGCGTGGCGTATTGTCGCCACAGCGGCCGTTGGCAGGATCTGTGTTTACAAATCCTCTGATCCGAGCAGCATCTCCGTGATGCCCATGCCGGCCTTGACCATCGGAAACACGTTCTCGGTCGGATCGGTGCGGAAGTCCATGAATACGGTGCGGTCCTTGAGCTTGCGCGCCTCGCGCAGCGCTCCCTCCACGTCGCCCGGCTTTTCGATCAGCATGCCGACGTGACCATAGGCCTCGGCCAGCTTGACGAAGTTGGGGAGCGCATCCATGTAACTCTGGCTGTAACGGCCTTCGTAGTCGAGTTCCTGCCACTGGCGCACCATGCCCAGATAGCGATTGTTCAGCGACACGATCTTGATCGGCGTGTTGTACTGCAGGCAGGTCGAGAGCTCCTGGATGCACATCTGCACCGACCCTTCGCCGGTGACGCAGAACACCTCTGCCTCGGGCTTGGCCAGCTTGATGCCCATGGCATACGGAATTCCCACACCCATGGTGCCCAGGCCACCCGAATTGATCCAGCGACGCGGCTCGTCAAAGCGGTAGTACTGCGCCGCCCACATCTGGTGCTGCCCCACATCGGAGGTGATGTAGGTCTCGGTGTCCTTGGTCATGCCCCACAAGGTCTGGATCACGTGCTGGGGCTTGATCACATCGCCCTGGCCCATGTCGAACTTCAGGCAATCGCGACTGCGCCATTGCTCGATGGTGTCCCACCAGGCGCCCAAGGCATCGGAATCCGGACGCAGCGGGCTTTCGCGGATCATCGCCAGCATTTCGCTGAGCACGTCCTTCACATCGCCGACGATAGGAATGTCGACCTTGACCCGTTTCGAAATGCTCGACGGATCGATGTCGATGTGAATGATCTTGCGCTCGTTCTGCGCAAAGTGTTTGGGATTACCGATCACCCGGTCGTCGAAACGCGCACCGACGGCGAGCAGCACGTCGCAGTTCTGCATGGCATTGTTCGCCTCGATCGTTCCGTGCATGCCCAGCATGCCCAGAAACTTCTTGTCGCTTGCCGGGTAGGCGCCCAGACCCATCAAGGTGTTAGTGACCGGGTATCCCAGCATGTCGACCAGGGCGCGCAGTTCGTTGGATGCATTGCTCAGCAACACGCCGCCACCGGTGTAGATATAGGGGCGTTTGGCCGTCAACAGCAGTTGCAAAGCCTTGCGGATCTGCCCACCATGGCCCTTGCGCACAGGGTTGTATGAGCGCATTTCCACCGACTTGGGATAGCCGTGGTAAGGCGTCATCTGGAACGAAATATCTTTCGGGAAATCCACCACCACCGGACCGGGCCTGCCGGTGCGCGCGATGTGAAACGCTTTTTTCAACACATCGGCGACATCGCGCACATCCTTGATCAGGAAGTTGTGCTTGACGATCGGTCGGGTGATGCCCACCGTGTCGCACTCCTGGAACGCATCCAGGCCGATCGCCGCTGTGGGGACCTGACCGGTGATGATCACCATCGGAATGCTGTCCATGTAGGCGGTTGCAATACCCGTGACGGCATTGGTCACGCCTGGCCCGGAAGTCACCAGTGCCACACCCACATCGCCGGTGGCTCGGGCATAACCGTCTGCCGCGTGCACTGCCGCCTGCTCATGGCGCACCAGCACATGCTGAATCGTGTCCTGTTTGTAGAACGCGTCGTAGATGTGCAGGACCGCCCCACCAGGGTAACCCCAGATGTACTTGACGTTTTCCGCCTGCAAGGCCTTGATGAGGATTTCGGCGCCGCGCAATTCCTGCACGGGTGCGGAAGTCGGGGTGGCGCGGCCAGCGGAGGTCGCTGCAGCCGCCGAGCTGAGCTCTGCTTTGGATATTTCCATGATGAACCTTTGTGAATTTCTCTGACGAAAGACCTTGGGTGCCCCTTGGCAAACGCTTGTGACGCCGCGTCGGGACTTGAGGCCAGTGCCATAGGCGCAATCAATAATGCGCCGGACCATGACCCGTTTGCTGTTTAATTTGCAGCGGGCATTATCGCACTGCAAGTTCTGGACTGCGCCGCGCCAGCCAAATCGCGCGATTTTGCAGTGAGATAATCGCTGGCTCCAACCCGTTCACACCACTTGGCAACCGAACAAGAACTGTCCGAATTCCTGAAAAGCGTCGAGAAACGTGCGTTCAAGCGCTCGGTCTACCACGTGCGCAATGAGGAGTCGGCGCTGGACATCGTGCAGGAAAGCATGATGAAGCTGGCAGAGCACTACGGCGACAAGCCAGCCTCGGAACTACCGATGCTGTTTCAGCGCATCCTGTCCAACTGCACACTGGACTGGTTTCGCCGCAACAAGTCGCGTAACGCGCTGTTCTCCAACATGAGCGACTTCGAAGCACCGCAAGACGGAGGTGAATTCGATCTGCTCGAAACCCTGAGCGACAACGCGTCGACGCCGCAAACCGAAAGCGCACAGGATGCGACTCAAAGGGCCCAGGTATTCAGGGAGATCGAAAAGGAGATACAACAGTTGCCATTGCGTCAACGAGAAGCCTTCGTGATGCGTTACTGGGAAGAGATGGACGTGACGGAAACCGCTCTGGCCATGGGCTGTTCGGAAGGGAGCGTCAAGACGCACTGCTCGCGTGCAGTCCATGCACTGAGTAGCGCCTTGCGCGCCAAGGGAATCACAATATGACAATATCACGCCAATACCAGACCGATATATTGCAGGATCGTTTTGCGCTGAAGATTGCCGCACGGCTTTCCGACGGCTGCGACCAACTGCCAAGCGACATCTCCGAACGCCTGCGTTTCGCCCGCACACAGGCGCTGGCCAAACGCAAGATCAGCGCCGACTCCCGCGTGGCGCTGCCGATCGGTGGCGGTGCTGCCGCAACCCTCGGCAGCCTGCAGGAACATGTCAGTTGGTGGAATCGCATCGGTGTGGTCCTGCCCTTGCTGGCCCTGGTGCTGGGTCTGGTCGCGATCCACACGACCCAGAATGAACGCATCGCGCAGGAAATGGCCCAACTGGACGCGGCCTTGCTGACCGATGACCTGCCTTTGGCGGCGTATGCCGATCCGGGTTTCTCGCAATTTCTGAAGGCCAGTCGCGCGCAGTCGCAATAGCCCGCATGCCCATGGAACTGTCACGTCCGCCCTTCCCGGCCACCCGTTGGACGCGGCGCGCGCAACTGGCTGCATTGACCCTCGTGTTGCCGGGCGTACTGGCCCTGGCCCAAACCCCGACGGGCAGCAAATCCGCAGCGGTGCAAGCCGGCGCCAAGGCGACTGCCGCGCGGTCAGAGGAATCCCCGACCTGGAAGTCCCTGACGCCTTTGCAGCGCGAAGCACTTGCGCCCCTGGGCCCGGTCTGGGGCGAGATCAGCAGCAATCGCAAGCGCAAGTGGATCGCGTTGTCTGCCAATTTCAAGTCCATGTCGCCACACGCGAAGGCCACGCTGCATGACCGCATGCAAGAGTGGGCCACTCTCAGTTCGGCCGAGCGCAACCGGGCCCGTTTGAACTTTGCGCAGGTCCGTGACCTCTCCCATGAAGAAAAAAAGACCCAATGGGAGGCCTATCAGGCCTTGAGCCCGGCGCAAAAGCAGCAGTACGCCGCCGAGGCCGGCCCGCCAACGGCCGGCGCTGCGCCCGCGGTCATCAAGCGCACGCCCGGCAAGCTTGCGGCCGTCCCGGTCACCCGTTCCGAGGCGTCGACCGGCGCCGCGCAGCGCGCCAAGGCACCTGCCAGCGCGCCAACACCGTGAAATCCCGGCAAACCGTGCAAACAAGCAATTTCTCCGAGCATCCGCCCGCCACCGTGCCGCGCACGCCCGGCGTCACCCCCCCACTGATGCGCCGCATGGCCTGCTGGTTATACGAAGGCATGTTGCTGTTTGGCGTGGTGTTCATTGCCGGCTACCTGTTTGGCACCTTGAGTCAGACCCGCAACGCGCTGGACAACCGCCACGCGTTGCAGGCATTTCTGTTTGTCGTATTCGGCATCTATTTCACCTGGTTCTGGGCACGCGGCCAGACGCTGGCCATGAAGACCTGGGATATTGCGCTGGTGGATATCGCGGGCAGGCCCGTGACGCAGGCCCGCGCCCTGCTGCGTTACCTGCTCAGCTGGAGCTGGTTCCTGCCACCTCTGGCAGCCGTTGCGCCATTCGGCCTGACCGGCGCCGAAACCTTCGTCATCGTGGCCGGCTGGGTCATGGTCTGGGCTCTGCTGAGCCGATTTCAACCGCAACAGCAGTTCTGGCACGATGTGCTGGCTGGCACGCGGCTGGTCAGCCGCCCGCGCGTTCCCGGTCGCTGATCGGAGCGACCCCGACACGCGCTTTTCCGAAGCTTGCCGCGACACCTGCCGCCAACGGCCCGCTCCTGCTGCGCGACAATGCCTTGATGCCTATTTCCAACACCCGGCCTGACGATCTGCCAGTCGATCCCAACCCTCAAAAAAGCCGCACCGGTTTGCATCGGATGTGGCATGCGACGCTCTACTCCATGGCCGGATTACGCGCAGGATGGAGCGAGACGGCCTTCCGCCAGGAGGCAGTGGCGGCCATGGTCCTGTTGCCACTGGCCTTGTGGCTCGGCCAAAGTTGGGTCGAATGCGCGCTGCTGGCCGGATCGGTACTGCTGGTGCTGATTGTCGAGTTGCTCAACTCCGCCGTCGAGGCATCGGTCGACCGGATCGGATTGCAGTGGCATGTGTTGTCCAAGCGCGCCAAGGACCTGGGCAGTGCTGCGGTGTTGCTCAGTCTTCTGCTTTGTTCGGGCATCTGGGCCGGCGCCCTCTGGCAGAGGTTTGCCGCATGAACGCCGTTGAAACAGCAAAAAACCGGTCGCCGGCTTTCTCGGTTTGCGTCTATTGCGGCTCACGCCCCGGTGTTGATGCGGCACATGGCGAACTGGCACGGGCGACCGGTCAGTGGATCGGCGCACACGGTGGGCAGCTTGTGTACGGCGGCGGGCGCAATGGACTGATGGGCATGGTCGCTGACGCGACGCTGGCAGCTGGTGGCCGGGTCGTGGGCATCATTCCGCAGAGTCTGGTGCAAAAAGAGGCGGCCCATCGTGGCTGCACCGAGCTGCATGTCGTAGACACCATGCATGAGCGCAAACGTTTGATGGCCGAGCGCTCCGATGCGTTTCTGGCCCTTCCAGGGGGAATTGGCACGTTCGAGGAGTTGTTCGAGGCCTGGACCTGGCGCCAACTGGGCTACCACGACAAACCAATAGGCCTGCTCAACGCCGGTGGCTTCTACGACGGACTGCTCGCCTTTTTGCGCAACTGTGTCGCCGAGCAGTTCATGAACGACACCCAGATGGGGATGCTGCAGGTCGGAACCACACCTGAGCCCTTGCTGGCGGACCTGGTGCAGGCGGCCGGCCTGAACTCCCAGACCCGGCTGTCCGAGATTTGAGACCGCGTCAGATCGCGGTTTCGTCCTCTTCGCCGGTACGGATGCGCACGGTGCGCTCGATCGCGGTAACAAATATCTTTCCGTCGCCGATTTTGCCGGTGCGCGCGGCCTTGACCACCGCGTCAACGCAGGCCTCGACGTCCTCGGTGCGCACCACCACTTCGATTTTCACCTTGGGCAGGAAGTCGACCACGTACTCGGCGCCACGATAGAGCTCGGTATGACCCTTTTGGCGGCCAAAACCCTTGACCTCCGTCACCGTCAGGCCATTGACGCCGCACTCGGCCAAGGCCTCGCGGACTTCCTCAAGCTTGAAGGGTTTGATGATGGCGGTGATCTGTTTCATGGCACAACGGCTTTCTTGGTAGGAACCGGATCTGCGGCCTTGTCAGGGGCCTCTTGCACAAAAATCCGGCATCAGGTTTCAAACTGCTCCTAGCATAGCGCCATTCCGGCGCCGTCCGACTGGCCCGGCCCGTCTACTGACGGAACTTGTTGGTGATCGGGTAGCGCCAGTCCTTGCCGAAACTTCGGTGCGTCAGGCGGATGCCGATCGGGGCCTGACGGCGCTTGTACTCATTGAGCTTGATCAGCCGGGTCACCCGCTCCACATCTGCCGCCGGCAAGCCGCTGGCGATGATGTCGGCGATGGACTCGTCATTCTCCATGTAACGCTCAATGATGGCGTCCAAAACCTCGTACGAGGGCAGACTGTCCTGGTCAGTCTGATCGGGCCGCAATTCGGCGCTGGGCGCCCGCGTGATGATGCGCTCAGGGATTGGTGCGGCGCAGCGGCCGTACGGATCGTTCTCGTTGCGCCAACGCGCCAGCCGATATACCGTGGTCTTGGCCAGATCCTTGATCACGGCAAAGCCGCCGGCCATATCGCCATACAGCGTGCAATACCCAGTGGCCAATTCGCTCTTGTTGCCCGTGGTCAGCACGATGCCGCCAAATTTGTTGGATAAAGCCATCAGCAACGTGCCACGCACCCGTGCCTGGATGTTTTCCTCGGTCGCATCTTCGGGCAGTCCGGCAAACTCGCCAGCGAGCGCGGTACGAAAGGCCTCGAATTGCGGTGTGATGGAAATCTCGTCGTAACGCACACCCACACGCTGCGCCATCTCGCGCGCATCGATCCAGCTGATGTCGGCGGTGTACGGCGAAGGCATCATGACGGTACGAACGCGATCCGCGCCCAGGGCGTCCACCGCAACCGCCAGCACCAGTGCCGAGTCAATACCACCGGACAGGCCCAGGATCGCGCCCGGAAAACCGTTTTTGCCGAGGTAGTCGCGCACACCCAGCACCAGGGCATCCCACAGGTCGGCGTCCGCGCCGCGCTCGGGTGCGATCTCGCCGGCCAACTGCACCCCATCGTCACCCTTGGTGGTTGTCACCATAAAGCGCTGCTCGCGAAAGCTCAGCGCCCGCGCTGCCACGACACCATCGGCATTGAGCGCGAACGAGTGGCCCTCAAACACCATCTCGTCCTGACCGCCAACCAGGTGCGCATACACCATTGGCAGGCCACAGGCACGCACCCGCTCGCGCATGATCTGTTCGCGTTCACCGCCCTTGCCCACATGAAACGGCGAGGCGTTGATGACTGCCAGCACCTGAGCACCCGCCGCCCGTGCCAGACGTGCCGGCTCTTCGTACCAGGCGTCCTCACAGATCAGCAGGCCCACACGCAGGTGATCGGGTCCACTGCCCACCTCAAATACACAGGTCTCGTCGCCGGGTGTGAAATAACGACGCTCGTCAAATACCTGGTAGTTGGGCAACTCGCGCTTGGCGTAGGTGTGCAGGATGCGCCCCTCGCGCAGCACGCTGGCCGCATTGAAGCGCTTTTGCGTCGAGACCGAACGCGTGCGCTCGCTGCTGCCGGTGGGGTGGCCGACCACCACCGTCATTCCTTTTAACCCCGCGAGTGCCTGCGCCACCGAATTGACGGCATCATCGCAGGCTTGGATGAACGCGGGACGCAGAAACAGGTCCTCGGCGGCGTACCCGCAGATCGACAACTCCGGGGTCAGCATCAGCAGGGCGCCGTCCGCATGGGCGGCCTGCGCCGCTTCAATTATTTTTTTCGCATTACCCAACATGTCACCGACTACAAAGTCGAGCTGGGCGACACAGATCTTGAGATTCATGAAATCAATACGCGTGGGTGGAAACAGGACCGCGACCGGCGCTCACATCGCTGACCGAAGAACACGCCAGGCAGCAGCCGGCAGGGGGGCATTGTGAGTCGGATCGATTATGTCATCGAGGTTCATGACTCGCCTTTGGCCATAACGCGGGCCGATTGGAACGCGCTGCTCGCCCAACAGGCCGAGGCGACGCCGTTCATGCGCCATGAATACCTGGCCGCGATGCACGAAAGTGGCAGTGCCACACCACAGTCCGGCTGGACGCCACGGTTGCTGTGCCTGTGGGAACAGCGTGACGCACAGGCCATCACGCAGCGCACGCTGGTCGGCGCCTGCATGTTGTACCTCAAAGACCACTCCTACGGCGAATACGTGTTCGACCATGCATGGGCACACGCCTATCGCCAGCATGGCGTGCCGTATTACCCGAAGGCCGTGGTTGCCCCACCGTTCACCCCTGTCCCCGGTGCCCGGCTGCTGGCGCGGGACGCTGAAACACGTCAGGCCCTGGCGCAGGCGCTGGTGCAGTGGTGCACGCAGTCCGGGTTGTCGTCGTTGCACCTGCTTTTTGCCAGCGCGCCCGATATCGAGGCCTGCCAGGGGGCGGGCATGATGCTGCGCCACAACGTCCAGTTCCATTGGACCAACAGCGCGCCCGGATACCGCGACTTCGACACCTTCCTGGCCAGCCTGAACCAGGAAAAACGCAAGAAGATCCGCCAGGAGCGGCGCAAGGTGGAACAGGCCGGAGTGGTGTTTCGCAGCGCCAGTGGCGACGCCATCTCAGCGCAGGACTGGGACTTCTTCTATCGCTGCTACGAACGCACCTACTACGAACACGGCAATGCGCCCTACCTGAGCCGTGACTTCTTTCACCGCATGGCGCAAGACATGGCGCAAAACTGGCTGCTGTTCATTGGCGAGCGAGACGGGCACCCGATGGCCTGCAGCCTGATCGCTTTATCTGACATGCATCCGGAAAAGCCCGACGGCAAAGTCGCCTATGGCCGCTACTGGGGTGCGCTGGAGCGGGTCGACTGCCTGCACTTCGAAGCCTGCTACTACCAGCCCCTGCAATGGTGCATCGCCCATGGCTACCGCCGTTTTGAAGGCGGAGCGCAGGGGGAGCACAAGATGGCCCGTGCCTTGCTGCCGGTGCAAACCACCAGTGCACATTGGCTGGCGCATCCGGCCTTTGCCAATGCGGTCGACGACTTCCTGCAACGCGAGCGCCAGGGCATTGGCGCCTACATGGCCGAACTGGGGCAGCGCAACCCGTTCAGGGGCGGCAGCCCCTGACCCGACCCGTCGTTCCTCAGCCTTTCGGGCTGGCCGCCGCCATCAGGCGCACGGTATCGGTCTTGCGATCAGCGTTGACCTTGGCCACCGCAGGGCGCTCGCCCATCGCCTTCAAGTAATCCTTCACCGGCAAAGCCGCGAGCAGATCCTCGCCGTAGATGATCTTGCTGGCGTTCGACACCACCGGCAGGTGCACGATGGCCGCGCAGTCGGCCAGTGTGAACTGGTCTCCGGCGACAAAGGGCTTGAAAATGGCAATGCGGCCAAAGGCGGCGGCGGCGCGCGTCAGCAATTTGCGTGCACGTTCCTTGACCGCGTCGCTGACCTTGCCGCCAAAGAACGCTTCCGCGTACAACTCGCGCGCCACCAGTTCAAGATGTAATTCGACATAAACCACCAACTCGCGCACCTTTGCCGCGGCAAACGGATCGGCAGGCAGCAGCGCATGTTGCGGATACTGCGCCTCAATGTATTCTGCGCAGGCCATCGACTCCGAGATACATCCGATGCCGGTGTCGAGGAACGGCACCTTGGCCATCGGCGAGCGCTCGAGCATGGCCGGATCGGCACTGCCGGTCGCGACCATTTCTTCCTCGAACGCCACGTGCTTTTCGAGCAACTGCAGTTTGACCTGGTTGTAGTAATTGCTGGCTGAGAAGCCGCAGAGCTTGAGTGTCATGGTGTCTGTCTCCGAGTCAGGTGTCAGGTTGGTTTCGCGCGTCAACCCCGATTATGCAAACAGCAGCGAAAAACCCATAGTCTCGACTGCGACTGGCCCCCTTCAGGCCCTGGCACGTCTGTGGCACCATTGCCGCATCAACAAAAGACAGCAGGTGTCGGACACCCATGGTGGCCGACACCTGCCGCCACGATGCCGGATAACGCCGATCACCTGTCCCACCCCCCTCCAAATGCCTGGCTGATGGCCATGGAGTTGCGGGCTCCCTGGGAATTCGGTGCAGTTCTGCCTGCCTGGTTCACATTGCAGCGCGCGCCTCGCGGCGACGGCCATTCGGTCATCGTATTTCCCGGCCTCTCGGCCAGTGACACGTCAACACTGCCGATGCGCAGCTACCTCAAGCGCCTCGGACATGCACCCACCGGATGGAATCAGGGATTCAATTTTGGTCCCCGTGCCGGCGTGCTGCTTCGGGCACGGGAACAACTGGAAGAGACCGTTGCCCAAAGCGGACGCAAGGCCAGCCTGGTCGGCTGGAGCCTGGGCGGGATCTACGCGCGCGAACTCGCCAAGCTGATGCCGGACCATGTGCGCTGCGTGATAACACTCGGCACGCCGTTTGCGGGCAACCCCAGCAGCACCAACGCCTGGCGGTTGTATCGGTTGGCCAGTGGTCACGACATCGCGCAAGAGGCAGCGCAATATGACCTTCCGCGGGCGCCGGCGGTGCCGACGAGTTCAATTTTTTCACGCACCGATGGCGTGGTGGCATGGCAGGCCAGCCAACAGGCCCGCTGCGAAATCAATCCGCATACGGAAAACGTCGAAGTGCTGGCCAGCCATGTCGGACTGGGGTTGAACCCCAGCACCTGGTGGGTGCTAGCCGACAGATTGGCACAGGCCGAGGGGCAATGGTCACCGTTTCAGCGCAAACGGGGGCTGCACGGCCTTATTTTCCCGGACCCATCACGCAGCTAACTTCGCGAAGCGCGTCACGGGCCGCACCGGCAAGGTCGATGCAACGCCTAAAACTCGCCTTACTCGGCCAGCGAACGCTGGTAGTTGGCGATGCCGTCCAGAATTTCCTGGCGTGCCGAATCGGTGCCTTCCCAACCCAGGATCTTGACCCATTTGCCCACTTCCAGATCTTTGTAGTGTTCGAAGAAGTGGGCGATGGTCTTGAGCCGCAATGGATTGAGATCTTCCGGTTTCTGCCAATGGGTGTAGATCGACAGAATCTTGTCGATCGGCACCGCCAGCACCTTGCCATCGTCTCCCGCCTCGTCCTGCATTTTCAAAATGCCGATCGCCCGGCAGGTCACGACGACACCCGGAATCAACGGCACCGGTGTGATCACCAGTACGTCGACCGGGTCTCCGTCACCGCTGATCGTTTTGGGCACATAACCGTAGTTGGTCGGATAGTGCATCGATGTGCTCATGAAGCGGTCGACAAAGATGGCGCCGGTGGCCTTGTCGACCTCGTATTTCACCGGATCTGCATTCATCGGGATTTCGATGATCACGTTAAACGCATCGGGCACGTTGTCGCCAGGGGTCACGTTGTCCAAGGACATGGTTGGTTCTCTCTCGTAGCTAGGTTTGCAGAATCAGTATTAACCCTGATTTTACTGACGCAACCCTTGCGCAAACGGAATGCCTGTCGTTTTCAGTTACAGTTTGCGCGTTGGCCAATCGACTCCTGATCGGGAAATGCGAGGAAGCAACGCAGCCGGGCACGGCACGCGTTGTGCCCCTTGTGCATAAACCAGGTCCTTGGACTATTCAAGGAACAGGGCTGCCGCCCAGCGGCACACTGCGTCCTTGCTTGATTAGGAGGTACGACTATGACGGGTAATTCGGTGCTGATATTGGCACTTGTCTGCGGGTTGATTGCAGTGGCTTACGGCTTCTGGGCACGCAGCTGGATTCTTTCCCAGGACGCGGGCAACCCGCGCATGCAGGAAATCGCGGCCGCCATCCAAATGGGCGCTGCAGCCTACCTCGCACGTCAGTACAAGACCATCGCAATGGTGGGCGTCGTACTCGCCATCCTGATCGGCGTGTTCCTTGACGGACCCAGCGCCGTCGGATTCGTGGTGGGTGCCGTGTTGTCCGGCGCCTGCGGCTTCATCGGCATGAATGTCTCGGTACGTGCCAATGTGCGCACCGCCCAAGCTGCGACACGTGGCATCGGCCCGGCTCTGGACGTCGCTTTTCGCGGCGGCGCCATCACCGGCATGTTGGTGGTGGGCCTGGGCCTGCTGGGCGTCACCGGTTTTTACTGGTTCCTGGTGGGCAACGGCAATCACACGCCGGATGCCAACCTGGCCCAATTGCTCAATCCGTTGATCGGCTTTGCGTTCGGCTCCTCGCTGATCTCGATATTCGCGCGTCTGGGTGGAGGCATCTTCACCAAGGGTGCCGACGTCGGCGCCGACCTGGTTGGCAAGGTCGAGGCTGGCATTCCGGAAGACGACCCGCGCAACCCGGCCGTGATTGCCGACAACGTGGGCGACAACGTCGGTGACTGCGCCGGCATGGCGGCCGACCTGTTCGAGACCTACGCGGTCACGCTGATCGCCACGATGGTGCTCGGCGCGCTGCTGGTCACCAATGCGGGCACCAGTGCGATCGTGTATCCGCTGGCGCTGGGTGCGGTATCGATCATTGCATCGATCATCGGCTGCTTCTTTGTCAAGGCAACACCCGGCATGACCAACGTGATGCCCGCACTGTACAAAGGTCTGGCAGTTGCCGGCGGACTGTCGCTGGTGGCGTTTTACTTCGTCACCATGTGGCTGATTCCCGACAACGCCATCAAGGCCACTGGCAGCCAGATGGCATTGTTCGGCGCATGCGCCGTGGGCCTGGTGCTGACTGGTGTGCTGGTCTGGATTACCGAGTACTACACCGGCACCCAATACGCACCAGTGCAGCACATTGCGCAGGCGTCGACCACCGGCCACGGCACCAACATCATTGCGGGCCTGGGCGTATCAATGCGCTCCACCGCCTGGCCGGTGATCTTCGTATGTATCGCGATCTGGGTCTCGTACACCCTGGCCGGCCTATACGGCATTGCGATCGCTGCCACGGCCATGCTGAGCATGGCAGGCATCGTGGTCGCCCTGGACGCCTACGGCCCGATCACCGACAACGCCGGCGGCATTGCCGAGATGGCGGAAATGCCTGCCAGCGTGCGCGACATCACCGACCCGCTGGATGCGGTGGGCAACACCACCAAGGCCGTAACGAAAGGCTACGCCATCGGCTCGGCCGGACTGGCCGCACTGGTGCTGTTCGCTGACTACACCCACAAACTGGAGTCTTACGGCGGCGTCATCAAGTTCGACCTGAGCGACCCGATGGTCATCATCGGCCTGTTCATCGGCGGCCTGATCCCCTACCTGTTCGGCGCCATGGCGATGGAGGCAGTCGGCCGCGCCGCCGGTTCGGTGGTGGTCGAGGTACGGCGCCAGTTCCGCGAGATCAAGGGCATCATGGAAGGCACGGCCAAGCCGGAATACGGCAAGGCGGTCGACATGCTGACCACCGCTGCGATCAAGGAAATGATGATCCCGTCGCTCTTACCGGTTGTCGTGCCGATCCTGGTCGGCCTGCTGCTGGGCCCGGCTGCATTGGGCGGCCTGCTGATGGGCACCATCGTGACCGGGCTGTTCGTGGCGATCTCGATGTGTACCGGTGGTGGCGCATGGGACAACGCGAAGAAGTACATCGAAGACGGACACCATGGCGGCAAGGGCTCCGAGACCCACAAGGCCGCCGTAACCGGCGACACAGTCGGCGACCCCTACAAGGACACGGCAGGCCCTGCCATCAACCCCTTGATCAAGATCATCAACATCGTCGCGCTGCTGATTGTGCCGTTGGTGATGCAATTCCATCCGCCGATGCCCAAGACCACTGGCGCAATTGCCGAGCCGGTGCCCATCACGGCGGCTGCAGCGCCGGCCACGGTTGCAGTTACCGTCGTCAGTCGCTGAACCCCGGCGCGCCCCAGCGCCAAAAAGAAGGCCCGCTTCGGCGGGCCTTTTGTTTGTGGCCCGGCCGTATCCGGCCAAGGCACATGGACAAGGCAATGCAGCGCTAACGGTTTCCTATGGCGTTGGCTACGGCTTCCCTGATGGTTGCCTGCAGGTTCATGCTACGCAGTGCGCTCAGCCCATTGGTGCTTGCCTGAATCACCGTCTGGGTACGGAGTGTCTGGTTGTTCAGCGTGTTCTGGATGATGGTCGCCAGCGGTACGGCGAAGGCAGCAGTCGCGGCTATCGCAGCAGGCGGAGCCATGGCAGCAGGCGGAGCCATGGCAGCAGGCGCGGCCGTGTTGCCGGGGTCGTTTTGCACGACTTGCGCCTGTGCGGCGGTTTGCGCGTTCAGCCCATTGCTGTTCGCCTGAATCACCGTCTGGGTGCGCAGCGGCTGGTTGTTCAGCATGTTCTGGAGGGAGATAGCCAGCGGCACGGCCTGGGCAGCGGGCTCGACCGTGTTGCCGGGGCCGTTTTGCACGAGTTGCGCCTGTGCGGCGAATTGCTGGCCCAGCAATGCCGCCTGCGCTGGCGTGATCTTGGTAATGTCGCCCAACTGGAACGACAAGGTGGTGATCAATTGGTCATTGATGTAGACCGACCGGCTGATGCCGAATGACACCATGAAGCCTGCACCCAGATCAAAGCCTCCGCGCAACCGGTCCAGCGTACGGTCGCTGGCTGCAAGCCACATCGAATCGTCTGGCGCCTGCAACCTGTGGTTTTGCGCCTGGCTGGCGCCGGCCAGCAGCAAGGCGCACAGGCCGACGATCAGTCGGCGTCCGCGGCAATTTGCCGCATGCCTGTTGTTTTGGGGTTTCATCAGAAGTCTCCCGGGCCGTGTTTGGGCATGGTCACGCTGGCCAGGCCTTCACGGCTCACGCCGCTTGCCACTGGTGACTGCGGTGTGGTGCGCCAGTCGGCGGTGCGGTTGAAGCGCGCGGAGTCCACGCGATTGTGTATGACGAACAGCAAGCCGCCTTGCCAGCTGGTCTCGAATGCCCGACGCGAAATGGCTCGCGTCCCGATAGCCGGATCGCCGATCAGCACCCTGTCGCCGCGCAACCCCTTGACCACGACAAAATGGAGGTAGCCGCTGTCATTGATCAGTGCGATGGCGGGCAACCGTGCTTCAGCCAGTTTGTCCAGGGTCTGCGCGAAGCCGTCCGCCTCAAAGCCGCGCGATTGCAAAAAGCGCTTCATGTCCAGCAGCGAAAACCCTTCTCGCTGGATTTTTGACTGGTCGCCGTGTTGATACATGTATTCGAAGACCGTGGCTTCGGACATGGGATAGCCGTATTGATGGGTCAGCAGTGTGGCCACGGCGGCCGAACCGCAACTGTAATCGTATTGCTGCAGCAGCGTGCCGGCCAGGCGCGCCTGCCGGATACTGGTGATGGGCATGATGACGTCGCCGCCGCCAATGGACGGCAAGTAAGCCTTTTCGGCCCCGCTTGTGGCAGGCAAAGATGCCATGCAAGCCATGAGCGTCAGGAACATGAGCCGTTGGTGCATGATGATTCCCGGTCAATTCATCTGAAGATTCACGATCACGGCGTTCTGGATCAGCACGTTGGCGCCCGTATTCTGGACCACCAGCGGCAAGCCGTTCATGTTGGAAAATGCGCCAGCACTGATCGCGTTGGTGCCGGTTGCCACGTTGATGGCCGTATTGTTGGCCGTTGTGCCGGCAAGTGTCATATCGTTGACGACCACCGTGCGGCCGCCGCGATAACCTTCCAGCTTGCCCGCCTCGACGGGCTTGTCAAACCCGGCAACGCCGGTGCGCTCGGTGTCTTGCGCCACGGCACCAACGGTATCGCCCTGTTGCGGTGATGTTTGCGCCATCGCCTGCACTGGTAGCGCGACAACAAATGCTGCGCCGACAAGCCAGGAGAGGTCAGTAAGTTTCATTATGTTTCCCCTTGGGTGTGCGGTAGCGGCAAGTCGGCATCGACCTTGGTGTGAAGGCCGCAATCGATGCCGACTTGGGGGCTTGCTAGTGAACTGCCAGGTTGGCTTGCACGTTCACGCTTTGCTGAACCAGCGAGGACATGCCGCTGTTCTGGTTCGCCAGCATGATGCCGGCAGCCGACATACCAACGCTGCCCATGCTGTTGGACATATTGAATGTCCCGGCACTAACGGTGTTGGTGCCGCCTGCGCCACCCGAGCCGCCCTGGCCGACGCCGCCGGCGCCGCCTGAGGCGGTATTGGTGCCGCCGTTGCCCGCGCCGCCGGTGCCACCGGTGCCGCCGCCGCCATTACCGCCGTTGCCTGCGGTGTTGTTGCCATTGCTGGCGCTGCCGTTGGTAGCACTGCCATTGGTGGCACTGCCATTCGTGGCTGGGCCACCGGCGCCGCCGGTGCCTGCGCCCGCCGTGCGCGTGCTGGCACCGCCGTCGCTGTTGGCCATACCGCCCGCGCCGCCTGCGCCGCCTGCGCCCGTGCCACCGCCATCAGCCGAAGCCGTGCCGCCTGCACCACCTGCGCCGCCTGCGCCGCCAGCGCCTGAGCCGCCGCCATTGGCAGTAGCCGCGCCGCCCGTACCGCCTGCGCCGGCATTACCCCGGCCCCGATCTCTGCCGCCATTGGCATTGCCGCCGCTGGCCGAACCGCCATCGGCGCTGCCGCTAAGGCCACCATTGTCGCCATTGGCATTGCCGCCAGTCGACCCGCCAGCATTGGCATTGCCGCTGCGGGCGCCATTGTCGCCATTGGCTGTCGCCGAGCCACCGGTATTGCGGCCATCCGCATCACCACCCCAGCCGTTCCCGCCGCGGCCCGCGCTGGCGTAGCCGTTGGTGGCACTGCCGTTGGAGGCACTGCCGTTGGAGGCGTTGCCGTTGGAGGCGTTTCCGCCCATGGCACCTGGAGCGGCAGCACCGCCAGCACCGGTTCCGCCGGACGCAGTGCCATTGGCCGTCCCGCCTCTGCTTTCGCCGCCATACCCACCATTGCCGGTGCCGCCATTGGCATTGCCGTAGTTGTAGGCCGTGTTGCCGAGGCCACTGACAGCGTTACCCGACACAGTACCCGTGAGGGTGCTGGTGGCTGTGGCCGTAGTGTGATTGAAGGCATTACTAAAGGTGCCAGTGGAACCGTTGTTCATTGCGACCGAGCGGGAAGCGCTGGCAACAGCTCTGCCGGAATTCCTGTTGATACTATTGTCAGAATTGTTTGAGTTGTCGGTACTCTTGTCGTTGTTTTGATCCGAGTTGTTGTTGGTACTCTTGTTGTTGTGTTGATCAGAGTTGTTGTTCGCACTCTTGTCGTTGTTTTGATCCGAATTGTTACGGTTGTCCTGATTCGCATTCGAATACTCGTTGGCCTGCGGCCCGGCGCCGCTTTGGGTCGAGGTGGCCGTTGCGGTTTGATCCCCGGTCGTTGCGTTTCTCGTACCGTCGGTACCGTTGTTGGTCGGATTGGCCCATGCGGAAACGAATGCAAGGGTAAGGGCCGAAGCCAGAAGTGTCTTTTTCATGATTCCTCCTAAGGTGTTTCAAGTTGGCTAACGAACTTCGCTCGAGTGAAATGCGTGGTCGCATATCAACAGCACCAAAGCAGCTTTGATGCCAGCTCGTTGCTACTGTTTGTAAGTCCTTGGTGGCGTTGGAAAAAAGAGCGGTTGCCATGATTTGCAAGGCTTGTCACGGCGTTCGTAAAGGGGCCTTAAAGGCCGGAGTGTCACAGTGGCTTGACGGTCCGCATCCGATCCTCCAAGCGGATGTGCACCTGCCTTGCGCCTGCCTTGCGTGTGCAGATCCACGCGCATAACCAAAGTCGATGCGCACGGGGACTGTCTCAATTCTGTGACGATACCGGCCAGGAGCATGACTGCTGGCGCTTGCCCAAGAGGGATAAAACTCGTCGCAACATCAGGCCTGGCGCAGCTTTTCGGATGGTTGCGATGGTTCGGTTGCCACTGTCTTAACTTTGAGACACCAGCACGAGAAAATTGACCCCCCTCAAAAGCCAGCGCGATTCGCATTGGAATTTCATCGTTTTGCAGTATGCTGGTTTCCTGGATTCGCTAAGAAGGCCTATGCGACAGGCAATTAACAAGATTAATAACTTTTGGAGGCAATTCCATGAACAGGTTATATCCAAGCAGATCTTTGTCGCTTCTTGCCTGTTCCGCACTGGCCATAACGTCCAGCGCGTCGTATGCGCAAGGCGTGCCGGCATCCAGCGACGGTGCCGGCGCGCGCATCGAACAGCTGGAGCAGCAGGTCAATGAGCAAGCCCGGCAGATTGAAACGCTCCGGCAAGCGGTGGCCGACCAGCAGGCGCGTCAACGCGAATTGCAGCAAGCAATGGGCCAGCAGCCTCGCCCCGTCACCGGGCAGTCTCAAGCTGCCGGGGTGCCGCCTGCGCCGCAGGCCCCTGGCAATGTACCCGACGACAGCCAGCGCGCCGTTCGCGTTGGGACTGCGCCCAGCGAGGAGCCGCAGTCGCTGACAGTCGCGCCCTTGTTCGATCAGCCGGGCATTCTCACTCCCAAGGGCAGTTTTGTGCTGGAACCCTCGGTGCAGTACAGCTATTCCTCGAGCAACCGCGTGGCTCTGGTGGGCTATACCATTATTCCGTCGCTTCTGATCGGACTGGTGGACGTGCGCGAAGTCAAGCGCAACACCGTCACGGGGGCCTTGACGACGCGTTATGGCTTGAGCAACCGTCTGGAACTGGAGGCCAAGCTGCCTTACGTGTACCGGTCCGACTCGACGCTCAGCCGCGAACTATTCACAGGCACGGCCAATGACAGGGTGTTCAGCACCAGCGGGCAGGGCGTTGGCGACATCGAAATCGGGGCGCGTTACCAGCTCAACGAAGGCGGCGCCAACAAGCCCTATTACATCGGATCCTTGCGTTTTAAATCGCGTACCGGCAAGGACCCGTTCGAGGTGGTCACCGACTGCGTGACGCGCTGCGTTGGCAACACCACCGGGACGGGCCTGCCGATGGACCTGCCGACCGGTTCAGGCTTTTATTCCTTGCAGCCGGGACTGACATTTCTCTTCCCGTCTGATCCCGCGGTGTTTTTCGGCGGCATCAACTACACCTACAACTTCAAGCGCAGCGGCGTCAGCCGTCAAGTGCTTTCCGGCGAGCGGGAGTTCCTCGGCGACGTGAAATCTGGCGACGTCATTGGCATCAATTTCGGCATGGGGCTGGCGATTAACGACAGATCGACGTTCAGCATCGGCGTTGACTTGAACTCCATCGGCCGCACGCGCCTGAACGGCGTGCCGCTGTCGACTTCCGTTCGCACCCAGCTCTCCAGTTTGCTGCTGGGCTATTCTTACCGTTACAGCAACAAGACCGCATTTAGCGTCACGGTCGGTGCCGGCCTCACGCGGGACACGCCGGATCTGTCCGTCAGTCTGCGGATCCCAATGTCGTTCTGATGGCGTTTCATGGAGTCACGAAAAATCCTGTACATCGATCAGAATGAACGGTCCTCGGAAGTGGGCGTTCATTTGCGAAACGGTGGGTGGACCCTGTTTCCCGCTGCTGATCTGGCCGCAGTCAGGCGTATTCAGGCGGATCAGCACTTGCAGGTCGGTGTGCTGGTGCTCAGTGACTTATCGCCCGAGAAGTTGGGCTGGATCGAGGACTGCTTGCAGCGGTCGAGCAGCATGGAGTGGGTCGGCGTGTTCCACGTCGAGGCACTCGATTCGCCAGTCTTGCGCGACCTGGTGCTAAGCTGCCTGTTCGACTACCACACGCTGCCAGTGGACTGGCGCGTGCTTGATCTCACCCTGGGCCATGCCTTGCGCCGCGCCCAATTGCTTAACCGCAACGATGAGCCCCTGCAGGTCGCTGGTGGCATGGGCATGATAGGGCTTAGCGCGCTGATTGTGCAGTTGCAGCAAAAAATCCGAAAGGTGGCGACCACCGATGCGCCGGTGCTCATCAGTGGAGAAAGCGGCACTGGCAAGGAATTGACCGCGCGCGCCATTCACCGGTGTTCCCGGCGTGCCGGGAGTCCGTTTGTCCCCGTCGATTGCGGTGCCATTACGCCATCGCTGATTCATTCGGAACTGTTTGGCCACGAACGCGGCTCCTTCACAGGGGCAACGTCGGGAAAGCGGGGGCTGATCGAGGCGGCCGGCGGAGGCACCCTCTTTCTCGACGAAATCGCCAACCTGCCGCTCGACCTGCAAACCAACCTGCTGCGTTTCCTGCAGGAGCACACGATTCATCGTGTGGGTTCTTCGCTCAATCTGCCGGTAGATGTGCGCGTGGTGACCGCTTCGCATGTCGATCTGGCCGGGGAGGTGGCGGCGGGCCGGTTTCGGGAAGACTTGTTTTATCGTCTCAACGTCTTGCCCATTGAGGTGCCGTCACTGCGCGAACGACTGTCCGACGTGCCTTTGTTATCGCAACATTTTTTGCAACGCTGCATGGCCGGCAAGCATCTGCGGGTGCAAGGTTTCAGCCGGCAGGCCAAGGCCGCGATGATGGCCCATGACTGGCCGGGCAACGTGCGCGAGTTGTCCAACCGGGTGCAGCGCGCCGCGGTGATGACGGATCAGATCTTGATATCGCCGGTTGATCTGGGGCTGGAACTGCCGAGCGGCCCGGCCGGTGTCCCACTGGACGCGGCGCGCACCCTGGCCGAACGCGATGCGATTTCGCAGACCCTTGAACGGTCCGGCCGCAACATCACCCAAGCGGCGCGTGAACTGCGCGTCTCGCGCATGACGCTGTACCGCCTGATGGACAAACACGGCCTCGCTGCGCGCGAGATGTGAGGGCTGCTGGTTCGCTCGTTATCCACGGTTCCTTGTCGGTTTCGCGCCCACCTCAGCGTCCTGGCGCAATCAGATCGGGCGTTGGTTTGCCACACGGATCGAGAAGCACATCCGGCGTGCAACACATCGCTCAACGCGCCCACTCGAACGAGCCATACGCCGATGCCTGCAACGATTTGCCCAAGCCATTTGTTGGGGCCAATACCGCCGACGAAATCCTCTCCAGCGTAGACAAAATATGTTTGCGGATTTCCAACTCGGGACTCTCCTGTTGGTTTTCACGGACAGATATTGGATTGGGCGACGCACTACCTTACCCCGAGGTTGCCTTTGCTGCGCGCCCATGCTGACGCGCAACGCGGTTCTGCCACGGAATGAGGGCTGGGAAAAGCAGTTCAATGAACGTTACCAATATCACCGCCATGTTTGGCGCCCCTGAGAAGTACCAGGCTGCCACGCGCCCGAGTCCACCAAGGAATACTGCGACGCACACAATTCTGAACAACGCCGTCTGCTTTTCAATTTGCGGCACTATCCACCAGGCGATGAGTGCAAGCCCCACATCCCAGCCTGACATGAACCGAAACTGGCTATCGAGATTCGGATTTACTATCTCGGGTGAAATGTAGAACTTGACGCCGAACAACATTCCGAGACTGCCCAAGGCAAGAGGCAGCAGACTCAGAACGAGGACGACTAGCTGAAGGGCTCGCCGCATTTAATGCCTAACCCAATTACCGGGACAAGTCCTGCTCGACAAAACGGCGACTGCTAGACAAGCAAGGCATCAAAACCTCCTGGAAGCGGCTTGCCGCCTCAATTGCACGCCATTCGCACCTTGATGAAGGTATACCGATACTCTGGCAGCATTGGCACGCTGAGCAATGTGTATCTCAGCCTGTCACGGCTGTGGACTTACACCACGTCATGGGACATGACCGCCTGGATTCTGAGCGAATGCCAAAGCAGTAGCCAATGACCAGCATTCGAATCGTCAATTCAGTATCAATCGAGGCGCGCCCCGTGTGGCTGTAATAGGGCGCCAAATGTTGACGCAGCGGAACGTCCAAAAAACCGATTGATACCTCGAAGCAAATGATCACGTGGGATGTGATCTTCGAGATTGAACGCGCAGAAGAGCTGATCTTGGTTCGCGGTCTGGCCCATCATGGCTTGCACCTCCGTCTCCAGCTATGACTCACAGGCTCAACGCAGGTTCCAAAATTCGAGAGAGTTTTTCAACAGAATTGACAGGAAGCAGCCAGTCGCTCCGGTGCGATCTGAACCATCGTCTGACCCATTGCTGTCATCGGAGCCTTCGCTAAGTAATCATCGAACAGACTCCTGCTCCGCACAACATGTTTCCCGACCCCGCTGGCTCGGTAGCTGGCGGTTTTAAAGGGATCGGACGCACATCCTAGAATCCATGTTTTAACTTATGAGTCTCAGATGACCACTGCCAAAAAGCAAACCGCATTCAACCGTGCCCTCACTCCCAGCGCCGAACTGGCCGCTGTGATCGGTGCAACGCCGCAACCACGCACCGAAGTTGTGAAGCTCATGTGGAAGTACATCAAGGCAAACAATCTACAGAACCCGAAGAACAAGCGAAACATCTTGGCTGACGCCAAGCTCAAGGCGGTCTTCGGAAAGGATGAAGTCACCATGTTCGAAATGACTGGGTTGGTCGGCAAGCACCTGAGCTAAACGGAAACCACGGGGTCCTTTTCTCATGACCCAACGCCGTGCTACGCGACAACGCCTCGGGTCGTGCAAGCGCGCATCTGCGGCGGCGGCCCGCAAGCGGCGCGGCAGGATCGACCGTTGCGTCGCGCCAACTCGGCTGATGGTCGTCAATATCTCGTCTTGCCTGCGACACTCCCGCACGTTTACGATTGATTGACTTCCCGGGCCTATTCAGTGATGGTGTCAGGTAGCGTTGCTCTCGCCTTGCCGCCGTACGACAATGCCCATCAAGGAGAACCTCCATGCAAACTGCTGCTTCGATCCTCCAGTCAAAGTCCAGTCAGGTAGTCCACACGATCCCGCCGGAGGCATCCGTACTCGACGCCGTCCGGCTCATGGCGGACAACCACATCGGCGCGCTCGTCGTGATGGCGGAAACGAAAGTGCTTGGCATCGTCACAGAACGCGACTACGCGCGAAAGATTGTTCTGTTGTCGCGGTCGTCCAAGGAAACCTTGGTGCGCGAAATCATGACATCTGATGTGCTGTATGTGCGGCCTGAGCGAACAAGTCACGAATGCATGGCGTTGATGACTGACAGCCGGGTGCGCCATTTGCCGGTCATGGACGGTGAGAAACTGCTTGGCCTCATTTCTATTGGTGACCTTGTCAAGGACATCATCTCCGAGCAGCAGTTCATCATTGAGCAGTTCCAGCACTACATCAGTGGGGATAAAGGCTGAACGTGCCTTCTCGACTTGACCGTCGGTTGCCGCAGTTCCAGCGACATGGAGAATGGGCGCAACGGGCGACGGATGCCGACCGGCACCATCGAGGCGTCGGCCGCGGCAAGTGTCATCAGCACCTTGAAGCCCTCTGTCAGCGAGGCGCCATAGCCGCCGACATCTGCCGGTACCATGAGATTAATCAGTCCCACCTGGTTGAGCCTGGTGACAAAATCTGGCGCCAATCGGCGCAGCACGTCGAACTCCACCGCGCGCAATTTTGCCTCGGCGGCAAGATCGGGCAGCGCGGCCCGCAGTTCGCTCAGAGAGGGTCGGGGCGCAGACCTGCGGGCCTCCTTTTCACGCCGTCCAGGTCAGCCATGTGAAGCACTCACCAGCATCTTGTATCGATCGCAAGACGAATTGTCTCGACAAAACTCGGGCGCACGATCACAGCCATCGCATCCTGCACGTTCTGCCTGAGCTCCCGGGTTTTCAAGGCGACAGCCTGCACCTTCAGGTGCCGCGACGGTTAGCGATCGCTGGTAGCGTCAGGACCCGGCTCTTGTCAGAAATTTTGGCTTCACCATTGAACCTCTGCAATCGCAGCTTCGCAGTCAGTCGTGGAAGGCGAGTGATCTGAACATTTGCATGAATAAATGGGGAAGCTTTTTGCATCGGCTGAATGTTGACGCTGCAGACCCCACACCACCAGCGCGACCTTGGCACGGACCAGGACCGAGCGAACGCCCGACGGCTGGCTTAAACTTGCATGTGCATCCTTGCCCGCCGGCCAGCCGGCGCTGCGCCGCCCTTAGTCGGGCGCAACCATTTCCGGACACAGTGAGCCGGACACCGTGAGCCCCACCATGCAACTGAATTACATCGCCAACGCCTCGATCCGCAGCAACAGCGGCCGCACCATCGCGGTCATTGACCCGTCCGATGGCCAGCCCTTCGATGAGCTGCAGCGCAGCGACGCCGCCGACATTGATTCCGCCGTCACCGCAGCCCGCCACAGCATGGACCACGGCTGGGGTCGCCTGACGGCCGCCGAACGGGGTCGCATGCTGATGAAACTGTCTGCCAAGGTGGCGGAGCATGCAGACGAACTTGCGCTGCTCGAACAACGCGACTGCGGCAAGCCCGTGAAGCAGGCGCGAGCCGATGCGGCCGCGTTGTCGCGTTATTTCGAGTTCTACGCCGGCGCCTGCGACAAATTCCATGGGGAGACCCTGCCCTACCTCGATGGCTACAGTGTGTTCACCTGGCGCGAGCCCCATGGCGTGACCGGTCACGTCGTGCCGTGGAACTATCCAATGCAGATCTTCGGCCGCAGCGTCGGCGGCGCCTTGGCTGCAGGCAACACCTGCGTCGTCAAGCCCTCCGAAGACGCCTGTCTGTCGCTCATCCGCGTAGCCCAGCTGGCCGCCGAGATTGGTTTTCCTGCCGGCACGATCAATATCGTCACCGGCTACGGCCACGAGGTCGGCGACGCGCTGGCGCGCCATCCGGGCATCGACCACATCAGTTTTACCGGCAGTCCGTCGATCGGCACGCTGATCCAGCAGGTGGCCGCCGAGCGGCACTGCCCTGTCACGCTGGAACTTGGTGGCAAAAGCCCGCAGATCATGTTTGCCGATGCCGACCTCGACGCAGTGGTGCCGACGGTCATCAATGCCATCGTGCAAAACGCCGGTCAGACCTGCTCGGCCGGTTCCCGGCTGCTGGTAGAGCAGTCTATCTACGAGCCGTTGCTCAAACGCCTGGGCACCGCTTTCGCCGCGTTGCGCGTCGGACCGGCTGCGATGGACCTGGATGTCGGCCCGCTGATCCGCGAGAGCCAGATGACGCGGGTGGGCGAGTTCCTGGCCTCGGCGAAAAGCGCCGGCATCGCGACCGTGGCCCATGGCCAGGTCGTCAGCGAGGCGCCGGCCACCGGCTTTTATCAGGCGCCAACCCTGTTGCGCGATGTTCCGGTCGACCACAAACTGGCGCAGCAGGAAGTGTTCGGACCGGTGCTCGCTGCCATGGAATTTACCGACGAAGACCAAGCCGTGGCCCTGGCAAACGCCACGCAGTTCGGGCTGGTCGCCGGCGTCTGGACACGGGACGGCGCGCGCCAGTTCCGCATGGCGCGACGCGTACGCAGCGGCCAGGTGTTCATCAACAACTACGGCGCCGGCGGTGGCGTAGAACTGCCGTTCGGAGGCGTCAAGTCATCCGGCTATGGCCGCGAAAAGGGTTTCGAAGCCATGTACGGCTTCACAACCCTCAAGACCGTGGCTGTGCGGCACGGCTGAAGTCGCCAACTCGTTTCGCAGCGCAGCGCGATGTTTGACCGCACTTCGATCAGGCTCAAACCGGGTTCGAATCGATCGCCCGTCGTCGATACGGCAAAATCCATCCATGGCTGAACGCGTAATCCCCCTGCTCGACCAGCGCCATATCGGCGAGGGCACGTTGCGCAACGCAACGCCGATGCTGGCCACGGGCGGGTTGTTTGACACGCGTCAGCGGCCGCTGCGCGACTTGCGCATCAGCGTAACCGACCGGTGCAACTTTCGCTGCAGTTATTGCATGCCCAAGGAGGTGTTCGACAAGCACCATGCCTACCTGCCGCATTCCGCCCTGCTCGACTTCGAGGAAATCACCCGGCTGGCGCGGCTGTTCGTGGCCCATGGCGTGCAAAAGATTCGTTTGACCGGCGGCGAACCCCTGCTGCGCAAGAACATCGAGGTCCTGATCGCCCATCTGTCTGCCTTGCGCACACCCGATGGCCAACCGCTGGACATCACACTGACCACCAACGGCTCGCTGCTGGCCCGCAAGGCCCAGGTTTTGCGCGATGCCGGGCTGCGTCGGGTCACGGTCAGCCTGGACGGGCTGGACGACGCCGTGTTCCGTGGCATGAACGACGTCGATTTTCCGGTGGCCGAAGTGCTCGCGGGCATCGAGGCGGCACGCGCGGTCGGGCTGGGCCCGATCAAGGTCAACATGGTGGTCAAACGCGGCACCAATGACCACGAAATTCTGGCCATGGCCAGGCATTTCCGTGGAACCGGCGTCGTGCTGCGTTTCATCGAATACATGGACGTCGGCGTCACGAACGGCTGGCGCATGGACGAGGTGCTGCCATCGGCCGAGGTGGTGCGCAGGATCAGCGCATCATGGCCGCTGGTTGCGCTCGATGCCAACACAACGGGCGAGACCGCGGAGCGCTGGGGTTACGCCGACGCGTCAGGCCGCCACATGCCCGAGCTCGGCGAGATCGGCGTGATCAGCAGTGTGACCCAGGCGTTCTGCCATGCCTGCAATCGTGCGCGCCTGTCCACCGAAGGCAAGTTGTACCTGTGCCTGTTCGCCTCAAGCGGGCATGATCTGCGCGCGCTGCTGCGTGGTGGCGCCAGTGATGCCGAGCTGACCTCCGCCATAGGCGCGATCTGGGGCCAGCGCGACGACCGCTATTCGGAACTGCGCAACACCGCCGACGCGCCGACCCAGCCCCGCGTCGAAATGAGCTACATCGGAGGCTGACCGCCGTATGCCAAGTCCCGAACAAGCCGGCGCCTCGGTAGACGCCGTCCGCCGATTTGACGCAAGCGAAACCCACACGGCCAGCGCCAGCGTTATCGACCCCGCGCAGATTACCGGCGTGGTCCTGGCCGGCGGTCGCGGAGCGCGCATGGGCGGGCTGGACAAAGGCCTGCAGCTGTATGCTGGAGTGCCGTTGGCACAGCACAGTCTGCATCGATTGCAGTCCCAGGTAGGTGCCGTGCTGCTCAATGCCAACCGCCATCTGGACCAGTACCGTGGCTTTGGCGCACCGGTACTCACCGACACCGTCGCTGATTTCGCCGGGCCACTCGCCGGCTTCATCGTCGCGATGGAAAACTGCCAGACGCCTTACCTGGTGACCGTACCCTGCGACACCCCGCAGTTTCCGGTCGATCTGGTGGCGCGACTGGCGCAGGCCATGACGCAGGATTCGGCCGACATCGCCATGGCCAGCGCCATGGAAACTGCGGCCGACGGCACGCCAACCTGGTATCGCCAGCCGGTGTTCTGCCTGGTCAAGGTGACCCTGCTGCCCGACCTGCGCGCCTTTGTCGCGGGCGGCGGCCGAAAAATCGGCGCATGGACTGCGCAGCAGCACACCGTGGAAGTGCCGTTTGAAGAGCCCGGCGCTTTCGCCAACGCCAACACGCTGGCCCAACTGCAGGCGCTTCAGGAATGACAGCTTCGATAGAACAGATTGCAGCGCAACTGCAGGGTTATGACCCGAAAAGCCTGCGTGCCGACGCGGTGTTGCAGTTCCTCGCACAGTTGGTTGAGCCGGTGTCGGCGACCGATCAGGTGGGTGTATTCGACGCACTCGACCGGGTGCTGGCACGCGACATCATCTCGCCGATCAGCGTGCCGCCCCACGACAATTCGGCCATGGACGGATTCGCCTTTGACGGCAGCGCGCTTGTCCCCGGCCAGGCCTTGACGCTGCAGGTGGTGGGTACGGCATTGGCCGGCCAGCCGTGGCAGGGACCGGTTGGGCCGGGTCAAGCGCTCAAGATCATGACCGGCGCCGTGATGCCGGCCGGACTCGATACGGTCGTTGCGCAGGAACTGGCACAGGTCAGCGGGGAAACCTTGAGCATCGCCGCCGGAACACTGGTGCGCGGCGACAACCGGCGCAAACTCGGCGAGGATTTGATGCAGGGCCAGCCAGCCTTGCGCATGGGCGATCGGCTGGGTCCGGCTGCGCTGGGCCTGATCGCCAGTCTGGGTATTGCCGAGGTGCCGGTTTGGCGCCGCTTGAGCGTTGCCTATTTTTCCACCGGCAATGAGATTCTGAGCCTGGGTGACGCGCCGCGTGCCGGGGCGGTGTATGACAGCAACCGCTACACCGTGTTTGGCATGTTGCGTCGACTGGGCGTGTTGGTGATCGACATGGGCGTGATTCCGGACGAACCCGTGGCGCTGGAGCAGGCATTTACGCAGGCCGCCGCCCAGGCGGACGCCATCATCACCAGCGGTGGCGTCAGCGTCGGTGAGGCCGACTACACCAAAACCATGATGAAAAAACTCGCCGGGCGCAGCGGCGGTGTCGCGTTCTGGCGCATTGCCATGCGTCCCGGTCGCCCGATGGCCGTGGGCCGCATTACAGCGGGCGGGCTTGAGAGCGAGCGCTCCGCCGTGTTGTTCGGCCTGCCGGGCAATCCGGTGGCCGTGATGGTGACCTTCTTGGCCTTCGTGCGTCCGGCGCTGCTGCGCATGATGGGCGCCCGGGAGACGGCCACACCGTTGCTGCGGGCGCGTAGTGGCGAGGCGATTCGCAAGAAGTCTGGCCGCACCGAGTACCAGCGTGGCATCGTCAGTGCCGTGCCTGGTGGTGGTTTGCAGGTGCGCACCACCGGCAATCAGGGCTCGGGCGTGCTCAGTTCCATGGTGCAGGCCAACGGACTGATCGTGCTGGGACACGACCAGGGCCATGTGGCGCCCGGCGACGAAGTCGATGTGATGATGTTCGACGGCGTGCTTTAGGGCGCGCCACCGGCACCGGGCCGGTAGGCCTTACGCGGCTGCCGGCTTGTCGGCCGCAACCAGGTCCGGGTGCTCGTGCGCCACTTCCTTCTTGGCGCCTGGCGCGTGACGCCGTGCAAACAGGGTATACATCGTGGGCACGACGAAGATGGTGAGCAAGGTCCCCAGGCTCATGCCGCCGACAATCACCCAGCCGATCTGTTGCCGGCTTTCGGCACCGGCTCCGGTGGCCAATGCCAGCGGCAGCGCACCCAGCACCATGGCGCCGGTGGTCATCAGAATCGGGCGCAGGCGCTGGGCCGCAGATTTGCGGATCGCCGCCATCGTGTCCAGCCCTTGCTCACGCAACTGGTTGGCAAACTCGACAATCAGGATACCGTGCTTGGTGATCAAGCCCACCAGCGTGATCAGCCCGATCTGACTGAACACATTGAGTGTGCCGCCGGACCATTGCAGCGCGAGCAAAGCCCCGGCCATCGACAAGGGCACGCTGAGCAGGATGACGAAGGGGTCGACGAAGCTTTCAAACTGCGCCGCCAGCACCAGGAAGATGAAGAACAGCGCCAGGATGAACACCAGCGTCAGCGAATCTGCCGACTTGCGGAACTCCCGGCTGATACCGTTCAGATCGGTCGCATAACCGGGTTTGAGCACCTTCTTCGCCGTCAAGTCCATGAAATCCAGCGCTTCGCCCAGCGCATAACCGGCCGACAGGTTGGCGGTAATGGTCGCAGAGCGGCGTTGTCCGAAGTGGTTGAGCTCACGCGGCACCACGACCTCGCGGATCTTCACCAGTGCAGACAGCGGAATCATCGTGTCGTTGCGCCCGCGCACAAAGATTCGCTCGATGTCCGATGGTGTGCCTCGCCCCGAATCCATGGTCTGCACGATCACGTCGTACTGCTCCCCGTCGCGCTTGAACCGGGTCACGATGCGCCCACCCAGCATGGTCTCGACCGCGCGTGCGATCGCGTCGACTCCCACCCCGTTGTCGGCCGCCCGCTCGCGGTCGACTTCGAGCTTGATCTCGGGCTTGTTCAGGCGCAGGTCGGTGTCGACCTGGGCGAAACCCGGGTTCTTGGCCAGTTCGTCCTGGAATGCACGCACGGTTTGCGACAGGTTCTGGTAGCTGTCGGAGGTCATGATGACGAAGTTGACGGGCCGCTGGGTGAAACCCTGGCCGAGCGAAGGCGGCGTGATCGGAAAGGCACTGACACCGGTCAGGCCAGCGACCCGGGGCGTCATGTCGCGTGCCAACTCCTGGGTCGTACGCTTGCGCTCCTCCCAGGGCTTGGTTCGAAAAAATATGTTGCCCTGCGCCACCGTCGGATTGCCGATGGTCGCAAAGATCCGGTCGAACTCCGGATAACTCTCGCCGATGCGCTCGATGGCCGTCGCATAGCGGTTGGTGTATTCGAGCGTCGCGCCGTCGGGGCCGTTGACCTGGGCCAGCACCACACCGCGGTCTTCCATCGGCGACAACTCGCGCTTGATGTCCTGGAGCACCGACCACGACACCACGCCACTGCCAATGGCCAGCAGCACGATCAACCAACGCACCTTGAGCGTCCAGCCGAGCAGACGCGAATAACCGCGAGTCAACGCCTGCAGGCCACGCTCCATGCCGCGGTCGAAGAGTCCAGGCTTGGGGTTGTGGCGCAGTAGCAGCGAACACATCATCGGTGACAAGGTCAGCGCGACGATGCCCGACACCACCACCGCACCGGCCAGCGCGAGCGCAAACTCGGTGAACAAGCGACCGGTGCGCCCTGGCGCAAAAGCCAGCGGCGCATAGACGGCCACCAAGGTCATCGTCATCGCGACGATCGCGAAGCCGACTTCGCGCGAACCGCGTATCGCGGCCTGGAACGGGCTGAGTCCCTCCTCGATATGGCGGTAGATGTTCTCCAGCATCACGATTGCGTCGTCCACCACCAGCCCGATCGCCAGCACCAGTGCCAGCAAGGTCAGCGTATTGATGCTGAACCCGGCAAGCGCCATCAACGCGAAGGTACCGATCAGCGCCACCGGAATCGTCAGCAGGGGAATGATCGAGGCACGCAAGGTGCGCAGGAACACGAAGATCACCAGAGCCACCAGCACCACGGCTTCAGCGATGGTGGTGTAGACCGCCTTCACCGAGCGATCGATGAACACCGAGTTATCGTTCGCCACTTCGATCGTCACGCCGGCCGGCAGGTCACCACGCACCTTGTCGAGCAAGGAGAGCACGCCAGCCGACAACTCCAGCGGATTGGCCGTGGCCTGACGTATCACCCCTACGGCTACCGAATCACGGCCATTGAGCCGCACACTGGAGCGCTCGTCGGCTGCGCCAGTCTGGACCCGGGCCACATCCGCAATGCGTACCGGAAACCCGTTCACCGTGCGAATCACGACCTGGCGGAACTCGACAGGACGTTGCAGGTCGGTCGCCGCCGTGACGTTGAACTCGCGCTGGCGGCTCTCGATGCGCCCGGCCGGCACCTCCAGGTTGGAGCGGCGCAGGGCATCCTCGACATCCTGTACCGTCAGCCGGTAGGCCGCCAGCCGGTCGGGGTCCAGACCGATGCGCATGGCCAGCTTTCGCTCGCCATAGATGTTCACGTCGGCGGCGCCAGGCGCCGTCTGCAACACTGGTTTGACCAGCTGATTGGCCATGTCGGTGAGTTGCAGCGCCGTGTGCGTGTCCGAACTCAGGGCCAGAAAGACCACCGGGAACGACTCCGCCTCGACCTTGGCGATCACAGGCTCGTCAATGCCCTGGGGCAGGCGCTGACGCACGCGCGAGACCTTGTCACGCACATCGGCCGCCGCCGAGTCGGGATCCCGGCTCAGCGCAAAACGCACGGTGATCAGGCTGCGCTCCTGCCGGCTGATAGACGTGATCACGTCCACGCCCTCGATGCCGGCCAACGAGTCCTCGAGCACCTTGGACACCTGTCCTTCGATGACCTCGCTGGAGGCGCCGGCGAAGCGGGTCTGCACACTGACCACCGGCTCGTCGATCTTGGGGTACTCGCGCACCGACAGTCTGTTGAAGGACACCGCGCCGATCAACACGATCAGCAAGGACAACACGGTCGCGAATACCGGGCGTCGGATGGAGGTTTCGGCGAGTTGCATGGGAACTGCGCCTGTTAGTTGCTGAGCACCGCTACCGGACCGGGCGACGATGCGCCCATGGCCGGGCCGTTGCCCGTGCCTGGTGCTGCAGATGCTGCCCCGGCCGGCGCACCCGCAGGAGCCCCGCGTTGCTGGCCGGGCCGGCCGAGTTCGACGATGCGCAACGCCGTGCCATCGCGCTGCAGCCGCTGCTGCCCTGCCACCACCACCGTTTCACCCTCGACCAGGCCTTCCGTCACTTCGACCTTGCCCAGCTGGCGCGCACCGAGTTTGACCTCCTGGCGCAAAGACACCCATTTCGTGTCCGGCGGCAAGGGGCGCTCTGCCGCGGCCGGCACCTGCGATGGCTCCATCACCTTGATCACGAACTGGCGACCCCCCTGGGGCACGATGGCCTCCTCGGGCACCACGATCGCCGCGTCCTTGATTGCAAAAACCGTTGTGACCCGGGCAAACATGCCCGGCCGCAGTGGCATCAGATTGGTGCCACCCAACCCTCGCGCGCCGCCACCTGCCACTGCAGCCCGGTTGCCACCCGGCGCCTGCGTGTTGCCGCTGGCCGCAGCCGGCCGTGCCTGGCTGTCTGCCACAGCCACCGAGACACCGCTCACACTGGTACAGACCGCCAGCTCCGGCGCAGCCCGTACCGCGCCGTCGGCGCGACCTCCCGACTCAGGGCCAGATCCGGCGCCAGCACCCGCTTGCCGCTCAGGTGCACCCGGCGGACGCTTGTTGGCGGCGCCACCAGAAGCCGCTGCGCCGGCAAGACCAGCCTCGGCGGCCAGCTTGCCAGCGCCGGCGGCCGCCGGCTTGCCAACACCTGCAGCACCCGCTGCGCCCGCGCCGCCTGCCGTCCCGCCGGCACCACCCGGCCTCCCGCCACCTTGTGCCATGGCCTCGCCCATAGTGTTGGGCAACACGGCCCGCACTCCGACTGATCGACCGTTGACATCGAGCAGTGGATCAATCGCTTCCACCTGGGCTTTGAACGTGCGCCCGGGGAAGGCATCGAGCTGCAATTGCACTGCCTGGCGCAGCCGCAATTTGCCCTGGAACCGCTCCGGCAGCCGGAAATCGGCATACATGCTGCTGATGTCCTCCAGATTGACCAGATCAGCGCCATCCTTGACGTAATCCCCCAGATTGACATTGCGGATTCCAACGATGCCGGCGAACGGCGCCAGGATGGCCATGCGTGACCATCGCGCGCAGGCCAGCGCCAACTGCGCCTCAGCAACCTGCAGATTGGCGCCGCTCTCGTCCAGCACACGCTGGGCGACGAAACTCTGCGCCACCAGTTCCTGGTTGCGCTTGAGGTTGGCCTGGGCAATCGATACCTGCGCCTGTGCCTGCTTGATTTCGGCCCTTTGCAATACGTCGTCGAGTTGCACCAGCACCTGGCCTTTGCGCACGGTCGCACCGTCGGCAAAACCGAGTTCCTTAACACGGCCCGCCACCTCTGGCCGCAACATGACGCTCTGGCGGGAGCGCAAGGAGCCTACCGACTGCGCGTCATCCTGCAGGCGCGCGCGTTCGGCCTTGACCACTTCGACACCGGCAGCACGGGGTGCAGACGCCGCCCCTGCGGGCGCTGGCGCACCGGCGGCGCCAGTGCGTGGCGCTCCGGAGTCCGCCTTGATCTCGACCGGACCTTGCGGCCGGGCCTGATACCACCAGGCACCAGCAGAGGCCGTCGCAATACCCACAACCGCCACGGCGGAATAGACAACTTTGGAGACCATGAGGCGATGAAACTCCGGACGTATGGAAGGGGCTATGTAACAAATCAGTGCGCGAATGTATCAGTCTTGCAAGGGTCAGGTGTTATCTGTTCGGTAAAGTTCCACGATCAGCCATACCCGATGTGGCTACTGCGCCACGCCCTTTGTCGCGTCCATGGGCTCGGGCCGACTCAACCCCTCGATTGGCCAACATGTCCGCACGCTCATTGCCCGGATCGCCCGAGTGCCCTTTGACCCAGCGCCAGTCGATCTGGTGCCCACCCGACGCGACGAGCTGGTCGAGACGTTTCCACAGATCGGCATTCTTGACATCCTGCTTGGCCGCGGTGCGCCAACCGCGCGCTTTCCAGCCCGCAATCCATTCGGTGATGCCCTTGCGCACATATTCGCTGTCCAGATACAGCACCACGTTACAGGGTCGTTGCAAGGCGGCGAGCGCCTCGATCACGGCGGTCAGCTCCATCCGGTTGTTGGTGGTCTCAAGCTCGCCGCCATACAGCTCTCTCTCGGAGCTGCCCGACAGCAAAACGGCACCCCAGCCTCCTAGACCCGGGTTGCCCTTGCAGGCACCGTCGGTATAGATCTGAATATGATTCATTCTTTATATGTTCCTGAAAAAAGACCCGCGCTGCCGTGACGTGTCACACACGCCATCGCCGCAACAGATGTGTCGGCGGTGTCGGCGGTGTCGGCGCATCATGAGGGCTTGCGATGGGAATTGCCACGGTTCGCGACCGATACCGGCGCCGTGGCCCGGCTTGGCGCGGTCTTCCAGGCCGGCCCCATCAGGCGCATGCCACGTACCCGCTTGATTGCGACCAGAAAATAAACAGCGCCAAATATCGGCCACCACCGCGCGCCGGCCTTGTCCATCCACCGGAAGCGCTCGAGCCAGACCTCGTCGGAAACCGCCGGCCGGTAACAACCGAAGCGACCCGACTCGACCTCGAAACTGAGCAGTCGCAGCCAGTCGCGCAAACGCCAGTAACCGATGAACTCGCCTTCCTGCGGCAAATACAAGTGACCCATGCCCAGCCGACGGTACAGATGGGCGCGCCGCTGGCGCAAGCCCCACAGGCTGACCGGGTTGATGCCGCAGATGACCACGCGCCCTTCCGGCACCAGTACCCGCTCGACCTCACGCAACGTGGCATGCGGGTCGGCATGCAATTCCAGCGTATGGGGCAGTACCACCAGATCCAGACTGTTGGCCGGGAACGGCAACGCAGCGAAGTCGCAAGCCAATGCCGACGGCCTTGCCGCTGCGGTGTCACGTTGACCTGTGGCGACTCCCGTGGTACCGTGCGCGGGGCCGGGCCGCGCGCCTGTCACCGAGTGATCGAGGCCCTCAGACAGGTGCCAACGGTGGGGCATGCGATTGGCAGCCAGAGCATCGAGGGCAGAAAGCCCCAACTGCACAGCATGAAAGCCGAAGATGTCGGCGACGACCTGATCGAGTTGCTGGCGTTCCCAGTCCAGCATGTAGCGGCCACGCGGAGTCTGGAACCAGTCTTGCAAACCTATAATTTGACCGTCCATGAATTTGAATCTGCGTCCGGTACCTGACAACTGCAACAACACTGCAAGGCACCCATCGGATGCTGCGAGGATTCAGGCACCGGGTGCGCGGCTCGCGCGTTTGATAACGATGCGGCGCACTCAGCGACTGGAACGAATTTTAGTCCCCCCGACAATCAGCAGACGGTTCTCTTTAAGACCGTCGATGCCGGCACTCGCACACTTGGCGAACGCCCTACCCTGCAGGAATACCCCATGATCTTGTTCCATCGGCTACCGGCCGTCACCCTGATGCTTCTGCTTACAGGTTGCGCCACGACTTTGACGCCCACCCAGGTGGCCACGCCATCCACCGCGGTCGAGCCGGCACCGATCACGGCGACGGTTTCACCCGAAACCGTGCAGAGTGCAACCAACAAGCCGGCCGTCCAGCCGGCCAAGGTTCTGCCGCGTATCTATCCCACCGGACCCCTTGCCCCCCTGTCGCCCAACGAGGCCAACAGCACATCCGTGGCGACATTGACGCCCCCGGCCGATCTTTGGGACCGGATCCGCCGCGGCTACGCAATGCCCGACCTGACCAATGACATGGTGCGTGAGCGTGAGCGCTGGTATGCGAGCCGCCCGGATTACATCGAACGCATGACCGAGCGTTCGAGCAAGTACCTGTTTCATATCGTCGAAGAGCTCGAGCGACGCAACATGCCGACCGAACTGGCCCTGCTTCCGTTCATCGAGAGCGCGTTCAATCCGCAGGCGGTCTCGAGCGCCAAGGCGGCTGGCATGTGGCAGTTCATGCCGGCCACCGGAAAATATTTCGCGCTCAAGCAAAACGCGTTCCGTGACGACCGGCGCGATGTGCTGGCGTCGACGCGCGCGGCACTCGACTACCTGCAAAAACTCCATGGCATGTTCGGCGACTGGCATCTGGCGCTCGCTGCCTACAACTGGGGTGAAGGCAGTGTTTCGCGGGCGATCGAGAAAAACCGCAAGGCCGGCCTGGGCGTGGGTTACGAAGATCTCAATATGCCGGCGGAGACACGCTTGTATGTGCCCAAGCTCCAGGCGGTCAAGAACATTGTGTCGTCGCCGCAAGCCCTCGGTACCGTGCTGCCGGTGATCGAGAACCACCCCTACTTCCAGAGTGTCGACATTACCCGCGACATCGACGTGGTGCTGGCAGCCAAGCTGGCCAACGTCGAAGTCGCGGACTTCAAGGCGCTTAACCCGTCGGCACATCAACCGGTGATTCTGGCTTCAGGCACACCCCAGATCCTGCTGCCATGGGACAACGCTGCAACGTTTCGCGCCAACCTGCAGGCCAACGTCAACAAACCATTGGCAAGCTGGACGGCCTGGAAGGCACCTTCGACGATGCGTACCGCAGATGCCGCCAAGCGTGTCGACATGAGCGAGGCAGATCTGCGTGCCGTCAACAATATCCCCAATGGCATGGTGATCAAGGCGGGCTCGACGTTGCTGGTGCGCCGCGCCGCGTCCGTGCGCGAAGACGTAGCAGAAAGCATCGCTGACAACGCCCAACTGTCGCTCGGCCGTCAGGAGTTGCAGGTCCGTCGGGTGGTAAAGGCCCGCAAGAATGACACTATCGCCAACCTGGCACGCCGCTACAACGTGGCGGCTAGCAACGTGGCCGAATGGAACAAGTTGCCGGTTTCGGCATCCCTCAAGACCGGTCAGCATATGACCGTTTACCTGCCAGCGCGCTCCAAGGCGGCGGCGTCGGCGGTGCGAACTGCCAGCACGCGCCACGGCACACGTTCGAGCAAGCAAAAACCGGTCCGGGTGGCGAAAGACTGAGCCGTTCAGGCCGACGGAGTCGCTCAGGCTCTGAATTTTTCCTTGGCCTTGCGCGCAAACTCGTTGGTATACAGGCGCTCGGCATCCACCTTTTCCGGCTTGAAGGTGGCATCCCGGCGACGCAAGGCCCGCAACGTGGTCTTGACGCCCTCTTCCGGCATCATGCCGTCCAGCGATATCGATTCGCGCAATTTGCCAAACGACGCCAGGTAGAGTGCCCGATCGCCAAACAGGTGGGACTCAGGCAAAACCTTGATCAGATCGCTCGGCCCCGCTGTCTGCAGCCACTTGAGCGCATGCACCGCGGCGTTGGTGATCGCCTGCGCCGTATTGGGATGCGCGCGCAAATAGTTTGACGGCGCGAACAGGCAGGCTGCCGGCATCATGCCGCCGAAAAGTTCCTGTGAGCCTTGCAGCGAGCGGGCGTCAGAGATGATGCGGACATCGCCTTTTTGCTCCAGCATGGTCATCACCGGCTCCATATGCACCATGGCATCGACCTGACCCGTGCGCACTGCCTGCAGTGCGGCGCCGACACCACCGGTTTCCACCAGTTGCACATCCTGCAGTTTCAGGTTGGCACTCGCCAGGACCATCGCGGTCACCAGTTCGGCCGAGGAACCGGCCGCCACAATACCGATCTTGCGCCCTTTGAGGTCGCCCACCCGCCGATAGGCGGGCATGGCCCGAATCGAGACACCAAAGGCGACCTGGGGGGCGCGCGCCAACAGGCAAAAGGCCTGGGGCTGAGAACGGATGGCATGGTGTTCGACCAGCCCGTCGAATCCACCGCAGGCTACGTCAGCCGCACCCTCGAGTACCGCCTGCTGCGAGCGAAGGCCGGTCGCCAGATCAAGCACCTCGATATCAAGCCCTTCGGCGCTGAAGTAGCCCAGGCGCTCGGCGATGGTCAGCGGGAGGTACTGCAGTTGGGTGCGACCGCCAACGGCCAGTATCACCCGCGATTTCTCCAACTTGGTTTCGGCCCGCAGTGAGCCCAGACGCAAGCCGGCCAGTGACAGGACCGGCCCCAGCATCAACGCGCGCCGGATACCTCGAAATTTGTTCACCCCACCCGCCCCCATCGAAATCATTGTTTTCACCGAGCCTACCGAAAGGCATGATTTCGCGCATCGGGAAGTTCCCGAGCGGGTTAGTACTTACGGGGAAACCACATCGGGCGACAAGCCCTCGCGAAAGTGCACCGGCAAGGCTCAGCGCCAGCCCGTAAACAGGATCGCGATGTTGACGCCCAGGGCACAGGTCCAGACCAGCGAACGCAAGGTGGCCAGGCCACCGACATAAAGGCCGATGTAGGCAATTCGCAACAACACGAAGATCGCGGCCAGCAAATCGACGCGCCCCGTATCGGCGCCGAGTTGCAAGGCCAACACCACGGCACCGATGAAAAACGGCAGGGCTTCGAAGCTGTTCGCCTGGGCCGCATTGGCACGCGCGCGCCAACCGCTCTGGCGGCCCAGCCAGGCGCGCGGATCCCGGTTGTCATAACCGCCGGCGCCTGCCGGTTTGCTGAAGCGTCCGGACTTGGCAATACCGCCACAAATAGCAGGCAGCAAGGCCGCGATCAGGACGCACCAATGGGCAAGGCTGAATGACATGGTTGCAATCCGGGATGTTGCAGGTTCAGCGGCGGTCCACCAGGGCGTGGGCAATGGTGCCGAGATCCACATATTCAAGTTCACTGCCCACGGGCACACCCCGCGCCAGTCGGGTAATGCGCAGGCCCCGCTCGCGCAGGCCTTCGCTGATCACATGGGCGGTGGCCTCCCCCTCGGCCGTGAAATTGGTCGCCAGAATCACCTCTTCGACCACCCCGTCGACCGCCCGTTCGAACAACTTGCCCAGACCAATGTCGCGCGGGCCAATGCCGTCCAGTGGATTGAGCTTGCCCATCAGCACGAAATAAAGACCCTTATAGGCCCCGGTGCGCTCCACCGCTGACTGGTCGGCCGGAGTTTCCACCACGCACAGGCGCGTCTGGTCACGCTTGGCATCCGTACAGGTTCTGCAGTACTGAGCTTCGGTGAACGTATGGCAGCGTTCGCAATGCTTTACCGCATCACAAGCGTGCGTCAGTGCCGCCGCCAGCACCCGCGCGCCGCCGCGGTCATGCTGCAACAGGTGAAAGGCCATTCGCGAAGCCGACTTCACACCCACTCCAGGCAGTCGGCGCAAGGCCTGGATCATGCCCTCGACGGCGTTCGAATCAGCCATGGCACGCCCCCGCCGTGGCGCGGTGCCCGGTCGTGCGCACGCGCCGGTTCACTAGAACGGCAGCTTCATGCCGCCGGGCAGGCCTGGCATGCCGGCTGTGAGTTTGCCCATTTTCTCTGCCGAGGTCTCCTCAGCCTTGCGCACGGCCGCATTGAAAGCTGCGGCCACCAGGTCTTCGAGCATGTCCTTGTCTTCTGCCAACAGGCTGGGATCGATCGTGACGCGGCGCACATCGTGTTTGCAGGTCATCAGGACCTTGACCAGCCCGGCGCCGGACTCGCCGGTGACTTCGATGTTGGCCAGTTCGTCCTGCGCCTTCTTCATGTTGTCCTGCATGGCCTGGGCCTGCTTCATCAGCCCCGCCAGTTGTCCTTTGTTAAACATGGTGTTCCTTCGGTTGAAATGGATGGGAAAAGGATGGGAAAAATTTAGGAATGCACGCTGCGCTCACCGCACGAGCCATGCGAGGGTCATAGCGGCCGGATGCTGCCAGCCACGATTTTCGCGCCAAAGTCATGCATCATCTTTTGCACGAACGGATCATCAAAAATGAGCTTCTCTGCGGCCAGTTGTTTTTCGGCGGCCAACGCCGCATTGCGCCGGGCCGGGCTGTCGGTGACACGGCCGATTTCGACCACCAGCTTGACCGCATGGCCGATGGTCAGCAGTGCCGCCGCGACACGATCCCGGCTGCCTGGCTGCTGCAGCGACTCGCGCTCCACCCGCAGCAACCATTGGTCAGTATCACGCGCTACCAGCTGAGATTGCAATGCAAGTTCACGCGCCAGTGCAGTAACCGCCTGTTCGGCCAGCAGTTGCTGCACCGTGGCAAACCAGAAGTCGCCCTCCTCGGTCGGTACCAGTGTCGGCAGCACCGTAGCCTGCGCCTGTGTTTCGCTGCGGCTGTCCGCCTGCACCCGCACCGGCACGGCATGCACCCGATCCGGGGCGCCGCCACCGGCATCATTCTGCGCCGCTGGTGCCGGACGGTTGGCCGGACCGGACTGTACGACCGAGAGCACCCGCCCTGCGGGGCGTGGCGATGGAGCAGGCTCTGCGACGGGCGGGGCTTTGGGCGGCGCCGCAGGTTCTGGCCGCAAGACTTGCGGCAGCGGCTCCGCTGGTGGTGCTGCAACCGGCACGCTCGGCGCTGCAGCGCGCATCGGTACGACAGCCCCGGTGCTTGTGCTCTCAGTGGATTGCGCCACCACGGGCTCCGCGACCGGCCGCGCCGTGTCCACCGCCACCGCGTCGCCAGCGAGGCGGGTATCAATCAGAGTTTTTTTTTCCTGGGGCGGTGCGAGCGGCGCGCCGGGCTTGAATGCCAGCAGCCGCAACAACACCATCGTCAACGCCGCGTATTCGTCGGGCGCCAGGCCCAGTTCACCGGCACCATGCAGACACAGGCTGTACAACAGGTGCGTCTCGTCGCGTGGCATCAATGCGGCCAGGCGCGCCAGATCGGCGGCATCCGGATCAGCCACATCGCTGCTGTCGGGCACGACCTGCAGCACCGCCATGCGCTGCAGCAGCGCCGACATTTCCTCGAGCATCGAGGCCGGACTCAGACCATGCAGGCGCAACTCCTCGACCGTTTCAACCACGGCCTTGCCATTGCCCTGTGCCAGGGCCTCGATCAGTCGCAATACATATCCCCGATCGACGCTCCCTAACATCTGGTGCACCACCGCCTCACTCAGTTGCCCGGCGCCAAAGGCGATGGCCTGGTCGGTCAACGACAAGGCATCGCGCATCGAGCCCCGCGCGGCGCGCGAGAGCTGGCGCAGGGCCTGCGGATCTACCGGCACGGCCTCCGCCTCCAGCACTCGGGTGAGGTGTTCGCGCACGGTCTCGGGCGCCATCGGGCGCAGATTGAACTGCAGGCAACGCGACAGCACCGTAACGGGTACTTTCTGCGGATCGGTGGTGGCGAGCACAAACTTGAGATAGTCCGGCGGCTCTTCCAGCGTCTTTAGCATGGCATTGAATGCCGGCGTCGTCAGCATGTGCACCTCGTCGATCATGAAGACCTTGAAGCGCCCTTGTACCGGCTTGTAGACCGCCTGCTCGAGCAGCGTCTGAACGTCATCAATGCCGCGATTGGAAGCGGCATCGAGTTCGGTGTAATCGATGAACCGGCCGCTGTCGATATCGGTACAGGCCTGGCACACGCCGCAGGGTGTCGAGGTGATGCCGCCGGACCCATCTGGGCCCAGGCAATTTAGCGACTTGGCCAAAATACGCGCCACTGTCGTCTTGCCCACACCGCGTGTGCCGGTGAACAGGTAGGCATGGTGCAGGCGCTGCGAATCCAGCGCATTGGTCAAGGCCCGCACCACATGCTCCTGCCCGACCATTTCGCCGAAGTTCTTCGGCCGGTATTTGCGGGCTAACACGAGGTAGGACATGAATCGATTCTAGTTCGCGGGCAAGCGGGAATTTCTCCCGCATGGCACAAGGGCGATCGACACAGGTCGTACAATCTATCTCGACGGGCCTTCCCGCATGGAGAAGCGGCCAACCGGGTCAGGTGGGGAACCAAGCAGCCCTAACTGTGGAACCAGTGCCGGGGTCAAGGCTCGTCACCTTTTTCTAGAATTCCTCAATCAAATCAAAAACATAAGCCGTTCCAAGGGCTTACGTTGTTGTCGCTGTATCACTTGGCTGTGTCACTTCCTCGTAAATCGATCACAGGAAACGACATGGCACAAGTGGAGGGATTGAACCTTCGGGGCTCGCGTTGGTACGTCCGCATCATCATTCCCGATGACTTGCGCAGCACGTTCGGCAAGGCCCGCATCAACATCGCGCTGGGTACCAGCGACCGCCGTGAGGCGACCCTTCAGGCAACCCTGAAGCGGGCCGAATGGCTGGCCGATTTCGAGGCCAAGAGAGCGTCGCTAACGCCCACCCGAATCACGGCCATCACGCCAGAACTCGCGGCCCACCTCGCAGCGATGGTGCGGGTCCATGTGCTATCGGAGGATGACCGCGTTCGCTCCGATGTGGCATTGCTTGCGGAGATGGTCCACATCCGCAATGAACTGAAGCTTCGCGAACAGTCACCGCTGCGAATCCCCCAGTGGGAACCCGAACGGCCACGTGAGGATGACCTCACGGGTCTGACACCCGAGGAGGCGAAGGAACTTGCAGGTCTCAACGCCTACCTGGACGGCCAAGCCGCCATCGCCATGGCCGGTGGGAACCTCAAAACTGTATTGCCCATGATGCAGGCCCACGCGGCCCAGCTTGGTTTCGTTTTCGACACCAAGACCCCAGGTGTGCGAGATGCGCTTGTGCTCTGCCTGAAGGCGTTTAGAGCGGCTCACCGCGAGGTCACATTGCGGGACGCTGGCGAGATCGTCGATACACCCAGCCCTCTGCCGGCACCTTCCTCCGCGCCGACAAAACCCGACGGCCAACCGAAGTCGCTGCGGGACGTATTTGATCGCTGGAAGAGTTCAGGGGCCAGTCCTCGGTCGGCGGACTCCATCCAAGCAATGGACCGCGCACTGCGGCAGTTCGAAACACAGCGCCCCAGCGTGACCTTACAGGGAATCTCGCGCGAGATGGGCGACGGCTACAGGACGTGGCTCCTTGAGAACTGCGGAACACCGAAGACCGCTCGGGATCGCCTCACGGGCTTGAAGACACTGCTGAAATACGCCTTCCGCGAGTTGGAATGGACCGAGCGCCACACCTGGGAGGGCCTGGACATCAAGGCCAAGACCACGAACAAACGGCGCCCCATCACCGCAGAGGAGATGACCAAGTTGTTCGGCACGCCACTGCACACCCAATACGAGTTACCCGCCGCCAGCAAAGCTGGGGGCGACGCTGCTTACTGGGTACCGCTGATCGGCGCCTTCACGGGGGCCCGATTGGGAGAAATCTGCCAGCTTCGGATCGCAGACGTTCAGAACGTCGACGGCATCCCGGCGCTAGTGATTTCCGATGATGGGGAGGGACAAACCGTCAAGACCGATGCCGGACACCGCACCATTCCCATTCACAGCGAGTTGATTCGGCTGGGCTTCCTGGGATACGTGGCGGCGATCCGAAAGGCCGGACACGACTCGCTGTGGCCCGCCCTGCCCCGTCGCAGTGTCAGGGCCAGTGATTACTTTGGACGGTGGTTCCGCGTGTTCCGCGAGGGCCTCGGGATGCGCGGCCCAGACCAACCCTCGTTCCATTACTTCCGACACACAGTGCGGCCGTTGATGCGACGTGCGGGCGTCGACGCGATGACACGCGATTTAGTTACCGGCCACGAGACCAAAGGCAGTGTCGGAGATGTGGTCTATGACGGTTTGCTCTTGGAGGAGTTGAAACCTGCCGTAGAAGCGATCCGCTACGGCAACCTGACATTGCACGTTGTGTCACCTCACGCTGTGCGATAGAGTCTTCTCGGCGCTTCTTCGCCGACCAATTGGTGACCAACGTTGCCCCACGGGTGGCGTCATCAACAAGGGGGACGACGCTACGCAGGTAGCGCATCTTCTCCGGCAACATTCCCCATTGCAACGAGTTAACGCTGCTATTGTGTTGGACCTCCAGTTGATGCAGGTCAATCCAAGTAGGAGCTAGATTCTTGATGCTGGTGTGACGCCACTGACCGCCCTCGGGGACTTGCTGATGTCTGCATCAGGGTGGCTCCCCCGCCCTAGATGGTTCCCTCGGGGTCCCCTGGGGGCGGTCCAGTTACGCGCTGTTTACCCGTGGAAACTCCTCTCAGACCCATGACGGTCACGGAGGTGGGAGGACTTGAATCTACTTTCCATCAAGCAATGATACGGCAGTGAGCACCATTGGAGATTCGCCTACTACACGATCCGGCCACCGACGAGAACAATGCCCCTTCATCAACAACACGGGGCTGACGAATGAATCGAGACGACAGGATCACTTTAGGAATCGTCAACGGGTTCCTTACGGAATTCGACGCAAACACCCCAGATGCCACCATACGGCACCTGATCACCTTTTTCGCGGTCGCCTTAGAGCCAGGCTTGAGGGTCACTGACCTCGCAAAGCGTACGAGTTGCACACTGCCGTCCACTTCGCGTCATGTTCGCGGCATGGCGGTTCATGCGCCCCCTGGGAAAGCCCCGCTCGCCTTGGGGCACCAGATGGACGGACGTGCGAAGGCGGTCGTGCTGACGGACAACGGGGTACAGCTAATCTCGATGCTGACCAGGCGCCTCGCGTATGTCCCAGAAGTGAGGAAAGCGGATGAGGTGCTTCCATGAAGGCGACGACGCAGGTTCGCTTACTTGATGTGGCCTCCGCATACGCGTACGTCGGGCTGGTGCGGCATGAGGTGTTTCTGCAGTACCGATCTGACCTGCCGTTCTGGTTCTTCTCGCGAGAGCGAAGCGGCGACACGTTGGAGGTCTGGGCATTCGGCATGTACTTGGTCATTGACCGGCGCCGGGTGTAGAGCGTTGCGGCCGGCGACGGCTTCGGCCATGTGTGCGGCCTCGCGGTGAAACTGGAGTGGCTCGACAAGGTGGCCCTGAAGTTGACCGGGAGTGGCCCAGGGGGTGCCCCTGAAGGGCAGCTACAGATAGGAACAGACACATAGGCCGACACCGAGATAAAGGCAGGACATGGCAGGAACTCGGGTGTCACCTCCTCGACGGTGATCCTCTTGTTGATGGCCCATGGGGCACCTGTAGGCAACCGCTGGACCCTCGCTCATGGTGATCACAGGAGGAATGCAGCGGGGCACTACAGGGCGTCTTGACGACGAAGACCATGATGGGCCGACCCTGTCATCCTGCTTCACTAACAACCCTGTAGGTGGCCTGCTGGGCCTTGTTCGGGATGGTGTTACGGGGAGACAGCAGGGAGCCTACAGGGCACCTCTGGGAAGAAGACCATGATGGGATGAATCCATGTGTCTGCCCGCCGTAGGCGCACCCGAAGGCCACCTACCGGACCTCGTTCAAGATGGCGTCGGGAGGAAACGGTAGGATTGCTTCGGGTACACCTCATGGCGCTTCGCTGATTGGTGGAAATCATGGTCTTCACCCGTGAGGAGTCCCCGATAGTTCATCGCTCGGTGCCCCTATATAGTGGGACGTTAAGGAGTCAGTACGGGACATCGCCATCGGACAAGTTGGACGGGAGACATGGACACGGGGCCTCCCCTTCAGTGGCTCGATGGAGTCGCTCAAGTTGGTCCACGGTGGCCGTGCGATGCCTGAACGGGGGCCTCGGGGAATAGACAAATACTTCGCCCACAAAACCATGGCCCTGCGGTCGCGTTTCCTTGACCAACAACCCAGCGGCCAGCATCTGGGCTTGAATGGTTCGGACAACCCTCTCGGACCCAAGGGAGCTATCCCGTTTGGTGATCTGACCTTGCCCGCGAAAAACGTATCCCTTGCTGAGTGGTTCAATCCAAGCAAGGAGAACGGAAATGACGAATACGACAAAGAGGGCGCGTTACACGCTCGAGTTCAAGCAAGAGGCGGTGCGGCTGGTTGAAGGAGGCCA
>JBBQJP010000026.1:0-56647 GCA_038326025.1 Burkholderiales bacterium
CGCGCGGCCGGCGCACAGTCGGCTGCTGCACAAAGCGCTGCAGATCCAGCCCGTGGTAGACCAATTCGACACGTTGGGCTGGCGCCAAGGTCGCCAGGTAGTCGCGGTTGGTCGCGGTACAGGTCACCAGCCAGTCGCACGACGCGAGTTTCTCGCGCAACTCCCATTGCGGCGAGGTCCAGATGTCCTTGGCATGGGCCGAGCCCGACCAGGGCAAGCCCCGCATCATGGCTGCATACCGCGTGACCGAAGCCGGTGTGTGCAGGAAATGCGCATGCAGTCGCACCACGTCGTGCGGCAACTCGGCCGCCAGCACCAGCGCCTGGCCGAAACGCCGACCACGGTTGGCGCTGCGGTCACGCCACCAGTCTCGCAACCACTGGGCCCGGGCCTGGCCGTAACCGGGCATTTGCCGCGCCCGCCACCAGGCGCGCAGCACCCGCAATGGCTCCTGGTACAGGTATTCCGGCAGATAGACCACCGGCGCCTGGATCTCGGCGTGGATGGGATGGACTTGCTTGTCGGTCGGATGGCGCAGCGAAGCGATCAGGATGTGCAGGCCCCGGCGTTCGAGCGCCGCGATTTCCTGTGCGATGAAGGTCTCCGACAGGCGCGGATAGCCCTTGAGAACAAAGGCGGTCCGCCCCGCGCCCTCTCCCACTGCCTCTTCAGCCAATACGTGCCACCTGGGACTGGGCTTCGTCTTCCGGCTTCTGGATCCACGGCGCCACCAGTTTGGCGACGTTGGGCAGCCCCTCGAGCAGGCCCGGCACAACGACACTCGACGGCAAAGGCTGGCGCGGCAGCGCACGCAAGGCATCGGCCATCACCTGTGGATCACGCGCGCCGTCTTCGAGCAACATGCTGACCAGGCCGAGGTTGGCCGCGCTCGAAGCCCGGATGAACTGCTCCAGCCTGGGCTTGGTGCGCGGAATGATCAACGCGCGTTTGTCCAGCGACAAAACCTCGCAGAACGTGTTATAGCCGCCCATGGCCACGACGCCGCTGGCACCAGCGACCAGCGCCTCCAGGTTGCTATGGAAGGTGATCGCATCGACGCGCTTGAGCTTGGCGGCGCGATTCATGAATTCGGTCTGGCGCTCGGGCTGCATGAAAGGCCCCAGCACCAGCAAAGCCGGGTACGGCAGCATGGCGTCGTGCTCGTAGGCGCGCAACACCCAGTCGATCAGTTCCTCGCCATCACCACCGCCGCCGGTGGTGACCAGGATGTAGGGCTTCTTGGTGATCTCGGGCAATCTCGGCGGAGCGCCAGCGGTGGACACTTCGCGCGCCAGGTAGCCGGTATAGGTGATCTTTTTGCGCACACTGGCCGGCAAGGCGATGCCAGCCAGGGGCTCGCAGATCTGCGGCAGGCCATAGATCCAGATCTCGTCGTACAGGTCGCGTAGCGCGGGCAGAACATTCTTGCGTTGCCATTCAGGCACCAGCAGCTTGGGCTCGTCCATGACATCGCGTATGCCCATCACCAGGCGGGTGCCGCGCTGCTTGAGCACCTTGAGCGTATCCAGCACCTCACCGCGCAAGCCCAGCGGCTCCTTGTCGACGATGAAGATGTCCGGATCGAACATCTCGGCGGTGTGTTTGATGATGGACGCCCGCATTTCGAGCATCTGATCCACATCGATATGCAGGTTCAGTGGCGTGTACTCACCATTGCGCAGTTTCACCACGCCGGGCACCCGCACAAAATCAACCCGGGAGCGGAAATCGAAACTCCCGATGATGGGTGAACCAGAGAGGATCAGGACCGACAGGTGTTTGAAACGATCGACCAAAGCATGCGCAATGGTGCGGCAACGGCGCAAATGTCCCAGCCCGAAGGTGTCGTGGCTGTAAATCAGGATACGGGTGTCTTTGCGGTCTCGCTCCATCGTGCTCTCCAATCGAATTTTCTCGCCAGGCCAAATAGTTTTGAGGTGCCGCCGTGCCCGCGCGTGGAGCGAGTCGGGATTATAGTTCTGCGCCTTTGCGACCTTGCCAAGGCTTTCTTGGGGGCCGGCCGGCTCGGCGTTAGCATCGCGCGATGGCCCCATTCAAACACGCGATCAGTCCTGAGGGCGTACGCAGAGTCCGCCTGTATGCCGGACTGATCCTGTTTATTTTCGTCAGCACGCATTTTCTGAACCATTCACTGGGACTGATCTCGCTGCAGGCCATGGAGTCTGGTCGCTGGTTGTTCATCGCCGTGTGGCGCAATCCGGTCGGCTCGACACTGTTGTTTGGCGCCCTGCTGGTGCATCTGGCATTGGCCTACTGGGCCATCTATCTGCGTCGCCATCTGCGCATGCCGGCATGGCAGGCCGTGCAACTGCTTTTGGGCCTGTTCATCCCGCTGGTGCTGGTCAACCACACCGTATTCACCCGCGGGGCAACACTGGCCTATGGCTACCAGGATTCGTACACCATGTTGGTACTGCTGTACTGGAAGCTGCGGCCCGAGCTGGGTGTGTGGCAAAGCATCCTGCTGCTCGCTGCCTGGACCCATGGCTGCATCGGCATCCACTACGCGATGCGCATGCGACCGGCCTACCCGCGTCTGGCCATGGTCCTGTACACGCTGGCGGTGCTGGTCCCGGTGCTGGCGCTGCTCGGATTTGCGCAGGCCGGTCGCTTTGTGGCACAACGTTCAACCGACCCGCAATGGCTGCGCGAGACGATCGCCGACGCGCAAGCACCACAAGCCATCGAACTGGCGGCGCTGTACCAGACGCGCAACGAGATCCTGATTGCGCTGGCGGTGATCCTGATATTTACATTGCTGGCACGTTTGCTGCGCCAGTGGCATGAAGCAGGACGCTCGGTGCGCATCCGCTATCCAAACCAGCAGGTCGTGACCGTTCCCAGGGGATTCACGGTGCTCGAGGCCAGCCGCTTGGCCGGTATTGCACATGCATCCGTTTGCGGCGGCCGCGGGCGCTGTTCGACCTGCCGGATCCGCGTGGACGCGCCCGATGGCGGCCTGCCAGAACCCAGCGCCGCCGAGGCCCGTGTGCTGGCGCGGGTCGGGGCTGCGGCCAACGTTCGACTGGCCTGCCAGCTGCGACCGCAGGAGAGCCTGCAGGTTACGCCGCTGATTCCACCGAGTATCCCGCCCGCGCTTGCGTTGACACAGGGTCGGGTCATCGCAGGTGAGGAGCGTGAGGTCTGCGTGTTGTTCGCCGACCTGCGCGGATTCACCAGCCTGTCCGAGCGGCGACTGCCCTACGACGTGGTGTTTCTGCTCAACCGCTACTTTGACGCCGTGGGCGCGGCCATCGAGGCGTCGGGTGGCGTGGCCAACCAATTCACCGGTGACGGCGTGATGGCCTTGTTCGGCGTGCAAAGCGGACTGGGCGCAGGCGCGCGCGATGCGCTGCGGGCAGCTGGCGCAATGCAAGCGGCCATTGATCGCCTGAGCGCTGACCTGCACGAGGAACTGGCCGAGCCCCTGCGGCTGGGAATCGGCATCCACTGCGGGTCGACCGTGGTCGGGCATATGGGGCGCGGTGTTGCCACTTACCTGACCGCGGTCGGTGATGTGGTCAACACCGCCAGCCGCCTGCAGGACCTGACCAAACAGTTTCAGTGTCAGTTGGTCATCTCCGAACCGGTGGCGCAGAACGCGGGGCTGGATGTGACCGGCATGCGGCGCGAGGAAATCACGGTACGCAACCGCAGCCGCCCGATCGGCGTCGTGATCATCGAGCACGTGAACGACATCCAACCGGCGTAAGCCGTCGGCCTGCGCCTCGCGCCATCGGAGGAACATGTTGCGACGGAATCCACCGCCGGCAGGACAGGCGTGTCAGCGTGTCGATCGGGCCAGTTGCGTCTTGAGCGCCGGCCAGGCTGCCAGCATGGCCGCCCGACCGGCTTCGATGGAGCGCTTGCGCGCCGCGAAATCGGCGCTGCCCACGTCCGCCAGTACCGGCCGCACCACAATATCGGCGCCACGAAGTTCCAGTGCGTTGATGCTCCTGCCCATGATGGAGAAAGTCTGCATCAACACCTGCAGCATGCCATCCGCCCCACCGCTGGTAGGGCCGCTGGAAATGTCCACCGCGATGACGAAGTCCGCCCCCATCTCGCGCGCAAAACGCACCGGCACTGGCGCCACCAGGCCTCCATCGACATAGTCGCGGCCCGCGATGCGTACCGGCTGGAACAGGGCTGGAATGGCACTCGACGCACGCACCGCCAATCCGGTGTCGCCGCGGCGGAACACGATGCTGTCGCCACTGTGCAGGTCGGTGGCCACGATACCCAACGGAATCTCCATGGCCTCGATCGGGCGCATACCGACTTGCTGGTTCACGTATCGGGCCAACGCATCACCGCGCAACATACCGCGCCGAAACAAGGGCAAGGTCCAGTCGGTAAGGCTGGCCTCCTCCATGTCTTCCGCGATCTGCTGGAGTTGCGCGCCACTGCGCCCGCTGGCATAAATCGCAGCCACCAGACTGCCGGCCGAGGTTCCGATGACGAATGAGGGGCGCAGACCCGCCTCCTCCAGCACCTGGATGACCCCGACATGGGCAAAACCCCTGGCGGCACCGCCGCCCAACGCCAATCCGATACGGGGGGCCGGCTTGGGTGGTGGCACCACGGCTATGGGTGGTGACGTCGGCGACTCCAGTTGGGGCAGCGGCGCCGAGGCACAACCGACCAGAAACAGCACCACACTGACCGACCACCAGGCGAGGGCGTGCCTGTAACCAGGACGGAGGGACTCGCTATTGCGCATGGGTACCGAAAGACCCGCTGCGGGTGCCAATTCCTGCCATTACTTGTCGCATGGGAATGCTATTGGTAATGATTCGTGTTTGCTTTATCATCTTGGCCTGCCTATCCATTTGTTCCCTTAATCTCATAATCGATCCAACATGACCATCAAACCTTTGCTCGCCGCCAGCGCCTTGATGCTGGGTGTTTCCATCAGCCAGGCCCAGACCTCCGAACTCAATATCTATTCGGCTCGGCACTATCCGACCGACGAGGCGTTGTATGCGGATTTCACCAAAGCCACGGGCATCAAGATCAACCGCGTTGACGCCGACGATGCCGGTATTCTCGCCCGGCTGAAAGCCGAGGGCACGGCCTCCGCTGCCGATGTGATCCTGCTGGTCGACGCTTCCCGCTTGTGGCGCGGCGAGACCGATGGACTGTTCCAGGGCATTCGCTCCAACGTCCTCGAAGCGGCGATTCCCGCGTCACTGCGCAGCAAACCGGACGCCAAAGGCCAGACCGCATGGTTCGGCTTTTCCACCCGCGCCCGCGTGATCGTGTATGACAAGGTTCGCGTCAAGCCGCAGGAAGTCGACAGCTACGAAAAGCTGGCGGACCCGCAAAACAAGGGACGATTGTGCATCCGCTCAGGCTCGCATCCCTATAACCTGTCGCTGTTCGGCGCGGTCACCGAGCAGTTGGGCGATCAGAAGGCCGAGCAATGGTTGCGCGGCGTTGTCGCCAACCTCGCACGCTCGCCCAAAGGCGGTGACACCGACCAGATCAAAGGCGTGGCCTCTGGCGAATGCGCCATAGCGGTGACCAATTCCTACTATCTGGCGCGCATCATGCGGTCGGACTCGCCGGAGAACAAGGCCATCATGGACCGGGTCGGGGTCATATTCCCGAATCAGTCCAGCTGGGGCACCCACGTGAACATCGCTGGCGGCGCTGTTGCGCGCAATGCCAAGAATCCGGCCAACGCAGTCAAGTTCCTGGAATACCTGGCAAGCCCCGCGGCCCAGAACCATTTCGCCAATGGCAATAACGAATGGCCGACCGCCAAGGGCATCACCATCGACAACCCCGCGCTCAAGGCGATGACCGGCGGCGACTTCAAGAGCGACAATACGCCGATCAGCCAGATCGGTATGAACCAGGTCAAGGTACAGCAGATGCTGGACCGGGTCGGGTTCAAATAAGCGGACGGCGAACTCCCGAACCGGATTTTTCGCGAACCCCATGCGGGCCTGCACGCCGCAGGTTCTGCAAGCCCGGGCTGGCAACTGGGCGCAGTGCGACCACATGGGACAAACTATGAAAATCGTGAAGTGGCTGTTGGTCGCGGTGGTGTTGGTGTCACTCGCCACCATCGGTGCGGGCCAGGCAGGCCTATTTGCCGGCGCCATGCCGTCCGATCTGGGCGTTCGTGACGGTAAACTGGCGCCGCCCGCCACCGCGCCCAACAGTGTTTCCAGCCAGGCAGATCTGTATCCCGGCCATCCGCAACAGGCTTACGCGCAGATCGCACCTTTGTCCTATTCGGGCGATGCAACTGCCGCCATGACGCGTTTGTCAGGCGCAATCCGGGAAACGGATGGTGCCGTCATCGTGCAAGAAAAACCCGATTATCTGTACGCGCAGTTCCGCACCCGATGGCTGGGCTTTGTCGATGACGCCGAGTTCTGGCTGGACCCGGCGACGCAGGTCATCCATGTGCGTTCAGCCAGCCGCATCGGTGAGTCCGACCTGGGCGTGAACCGCCAGCGGATCGAAACAATCCGCCAGCGTTTTCAACCCTGACTTAACCGACTGCCGCCTCTTCCGGCTTGGCTTTGCCCTCTTTCTTGGGCAAGGGGCTGATGTCGAGCAACACCTCGTCCTTGTCGTCCAGATCGACGGTGAGCCGCCCGCCTTCGGTCAGGCGACCGAAGAGCAACTCGTCGGCCAGCGCACGGCGGATGGTGTCCTGAATCAGCCGCTGCATCGGGCGTGCCCCCATCAGCGGGTCAAAGCCCTTCTTGGCCAGATGCTTGCGCAACTTGTCGGTAAAGGTGACGTCGACCTTTTTCTCGGTCAATTGGGTCTCGAGTTGCAACAGGAACTTGTCGACCACGCGCAGGATGACGTTCTCATCGAGTGCCTTGAAGCTGACCGTGGCATCGAGCCGGTTGCGGAACTCGGGCGTGAACAGGCGCTTGATATCGGCCATCTCATCGCCGGCATCGTGCTTGTTGGTGAAGCCCATGACTGTCTTGTTCAACGCCTCGGCGCCCGCATTGGTTGTCATGACGATGATGACGTTGCGGAAATCGGCCTTGCGTCCGTTGTTGTCGGTCAGCGTGCCGTGGTCCATGACCTGCAGCAACACGTTGAAGATGTCCGGGTGCGCCTTCTCGATCTCGTCGAGCAGCAACACGCAATGCGGCTTCTTGGTCACGGCCTCGGTCAGCAGACCGCCCTGATCGAAACCGACATATCCGGGCGGCGCACCAATCAGGCGGCTTACCGCATGGCGCTCCATGTATTCGCTCATGTCAAAGCGAATCAGGTCTATGCCCATGATGTAGGCCAGTTGCTTGGCGGCCTCGGTCTTGCCGACACCGGTCGGGCCGCTGAACAGGAAGGAGCCAATCGGCTTGTCGCCGCGGCCCAGCCCTGAACGCGCCATCTTGACGGCCGACGCCAGCACGTCCAGTGCCTTGTCCTGCCCGAACACCACACTCTTGAGATCGCGTTCGAGCGTCTTGAGCTTGCCGCGGTCGTCGTTGGATACGTTGGCGGGCGGAATACGCGCGATCTTGGCGACGATGTCCTCCACCTCGGCCTTGGAAATCGTTTTCTTGCGCTTGGAGACCGGCAGGATGCGCTGGGCGGCACCGGCCTCATCGATCACATCGATCGCCTTGTCGGGCAAGTGCCGGTCGTTGATGTACTTGGCGCTGAGCTCCGCCGCTGCCTGCAAGGCTGCCACGGCGTATTTGACATTATGGTGCTCCTCGAAGCGCGACTTCAGCCCCTTGAGGATCTCGACTGTCTGTTCGACGGTCGGCTCGACCACATCGACTTTCTGGAAACGACGCGACAAGGCCGCATCCTTCTCGAAGATACCGCGGTATTCCGTGAAAGTGGTGGCTCCGATGCACTTGAGTGCGCCTGAGCTCAGACCTGGCTTGAGCAGGTTGGAGGCATCGAGCGTGCCGCCCGATGCAGCGCCCGCGCCGATCAGCGTGTGGATTTCGTCAATGAAAAGGACGCCATTGGGCTTGTCCTTGAGCGACTTGAGCACGCCCTTGAGCCGCTGCTCGAAATCACCCCGGTATTTGGTGCCGGCCAGCAAGGCGCCCATGTCCAGCGAATACACCACCGAGTCGGCCAGAATCTCGGGCACATCCTTTTGCGTAATGCGCCAGGCCAGGCCTTCGGCAATGGCGGTCTTGCCAACGCCAGCCTCGCCCACCAGCAAAGGGTTGTTCTTGCGCCTGCGGCACAGGATCTGGATGACCCGTTCGACCTCGTACTCACGACCGATCAACGGATCGATCTTGCCGTCCTTGGCCAGCTGGTTCAGGTTTTGCGTGTACTGCTCCAGCGGCGACTGCTTCTCGGCTTTCTCACCACCTTCCTCGGCCTCTGCCTGCCCTTCGCCAGACTTGGTCGGCTCGGGCGGATCGGACTTCTTGATGCCGTGTGCAATGAAATTGACCACATCCAGACGCGTTACGCCTTGCTGGTGCAGATAGTAGACCGCATGCGAATCCTTCTCGCCGAAGATGGCGACCAGCACGTTGGCGCCGGTGACTTCCTTCTTTCCGCTTCCGGTGGATTGCACGTGCATGATCGCGCGCTGTATCACGCGCTGGAAACCCAGCGTCGGCTGGGTGTCGACGTCATCGGAGCCTGCGACTTGCGGCGTGTTGTCCTTGATGAAGGTCGACAACGACTTGCGCAGATCGTCGATATTGGCGGAGCACGCACGTAGTACTTCTGCCGCGCTCGGGTTGTCCAGCAACGCCAGCAACAGATGCTCCACCGTGATGAACTCGTGACGCTGCTGTCGCGCCTCGACAAACGCCATATGCAGGCTAACTTCCAGTTCCTGGGCAATCATGTTTGTTCCTTTGCCTTGCGTGTATGCTTTACTTTAAACCGATTTGAATGCCCGACCCGATCACCGTCAATAACTTACAAAACCTGGCCATTCAGTCGACGGGCTCACTGACACATTGCAGCGGATGACCGGCCTTGTGGGCCGCTTCCCGCACCTGATCGACCTTGGTCGCCGCGACGTCCTTCGAGTAAACACCGCAGACCCCCCGGCCTTCCAGATGAATCTTCAGCATGATCTGCGTCGCGGTTTCCATGTCCTTGCTGAAAAATTCCTGGATCACGACTACGACGAACTCCATCGGCGTGTAGTCGTCGTTGAGCAGCACGACCTGGTGCATCTGCGGCGGTTTGACCTTCAGCGTCTGCCGCTCGACAACCGCAGCGCCACCGTCGTCCGGCCTTGGAGCCTGAATCGGAGCGGTGGGAGGTTTGACTGGTTGCTTTGTTGCCATCGAACGATTCTATCGAGACGCGCGCGCGGCGACGTCGGACACAGAGGAATTGGCGACAGTATTGGCAGTTTCAAGGCCTGAATGAAAAAACCGCCCGAATGCCCTTCGGCCCGGACGGTTTTCCTGGACGCTGCCAGACGCCGCGCGATGGCAGCGACCCGAGCCCCGATTACATGTGACCGATCATCACCTGACCGAAGCCCGAACAGCTCACCTGCGTGGCGCCATCCATCAGGCGCGCAAAGTCATAGGTGACTTTCTTGCTGTCGATCGATTTTTCCATGGCACTGATGATCAGATCTGCCGCCTTGGTCCAGCCCATGTGGCGCAGCATCATTTCCGCCGACAGGATCTCGGAGCCTGGATTCACATAATCCTTGCCAGCGTACTTCGGTGCCGTGCCATGGGTTGCCTCGAACATCGCAATCGTGTCGCTCATATTCGCGCCCGGGGCGATGCCGATGCCGCCAACCTGGGCAGCCAGCGCGTCCGACACATAGTCGCCGTTGAGGTTCAGCGTGGCGATCACGCTGTATTCAGCCGGGCGCAACAGGATCTGCTGCAGGAACGCGTCGGCAATGACGTCCTTGATGATGATTTCCTTGCCGGTCTTCGGTTTCTTGAACTTGCACCAAGGGCCGTCGTCGATCAATTCGGCACCAAACTCCTTCTGCGCCAGCGCATAGGCCCAGTCACGGAAGCCACCCTCGGTGTACTTCATGATGTTGCCCTTGTGCACGATCGTGACGCTGGACTTGTCGTTGTCGATGGCGTACTGGATCGCCTTGCGCACCAGACGCTCGGTGCCTTCGCTCGACACCGGTTTGATGCCAATACCCGAGGTATCGGGGAAACGGATCTTCCTGACACCCATCTCGTCCTGCAGGAACTTGATCAGCTTCTTGGCCTTGTCGGAGCCGGATTCGAACTCGATGCCGGCGTAGATGTCTTCCGAGTTCTCGCGGAAGATCACCATATTGGTCTTGTGTGGCTCCTTGACCGGAGACGGCACCCCCTTGAAATACTGGATCGGACGCAGGCACACGTACAGGTCGAGTTCCTGGCGCAGCGCCACATTCAGCGAACGGATGCCACCACCAACCGGCGTGGTCAGTGGGCCCTTGATCGACACCACATAGTCCTTCACGGCTTCCAGCGTTTCGGCCGGCAGCCACACGTCGGGACCATAGATCCTGGTCGACTTCTCGCCGGCATACACCTCCATCCAGTGGATCTTCTTCTTGCCGCCGTATGCCTTGGCGACCGCAGCGTCGACCACCTTGAGCATCACCGGCGTGATGTCCATGCCCGTGCCATCGCCTTCAATGAAGGGAATGATGGGTTCGTCCGGCACGTTCAGCGACATGTCGGGATTGACGGTGATTTTCGAACCGGAGGCGGGAATCTTGATGTGCTGGTACATGGATTGGGGTCTCGGTTAAACGGGGGCAGCAGAGGTCGCAGCGGGGACGACTTTGACGCGCGGGGCGACAGCCGCCTGGAGTCGCAGGAATTTTAGCCCCAAATATTTTTGCCAGGCTGTCAACCGCCGACACAAGACCGCCGTTACAGGAGGGCTTCCCGCAGGGGAAGAAAACAAATCACCCCACTACCTAGGAAGTTTCACATGAACAAAGTTCTCGCTACCCTGATCGCCGGCCTGTTTGCTGCTGGCGCATTTGCCCAGACCCCGGCCGCCAAGAAGGAAGAGCCGAAGAAGGAAGTGGCTGCTGCTGCCAAGGCTGCTCCTGCTGCTGCCGTTGCTGCTCCAGTTGCCGTTGCCGCTCCTGCCGCCGCCGCTGCTCCAGTCGCTGCTGCTGCTCCCGCCGCGAAGGCCGAAGTTAAAGCTGAAGTCAAGGCAGACGCCAAGGCTGATGCAGCCAAGATGAAGGAAGAAAAAGCTGCTGCTGCCAAAGCGAAGGCCGACGAGAAGAAAGCCACGGCAGCCAAGATAAAGGAAGAAAAAGCCACCAAGAAGGCAGCCAAGAAAGACGCCGTCGCTCCAAAGGCCTGATGAGTTTCATGTCGGGTGCCTGCCGGCCCGACAAACAAGAAATGCCCGCACCGCGGGCATTTCTTGTTTGTCCGCCACAATTCGGCCATGAACTTCTCACGCCTACTTTCAGTCCTGCTGCTCACCCTGACCACCGGTTGGGCAACGGCCCAGGAACAGCCGCAACGCGATTTGCCCCGCGTCGCGCTCGGTGCCGGCATGCATCGCATCGATGCCCAGTTGGCCTTGACGCCGGACCAGCGGCAAATCGGCCTCATGTACCGTGCGGAAATGCCCCAACACGAAGGCATGCTGTTCGTATTCGAACAACCGGCTCAGCAATGTTTCTGGATGAAAAACACACTGTTGCCATTGAGCGCGGCGTTCGTGGCCGATGACGGCGTCATCGTGAATCTGGTGGACATGAAACCGCAAACCACCGAATCACACTGCTCGGCCAAGGCCGTGCGTTATGTGCTGGAAATGAACCAGGGCTGGTTTGCCAAGCGGTCTATCAAAGCGGGCTTCAAACTCACCGGCAAGCCTTTTGACGCGTCGCGTTGAATCTGCGAGTGCGACCGGGCAGCTCGGCGTCGCCCAAGAAAAAGGCCAGCTGAACGCTGGCCCTGTCACAGGGAATTAACGCCGGATCAGGCGAAATTGCCCTGAGCGAATTCCCAGTTCACCAGTTTGTCCAGGAAGGCCTCGACAAACTTCGGACGGGCATTGCGGTAGTCAATGTAATACGCATGTTCCCAGACGTCCACCGTCAACAGTGCCTTGTCGGCCGTGGTCAACGGGGTACCGGCGGCGCCCATGTTCACGATGTCGACTGAACCGTCCGGCTTTTTCACCAGCCAGGTCCAGCCGGAACCGAAATTGCCGACGGCCGATTTGACGAAGGCTTCCTTGAACGCGGCGTAGCTGCCCCACTTTGCGTTGATGGCCGTTGCCAGCGCGCCGGATGGCTCGCCACCACCCGAAGGTTTCATGCAGTTCCAGAAGAATGTGTGGTTCCAGATCTGCGCGGAATTGTTGTAGATGCCGCCACTGGACTTCTTGACGATGTCCACGAGTTCCATGGCTTCGAACTCTGTGCCTTTTTGCAGGTTGTTGAGGTTGACCACATACGCGTTGTGGTGCTTGCCATGGTGGAACTCGAGGGTTTCACGCGAATAGTGCGGCGCCAGGGCGTCGATGGCGTAGGGCAAAGCTGGCAGAGTATGTTCCATGGTGTCCTCTTGAGTTGGTTGAGCAAAAAGTGATTGTAGGAACTTAGTTTATCCCTGCCCGTCCACGCGTAAATCAATTGCCCCATTTGCCAGCGTGGCCACCAGCGCCTGCCCCGGACGAACCTGTTCCGCACGTGTCACGGTAATCCCGTGGGTGTCCGTGATCCAGGCGTAGCCCCGCTGCAGAACCAGTGCGGGATCCAGCAGACCGAGGCGCAGGCGGCTGCGTTCGAGCCGATCGTGCAAGCGCTCGACGCAGCGCTGACGCCCCGCGAACAGACGTGATTGCAGTTGCGTCAGTTCTTGTTGCTGGCGCGCCAGCACCGCACGTGTGGCGAGCCGCTGGCGCCGCCCAACCGACACCAATCCGACCCGCTGGATCGTGGCAAGGTTTGAGGGGCGACCCAGACGGGCTGCTGCCGCATCCACTCGCTGCGCTTCCCTGTCCAGTCGCCCGGTGACCGAATCCTGCAGCCGCTCGTGCAAACGGCCCAGCGCATCAAGCCAGACCTCGCGCGGGGCGGCCACCAGTTCAGCTGCCGCCGTTGGCGTGGGCGCACGCAGATCAGCGACGAAGTCGGCAATCGTGAAGTCGGTCTCATGGCCCACGCCACAGACAACCGGAACCGGGCTGCGCGCGATCGCACGTGCCAGTGCCTCATCATTGAAGGCACGCAAGTCCTCGATCGACCCACCGCCGCGCACCAGCAGGATGACATCCAGTGTCATTGCGGGCGCGGCCGACGCGCCGCGGTGCCCATCGCCCGAGTCGCTGCCAGGTGCCAACGCGTAAAGACTCTCGAGCGCCTGCACCAGCAACGCCGACGCACCGGCACCTTGCACCGGCGCCGGCGCCAGCACCAGTGCAATGTGCGGCACTCTGCGCTGCAACGCAGTCACCACGTCGTGCAGCGCCGCGGCCCCGAGCGACGTCACCAGACCAATCGATCGCGGCATCCGTGGCAATACACGCTTGCGCTCGGCATCGAACAGGCCTTCGTCCTGCAGCTTCGCCTTGAGCCGCAGAAACTCTTCGAACAAAGCGCCGGCACCGGCCTGGCGCATGGACTCGACCACCAATTGCAGGTCGCCACGCTGCGCATAGACACCGAGCCGACCGCGCACCTCGACCAGGTCACCATCGCGTACCGGGAAGTTCAACAAACCGGCCGTCCGCTTGAACATGGCACACCGGATCTGTCCGGACATGTCCTTGAGCGTGAAATAACAATGCCCGCTGGCGGCGCGCGCGAAACCGGAGATCTCGCCGCGCACCGATACCGGATTGAAACGCGCGTCAAGCGCATCGGCCACCGCCTGGCACAGGTCGGCTACCGCCCATACTCGCGCGGTCGCTGGCGTAGCGCTCACAGGAACTCCCTGGTCGCTCCAGATACACGAACCACCCGGTTCGAGCGCCCTGCTCCACAGGTTGGCAAACCTTGTATGACGCGCGAGACCTGCGCCGTCGTTTTCAGACTATTCCACATTCGTGCGGCTCGGACTCGAGCATCAGCCCGACCCCGTGGATTCGTTGCGTCTACGCCGCAAATCGTTGATTCAATTGAATTTTTCACTGCTCTATTTCTCATCAGTTCAAGCCAACACCGCATGAATACGGGCTGTTACGGGTTGTCAACCGGCTTTTGCACAAAGTTATCCACAGGAACTGTGGGTGATCCGGGCCAAGATTCAGGGCCCGGCGCAACCCACCCCCGATGGACGTAGATGCGGGTGCGCCATAATCGACCGGCATTCCTTCCGCGTGGGGTTCATTCTTTGTTTTCCATCATACAAGCCGCAGGCTGGCCCATCTGGCCACTGATCGCATGTTCCATCCTGGCTTTGGCCCTGGTCATAGAGCGATTCATCAGCCTCAAGACCGCCAAAGTGGCGCCGCCCCGATTGCTCGATGAGGTGCTTACCGTCTCGCGCAACGGCGTTCCTGCGAACGAAATGGTGATGCAACTCGAACGCAATTCGGCGCTGGGTGAAGTCCTTGCCAGCGGGTTCAAGGCCATCAACGCCAATCCAAGGCTGACAGAGGCGGAACTGCGCGCCACCATGGAAGGCTCGGGCCGCCTGGTTGCGCATCGGCTGGAGCGTTATCTCAGCGCATTGGCCACGATTGCATCTGCCGCGCCACTGATGGGGCTGTTCGGTACGGTGGTGGGCATGATCGAGATCTTCGGTTCGCAAGGACCCAGCGCTGGCGCCCCGGCCGGCAACCCGGCGCAACTGGCCCACGGCATCTCGATCGCGCTCTACAACACCGCGTTCGGACTGATCATTGCGATACCGGCGCTCATCTTCTGGCGCTATTTCAGGGCTACGGTCGACGCCTATCTGTTGACACTGGAGTTGTCGGCCGACCGGCTGGCGCGCCACCTCAACTGTTTGCGCAAGGGACCATGAACTTTCGCGCGGCGTCCCGTGATGAACCGGAAATCAACCTGATTCCCTTCATTGACATCCTGCTGGTGGTTCTGATCTTCCTGATGCTGACCACCACGTACAGCAAGTTCACCGAGATCCAGATCCAGCTGCCGGTTGCGGATACCGAAACCCAGCGCGATTACCCCAAGGAGTTGCTGGTCAGCGTCAGCAGCGATGGCGCCTACTCCGTCAACGCCACGCCGCTGGCCGGACGCAGTCCCGACGCACTGGCCAGCGCCTTGCTGGGTGCCGCCAAGGCCGGCAAGGATACGGTGGTGGTGATCAACGCCGACGCCAGCGCCAAACACCAGGCGGTGATCACCGTGATGGAAGCGGCACGTCGCGCGGGCCTGGCTCAGATCACCTTCGCCACCCAGCCCTCGGCCAAAGCCGCGACGCGCTAAGGCCATGGCCGGCGCAGCGGTGCAGCGGACCCTGCTTCGCGCCTGGCAGCAGCGTGGCTTCTTGGCCTGCACCCTGTGGCCAGTTTCCCTGATCTACCGCGCCATTTGGTCGCTGCGCCGCGGCCTTTACCAAAGCGGCCTGTTGTCCGTTCACAGAATGCCGGTTCCGGTGATCGTGGTCGGCAATGTGGTGGCCGGTGGTGGCGGCAAAACACCGCTGGTAATCGCACTGGTGCAACAGCTGCAGTCCATGGGTCTGAATCCAGGTGTGGTCTCGCGCGGTTATGGCCGGACCCGATCCGACAGTCAGGCGGTGTCGGCCGACTCCGATGCTGCCGACGTCGGGGACGAACCCCTGCTGATCCACCGTCGCACCGGCGCCCCGGTCCAGGTCGCCACGCGACGCGCAGACGCAGCCCGCAACCTGTTGTCTGCCCAACCGCAGCTGGACGTGCTGGTGTGCGACGACGGCCTGCAACACCTTAACCTGCACCGTGATATCGAGATCTGTGTATTCGATGAACGGGGTACGGGCAACGGCTGGCTGCTGCCGGCCGGCCCGCTCCGCGAGCCCTGGCCGCGCAAGACTGACCTCGTGGTTCGCACCGGGCTCTTACCCACGGGGCCGGCCAGCACAATCCAACGCAATTTGGCCGACCATGTGGTGCGCGCTGACGGCACGACGGTGGCACTCAACACCCTGGTGGCACCCGAATCCGGGCGTCCGATTTGCGCCGTCGCCGGTATTGCACGCCCTGAGTCCTTCTTCGCCATGTTGCGCGCACGCGGCATTACGCTGGACACCACACGCGCCCTGGCGGACCACGCACCACTCGACCAGGTTTCCAGCCCACTGCCGGACGATCACCTGATCCTGTGTACCGAAAAGGACGCGATGAAGCTGTGGCGTCACCGTCCGGATGCATGGGCCGTACCGCTGGTGGTGTCGCTGGAGCCGGCATTCTGGAAAACGCTGGTGATGCTGTTGCGTCAACGCGGCCCGGCCGCATGGGGCGCAAAGTTATCATCGGCGCATGGACACACGCCTACTTGAACTGCTGGTCTGCCCCGTCACCAAAGGCCCGCTGGAATTCGACCGCGAGCACCAGGAACTGCTGTCTCGCAGCGCGCGCCTGGCTTATCCGGTACGCGACGGCATTCCGGTACTGCTGGAAAACGAGGCCCGCACGCTGAGCGATGATGAGCTCGGGTTGTGAGCCAACGCCCCTTGTCGGCTTTGCACTGAGCGGCCCGGCATCATGACATTCACCGTGCTGATTCCGGCCCGGCTGGCCTCCACCCGGCTGCCCAACAAGCCACTCGCGTCCATCGGCGGCGTGCCGATGGTGGTCAGGGTTGCGCAGCGTGTGAGCCCCGCTCCGGGCACCACCACAACCCGGGTCGTGGTGGCCGCCGACGACCGTTCCATCACCGATGCCTGTGCCGACCATGGCATCGAAGCCGTATTGACCCGTACCGACCACCCGTCAGGCAGCGACCGGCTGGCCGAAGCCTGCGATCTGCTGGGATTGGACGACACACACATCGTGGTCAATGTGCAAGGTGACGAGCCCCTGATCGACCCGTTGCTGGTGGATGCCGTCGCGGGTCTGCTGCACGACCGCCCCGACGCCGACATGAGTACGGCCGCGCATCCAATCGCCACGCTCGAAGATTTCCACAACCCGAACGTGGTCAAGGTGGTGCTGGACGCACGGCGGTATGCGCTGTATTTCAGCCGCGCACCGATCCCGCTGGCGCGCGACCATGGCGACGCCCTGTGGTGGTCCGAGGGAACTGCCTCCGAATCCAGCCTGCTGCGCCAGGCTGCGCCGATGCGCCATATCGGCATCTACGGTTATCGTGCGGGCTTCCTGCGCAAATTCCCCCAGTTGCCGCCAGCGCCACTGGAGCGTGCCGAGGCTCTCGAGCAACTGCGCGCGCTCTGGCACGGTTATCGCATCGCCGTGCATGTCACCGATATCGACCCCGGTGCCGGCGTCGATACACCTCAGGATCTGGAACGCGTCAGACAATTTTTTCGCAAATGAGGGGCGCAGGTCCCCATGCTATTCTTGCGCCAGCGAAGCTGTGGCAAGGTGAGCGTCAGGTTGACCTGCCACATTCTCACAAATCCATTACGCGAGACATCCCATGAGACTTATTCTGCTGGGCGCGCCTGGCGCCGGTAAAGGCACCCAGGCGACTTTCATTTGCGAAAAATACGGGATCCCGCAAATTTCCACGGGTGACATGTTGCGCGCCGCCGTCAAGGCGGGCACTCCGATGGGACTGGCCGCCAAGAAGGTCATGGACTCCGGCGCGCTGGTCAGCGATGACATCATCATCGGTCTGGTTCAGGAGCGCATCGCCCAGCCCGATTGCGCCAACGGTTTCTTGTTCGACGGTTTTCCCCGCACCATCCCGCAGGCCGAAGCGCTGAAGGCCGCTGGCGTCAAACTCGACTTCGTACTGGAATTCGACGTACCGTTCGAGGCCATCATCGACCGCATGAGCGGGCGACGTTCGCACCCGGCCTCGGGCCGCACCTACCATGTCAAGCACAACCCGCCCAAGGTCGCCGATGTCGACGACCTGACCGGCGAGCCGCTGATCCAGCGCGATGACGACAAGGAAGAAACCGTCAAGAAGCGCCTGGAAGTCTACAGCGCCCAGACCCGTCCTCTGGTGACCTATTACCAGGACTGGGCCAGAAAAGACCCGAAGACGGCGCCTGTGTACCGCACCATCAACGGCACCGGTGCAGTCGAACAGATCCGCGACCAGGCGTTCATCGCGCTGTCTTCAGCCCGGTAACGGGCGCAGCGCGGGGCGCGTCGACCGCGCCGGCCTGCAGCAGTTGCAACATCAAGGCAATGCGTGCCTTGACCGGTGACAGGCCGCCCGAGTCGGGTAATGGCGTCTGCAAATCCCCTACCGTCTGACCGGTTCCGCAGCGACTGGCTCGCCAGACCACAATCCCATCGGCCTGCGCCCGCAGCAACGCGGCCTCCAGCGCCTGATGCACGCTGCCGTTGCCGGTACCGGCAACGATCAGCCCTTGCGGCCGCAATACCGGATCGGCGGCAAGCATGGTGTCCACCAGCAGGCCAGTGGCGCCCGCATGGCTGTTGACGATCTCGACACGGGGCCAGACCACGGGTCCGGCCAACAGCGCCGGCCAGTTCGATTCGCGCATGGTGCCTTGCCGTTCCCCCCGCCCGCCCTGCGCGTCGCCTCCACCTGCCGCTGCCGGCTGTCGTACCCAGGCGGCGACGCCCTCTTGCACCCAACCCAGCACACCCGCATCGCCGGACTCAAACGCATCCTGCCGATACCCGTGGACCTTCTGCACGTGCACGGCGCCATGGATGTTGCCGGCAAAAACCACCATCACGCCACGCGCACGGGGGTCTGAGGCCACCACCAGCGCGTCCAGCATGTTCTGCGGGCCGTCGGGGGTCAGCGCCGAGGCCGGGCGCATCGCTCCGGTCAGCACCACCGGCTTGTCGGAACAACCGCCGCGGACCAGTACCGTGTGCAGGAAATACGCCGTCTCTTCCATGGTATCGGTGCCGTGCGTGACCACGATACCCGTCACTTGCGGCTCGGACAGCCAAAAGACACAGCGTTGCGCGAGCCGTTGCCAGACTTCCAGTTCCATGTCTTTGCTGTCGACCTGCGCCACCTGTTCGCTCACCAGCGTCACTGGCGCACGCCGGGCCTGCGGCAATGCTGCCACTAGCTGCTCGACGCCCACCTGGGCGGACTTGTAGCCGACGTTGTCGTGTGCATCCAGGGCGAGCCCGGCAATCGTGCCCCCGGTGCCCAACACGACCAACTTTTGATGAGAAGACACATTCATGGCTTGCATTCCATTGAAAACTGGTTAAAAATACAGTTACTGTTTATGTAACCAGTAACCGGCCGCAAGGCCACCTAGGAGTGACCGTCATGGACATGCCGCAATTTCAAGTCAAGCTTACCGCGCGCCAACAACAGATTCTGGATCTGATCCAAAGCGCCATCGCGCGTACGGGTGCACCCCCGACCCGGGCCGAAATTGCAAACGAGCTGGGTTTCCGCTCGGCCAATGCCGCAGAAGAACACCTTCAGGCATTGGCACGCAAAGGTGTCATCGAATTGGTCAGTGGCACATCGCGCGGCATCCGCTTGCGCAGCGAGGCCTTGCGCTCCATCAACGAGTCACGCAGCAAGCAATTCTCCTTGCCACTGCCCGGCCTCGCGCAGCTGGCATTGCCGCTGATCGGGCGGGTGGCCGCCGGCTCGCCGATCCTGGCGCAAGAACATGTCGATCAGACCTATTACGTCGAAAACAGCCTGTTTCAGCGCCGTCCGGACTACCTGCTCAAGGTGCGCGGCATGTCGATGCGCGATGCCGGCATCATGGACGGTGATCTGCTTGCCGTTCAAGCCACCAAGGACGCGAAAAACGGGCAAATTGTTGTAGCCAGACTCGGCGATGAAGTGACGGTCAAACGGTTCAAGCGCAACAAGCATCTGATCGAGCTTCACCCTGAAAACCCCGACTACCAGACCATTGTGGTGGAGCCTGGCGAGCCCTTCGAAATCGAAGGACTAGCCGTGGGGCTGATCCGCAACACCATGTTGATGTGACCGCATTACGAGTATCCCCATGATGACCTCCATGCACCAGAACCTGCTCGCCGCGGCCGCGCGGCTGATGCCGTGGGGCGGCCTGCTGCGCCGCCATCCTCTTCCACTTGCCCGTACGCACTCACTGGCGCTCCCACGGGCCGGCGCGATAACACGTGCGGCCGTCGAATCCACCCCCTGTGCGCGACCAGTGACCTCGCCCGTGAGGTCCAGTCGAGCGAACCTGGCGCGCCAGACCCCGTTGTCCGCAACGCCGCGCCCGGTGCGCGCAATGCTGCGTGTGGTGCGTATCGTCGAGACCGATCAGGTCTCGGTATCAAGCGGCCGGATCGTGATGTGCGGGCGCATGGCCGATGTCTGCGCCGAGCTCGACCGTATGGTCGAGCGCGAGGCGGCACAACTGGCGCGCGCCTGACCACGGCCTGGCCTGAATTCATCCTGGTTACATCGATCGGCAGGTATCAGGCAGAGGCACCCAGCAAGTAGTCGGCCTTGCCAAGATCGACACCGTTGTTGCGCAATATGGCGTAGGCCATGGTCACGTGGAAGAACAAATTGGGCAACATCCAGTGCTTCAGGTACGCCTCGCCACCCAGCGTGCGCGTGGCGTCGCGCCCGACCGGGAAAGTGATCTCCCGCTCTTCGGTCCCGTTGATTTTTTCCGCCGGCACCGCATTGAGATAGTCGATCGTCTTGCTGATGCGCTCCTTCAATTCCGCGAAGGTAGTCTCGGTATCGTCAAATTTCGGCGCAGACTCACCCGACAGGCGGGCAATCCCGTTTTTCGCCGCGTCACAGGCAATCAACACCTGACGCGTGAACGGCAACATGTCGGGCGCGAGCCGGAATTGCGTCAATGCAGTGGGCTCGCATTTGCGGGCGTCGACAAAAGCCTGTGCCTTGTCCAGGCAGTAGCTCAGGTTTCCCAGCATGCGGACACAGATCGGGACACTGGCAGACGACATAGATATGGACATGAAGTTCCCCGGCAATCGTGAATGAGACACGCATGCTAACCGCAACAGCCCACGCCGAAGGGTTCGGGCACCATGCACCCACGTGCCGATGGGCGAGGCCGATGGGCGAGAGCAATGACAGGTGGATCAGTCGGGCCAAGGCACAATGCCGGCATGAACATCGTGATACTGGACGACTATCAAGACGCCGTGCGCAAGCTGCCATCGGCCAGCAAGCTCGAGGCCTACGCTGCGAAGGTGTATACCAACACCGTCAAGGGAATGGGCCAGCTGTCGATTCGTCTGAAGGACGCCGATATCGTCGTGCTGATCCGGGAACGCACGCAGCTGACCCGCTCCATCATCGACAAGTTGCCGCGACTCAAGCTGATCGTGCAGACTGGCCGGGTCGGTAGTCATCTGGACGTGCAAGCTTGCACCGAACGCGGGGTTGCTGTGGCAGAAGGCTCCGGCGCTCCACTGGCGACGGCCGAATTGACCTGGGCCCTGGTACTTGCCGCCATGCGCAGACTGCCGCAGTACATTGGCAACCTCAAACATGGCGCATGGCAGCAGTCCGGGCTCAAGGCCGCCTCGATGCCGGCCAACTTCGGTATCGGAAGCCAGTTGGCCGGCAAAACACTGGGTGTCTGGGGTTACGGCAGGGTCGGCAAGCTGGTCGCTGGTTATGGCAAGGCCTTCGGCATGCATGTGATGGTCTGGGGGCGCGAACCGTCGCTGCAACAGGCTGCGCTCGACGGCTATGCGACGGCTGAGAGCCGGGAGGCGCTGTTCGCCCATAGCGACGTACTGAGTCTGCATATCAGGCTGAGCGACGAAACCCGGGCGATGGTGCGGCTGGACGACCTCTCGGCCATGAAACCCACGGCCTTGCTGGTCAATACATCAAGGGCCGAACTGATCGAACCCGACGCGCTCATCGCGGCGCTCAACCGCGGAAAGCCCGGCTTGGCCGCCGTCGATGTATTTGAAGCGGAGCCGATTCTGCAGGGCCACGCATTGCTGCGCCTCGAGAACTGCATCTGCACGCCACATATCGGTTATGTCGAGCAGGAAAACTACGACCGCATGTTCAGCGAGGCGTTCGACAATGTCGTCAACTTCATCCGCGGCACGCCGAGCAACATCGTCAACCCGGGCGCTCTGCAGGTCCGTCGCTGATTGATCATTTGACCGGCTTTCGCCGGTCGGCTCCTCGCGATCAGGATCCGTCGGGCTTCTTGTCCATAGGTATCTCGCTCAAGTCGAAATCGATCAGATTGTCTGTGCGCGGCGTCGATGCCGAATCTGTTGCAGGTGCGGCACCCCATGACGCTGCCATGCCGACGATGGCGGGCACATCCGGCCCATCCATCAACTCGGACAGGTCGATATCGAGTTCCGGAAAGCCGCGCCTGGCGTCGGCTGATGCGGCACCCGACAACTCAACATAGCGCACCTCCTGAGCTACAGAATACAAGGTCAGCAGATCCCTGAAGCCTGACAGATCAAACGGCTGGTGCGTGGTATCGCCTTCCTGGCGGTACAGCAAGTGCTCAATGACGTCGAGCACCGAGGGACGCTCCCACACCGCAATCAGGCGGTCGACCGTGCCCGGATAGTCTTCCAGGCCGAGGCCCTCTTCCTCGAAAACGGCAAAATCCGGAACATGCACATTGAATATCCGGCTGAACTCTTCCCGAACCAGCATGTAGTCCGACTTCAGGCCCAGCGAATGGAACAACGCCAACAAGTCCAGATGCGCCTGCGGGCAGGATGTACGGTCTTGCGCAATGCGTGCCTCCAGCACTTGAACGGCCTGATCAGTCTGACCCAGGGAAACAAAAAACTCCGCACGTTGGCGTATGTCGATCAGTTCGTCCGAATCGATGCGCCTGCGCTGCTTGCCCGAACCTTGTGTCATCAACGCGGCGGGCAGCGAGCTGTTCACCGACGGGTTTTCGTCGTCGCGCGGCTTGCGCACCGCACTGTGTGCCGAGCCAGACTGCATCAGCCGATCAAAACCCGACTCGCTCATCTCGACCAGGCTGACGTCAACCTGCGCCGACATGGCGCCCGCGTGGCGAATGGCCATACCTTGCGTCATCGGTTGGGTTGCGGCGGCTGCCGTGCGCTCGGGCTTCGGCAGGTCAATCGGTCGTGACAGCGGTGAGGGCTCCGACAATGCTGACAAATCGGAATCCGGTTCGCGTTCAGGTTCCTGCACCATGGCGGGCACGGCCACTGCTGCCGCGGCCGCTTGGGATTCGCCCGATGCGTCCCACCAGTTGTCGGCGGGAGACTGGCGTGCACGCCGACCAGAATGGGACAGCAGGTAGGCGATGGCAAACAAGCTGGCCAGCAGCAGGGCCAGCAACAGGTAGACCACCGGATTGTTGTATCGCTCGGCCTGCGCCCGCTCCAGCCGTGACCGCAGGTCCAGCAAGGTGGCTTCGTTCTTGGCAGCCAATGCCACCAGCGTCTTGACGCTGTTCTCAAGGCTGTCCAGGCGTTGTACATCGCGCGCTTCGCGGGCAGCCGCATCGGCGGGCAGATTGACGCTGACCGACTCCAGAGTGGCCACCCGTTCCGACAACAACTCCAGCGGGTCGAGCCGCAAACGGGACTGGCCAGCCGAGCGGCCCGCACGGGCCTTTTCTTCTGTTGCGTTTGCTGAGACAGCTGCAGGTTTGACCGGTGGCGGTTTGACCGCAGCCGGCTTGGCCACCGGTGTCGGCCTGGCAGCAGCTGCTTTGGGCGGCCGCGCTGCGACCTCGGCAGCGCGCCTCTGGCCCGGCGTCACTGCCTGGCCAGAACCGACTGTCGCCGCACCCGCAGACGCGGCGCCTGACCCCGACCCGCTCGACGCAGACTCCGCGCCGGATGCAGGCGCCCCGCCCGCTGGCGCGGCCGAAGACGACCCAGGCTCGACCAGTGGCACAGCGGCGACACGCGGCACAGGGACCGCCTGCTCGCTGACGATGTCGGCCAGCAATACATAGCGCCGACTGATCATCTGAGCACAGCCGGCGCGCAGATACACAGTCACGATCGGCTCGTTGACCGGCGCGTCGGAACTCACCCTCAGAACATGGCCCAGACCCGATGCGGCTGGCTCCAGCCGCGTTTTCACGCGAGCCGGATCCTGTTTGCTGTCGCCATGGAACACATCGGCTTCGAAGCAGGCATTGGTCAGGCTCTGCGCCGGATCGAACTGCACGCCAATCGAGACGGCCAACGGGCGACCGATCAGCGCGGCGCCCTGGATCCGCCCCAGGGTCAGCGCCTGACTTTGCAGCGACGTCAACAAGATCAGCGTCGCCAGCGATCGTTTGGAAAGGGCCGTCAGGATGTTTGCAATTGGCATCGGTCTGAGTCGATAGTCACCTGAAAAATGAAGTGCTTTGGCGTCAGGTCTCCCGGCAACGGGCCATGACCGGACGCCAGTGCCTCGCGCTCGAGAACCGACACGATTGTGCCTCAGCCTGAGACAACACCTTCAGGGCTGTTGCGTAGACGCGCCAGTCACTACCATCCGATGGCCTTGAGGGCGCGCTCGGACAGAGGGCGCTGCTGCCGCAGGCCGGATCGGGTGTCAAACGTTTCGATCAATAATCCCAACCATGCAAGCACAGTTTCAAACCACGGGGGTTGTCGGCACGGGTGCCATGGGGCGCGGCATCGCGCAAATGGCGGCTCAGGCCGGGAGCCGGGTGATTTTGTTCGACAACCAGGCGGGCGCCGGCGAGCGCGCCCGCACCGATTTGTTCGCACAATGGGACCGGTTACTGGAAAAAGGTCGCCTGGACACCGCGCAGAACCAGCTCTACAAATCGCGACTCGTATGCGTCGAGTCGCTCGCCGACCTGGCGCCGTGCGATCTCGTGATTGAAGCCATCGTGGAGAGTCTCGACGTCAAAGCCAAACTTTTCGCGGCCCTCGAAGATGTCGTCGCGGACACGGCCGTGCTGGTGAGCAATACCTCCTCGCTGTCGATCACCGCCATTGCCGCCCGCGTGCGGGCACCGCATCGATTCGCCGGCCTGCACTTTTTCAACCCGGTACCGCTCATGAAAGTGGTCGAGGTCATTGCCGGACTACGCACCGATACAGCGATCTGCGACCGGCTGACGGCCTATGTGCGCCAAATGGGACATACACCGGTACGGGCCGCAGACACGCCCGGCTTCATCGTCAACCATGCGGGTCGCGGCTACGGCACCGAGGCCTTGCGGGTTGCCAGCGAGAACATTGCCGATTTCGCCACCATTGACCGCATCCTGAAGGACCAGGTCGGATTCAAGCTGGGCCCCTTCGAACTGATGGATCTGACCGCGCTCGATGTATCCCATCCGGTCATGGAATCAGTCTATCGCCAGTATTACAACGAACCGCGCTACCGTCCCAGTGTGATTACCGCGCAGCGGCTTGCAGGCGGCATGGTCGGGAAAAAGGTGGGTCAGGGCTTTTACCGTTACGACAAAGGCGTGGCCCAGATCCCGGCCGAACCGGCAACACCCCTGGTCGACGAAATACCCCCGGTCTGGGTCTCTCCCCGCGCTGCGCGGCGCGCCGAGTTGCTGCAATTGCTGAAGAATCTGGACGCGCGGATCGAAACCGGCCAGAACCCGTCGCCGCAGGCACTGACCCTGGTTGCGCCGCTGGGCTTTGATGTCACCACCGTGGCGGTCGTCGAGCGACTGGACCCGGCGCGCACGGTCGGCATCGACATGCTGATGGATGACGCCACGACCAGGCGCCGCGTGCTGGCGACCAACCCTGCGACACGTTCCGACATGCGCGACGCTGCGCACGCACTGATGGCGCGCGACGGCAAGGCGGTGAGCGTGATCCGCGACAGTGGCGGCTTCGTGACCCAGCGTGTGCTGGCCACCATCGTCAACATCGCCGCGGACATGTGTCAGCAGGCGATCTGTTCGCCGGCCGATCTGGAGATCGCCGTGCAGCTGGGACTGGGATACCCGATGGGTCCGCTGGCGCTGGGCAACCACGTGGGCCCCACCAACGTTCTTGAAGTATTGTTCAACATGCAGACGGTCTACGGTGACCCGCGTTACCGCCCCAGCCCCTGGCTACGCCGGCGCGGCGCCATCGGGCTGAGCCTGCTGCACGAAGAGGCATGACAATAGCGCCAGGCGCGCGGCGCTATGCCGGTCTGGAATATTGAAGCCCAACGGGTGAGGTACCCTGCGTGACAGGTGGGCAACTTGCAGTCACCCACAAGACAGACCATGGACGAGCCAATCCTTACCATCGACGAGCGCGCAGCGATCAACTCCGGTCGCTGGTTCAACACCCTGTCGCCTTCGCTGCGGCACGATATTTTGCGATGTGCCTACGTCAAACGATTCCAGAACGGCGATCTGATCTGCGCCCGGGGCGATCCGCCCGAGGAGTGGATCGCCTGCGCCAAGGGCGCGGTACGCGTGAGTTCGACGTCGATCTCGGGCAAGCAGATCACGCTGACCTATGTCGAACCCGGCATCTGGTTTGGCGATGTCTCGATTTTCGACGGCGACCGGCGTACGCACGATGCCTTTGCCCACGGCGACTGCACAGTCTTGTGTGTGGCGAAGCCCGACCTGATGAAAATCCTGTCGCAGCACGTCGAGTTGTACGAAGCGATGTTGCGTCTGCATGCGCGGCGCATCCGCCAGTTGTATGGTCTGGTCGAAGACCTGAACACACTGCCGCTGCGTGCGCGCCTGGCCAAGCAGTTGCTGCATCTGGTGCGCAGCTATGGCGTGGCGAACCTGGCCAATGCCTCGGAAATGCGTATCAGCCTGCATCTGGCGCAGGAGGAACTGGCCCAGTTGCTGGGCGCTTCGCGCCAGCGCGTGAACCAGGAGCTCAAGGCCATGGAGCGCGAGGAATGCATACGCATCGAAACCAGTGGGCTGATCGTGCGCGACAGCGCCGCCTTGATGCGTATCGTGGAGGCCGATCACTGAAATCCAAAAGAGAAAGCTTGAGCTTATGACCGATTACAGCCATTTTGTCGGAACCGGAACGGTCGGCGACAAGCATCGTTTCGATGTAGATGCCTTGTCACGCTGGCTTGGAGCCCACCTTGAGGGCTTCGAAGGCCCGATCCAGGTCGAAATGTTCAAGGGCGGCCAGTCCAACCCGACCTACAAGCTGGTGACACCCTCACGCAGCTACGTGATGCGCGCCAAGCCCGGCCCGGTGGCCAAGTTGCTGCCATCGGCTCATGCGATCGAGCGCGAGTTCAAGGTGATGGGCGCCTTGCATGGCACAGATGTGCCGGTGGCCCGCATGCACGTTCTTTGCGAGGACGAGTCTGTGATCGGCCGGGCCTTTTACGTGATGGAATTCGTGCAGGGACGGGTATTGTGGGACCAGTCCCTGCCCGGCATGCAGCGCAGCGAACGAGGCGCCATCTACGACGAGATGAACCGGGTGATCGCAGCCTTGCACAAGGTCGACTATGCCAGTCTGGGCCTGGAGAGCTTTGGCAAGCCCGGCAACTATTTCGAACGCCAGATCGGACGCTGGAGCAAGCAATACACCGCATCGATCACGCAGCCGATCGCCGAAATGGACCAGTTGATCGCCTGGCTGCCGGCACACATACCCGAGAGCGCGCGCGATGCCGGCATGACCCGCATCGTGCACGGCGACTACCGCCTCGACAACCTGATCTTCCATCCGACAGAGCCGCGCGTGCTGGCCGTGCTGGACTGGGAATTGTCCACGCTGGGCCATCCCCTGGCCGACTTCAGTTACCACTGCATGGCCTGGCACATCCCACCCGGTGCATTTCGCGGCATCGGAGGACTGGACGTGCAAAGCCTGGGCATTCCTACCGAAGGCGCTTATATCAGTCAGTATTGCAAACGTACCGGACTGACCACCCCCGAGGCACTGCGGGCCGACTGGAACTTTTACATGGCCTACAACCTGTTCCGCATTGCCGCCATCCTGCAGGGCATTGCCAAGCGCGTCGAGGCGGGTACCGCGTCGAGTGCGCAAGCTGCCAGTTCGGCCCAAGGTGTACGACCCCTGGCCGAGATGGCCTGGAAATTCGCGTTGCGTGCCTGAGACGACACATCCCCTTTCTCGCCAGCGCGGATATGTCCGCCCCTAACTGGAGACCATGATGGATTTTGACTATTCCCCCAAGACCAAGGACCTGCAGGTTCGGGTTCAGCGGTTCATGGACGAGCACGTCTACCCCGCCGAAGCCCACTACAAGGCAGAGCTGGATGCCAATACCGCGGCCGGCAAGCGCTGGAGTGCCTTGCAGACCATCGAGAAGCTCAAACCCAAAGCCAAGGCAGCCGGGTTATGGAACCTGTTTCTGCCGGTTGACAGCGCGCAGGCCTCCGGTTACTCCGGCGCCGGCCTGACCAACCAGGAATACGCGCCGCTGGCCGAAATCATGGGGCGCGTACCCTGGGCCAGCGAGGTATTCAACTGCTCGGCGCCGGACACCGGCAACATGGAGACCATTGCCCGCTACGGCTCCGACGAAAACAAGGCACGCTGGCTCAAGCCGCTGCTCGAGGGCGAGATCCGCTCGGCGTTCGCGATGACCGAACCCGACGTCGCCTCCAGCGACGCGACCAATATCAAGACCCGCATCGAACGCGATGGTGAAGACTATGTCATCAACGGCCGCAAATGGTGGATCTCCGGCGCCAGCGATCCACGCTGCGCGATTTTTATCACCATGGGCAAGACCGACCCGCAAGCGCCTCGCCACGCGCAGCAAAGCATGGTGCTGGTGCCTGCGGACACCAAGGGCGTACGCATTCTGCGCCCGCTCAACGTGATGGGTTACGACGACGCGCCGCACGGCCACGTCGAAATGGTGTTCGAAAACGTGCGCGTCCCTGTGTCCAATATTTTGCTGGGCGAAGGTCGCGGCTTCGAGATCGCACAGGGCCGCCTTGGCCCTGGACGCATCCACCATTGCATGCGTCTGATCGGACTGGCCGAACGCGCGCTGGAACTGATGTGCAAACGAGCCTCCGCGCGCGTTGCGTTTGGCAAGACAGTGGCATCGCAGACGGTGACGCAGGAGCGTATCGCCGAAGCCCGCTGCAAGATTGACATGGCGCGCCTGCTCACGCTCAAGGCCGCCTGGTTGATGGATGTCGCTGGCAACAAGGTGGCCAAGAACGAAATCGCGATGATCAAGGTGGTGGCGCCGAGCATGGCCTGTCAGGTGATCGACTGGGCCATGCAGGTGCATGGCGGTGGCGGCATGTGCGACGACTTCCCGCTCGCCTATGCCTACGCCAACGCGCGTACGCTGCGCTTCGCCGACGGCCCGGACGAGGTGCACCGCAATGCCATCGCAAAAATGGAACTGGGTAAATACGCCGCCAATCCCAGGGCGGTAGAAATGCCGGTCACACGGGGCAGCTGACGACTGAACGACGCAGGCAGGCAGGGAACATGGGATCAAAACATTTCGGATGTCTATCCCCCCAATAAGTCTTCGTCCTGCCACAAAGTCGGCCTCCGATCTCCCGGACCGCCGGCGACCCAAACCATCCACCATCTTCGGGGGATCTCATGTTCAACACAAAACACTGCGCATGGCGCTTGCATTGGCAAGCGCTTCAACCCTGATCGCCTGCGCAACCGGCAATCCTGCTGCCACGATCGACAACAGCGCCATCGGACAATCCGAATTCAGGGCACACAAGGCAACCTATGGACTGGTCTACAAACTGCCTCCGCAGGTCAATGACGAGCTCAATGCCAAGATCTATGCGCCGCTGCGTCCACGCCTGGTCGCCTTGGGCCTGGCCGCCGAAGCGCAGGCCTACAACATTCCGCATGTGACCGTGGTTCACATCCACAGCGCTGACCCTTCGACACCGCTGAAGATGCTGCGCGCCATGCCCAAGGTTCCACCCGCCATAGGCTTGACGCTGAAGAACTTCTACACCACCGAAGCTGCCAAAGGCGCAGGTCATCCATGGTGGCTGGATCTGGGAATCGTCAAGTCAGGCAAGGGTTTCGAAGACATGATGGCATTCAATACGGTCGCGACGGCAGCGCTGACGCCTTTGCGCGACGGCCCATTGCCGCGCGTCACCGGGCCGGTCTATGCCAAGATGTCCGAGGCCGGTCGAGACCTGGTCAAGACGGTTGGCGTGAGCGGTGTCAACGTGGTCAAGGACGGCAAGGAGTTGCGCCCGCATAACCCGCACAACACCCTGGTCTACAGCATGGCCACGTTCGACCCCGCGATTCAGACCTCGATGAACCAGATTGCCGAAGACTTCAACAAGATCCTGCCCAATGGGATCACCACCGCGTTCCACGACGTGTCCATCGTGGAGCTGGGTTTTGCCGGCAATGTATTGCGCGAGTACTACCGCATCAGCCTGGACAGCGGCGAAGCGATTGACGTGGCAACGGGTCGTGCGGTGCCGGGTATCCGGCTGAAGTGATCGTGGCGGTGGCGCAGGCCCTGGTCTATCGACAGGGCCCGAGCAGAACCCTCCGCGCGGACGATCAAACTACGCCGCCCGACCACAATGCGTTGAGATCCGGGAAGTTCCACTGCGCCGGGTCTTCCCGCGCAATGATCTTCTCCTTGCAGCCGCGGTCAGACAGGTCCAACATGAAAGGCTCGACCCGCTTGCCAGTGGCAACCACGTGAAACACCTTGATGACCGGCAATGTCAGGGACGCCTTGGTCTGCTCGGTCACCACACCGATATGCCCGGAACTGAGCCGCACGAGGGACCCCACCGGATAAATGCCCAGCGTCTTGGCAAACGCCTGGAACACCGGCAGATCAAAATGCCCGCTGGCCCACAGGCCCATCTGGCGCAGCGACTCCGAGGGATCCCAACCCGACTTGTAAGGCCGGTTCGACGTGATTGCGTCGTACACGTCACACACCGCGCCCATCTTGGCCATCACGCTGATGTCCGGGCCCTTGAGGCCCTTGGGGTAACCAGAACCGTCCACCTTCTCGTGGTGGTGCAGGCAAACATCCAGTGCTGCCGGATCGATTTTGAGCGCTTCGAGCAGGAATGTGTGGCCCTTGGCCGGATGGCTCTTGATCACCGTAAATTCGGTTTCGGTCAATTTGCCGGGCTTGTTCAGTATTTCGGTCGGCAGCAGCATCTTGCCCACGTCATGCAGCAAACCGGCCACACCGGCAGATCGCACCTGGTCGTCGTTCTGGCCCAGTTTGCGCCCCAACGCGATCATCATTGCGCACACGGCAACCGAATGCAGGTAGGTGTAGTCATCAGCGGTCTTGAGACGCGCCAGACTGATCAACGCGCTGGTGTTGCGCGCCACCGAATCCGAGATCTCCTCGACCAGGCGTCCGACACTCTCGGTGTCGACCGCATTGCCCATGCGTACCTCGCGGAACATCGACGTCACGGCTTCCTTGCCGTCCGCACAGATCTGCCGGGCCCGCACCAGTTCATCCGCAATCGGTACCGGCTCGCGCGTCGCTGCGTACACTGGCGCAGCAGTTGCAGGGACTTCCGCCACCGGTGTCAACGGCGCAATCTCCGTGGTCGGCCAGACATCTGTCCCCTTGGACACGTCAATCCAGACTTCACGCACCTTGCTGGCGCGCAGCATGACAATGTCCTGCGGGTCGGAGACGACGAACCGGGAACGCCAGAAGGGATTGGCGATCCAGGAGCCGCAGATCTCCTCCACGAACATCCCGAGCTCCAGTTCATCCACACTGATCTTCTTGCGCAAATTCGACTTTCAATCGTCGGCAGGTGAACGAGGCTTCAAGTAGCTTCGAGGGGGAAATCCGACGGCTCAGTGAAGGTGCCGTGGCTTGCGCCCGCCCCCATGGCCGGAGCCGCCGTGCCCTCCGCCCGGACCACGACGGGGTTTGCCGATTTCCAGAGAGCTGACCAGGGCATCAAAGCGCTGCGTGAACAACTTGTCGACTTCGGCCACCACACCGGAAAGTTCGGAGCCATCGAAATGGCGTTCCATCAGCGCCACCAGGTCCTGCACCAGCAAGTCGCGCTGGACCTGCATGATGGCAGCCGGGTTGGGGCCGACAAACAGCATCAGAAAGTCGTCGCGCGACTCTGCTTCCGGATCCTCTTCGGCATCCTCATCGTCGAACTCGGTGTCATAAAAGCTGACCTCGATCGCGGCACCCGTGTCGGCCAGGTCATTGAGGTTCATGCACATTTCGTCGAGAGTCTGACGGAAGTCGTTAGCCCCGCCGACGGTCCAGCAGAACTGCAATATGTGTTTGGCAGCATCGAACCGTATTCCTGGCTCGTCCTCGTACGAACTGCGTGCGCCGTCGGCCAGTGATCGCGCACCGGCGTATTTCCAGATCGGCTTGAGTGCTTCCTGAATTTGTTCGAACTGCGCTTCGGCGCGTAGTTGCACGTCGCCATGCAGGTGGATTTCAAAAGGGGGATCTGAGCGTGACATGGCGTTTATAGGGAATCTGGGGCCGGGCCATGCGGATGGTACAGGCCTGGGCGGCACCGGATGAACATGGGTCGGTCCCTGGTAGGTCCGCCGTCCCGCACCGACAGCCTGAATAACATTCAGGCCACTGGCGCCGGACCGGCAAAAGAAGCCCCATTGTGCCATGCCACCCTGTACACGGGACACCTGGTTGCGACCGCCGAAAGGCTCTCACCGGGCGATCCGGTTGCCCGTGCAACGCGGACAATGCCACGTTGCCGGCGCCTTCATTCGACCGCGCCTGCGGCAGTCGGGTGAGCGCGCGGGCCCATGCCACGGTCACCGGGGTGGTTGACTTGGCTTTATGGCCGGCACAGAGTAACGGGCATGTCTCATGCATCTGCTACGATGCCCGGCTGCATCGCGCGGGTGGCGGAATTGGTAGACGCCCGGGACTTAAAATCCCGTATCCGAAAGGGTGTACGGGTTCGATTCCCGTCCCGCGCACCATTACGATGTTTCGCGACGTTTGGCGAGCAGGCCGCCGCCGTGGAATACGGAGGGACTGGCGCCCATACCGGCAAACCGGATCAGCGCAACAAAATCAAATGCGGTGTCGCGTCCGCGCCAGACCAGATGATGGCGTTCTGCTCGAATTGCCGGCCCATGGCGCAGGCCTCGTCCAACGCGATGCCCGCAACCAGAAAGCTCGGCTCGGCGGTCCATTGAGCATTCGGATGTTTGCCCATGCCCTCGAACACCACAAGGCCACAAGACGCCAGCACACCTGCGAGTTCTGACTGACGCTGCGTATTGGCTCTGGCGTCTACCACCTGGCTGTAGGGGTTGCAGGCTGTAATGAAGCCGCTGCAGTCGACCGCCAAGGTCTGATGCAGGGCCGCCAGGTCATTCGAAAAAACGTCAGGGCGCAGCACCATGGAATGCGCACCCAGCACCCGGTATTGCGTCTCCCGGTAGGCCTGTATCAGAGCTGGATCGATGCGTGATGTCATAACCACGATGCGGACAAAGAGGAAGAGAACCGGTCCCATCGGATCTGCAGATACCCACAAATCAAACGGTTCAACAAATTATAGGAACACGACTGAAGGATGCGACACCGCATCAGCATGGGGCCCTGGCCAACTAATGGCACGCCCGGCAAAAGCCGAGCGCATGACCTGCTGCGTCAATGCCCGTCAAATTTGCCGCTTCTCCCGCAGACGCGACCCGGCACGTATTACGTCGCTGGTGTCATCAAACCGTCCGGCGCTGCGCAGCGTCTTGACAAAGATTTCGAGCGGGACGGGCAATGCGACGCCGTTTTGCGCGGCGATCTTCCGAATAGCTATTGGCAACATCTGGAAACCATTAACGACCACGCACGTACAAAAAACGAGCCCCCCATTTGAGGGGGGCAAATCCTGTCGGGAAACCTTGAGCGACCGCGTCTTCATCCCAGGCAATCGAAGCGCGCATCACCAGCACCACTCTCGCATCGCGTCCCGAAGGCGGCAGCAGCGAGCCGGTAATCGAGCTGAATTTCGCGCCAGCCGAGCAGTTCGAGCAGGCGCCGCATGCTATTGACGTGCCAACTTTTGAAGGCTACAACGAACACATCGTGATCGACACGACCCTCTCTTTCCTGGCAGACGAGGTCAACGCCCACCTTGTCAAGCGCACCGGCACCGAGCTGGGAGCGGTCAGCGTCGGGGCCTTGTGCGACGACCGCGGCTTGTGGACGCAGCCAGTGGATACAACCCGGCTGACCCTGTTCCAGATTGACGAAGAACGCAGCACGCGCGAACAAATGCCGGAGCGCACGATCATCAACGGGCGCGAAGTCGTGTTGCCGCCACCGCTCAAGCTCAACCTCGTGCTGCTGTTCGCCGGGCGGTTTCAGCAGTACGACCAGGCGTTGCGCATGTTGTCCCTGATCCTCACCTTCTTCCAGGCACGGCCGCTGTTCACGCCAGCGAGCAGCCCGGCCCTGCCCGAGGGCGTGGAGCGCGTTGCAATGGACCTGCTCAGCTACGGGCCGGAGCAGATGAACCAGATGTGGGCCTGCCTCGGCGCCAAGCACCTGCCATCGGTCGTTTACCGGCTGCGCATGGTGGTGCTGCAAGACCTGGAACCAACCGTTACCGGCGCGCCGATCACGGTCATCGAAACAACACTCGCAGGCAAATGAAATGGCCCGCATAAGGTTCCGCCCGCTTTGGACCGTCACAGTCGAGCACGGCTTTTTTGGCGGCAACTGTGAGGCGCTGAGCTTCAGCCTGACGCTGACCACCGAGCGAACCCTGGCCGGGGCACATGCCCTGCTGCGGGTGTTGGACGGCGCGCTGCATGTGCTGGTCGAAGTGGATGGCAACAACGCCCCTTTGTCCGATCTGAGCGGCCTGCGCCTGCTCATAGGCTTGAAGCCGCGCGATGTCTCTTTTGACTTCATCACCACGCCGCTGGGCCTGGCGCGTGGTGATGCAGCAGTCTGGGACAACACCGCCAACGCGAACGCCCTTGGCGGCCCGCGCGCGGTGCGTATCAGCGGCGAGCAACTGCGCATCGAACCACGCGCCAGTGAACGGCCACTGACCCTGCGCCTTTTCGATGCCGCGAACACCTTGCAAGCACAAACTGTGCTGAACATCGGCGACGAGGCCTGGACCTTGCCGGGCCTCTACACCCACGGCGAATGGCGGGTTGAAGAGCAGGGCGCAGGGCCGGCGGCCAGCTGGGCACTATGGGTCGAACCCGAACTCGTCAACGCCTGGGGCGTATTGGCACTTGGCTTCGACGCCGGCCATCTGCCCGCCGGACAGGCTTTCACGTTGAGCTTTACCGCACGCAGCGATACCTTGCGTTATTACGTCGTCGCCAACCGCTTCGGCCTGGCCGAGTTCGACAGCCTGAGCGTGCAGGACACCGGCTTTGCCGCCGAGTCGCGGCCCGCGATTGTGTTCAACCGCGTGGCCCCGGCCAACTTCAATACCAGCCACCTGGCCCCTGCCCTGCTCGACCCTAGCGGCAGCGCCCGCATAGCCCTGTTTGAAGCCCAAGCTACTGTGGCCCGCCGCGCGCGCGGGCCGGTGGGCCTGGAATTGCACCGCAACGGTGACGTGCTGATCGGCAATCTGCCGCAGCCCGGTGCCGAGCGCCACGACGCGCAATTCGTCGTTCACCTCAGCCTCAGTTAATTCTCAAGGAGCAGCGCTCATGCCGACCTACCGCACACCCGACGTCTATATCGAAGAAATTTCGACCTTTCCGCCCTCGGTGGCCGAGGTCGAAACCGCCATTCCTGCGTTCATCGGTTACACCGAAAAAGCCAGCAAGATCATTGCGAACGATCTGCTGGGCAAACCTACCAAGATCTTCAGCTTCGCCGAGTACGAGCAGTATTTCGGCGCGCCAGACGCACCCGAAATCGCGGTCACCCGAACGACGGTGTCCCCGGGGCTGATCACCACCACCATCGTGCCGCCGGTGATGGTCCACCTGCTGTACTACGCCATCAAGATGTTTTTCGACAATGGCGGTGGCAAGTGCTACATCGTCTCGGTTGGTGACTATGTCGGCGCGATGGACATTGCCGAACTGACGGCCGGGCTTGACGCAGTGGCGCTGGAGGACGAGCCCACGTTGCTGGTCTGCCCTGATGCGCTCAAGCTCGGCGGCGTCGGCTACAACACGATGGCGCAGAACATGCTCATCCAGTGCGGCAGCTTGAAGGATCGTTTCGCCATACTCGATCTGTTCGGCGGCAGTGCGCCGCAGGAGCCGGCAGATTTGCTGGCCAACCGGGCGCGCGTCGGCAACAACCATCTCAAATACGGCGCGCTCTACTTTCCCGATCTGAAGTCCAGCTTCAATCACTACGTCCTGCCAGACGAGAGCAACGTGCTGGTGTCGCTGGACGCTGAGGCCCCCGCGACGCTGCAAAACCTGGGCGATCCCACCAATGCCGCCTGGGACACCAGCGTATACAACATCGTCAAGGGTGCCCTGCTCGACCACTTCATCGTCGTGCCGCCCAGTGGCGCAGTGGCCGGTGTGTATGCCGCCATCGATTCCTCGCGCGGCGTGTGGAAGGCTCCAGCCAATGTCGGCGTGGCCGACGTGGTGGAGCCGATGGTGAGACTGGACAACGCCCACCAGGACGAACTCAACGTCGACGCCACCACCGGCAAATCAATCAATGCGCTGCGCGCATTTGCCGGCAAGGGCACCTTGGTATGGGGCGCGCGAACGCTGGCCGGTAACGACAACGAATGGCGTTATGTGCCTGTGCGGCGTTTCTTCAATATGGTCGAGGAGTCGGTCAAGAAGAGCAGCTACTGGGCCGTGTTCGAGCCCAATGATGCAAACACCTGGGTCAAGGTGAGAGGCATGATTGAGAACTACCTGACGCAGAAGTGGCGCGAAGGTGCGCTGGCCGGGGCCACCCCCAAGGACGCATTCTTCGTGCGCTGCGGCCTGGGCTCGACGATGAATGCGCAAGACATCCTGGAGGGTCGGATGCATGTCGAGATCGGCATGGCGGTCGTGCGCCCCGCAGAATTCATCATCCTGAAGTTCTCGCACAAGTTGCAAACCAGCTGACGTGCCACCTCACCATCACCGGAGTTTTCATCATGCCCCAGCAATACCCCCTTCCCGTCTTCCACTTCACCGTCCAGTGGGGTGGCAACCGCATCGGCTTCTCGGAAGTGAGCGGCCTGACGCAGGAGAACCAGGCCATCGAGTACCGCGACGGGTCCTTCCCGGAGTACTCATCGATCAAGATGCCCGGCCTGCGCAAGTTCAGCAACGTGACGCTCAAGCGCGGCATCGTCAAGGCCGACAACGACTTCTTCAGATGGCTGTCCACCATCAAGCTGAACCAGGTCGAGCGGCGCGATGTCGTCATCAGCCTGCTGAACGAGGAACATGCACCGGTCATGACCTGGAAGATCCACAACGCCTTCCCGGTCAAGGTGGAGGGCCCAGGGCTGAAGGCCAGCGGCAACGAGGTGGCGATCGAGTCCATCGAGATCGCGCACGAAGGCATGGAACTGCAAAACGAATGATGCCGCTGATCTAGCGCCTGACGACCATGTTCACGCCACCCGTCGGCTTCCACTTCAAGGTGGAAGTGCTCGGTCTCACCCCTGTCGCTGACGACCTTCGCTTTGTCGAAGTCGCAGGCCTCGCCATCGAGGTCACGACCGAAGAGATGGCCGAGGGCGGCGAGAACCGCTTTGTCCAGCGTTATCCCGGCCGCAGCAAATACGGCGATCTGGTGCTCAAGCGCGGCTTGCTCAAGGGCAGCAAGGTGTGGGAATGGGCGCAGAACTGCATCGAGAACCTGGATGTGGATCCGCGCGACGTCAACGTCACCTTGCTCAATGACGCACACGAGCCACTGATGACCTGGCACCTGGTCGGGGCCTTCCCGGTCAAGTGGTCGATTTCCGATTTGAACGCCACGGCCAATGCCTTCGTGATAGAGACACTGACCCTGAGCTATCGTTATTTCCGACGCCATGAAAGTTGAACGCCATGCCTATCCTGATTGACGAAATCGTGATCCAAGTCGAGGTCAGCAACGCCGCCGGTGGTGGTACGTCAACCCCGGTCGCCCCCGCGCAGGACAAGCAGGCCCTGGTGGCCGAGTGCGTCGAGCGGGTGATGGACATCCTGCGCCAGCAGAAAGAGGCTTGAACCGTGGCAACAGGGCAACTCAACAAACTGCTGGTCCGGGCCTACTCGACGCCGGACTTCGCCGAGTCGAGTCTGCTTGATACCTTCGAGTCCTATGTCAACCCGAACGAGATCACGCTGGCCTACGAGATGGAGTACGACGTGGCCCAGGGTTCGGGCACTACGGGCAGCCGCATGGACTTCAAGAAGGTCAAGCCGGGCGACATGACCCTGGCATTTTTTATCGATGGCACCGGCGCCAACGGCGTCAAGATCGATGTGCAGACACAGGTCGAGAAATTCCAGACCGTCACCGGTTACAACGGCGACATCCATCGCCCCAATTACCTCAAGATCGCCTGGGGCACGGTGGCCATCAAGCGTTGCGTGCTCAAAAGCGCGTCCATCGTCTACAAACTGTTCAAGCCCGACGGCACACCGTTGCGCGCCACCATCACCGCCGTGTTTGTCGATGCCGTGGAAGACCAGACCCGCGTGGCGCTGGCACAAGACCAGTCACCCGATCTGACCCATGTGCGCGTGTTGCGAGCTGGTGAAACCCTGGCCGGACTGTGCCAGCAGATCTATGGCGACCCGGGCCTGTATCTGAAGGTGGCGCGCGCCAACAAGTTGAACGGGGTTCGCCATCAACCCGCCGGTACGCGTGTGCGTTTTCCGCCTTTGCAGAAATAAACCGCCATGCCCGCCGAACGCACCCTGCCAATTTCCGCCGAGCACCGCGAGTTCACCGTCAAAGTGGACGGCGCGGCATTAAGCCGCGAGCATGCCTTGCAGGCACTGAGCGTCACGGCAACTGCCAACCGCATCGCCTCGGCACGGTTGACGTACGCGGACGGCGCGGCGGGCAAGGGCGATTTTCCGTTGAGCAACAAGCCGCTGTTCGCGCCCGGCGCAGCGGTGGAGATTTCAGCCGGGGACGGATCCAGCAACACGCTCGTGTTCAAAGGTTTCGTCACCGGAATACGGTTGAAGGTGCGGGAAGCGTCACCCAGCACCCTGATCGTGGAATGCCGCCACGCTGCGAGCCGCCTGACCCTGGTGCGCCGTAGCGCCAACTTCTTCGACCAGACCGACAGCGATGCGATGGAGTCGTTGCTCGGCGCGGCCGGTATCAGCGCCGACGTGGAAAGCACCACGGTGACGCACAAGCAATTGGTGCAACACGATTGCAGTGACTGGGATTTCATCAATGCACGCGCGCAAACCAACGGACTGCTGGTGCTGACCCGTGCAGCCGATCTGGTGATCAAGAAGCCCGCAATTGCCAGCGCCAGCGCCGAGTTGCGCTTTGGTGCGACCTTGCTGGAGTTCGACGCCGAGGTGGACGGCCGTGCCCAAACTGCGGCCGTGACGGTGTTGACCTGGCAGGCGGCCGACCAGGCCGTCAGCAAAACGGACGGCGAGACCCCCACCTTCAAAGCCCCTGGCAACTTCGATCCCGATGCCCTGGCCGACGGCGCGGGCTCCGCCGCGCTGTTGTTGCGCCACGCCGCGCTCGACGACGCCGAGGCCGCCGCTCTGGCCGCTGCCACCTGGCAGACCACGCGGCTTGATCTGGCTAGTGGACGCGTGAAGTGTGCCGGAATCGCCACTCTTTTGCCCGGCGACACCGTCAAGCTCAGCGGCGTGGGCGAACGCTTTTCGGGCGACGTGCTCGTCAGCGGCGTGCGCCATGAGTTCGACACCACCGGTGGGTGGAAAACACATTTGCAGTTCGGCGGCACCGCGCCGGACCCTGCCCTGCGCGAGCGCCTGCAAAACCATCGCACCGCGGCCCTGCTGGCCCCGGTCGCGGGTTTGCAGGCGGGCGTGGTGACCGACAACGAAGACCCCGACGGCGAGTTCCGCGTGCGCGTGATGCTCCCCTTGGTGGTAGACGGCGATGACGGCGTGTGGGCACGGGTGGCGGAGGTTGATGCCGGGGCAGAGCGCGGCTTCTTCTTCCGCCCCGAGATCGGCGACGAAGTGCTGGTCGGTTTCCTGGACGACGACCCGCGCCAGCCGGTGATTTTGGGCATGTTGCACAGCAGCGCAAAGGCCGCGCCGCTGTCGCCCAGCAATGAGAATCCGCAAAAAGGCTACAAAAGCCGCAGCGGCATCCAACTGCTATTCGACGACGAAAAGACGATCGTCACCCTGCTCACACCCGGCGGCAATCGTTTGATCCTCGACGACGACGCCAAAGGCATCACGATCGAGGACCAGAACGGCAACAAGATCGTCCTGAGCAGCGACGGCATCGCGATCGAAAGCAGCAAGGCGTTGACCGTCAAATCCGGCACCGAAATCAGCCTGGAGAGCAGTACCTCGCTTGACGTGAAGGCCGGCACGGCGCTGACCTGTGAGGGCGCGGCCAGCAATGACATCAAGAGCGGCGGCGTGGTCAAGGTGGCCGGCTCGGCGATTCAACTCGGGTAGATCCAGAGCATGGCCACGTTCGACGACCACCCCCACTTCCTCGGCCGCGGCTTTGGCTTTCCGCCGAGTTTTGCGGGCGGGCAGGTGGCCATGGTCGAGGACGCGGTGGACATCCATCAAAGCCTGCAGATCCTCTTCGGCACCTTGCCCGGCGAGCGTGTCTTGCAGCCGCAGTTCGGGCTGGACATGACGCCCCTGCTGTTCGAGCCTCTGACAACCACCTTGCGCACCCTGCTGATTGACCGCATAACCACCACGCTGCTGATTCACGAGCCGCGCATCCGCGTGATCGAGCTGGTGGTGGACGATAGCGAAGCGCTGCAAGGCCTGCTCCTGATCCGGCTCGACTACAGCGTGCGCAGCACCAACAGCCGCTTCAACCTCGTCTACCCCTACTACCTGGGCGACGCCAACGAGCTGCGCGACCGCGTGCTGCCGGGAGCCTGATGATGGCCACCACACGCGCCGCCTCGGACCCCGTCATCAGCGCTCTGATCGCCGAGTTGGGTTGCGCCCAGCCAGAGCGCGACGCCAGCGCGCGCGAACCCGCCTCGGCCCCGCTGGACGACCGCGATGCCGACGGCCTGCTGAGCAGCCTGCGCGCCCTGGCGCCGCTGATCCGCTTTTATGCCAACGACCCCGCCACTGCGACGGGAAATTGGCTGGCCTATCTGCCGACCGACAGTGTCGCTGCGCTCAAAAAATTGGCCGATGGGACGGTCCACAACCCGGCCGGTGGCGTGGCCCCGCACCACGCACTGATCTTGGCATTTCTGCGCCAGCTTGCGCGCCCGCAGGCCTTGTTGAACCAGTTCACGGCCGAGCATCTGCAGTTCCAGATGCAGCAGGTGCTGGGCTTCACACCGCAGCCGCCGCAGCCGGACCGCGCCCATCTGGTGTTGGAGCTGAAGAAGGGCGCGGCGGCCTTGGCCATCACGGCGGACCACCGCTTCACGGCGGGAAAGGACGCACTGAAGGTGGAGCAGCTTTTCGCGCCGCTGCGCAGCACGGTGGTGGGCCATGCGCAGGTCGCCCAACTGGCCAGCACGCTGCGCGACGGCCAACGACTGCTGTTCGCGCCAGTCGCCAATTCTGCCGACGGTCTGGGCGCGCCGCTGGACAAGACCGCGCCGCACTGGCCGCCCTTCGGCCGCAACACCCTGCCGCCCGCACCCATCGGTTTTGCCCTCGCCTCGTCGGTCCTTCGACTGGCCGAGGGCGAGCGCAGCATCAGCTTGAAATTGCGTGTTGGCGGCTGGCCGACCGGCCTGACGGCCGCGGCCTTCGCCGCCAGCTTCGAGGCCTACCTCAGCGGCCCGGAAAGTTGGCTGGGCCCGCTGTCGATGACAGCCAGCCTGGCGGCGGACCTGCTGACCCTGACCATTTCGGTCGCGCCCAGCGTGGCGGCCATCGTCGATCACGATCCAGCCATCCATCTGAACGACTTCCCTGCGCGACTGCCGGTCGTGTTGTGCCTGCTCAAACCCGATGCTGCGCTGGGTTATGGCGCGCTGGCCTCCATCACCCTGGCCAACGCACAGGTCGCCGTCGCTGTCACGGGCCTGCGCAGCTTGCTGCTGGAAAGCGACGAGGCCACACTCAGCTCCAAGAAAGCGTTCTTGCCGTTCGGCCCGCAGCCGGTGGTCGGCTCGCGGTTCTATGTGGGCTGCGCCGAGGCGCTGGGCAAACCGCTGACCTCGATGACGCTCAACATCGGCTGGCACGGCGCACCTGCCGACCTGTCCACCCACTACGCCCACTACAGCCGGGTCGCACAGATGAGCAACGGCATAGGGGCCACCGCCACCTGGCGCGATGTAACCGGTGCCTCGCACACGTCCAGCACGGTGACGCTGCTGCCGCGCCTGGCGGTGCCGTTGACGCAGATCACGATCAACGCCAGCAGTGCCATCAACAGCACGCCCACACCCGCCACGCGAAACCTGGCGCTGCACGCCAGCGGCAGCGCCAAAGCGCATCAACGCGCCGAGTCGCGTGAGTATGCACAGCCGGTGCACCGAAGTTCCAAAGCCAGCGCATCGGGCGAGCACAGCCGCTTTGGCGGCACATCTGCTTCTTCAAACACCACCGCTCCCATTGCACGCGCGGGTTTCGTCACTCTGAGCCTGGTCGAAAGCCTGCTGCACGGCGACTTCCGCCGTGAGGCGCTGCAAGCCGCCCTGCCCCCCGCCAATGTCGAAGCCCGCAAGACCTTTGTGCCCACCCTGCTCAACGAGCCCTACACACCCAAGATCCAGGAAATCACGCTCGACTACACCGCGCAAAGTGACGCCAGCCGCATCGCTGACCCAACGCTTGCTGCGCTGACCGACACCGATGTGCAGTTCTTCCAGATCGACGCGCTGGGTCTGGCGCGCGAGCAGGCCTGGCTCACGGTCAACCGTCCCTGGGCACCGCAGGCGGCCGTCAATTTGTTACCCGCCCATCCGGCGGCGGCCGAGCTTCTGATCGGCCTCGCCGGTGTGCAGGCAGGCGATTCGGTCAGCCTGTTGCTGCAACTGGCCGAAGGCAGTGCCGACCCGCTGGCCGCCGCCCAAAAACTGCAGTGGTCAGTGCTGGCCGACAACGCCTGGCGCACCCTTGTACCCGGTGAACTGGCCCTGGACACCACCTGCGATCTGCGCCGCAGCGGCCTTGTCGCCTGCGTGTTGCCCAGGGAGACGAGCACGGCCAACAGCCGCGCGCCAGCCGGCCTGGCGTGGCTGCGCGCCACCACACCGGCCGAGCCGGGTGCGGCCTGCGACGTGATCGGCGTTTTTGCCAACGCGCTGGAAGTGCAGTTCGCGGATGGCGGAAATGACCCGCAGCGTTTGCGGTCACCGCTGCCTGCCGCCCGTATCACCAGGCTCACAACCCCGCAGTCCGCTGTCAAATCCATCACCCAGCCGTTTGCATCCTTTGGCGGCGCGCTGGTCGAGAGTGACACCGCCCTGGCCCGCCGTGCCAGCGAGCGCCTGCGCCACCGAAACCGGGCCATCACGCCCTGGGACATCGAGCGCCTGGTGCTGCAGGCCTTTCCGTCTGTCTATCGCGCCAAATGCATTCCCCACGCCAGCGAAACCTCGTGGCTTGCCGCCGGCCATTACATGGTGGTTGTCGTGCCCGACCTGCGCAACATGAACGCCGTCGATCCGCTGCAGCCCCGCGTGGATCTGGACACCCTGACGCGCATTCGCGAACACCTCATGGCGCGCGTGGGCCCACAGACGCAGGTCCATGTGCACAACCCCGGCTATCGGGCGGTGCAAGTCGATTTCAAGCTGCGACTGCGCAGCGGGAACGGCCTGGGCTTCAACTTCCTGCAGCCGCAGATTGACCTGGCCTTGCGCCAGGCCTTGTCGCCGTGGGCCTTCGATGGTTCGACAACGCTCGGCTTCGGCGGCCGGATGCTGCGCTCCGCCCTGCTTGATTTTGTCGAAGACCTGCCCGATGTTGATTTCGTCACCGACTTTCACCTGAGCCTGGAAGGCTCGGGCGAGGACGTGGCCGAGATCGTGCCGGATGCACCCGACGTGATCCTCGTCTCTGCCGCGCGGCACCGCATAGAGGAGCTTTGACATGACAACGCTCGAACGCCTGCCGCCGATCTCTCCCTTGCCCGACACCAACCCGGCTTTTGATGCCCGCGCGCTGTTCGACGAATGCCTGGCCGAGGTGCGGCGCTTGTCCGGCGCCTTGTGGACTGACCACAACACGCACGACCCCGGCATTACGACGCTTGAACTGCTTTGTTACGCGCTGACCGAGTTGTCCTACCGCCACAGCCTGCCGATTGAAGACCGGTTGGCCGGCGACGTCGATGGCGACGCGCAGTTCTTTGCGCCGCGCGCCGTGCTGCCCAACCGGGCGCTGACCGAGCTCGATTGGCGCAAGCTGCTGATCGACCTTGCGGGAGTGAAGAACGCCTGGATTGTGGTCGTGACCGACGTGCTGCTGTATGCCGATCTGCGCCGCAAGGAACTGAGCCGAACGCCGCCTGGGCACCCGCAATACCAGGAAGTGCCACTGGCAGGTCTGTATCGTGTGCGTATCGAGTTCATGGATTCGGTCAACACGCAGGTCGAGCGCGACGGTGTGTTGGCCGACGTACGCCGCGCCCTCGAATCCGCGCGCAATCTGTGCGAAGACTTCATCGACGTGCGGGCCGTGCGCGCCGAGTACTTCTCCGTTTGCGCCGAACTGGAGTTGGCGCCCGATGCCGACGTGACCGAGGTCGCCGCGCAGCTGCTGTTCGACATCGGCCAGGTGCTGGCTCCACCGGTGCCCAACCACGATCTGGCCACCCTTATCGCGCGCGGGGTGACCCTGGCCGAGGCCTTTGACGGCCCGCTGCTGGAGCATGGCTTTATCGACGACGCCGACTTGCTGGCCAGCGCCCTGCCCACCGAGATTCACCTGTCCGATGTGATCGGCGTGGCGATGGATGTGCCGGGTCTGCGCTCGGTGCGCAGCTTGAGCATCAACCCGCTCAAGCGCATCGACGAGAGCGATGAGAACGCCGCTGACGCCGACCCCACCGCGGTGGTGGCCGACCCCGTGCTGGTGCCCAACCCCTGGCGGGTTGAGGTACTGCCCGGCCGCTTGCCGCGCTTGTCGCTGAACCAGGGCCGCCTGGTGTTCAGCAAGCGCGGCCTGGCGGTGCAGGGGTGGAACATCGCCGACATGCCCGGCCCCGTGGCCACTCGGCTGGCAGAGTTGCGCGAAGCGGCGAGGCTGGCGGTCGAGACGCCGATGGGCACCAGCACACCGGCACCGCGCCTGGGCCACAGTCGCCCGCTGGCGACCTGGGACTCGGTGCAGCACGACTTCCCGGCGCTGTACGGCATCGGCGAAGCGGGCCTCGGCAAGCGGGCGACGCCACAGCGGCTGGCCCAGGTGTTGCAGTTCAAGGGCTTTTTGCTGTTGTTCGACCAATTGATGGCAGATCAACTGGCGTTGCTGTCGCAGGCGCGGCTGCGGCTGTCGGTCGCCGATGAAGAGCTGCAAAAAGTGGCCCGGCGCTTCGGTCCCGGGGCCACGGCCGCGCCGCATGTGCTGGCCTCGCAAGTCGTGGACAGCGTGGTCGATGTTGCCAAGCTCTACCCTGCCGGGCCGACGCCACAGACCCTGCCGGCAGATCTGCTCCAGACGATCCAGGACGCACTGGAGTCTCCAGCCGCGGCAGCCACGCGCCAACACCGTCTGCTCGATCATCTGCTGGCCCGCATCGCGGAAGATTTTTCGGACTATTCAGGCGCGATGGCGTCGGCTTTTCACACGGCGACCGGCCGTCTGATCGGCGACAAGGCGGGCTTTTTGGTCGAGGCGGCCGGGCTCACGATGAACCGCGCGGCCGCGATGCGTCAACGCCCCGCCACCGCGGCAGAAATCTGGAACACCGACAACGTCAGTGGACTGGAGCGCCGCCTGGCCGCATTGCTGGGGATCGCCGATTTCAGCCGGCGCGACCTGGGTCTGGCAAGCTACGACCTGTACAACGAGATCGACCTTGAGCCCGACTCGATCAACGAATACCGTTTTCGCGTGCGCCACCGCGTCACGCACAACATCCTGCTGTCGTCCAGCACGCGCTACCCGACGCCTGAAGCGGCGCGCGCCGAGATGATCCTGGCGATTGAGCGCGGCCAGCAGCCCGAAGGCTACCAGCGCCTGATCGATGGCCAGGGGCGCCCCTACTTCAACATCATCGACGCCGAAGGCGAGGTGCTGGCCCGCCGCATCCGTTACTTCGACAGCCCCGAGGCGATGGAAGCCGCCATAACCGAGCTGATGACGTATCTGCAGGGTCTCTACGGCGGCGAAGGGCTATACGTCGTTGAACACCTGCTGCTGCGCCCGCAACAAGATACCGACACGCTGTTCTCGATCTGCGCCGACACGAGTTGCAACGACTGCCTCGATGTCGATCCCTACAGCTACCGCCTGCAGATCATCCTGCCGGCCTACGCCGGGCGCTTTCGGGACTACGGCTTCCGTCAGTTCGTCGAACACACGATCCGCCGAGAGGTGCCGGCCCACATCCTGCCCACTGTTTGCTGGGTCAACTCCGACCACATGTCGCTGGTCCAGGCGGCCTGGCGCGACTGGCTGATGCTGGCGGGCGGCTTGAGCACGACCGACCGTGCAGGCAAATTGAAGGCGCTGCTGCAAGCCCTGGTAGGAATCAAAAACGTCTACCCGGTGGGCGCGCTGTTCGACTGTGTCGGCGATGAATCCAAGCCGCCATTCATCCTGGGTCGCGCCTCGCTGGGCAGCGAACCACCACCCGTCACATAAACATCAGGAGCACGCACCATGGCTGATCCGCTTCAAGTCATCCGCAGCCTCGACACGCTGGCCGACCACTACGCCGTATTCGAGCCCGACCAGGTGCTCACGCACGGCCAGCTCAACAGCGTGTCCGACTATCTCGACGACCAGTTGCGCCTGGGCCGCGTGCTGCTTGACGGCGTCGGCCTGGTCGCAGGCCTGCATGTTTCGCTGCAAGGCGATGGAAGCGTGCGCGTCAGCGCGGGTTTTGGCGTCAGCACCGACGGCGATTTGATGCGGCTGGCCACGGATACGGTGTACGACCGCTTTCGGCCCTACGACGCCACCGCCGCGGTCTACCCCCCGCTGCACCGTGGCGAGACGATGCTCGATCTGCAAGAGCTGGTACCGGTCGGCGAAAGTGATGTGCTGGCCGTGCCACTGGCAAGCTTGAGCGGCGGCCTGTCGGACAAGGCGGTGTTGATGCTGATGGAGACCGTGGTCAACGACCCCGATCTGTGCAGCGGCACCGACTGCGACAACCTGGGCCGCGACGCCCTGCACCGGCTGCGCTTTTTGCTGATCTCGCGCGCCGACGCACAGGCCCTGCTCGATGCGCGGCCGCTGCTACCCGTCAGCAGCCGCGCCCAGGCCTTGCCCGCACTGGCCATGCGCCGCCCGGCCCTGGCCCGCGACATCACAAGCGTCGGCGTGCTGGCCGCGCGCTACCGCGACAGCGCCAACCTCAGCCTGCGCGATCTGCAGCGCGCCCTGCCCGTGTTGGCGCGCCAATGTCCCGAGGTGCTCAGCGACATGTTTGGCGCCGACCCGACCGGGCGCTGGCAAGCGGCTCTGGACAAAAGCGCCAGCGGCCTTGCCAACTCGAGCGCCAGCGGCGAATGCCAGGTCTGGTACAGCTACGTCAAGGACCTGATCGCGCATTGGAGCGAACTGCGCGAGGCGCTGCTGAACGACGACGGCGTGATGTTGCCCGACGTAGCCGCGTTCCCCAAGCACCTTCTGCTCGGCGCGCTGGCTGAACCGCGAGCGCAGCGCACCGGGCTCTACCCGTCTGCGCTCGACGCCTCGGCCCGCCACAGTGCCGCCCACGGCCGCTTTCTGGCCTGGAAGTTTGACGCACTGATCCGCGCCTTTGCCCTGCCCACCGACGTAACGACCGTCATCACTCCCAGCCTCGGCGACGCCCGCACGCTGGAAGAGCGCGCCATCCCCTGGTACTTTGACACGAACAGTCGTAACGGCGAGGGCCCGCCTATTCCTATTCATGTCGCCTGGAACTTCCGTCTTTCGGCCAGCCGCCGCGAGGGCCAGAACCTGGGCTACCGCAGCGCCGCCTGGGCCAGCAGCGCCCAGGCCCGCGATCCGCTGGGCTTTGCCATCAGCGGTTTTGATTTCTTCCGCGTGGAAGGGCATCTGGGCCGCCAGGTGGAGGCCGTGGGCGACGAGTTGCGCCGGCAGATTGCGGATCGCAATCTGCCCCTGCAGGTGCAGGAAGTGCTGCTGCACAACAACCGCAAACTCATCAAGCGCCGCCCGGCGATCCGCTACACGCCGCTGCACAGCCTGCACTATCTGATGCGGCAGGACGTGTCGCACCGGCTCGAAGAAAGCCAGGCCTTCGGCAGCCGTTATCTGGGTGATATCACCGCAGCGGTCGGTGCGGGCGAGGTGCCTGCGGCGTCTGACAACGGTTCGTCGGCCATCACCTCGGCCGGCAACGCGCTAAGCGCCATCAGCAGTCTGCAGGCCAGCGCCAGGCCGGTGTTGGGCCAGACCAGCCACAGTGGCTACAAAGCGCAGATAGCGGCCGGCGGCGTGGCCTGGAAAACAAGCTACGCAACGGCCCTGGAAAGCGTCGGCAATACGCGCGCCAACCTCGGAAATGTCTCGCGTGCGGACTTCGTCTCGCCCTACGACTCGCTGGTTCAGATCAACTCGCCGCACTGGATCGACTGGCTCGACGACCTGATCCAGGCCGACGATGACCGCGCCGACGACAAGCTCATGTTCGCCCGCTTTGTGCAGGATCACCCCGGGCTCGACCACCTCGGCGGGGTCTGGCGCGGCGGCACCTTTGTACTGGTTTACGACGACGGCGGACGCGTGGTAGGCGACTTCACGCTGCCCTATGCGGCGGCCGAGATCGAAGCGCCCGAGCCGATACAGCCGCCGCTGACCCGCCCACCCTACCGGCCACCGGTCATCGTCACCGGCGGCATCCGCGTATTGAAGCCACTGAAGCTCGAAGTGCTGGCCCAAGTAGACAAACAGTTCAAGGTTGCCAATGCCGGCCTGCAATTCCAACTCGAAAAGCAGGCAGCCAACATCCAGGGCCTGGTACAGGGCGTGTTCGTGCCCAATAACGCAGTCGTGCCCAAACGCACCGTGGCGCCGGGCCTGGCCGATCTGGAAGGTCTCAAGGGCGACAGTTATCTGGAATTCAACGCGCGCGACATGACCCGCAAACTCGATCGCGTGCAGGAGTTGAAAGACATGCTGACCCAGCCCAACCTGCCCGACGACAGTCGCGTGTTGTTCGAGCGCGATCTGGCCGCCGCGCAGACCGATCTGGCCGCGTCCGTTGCGACCGTGACCGAGCGCGTGGTGAGCGGCAAAATCGACGTGGCAAGCGACGCCGGGGTGGAGCTGACAACGCAGTTGGGCCGCAGCGTCGCCCAGATCGACGACACCAAGGCCAAGGCCGTGCTGGACACCCGGCTGACCGGCATCTCGTCCGGCACAGGCGTGGGTGTGGACCAGACGGCGTTGATCGGTAAGCTGCGTGTGATTGGCGGTATCGGCCGTCGCTGATGGCCGTGGACGACGCTCATGGCTGATTCAGGCCCGCACCGCGTACGACGCCTGCGTTGGCAGGCGCGTGCGCCGAACCCGGCGGACGCATTCGCGTTGCAACGCCTGTTGCACCGGCGCAGCGAGGATGTCGGCGCGGCGCTGGAACAGGCCTTTTCCCGCATCGACCTGGCAGGCGAAGACTGGCATCTGCCCTCGCTGGACTTGCGCCTGGATGCCGCCAGTCTGGCGCAAATGGACGCTGATTTGCCTGCCCTGGTGGAAGATGCACTGCGGCAAGCGCTGCAAGCGGCCTTGCCGGCCGACGCCACCCGCCGCGCCGATCGGACAGCCGCGATGGAGCCGATGGCTGGCGCCGCCCGCAACAGCGCCAACATCATTACCAGCACGGCCGAGTCTGCCCACGCCGCGTTACGCCACTACCTCGCCAGCGCCAGCCTGCCCTGGACATTGGCGGGCCAAAGCACCGAGGCGCAGCAGCAGACGCTGCAAGGCGCGGCGCAGGCGGCGCTTCAAGCCTTGCTGCTGCAGCCAGACAGGCAAGGCGCAACGCTGACCGATCTGCTCGGCGCGACGACGCCGCTGCCCGGGCGCATCGGCGCCTTGCTGCGCTGGCTGCCGCTGCTCAACGCGGCGCAGCGGCAACGCTGGCTGGCACACAGCCCCCGTCCGGCAGGCCTCGCCCCGGCCCTGGCCGATACCTGGTTCGCCCTGCTGACAAACCCCGCCGCAGCCCTCGAATGGCTGGCGTTATGGCTGGTGTGGCCGACCTTGCAAGGTCTGCGTGCCCCCATCTCTACGGGCAACAGTGCCAGCCAATCACCCGATGCCCTCGCCGTGACGAAGTGGATCGCCGGCAGTGCGGCCATCACGGCCATCGGAGCGCCATCACCCAACGCTCCGGACGATCACCTGGCTGCGGCCCTGCGGCGAGCCTTGGGCGACACATCGGCCGACGGCCTGCACAGCCCGTCACCACTGGGTGGCCAGAGTCCGGCCCCGACCAGGCCCATGACAACTGTGCCCGACAGCCAACTTGTCCCGTTGGCCGGCCTGGTGCTGCTGCACCCCTACCTGCCCCGTCTGCTCAACGGCTGCGGGCTTGTTGACCACAAGGGGCGCGCGATAGACGACGCGTCACTGCCACGCGCCTGCGCCCTGTTGCACGCCTTGGCCTGTGGCGACGTGCAGGCGGCCGAGCATCAATTGCCGCTGATCAAGCTGTTATTGGGCCGCGCACCCGACGATGCCTTCAACGACTCATTGCCCCGCCCCATGGCCGCCGACCTGGAAGAAATTGACAGCCTGCTGGTCGCCGTGCGCAACCACTGGAAGGCACTGGGCAACACCAGCGTCGACGGCCTGCGACTGTCCTTCCTGCAGCGGCGGGGTCTTTTGCGAAAGGCGGATGGTGCCTGGCATTTGCAGATGCAGGCCGAGGGTTTTGACATGCTGCTGGACCTGCTGCCCTGGTCGATCAGTCTGGTCAAACTGCCCTGGATGCCACTGCCATTGATGGTCGATTGGCACGCGCCATGAAGCGAGCCGAGCCAACACCCATCGATGCCGCCAACCTGGAGGCGGAGCTGGAGTGGCTGGCCCAGGTGATCGAGCAGCGACTGGCGCATTACTTTGACGCTACTGCTCCGAGTTCGCCCGAACTGCCCGGCACGCTGGCCCCGCCACCCGCCCTCACGACGAGCGCAGGCGGCAGCTATGCCGCTGCTGTTCATCACCACCGGCTCGACCCCACCGAACGCCTGCTGATGGCCCTGGCCCTGGCGCCGTTTCTGCGCCCCCAACTGCTCGACGTGCTGGCCACACTCAACCCCGGTACGCAGCGGCCGTTCACTGAATTCGGCGCGGTGATCGGGCCCGGTGGTGCACTCCTGCCGACCGTCGAAACCGCCTGCTTCGTGCTCGCGGGCGACGACATTGCCGCCCGTCTGCGCGCCCTGCAACGGCTCGCACCGATGCAACGACTGGCGCAACACGACTTGATCCATGTCAGCGCTGCGTCGGGCGACGCGCCGACCAGTGGCTCTTTGCTGCACGGCCTGTTGCAAGTCGCGTCCAGCTTTCTTGCAGTGGCTTTGCCCGGCCCGGCGCTGCCGCAGCTGGCGGACCGCAGCGCGCTGGCGAGCCGTGTAACGACGGGCCTGCGCTGGGATGACCTGGTGCTGCCCGCCACCACCCTGGCCCAGTTGGACGACATCGTCCTGTGGCTCACCCACGGCCAGCGACTGCTGAACGATTGGGGCCTGGGCCGTCGCATCAGCGCGGGCCATGTCAGCCTGTTCCACGGCCCGCCGGGCACGGGCAAGACGCTCAGCGCCTGCTTGCTGGGCGAGCGCTGCGGGCGCGAGGTGCACCGGGTCGATTTGTCTCTGGTCGCATCCAAATACATCGGCGAGACCGAGAAAAATCTGTCCCGCCTGTTTGACACCGCCGAACGCGACGGCTATCTGTTGTTCTTTGACGAGGCCGACGCACTGTTCGGAAAGCGCACCGGTGTCGGCGATTCACATGATCGTTATGCGAACCAGGAGGTCAGCTACCTGCTGCAACGCATCGAGGCCTTCAGCGGCGTGGTGGTGCTGGCGTCGAACATGAAGCAGAACATCGATGACGCCTTTTTGCGCCGCTTTCAGTCGGTGATTCATTTCCCGCTACCCAAGGCCGCCGAGCGTTTGCGGCTGTGGCGCGAGGCAATTCCCGCCGAAGTCAGCCTGGAGCCCGCGCTGGATCTGGAGCGGCTGGCGCAACAGTTCGAGCTCAGTGGCGGCACCATTCTCAACGTGTTGCGTTATGCCTGTCTGCGGGCCATGGCGCGGGGTGATGCCGTGCTACGCGCCGAAGACACGAGCGAAGGCGTGCGCCGTGAGCTGCTGAAAGAAGGGCGGACGGGGTGAAGGCGGCAAGCATGAGCGCCGCCGGACCGCTCCAAGGCGCGAGCGCCCCCTCGGGGGGCAGCGCAGTACACGAAGTGACAAGCGTGGGGGCCACATGACCGCCGCCGGACCGCTCCAAGGTGCGAACGCCCCCCTGGGGGGCAGCGCAGTACACGACGTGACAAGCGTGGGGGCCACATGACCGCCGCAGCGCAAACGGCCAGGATGGTGTTGCGCGCGCCGGTGGCCAAAAGCCCCGTCGCGATCCGCATGCCCGCGAGCGCCGTACGTGCCGCCCAGGCCGCCGCTGCCGTGCCTGTCTCGCGCACCACGGATCCGGCTGAACGCGAGGCGGAGCGGGTCTCGCACCGCATCATTGCCATGCCCTCTGGAGCTGTGGCGCCGCAAGCAAGGCGCTTCGCCACGGCGGTGCCCGCCACGAGCCACATCCCCGCCGCACTGGGTGTTGGAAGCTCAGCCGGCCAGCCCTTGCCACGGCGCCTGCGACGCGCCATGGAGCCGCGTTTTCAGGCCGATTTTGCCAACGTGCGGGTACACACCGGCGGCGAAGCGGCGCGTGCCAGTCGGCGGCTCAACGCGGCAGCGTTCACCAGCGGGCGCGATGTGTTTTTTGGCCGGGACCGCTTCCAGCCCGACGCCCCGTCGGGCCGCGCGCTGATTGCGCATGAGTTGACGCATACGATCCAGCAGAGCGCAGCTTCACAGACCGTGCATCGCAGCGTGGACACCGCGGTGCGCGAACGCGTTGAACCGCAAACCGTGCACCGCCTTGGCGTTCAGGACGCGCTGGATTACTTTGCCGACAAGGCCGCCTGGATCCCCGGCTTCAGCATGCTGGCCCTGCTGCTGGGCTTCAACCCGGTCTCCCTGCGCGCCGTGCCACGCACCGCGGCCAACCTGCTGCGCGCGATGATCCAGCTGATTCCCGGCGGCACGCTGATCTCGCAGGCGCTGGACAACCACGGCATCGTGGACAGGGTGGCGAGCTGGGCCCAGGGCCAGCTGAGCGTGCTGGGCGATATCGGCGCTGCGATCCGGCAAAGCATCGACGACTTTCTCGACGGCCTGGGCTGGACCGACATCTTCGATCTGGGCGGCGTCTGGAACCGCGCCAAACACATCGTCACCGCTCCCATCGACCGCATCATCGCCTTTGGTGTCGGCCTGGTCAGCGGCATCATCCGCTTCATCAAGGACGCGATCCTGTTGCCCATCGCGGCTCTGATCGAGCCCACGCGCGGCTACCCGTTGCTCAAAGCGGTGCTGGGTTTTGATCCCGTCACCGGGGCCGCTGTGGCGCGCACACCCGCCGCCCTGCTCGGTGGCTTCATGACCCTGATCGGCCAGGAAGAGGTCTGGCAAAACATCCAGAAAGGCAATGCCATCGGCCAGGCCTATGCGTGGTTCGAGGGCGCTCTGGCGGGGCTGATGGGCATCGTCATGGCGATTCCAGGCAATTTTCTGGCCGCCTTCCAGTCGCTGCAACTGGTGGACATCATCATCGTGCCACGTGCCTTCGCCAGGATCATCGGCGTGTTCGGCCGCGTCGCCGGGCAGTTCATCCGTTGGGGCCTGGGCACGGTCATCAAGCTGCTGGAGATCATCTTCTCGGTCGTGGCCCCCGGCGCGATGCGCTACCTGCGGCGGGCGCGCGGCGCGATGCAGGGCATCTTCCGCAACCCCATCGGCTTCGTGAGGAATCTGGTGAACGCGGCCAAGTCAGGTTTCCAGCGCTTCGGCCGCAACATCCTGCGCCATATGCAGACCAGCATCATCAGCTGGCTGACCGGCTCGCTGCCGGGCATCTACATCCCCCGGGGCCTGAGCCTGCCGGAGATCCTGAAATTCGTGCTGTCGGTGCTGGGCATCACTTGGGTCAACATCCGCCAGAAACTGGTGAAGGCGTTTGGCGAGCCGGCCGTGCGGGCAATGGAAATGGGCTTCGACCTGGTCGTCACCCTGGTGCGCGAGGGCCCTGCTGCCGCCTGGGCGCAGATGAAGGAGCAACTGGCCAACGTCAAGCAGATGGCCATCGACAGCATCATCTCCATGGTGGTCAACCTGGTGATGACCCGCGCCGTGCCACGCCTGATTGCCATGTTCATACCCGGCGCGGGCTTCATCACCGCCATCATGTCGATCTACGGCACGATCACCACCTTCATCGCCCAGCTAAGCCGCATCGCGCAGGTCATCACCGGTTTCCTCGACTCGATGATGGCGATTGCCGCCGGCAATATCGCTGCCGCCGCCACACGGGTGGAGACCACCATGGCGGGGATGCTGACGCTGGCGATCAACTTCCTCGCCGGCTTCGCAGGCCTGGGCCGGGTGGCCGACCAGGTGCGTTTGGTCATCGCCCGCATCCGCGCGCCGGTCGACCGGGCGCTGGACCGGGTGGTGGCATGGATCCAGCGCATGGCCAAGGCCTTCGTCAGCAAGGCCAAGGCCGGGGCGCAAAAGATCCTGAACTGGTGGCGCAAACGCCTGCCGGTCAACGCCGCCGGCCAGAACCATACGCTCACGTTCGACGGCAGTAGCGCGCGCACCGCACGCCTGGTGCTGCGGTCAACGCCACAATTGCCCTCGGCCTTCCTGGACGCACAGGCGCAGCGCAACAGCGCGATCAAGGGCGCCAAACGCAGCAAACCCATTGGCACGGCGCAGACGCAAGAGAAGGCGATCGGTGTCATTCAGCAGGTTCTTGTGGCCTACGACGACAACAACAGCCCGGCCGTCACCGGCAAGCCCAAGACGCAGGCCGAAGCCAAGGCCGCCGAACTCGACCTCAAGCTCAGCGACCTGGCCAGGCACATCGTGTTCACGCTCGATGGCTGGCAGTTGGCCGACGCGCCGGTCAAGCCCTTCCCGCTGCCACGCGGCAACTTCAGCCTGCAGCAGAAACGCGACGTCGCCGCCCAGCACGCCGACAAAAGCGAACTGAGGCGCAACAGCAAGGGTGAGTTGGTCAACGTGGGCACACGCGGCGGGCGTGCACTGGCGCGGAGGCATGTGGTGTCGTCGTTCGACATCTCACAGCACTACAGCAAGTCGCTCGAGAACAAGAAATGGTCAGAGGCCAAGTTATTGCTCGAACAAAGAGGCTCGATCGCCTTGGCGCGCACACCGGTGGTGGGCGACCTTAGCCAGGCTGCTATTGAAACCGCCGCCAAGCGACGCTACCAGGCCTTCTTCGGCTACGCGCAGAACCTGTTCATCGGCGACAGCTCAGAGAACAGCTCGATACAGCAACACCTGGACCGAGGCCACCCCGACATGGCTGAAAAGGAACTGACCGCGCACGTGGCACGCATCAAGCGCTCATGGGCCATCGACAACTCGATCAAGATCAGCAAATTGGATACCTAGTCGGTCTTGGAAGATTTGCCTTCATCACCTGACAGCAAAGGTGAAGACAGTCGGCTACGCCTGCAACCACTGATCGCCAGCGCCACCTAAGCCGGCGCCTGAGCCCCTGCCACGTCAAGGTACCGTCACCGCCACCTGCCCTGCATCCACAAAACTGACCGTGCCCGCCCACATGCAGCTCAGCGTCGAGCTGTTGTTCAAAGCGGGCATGCCCCCAACCAACACCGTCGGCGAGCCGGGCGACCAGGGCGCGGCAGTGGCGGGGATGCAGGGCTGGGGCGTCAAGGTGCCCGAAGCGGCCGCTGTGGCCGCCGCCACCAACGGGTTGGCGAGGCTTTGGCACAGGCCGAAAGGCGCGATATTCATGATCGGCACATGATCTGTGATGTTGCCGACCGGCACGCCCGACGTGGTCGTTGGCCGGGGCGTGGCGCTGAAACTAGCGGGTAAGCTGCCCATAGAGCAACTCATCTGGGCCCCCGTGCAGCATTGCAATCCCATCGTTGGCCTCCTCTCGAAATCTGCCTGTGACGACTAGGGTACTTGAGTTTTTCCCGGTTGGCACGGTCCCGGAGCTCACATGTGTCCGCCTCGTTGTCGCACGGCTAAGGATTGCCGGCACCCAGAAACCAATAACGACAGTTATGGCAGGCAAAAAACACAAAGGGCCGCATGACGCGGCCCTGCTTGAATCATGGATTCAAGTGAAATTTTGTGGAGGCGCGACCCGGAGTCGAACCGGGCTGATCGGATTTGCAATCCGGTGCATAACCGCT